>NZ_JBEUKS010000004.1:0-334143 GCF_042510965.1 Streptacidiphilus jeojiensis
GGTGGCTCCGGCCGCCCCGGCTCCGGTCCCGGCTGCCCCCTCGGGGTGGCCCGCGGGCGGACCCGCAGCGGTCCCGGCCGCCACGGCCGCACCGGACGGCGGGCTACCCCGCCGGACGCCGCGCCGCGCCCCGGACGAGCCGGTCCACGCGCAGGCCGGCGCCGTCGAGCCGCAGGCAGGCGAGGCGGCCCGGCCCGGGCCCGAGGGCGGCACACTGCGCCGCCGGGTCCGCGGCGCCACCCTGAACCAGGCCCGACCGGCCCAGCCGCCCGCCGCGGCCGCCTTCGCCCCGCCGCAGCTGGACGCCGAGGCCGTGCGCGACTCGCTGGAGGAGTTCGAGGCAGCCGTCGACCGCGCCGAGCGCGACGCCACGCTGACCGGACTGCGCGTCGGCGACACCCAACAAGGCAGTACCCAACCGGACGCCGCACCAACGGACTTGCTACAACAGAACGCTGCGCCAAACGTCGCCGCACCGCAGGAACTTCCGGAAGGAGTGGGACCGTGACCACGCCCACAGACGACCCCGCCGCCCTGGCTTCCGCCGCCGCCGACTTCACCTGGCTGCTGAACCGTTTCGCCACGGAGACCGCAGGCGTGGTTGACGCCATCGCGGTGTCCTCGGACGGGCTGCTGATCGCCGTGTCCAGACTCAGGGACCCGGCCGACTCGGAACGGCTCGCCGCCATCGTGTCGGGCATCACCAGCCTCGCCGCGGGCGCCTCGGGCAACTACGGTCTGGGCGCCCTCAACAAGGTGATCATCGACCTGGAGGGCGGCCACCTGCTGGTCTCCTCCATAGGCAACGGTTCGGTGCTGGGCGTGGTGGCCTCCAAGGAGGCCAAGCTCGGCAACATCGCCTACGAGATGACGCTGTTCGCCAACCGGGCCGGCGCCGCGCTGAGCCCGCAGCTGATCATCGAGCTGAAGAACGGCGTGGGTGCCTCCTCGGCCAGTTGATCGACTTTGACTGTGCTCGAACAACCTAACCAATATACTTACTGCTTACTGTGACTGACGAAGCATCAAGACGCCGGGACGAGCGAGAGAGGACCAGCATGGTGGGCAGCGCGGCAACCACCGAGGGCCCGTACGGCTCCCCGCAGGTACGCCCACTGCGCCCGTACGTGATGGCGGACGACCCGCCTCCCCCGCCCCTGCCCGCCGCTCCGGCTCCCGAGCCGGAGCCGGAGCCCGCTCCGGTCACCGCGCCCGAGAGCACCCGCAGCAGCCTCGCCGTCCGCCCGTTCCTGCTCACCACGGGTCGTGTCGCCGGGGCCGCCGAACTGCCCCTGGAAACCCAGGTCGTGGCCACGTCGGACGGGCTGGCCGCGCTTCCGGGCCTCACCTTCGAGCAGCACGCGATCGTCGCGGCCTGCCGGGTCCCGCTGTCCCTCGCCGAGCTCGCCGCCCGGCTACGGCTCCACCTCAACGTCGTCCGGGTGATCGCCGGCGACCTGCGCACCGCCCGGCACCTGGCCGTCTACGTACCCCAGGCCAGCACCGCCCAAGACGTTTCCGTACTGCGAAGGGTTATCGATGGTCTCCGCGCCGTCCCCGACTCCCGAGGACTTCCACGTGACAGCGACCGCCCTGCCTGAGTCAGACCACCTCGGCACCGCCGTCTCCAACCGCCCCCCGCTCCCCGTCAAGATGGTCATCGCGGGTGGGTTCGGCGTGGGCAAGACCACCACCGTCGCCGCGATATCCGAGATCGAGCCGCTGACCACCGAGGCCAGCATCACCGAGGTCGCGGCCGGGGTCGACGACCTGACGCACACCCCGCACAAGACCACGACCACGGTCGCCATGGACTTCGGCTGCATCACCCTGGACCCCACTCTGAAGCTCTACCTCTTCGGCACGCCCGGACAGGACCGCTTCGGCTTCATGTGGGACGACCTGGTGGAGGGCGCGCTGGGCGGTCTGGTGATCGTGGACACCCGGCGGCTGGACGACTGCTTCGCCGCCGTCGACTACTTCGAGAACAAGGGCCTGCCGTTCGCCGTGGGCGTCAACGTCTTCGACGGCAGCCTGGGCCACGACCTGGACGAGGTGCGCTGGGCCCTGGACATCGGCGAGAGCGTCCCGCTGGTCCTCTTCGACGCCCGCGAGCGCGGGTCCGTCCGCGACGCTCTTCTCGTCGTCCTGGAGCTGGCCCTGGCCCGCGCGGAACGCTAACGCTGTGGGGGTGGCTGGTCGCGCAGTTCCCCGCGCCCCTGGATAGTGCAACTGAACCACGGCGGGCATGTTGCAGCCCCCTAGGGGCGCGGGGAACTGCGCGACCAGCCAACTACGGTCCGCACCCGCAAACGGCCGAAAACCCTACCGCTGCTGCCTGCGCACCCCAGGAGACACCAGCACCCGCCCGGCCACCCAGAACACCCCCAGCGTCACCACCGCCAGCGCAGCGACCAGCACAGCCCCGCCGACCACCTTGTTGTAGTCCACCTGGTAGAGCCCGTCCACGATGTACCGCCCCAGCCCGCCG
This sequence comes from Streptacidiphilus jeojiensis, assembly GCF_042510965.1. Lineage (NCBI taxonomy): Bacteria > Bacillati > Actinomycetota > Actinomycetes > Kitasatosporales > Streptomycetaceae > Streptacidiphilus > Streptacidiphilus jeojiensis. Next base: position 2,492 of record NZ_JBEUKS010000004.1, read on the forward strand.
AAGGACACGTACGCCGCGATCGTCGCCGTCGACACGATCTGCACAGCGGAAGAGCGGATCCCGCTCAGGATCAGCGGCAGCGCCACCGGCAGCTCCACCTGGAACATCACCCGCAGCGGCCCCATCCCCATGCCCCGGGCCGCGTCCACCAGCGAGCGGTCCACCGAGCGGATCGCCTCGTACGTGGTGACCAGCATCGGCGGCACCGCCAGGGCCACCAGCGGGACCATCACCGGGGTCAGGCCCAGCCCCATCAGCACCGTGAGCAGCACCAGCAGACCGAAGCTGGGCAGCGCCCGGGCCGCGGTGGCGACCAGCGCCAGCGCATTCCCGCCGCGCCCGGTGTGACCGGTGACCAGCCCGAGCGGCAGGCCGATCACCCCGGCGATGCCGAGCGCCATCAGCGTGTACTGGACGTGCTCCCACAGCCGGGTCGGTATGCCGTCCGCCCCGCTCCAGTTGGCGTTGTCACTGAAGAAGACATTGGCGTAGTGGAACAGGTTCACCGCACCGCCCAGGGAGTGAGGAGCCGGCGCAGCAGCACCAGCAGGCCGTCGATGAGGATCGCCAGGACGGCGGTGGTGAGCACGGAGTTCCAGGCCAGGATCGGGCGGTGGTAGTGCAGGGCGTCCGACAGCAGGTTGCCCAGGCCGCCCTCGTTGCCGATCAGCGCGCCGACGCTGACCAGGCTGATGCTGGAGACGGTGGCGACCCGCAGCCCGGCGAAGATCGCCGGGACCGCGATCGGCAGCTCCACCTGGATGTAGCGGCGGATCGGTCCGAAGCCCATCGCGGTGGCCGCGGCGTGGGTCTCCTCGGGCACCGAGCGGACCCCGTCCACGATCGCGGGGATCAGCACGACCAGGCTGTAGATGGTCAGCGGGATCTCTACGGTGGTGGTGCTGAGGCCGGTCCAGTTGATCAGCAGCACGATGAAGGCCAGCGACGGCAGCGCGTAGAGCACGGTGGTGATGCCGAGCATGGGCGGATAGAGCCAGCGGAACCGGGCGCAGAGCTGGGCCAGCGGCAGCGCGATCAGCAGTCCGAACAGGACCGGGACCAGCGCCTCCTCCAGGTGCAGCCCGATCAGGCCCCACCAGCTGGCCTGCAGGTCGCTCGGGATGTCGAAGAAGCCGCCCATCACGCATCCACCGGAGCTGCGTCGGCGACACCGGAGGCCGACCCGGTGGCCTGCTGCTCCAGGTGCGCGGTCCTGATCGCGGCGGCGATGGTCTCCTGCGCGGCGACACCGACGGCGCGGCCGTTCTCGTCGACCGCGACCGCCCAGCCGGTCGGGGAGAGCACCGCCGAGTCCAGCGCGGCGCGGAGCGAGTCGCGTCCGGCCGTGAACGAGTGGCCGAAGGGGATCAGCGCCTCGCTGCCGGCGGCCCGCTGCTTGGCGTCGGCCCAACCGAGGGGACGGCCCTCGGTGTCGGTGACAAGAAGGTAAGGAGTCTGTGGGACTGTGCGGGCCGCCAACTGCTCGGCCGTGCTGTCGACCGCGACGATCGGCACGGTGTCCAGTTCGAGTCCCGCGGCGGTGAAGAAGGACAGCCTGCGGATGCCGCGGTCCAGGCCGAGGAAGTCCTCGACGAAGCCGTCGGCCGGCGCCGACAGCAGCTCGGCCGGCGGCGCGTACTGGGCCAGCTTCCCGCCCTCGCGGAGCACCGCGACCATGTCGCCGATCTTGATGGCCTCGTCGATGTCATGCGTGACGAAGACGATGGTCTTGCCCAACTCGCCCTGAATGCGTATCAGTTCGTCCTGCAGACCCTTGCGGACGATGGGGTCGACGGCAGAGAAGGGCTCGTCCATCAGCATCACCGGCGGATCGGCGGCGAGCGCGCGGGCCACGCCGACGCGCTGCTGCTGGCCCCCGGACAGTTGGTAGGGGTAGCGCTTGGCCAGCGAGCGGTCCAGGCCGACCCGCTCCATCAGCTCCAGCGCGCGGGTCCTGGCCTCCCGGCGGTCCCAGCCGAGCAGCCGGGGGACGGTGGCGATGTTCTCCACGATGGTGCGGTGCGGGAACAGCCCGGCGTGCTGGATGACGTAACCCATGGTGCGGCGCAGCGAGTTGACCGGCTGTTCGCGGATGTCGGCGCCGTCGAGGGTGATCCGTCCCTCGGTCGGTTCGATCATGCGGTTGATCATGCGCAGCGTGGTGGTCTTGCCACAGCCGGACGGTCCGACCAGAACGGTGATGGAACCGTCCGGTATCTCCAGGGTGAGTCGGTCCACGGCCGTAGTGCCGTCCGGGTAACGCTTCGTCACAGCGTCGATCAGTATCAAAGCGGTACATAACCCTTCGGGGCACGCAATAAACAGCGGGGTTCCATTTTCCTGGCCCGAACACATGCCCGTCAACGTTCAAAATCAGGGGCCCCGACGGTGCGTGGACGTCTCTTACGCCCCTCCACTCCCAACGGCCGGGTGCGGATGGCAGAGTGGATCCCCACGTGATCCCGCTCACCCCACGGTGCTCCCCCGCGATCGTCCGATCACCGGACGTGACGGCGGCCGTCACTCACAGCCGCTCGTTACCCCGCAGAAACGATTCGCAGGGTTGTCCTTATGTCGTACTCACAAACACTTGCTAAATTGCCCAGCCGTGGAACCGGAACCCAGGAGCGGACAGTCCTACCTCCTGTGCCCCCATGCCCCCGATACAGAGCACGCGCGTTCGACGAGTAGCAAAAGTTTCGACCGGTAGCCTTCGGGCTCACCTGACCAAGGATGTGACCATGAGCGACGCCAGTACCGGTGGCCGGGCCGCTGCCCGCCGTGGTGGCGGAAGTCCATCCCAGGGCAGAGGTGCGGCACCCGGAGGTCCCGGCGCAGCTGGTCCGCCCCCCGGCGGTCGCGCGGCGATGCGCAAGGCGGCGAAGAAGGGCCAGAAGAAGAGTCCGATCAAGATCATAGCCATCAGCACGGCCGGCGTCATGGTCGTCGCTGCGGCGGGCGGCGTCTACGCGTACGAGAAGCTCAACGGCAACATCAAGAGCGACGCTCTCTTCGCCGGAACCTCGGGCAACGCGGGCACCGAGAAGGTCGACGCCTTCGGCCGCAGCCCCATCAACATGCTGGTGATCGGCTCCGACATCCGCGCCAACGCCGCCGACTGCAAGCTCGGCGGCGACTGCGCCGGCGGTAGCAGCGGCGGCGACGGCAACGCCGACGTCGAGATGGTGGTCCACATCTCCGCGGACCGCAGCAACGCGACGGTGATGAGCGTCCCGCGCGACCTGATGACCAACCTGCCCGCCTGCAAGGACGACAAGACCGGCGCCAGCACCAGCGGCGGCTACGGAATGATCAACAGCGCCCTGCAGTACGGGCCCGGCTGCAGCGTCGCCGCCATCCACCAGCTGACCGGCATCCCCATAGACCACTTCGCCATGGTCGACTTCAGCGGCGTGGTCGCCATGTCGGACGCGGTGGGCGGCGTGAAGGTCTGCGTCAGCAACAACGTCTACGACCCGCAGTCGCACCTCAAGCTGGCGAAGGGCACCCACACCCTCAAGGGCGTGGCCGCGCTGGAGTTCGTCCGCACCCGGCACGGCTTCGGGAACGGCGGCGACATCGGCCGGACCGCGGCGCAGCACATCTTCCTGACCGCGATGATCAACCAGATGAAGAGCGCCGGCACCCTCACCAGCCCGACCAAGCTGTGGAACCTGGCCAACGCCGCCACCAAGGCGCTCACCGTGGACACCTCGCTGGACAGCATCCCCAAGCTGACCGGCCTGGCCGAGGACCTCAACAAGGTCCCCACCGACCGCATCACCTTCACCACCATGCAGACCGGGGCCGACCCGACCAACATCAACCGCCTGGTGATCGCCCCCGGCGCACAGACCCTGTTCTCCACCATCGCCAACGACCAGTCGCTGACCACCGCCAGCGGCGCCAAGTCCAGCGCCGCCGCAGCCACCGCCAAGGCCGCGCCCTCGACGGCCGCCGCGAGCGCCTCCAAGGCGCCCGCCGCCACCAAGTCGGCGCTGGCTCCCTCGGAGATCGCCGTCCATGTGGCGAACGGCACCACCACCCTCACCGGTCGCGCCTCCGAACTGCAGAAGGTGCTGATCGCGGACGGCTACGCGTCCAACACCGACATCGAGTCGCCGCCGTCCACCAACATCAAGACCACCACGCTCACCTACGGCCCCGGCCGCGCGGCCGACGCCCAGGAGGTCGCCAGCAGCCTCGGCCTGCCGAGCAGCGCGCTCAAGCAGGGCACCGCCAGCGGCATACACCTGCTCATCGGCACCGACTGGCCGACCGGCAACACCTACCCCGGCGGCAAGGCCTCCGCCCCGCCGGCCAACACCAAGGTCGCGCTGAGCAACGCCAACGTGCAGACCGGCAACCAGACCGGCTCCTGCGCCCAGGTGGGCACCCAGGACACGGTCAGCCTCCCCGGCTACGGCGGGATGACCCCGATACGGGCCTACGCCCTCAGCCCCAACGTCAAGGACTCCGCGCCGTGACCCGAGCGCCGTGACCCGGCGTGACCGTGCGACGAGGGAGGGCCGACCCGTTTCGGGTCGGCCCTCCTTGCTGCGCTGCGCGGCCGGTCAGGCCGCGTCCGCGCCGAGGCTCCGCTCGGTCTCCCGCTCGACCTCGGCCAGGTCCAGGCCGTGGTCCCTGAGCACGCCCACCGCCAACCCGCCGCCCTCGCGCACCATTCCGAGCAGCAGATGGCCGGTGCCGATGCTGCTGTCCCCCCGGCCCTGCGCGGCCCGCACCGCCAGCTCCAGGACCTTCCTGGCCCGAGTGGTGAAGGTGCCCCGGCCCTGGGTCCTGGTCCGCCCCCGGCCCGCGGCCCCGCCCGGGTTGGCGAGGGCACCGACCCCGAAGGCGGCCTCGACCCGGGCGGTGACCATGTCCAGGTCGATCCCGATCGTCTCCAGTGCCGCACCGTCGATCGTCGCGCCGGACTCCCCCAGCAGCCGCTGCACCGCCGCCCTGGCCGTCTCCAGGTCGAGGCCGTGCCGCACCAGCAGGGCGGCCGCCGGTTCCGCCGGCTGCCGGAGCAGGGCGAGCAGCAGGTGCTCGGTGCCCACGTGGCCGTGGTGCAGCCCGCGCATCTCCAACTGCGTCTCGGTGACCACCCGGCGCGCGGGCGCGGTGAATCGTTCGAGCATGGCTACTCGTCACCTCTTCCAAAGAATCCCGGCCCGCGCCGGGCGTGCTTCTTGTGCACGGCCTGCCTGCTGACGCCGAGACAGGAGGCGATGTCCTGCCACGACCAACCCTGCGCCCGGGCATTGCCGACCTGCAGGTCCTCGAGCCGCTCGGCGAGGTCGCGCAGAGCGCGGACCGCTCTGAGCCCCACCGCGGGGTCGCGGCTGCCCGCGTCGTCCGCGAGCTGTCTGGTCTCACTCATGCTGTCAATGTACGTTGACACTCGCCGGGCGTCAACCATCATTGACACGCCCGGCTGCCCGGCTGCTCCAGTCGTCTCAGTCGCCCAGCGCCAGCCGAAGCCCGAACCCGACCACGACGACCCCGGTGACCCGGTCCAGCACCCGCCGCGCGACCGGCCGCCGCAGCCAGTTCCGCAGCACCCCGGCGAAGGCCACCAGCACCACCGACCAGGTCAGCCCCTCCGCCACGTGCACGCAGGTCAGCAGCGCGCCCATGGCCAGATGCGGCGCCCCGGCCGGGATGAACTGCGGCAGCACCGCCACGTAGAACACGCCCACCTTGGGGTTGAGCAGATTCGTCAGCGCCCCGCGCCGCAGCCCCACCAGTACCCGGCCCCCGGCACCCGCCGCGTCGCCCGCCGCCACCGCCTCGTCCGCGTCCAGGTCCGCCGCCGCCTCGCCGCTCCGTCGCCGCAGCGTCCCCCACAGCATCCGGCTGCCCATCCACAGCAGGTAGCCGGCGCCCGCCACCCGCAGCGCCTCGTACGCCGTGTGCGACGCCGTCAGCAGCGCGCTCACCCCGAGCGAACTCAACATCCCCCAGGCCAGCGTCCCGGCCTGGATCCCCAGCACAACCCCCCACGCCTCAGGCCGGCTCCGCAGCGCGGCGGTTCGCAGTATCAGTGCCGTATCGAGCCCGGGCGTCAGCGTCAGCAGGCCGACGACCAGGGCGAACGACCAGATTGCCGTCATGGTGTCCATGCCCGCTCACCCTACGTGCCGGCATCGGTGCCCTGTCCCTCAGGCCCAGGCGAACGCCCGCGCCGGGTTCACGGTGTAGAGCCGGTCCGCGGTCTCCTCGCCCAGCTCGCGACGCAGCCGGGGACGGAGGGTATGCAGCAGGTAGGGGATGCCGGGGCCCCCGCCGGTGGCGGCGCGGGCGCCCGCGGTGGTGGTGTCGCCGCCGATCAGGAGCTGATCCGCGTGGCCCGCGTCGACCAGCGCGGCCAGAGCGTCCAGCAGCCTCCAGTCCGTGGCGTGGTTGGCCTCTGACGGACCGTCGAAGCAGAGGTAGGCTCCGCGCTCCGCCGCTTCCCGGTGCAGCCGCAGGTCGGGGAGGCGGTTGAGGTGGCCGAGGACGACCCGTTCCGCCGGTACCGCCAGGTCGTCGCAGAGCAGGGCCAGGACCTCGGCGGCGGCCGAGCCGTGCTCCAGGTGCACCCCGATCGGCGCGCCCGTGGCGTGGTGCGCCTCCGCCGCTGCGGCCATGACCGTGCGGGCATGCGGGTCCAGCCGGTGGAAGCCGCCGGCCACCTTGATCAGGCCGGCCCGGGCCGGCAGCACCTCGTCGCCGTCCGACGCCCGGAGCCCCTCGGTCAGTTCGGCGGTGAACAGCGCGGCCGGGGTGAGCCCGGTGGAAGCCGGATCCGCGAGGTCGAACCCCGGGCCGTAGTGCCGGGCCTGGTGCAGCCCGGTTGCCGCGACGATGTTCACCCCGGTCGCCCGGGAGACCTCCGCTAGCAGCTCCGCCCTGCGGCCCAGGCCGTGGGGCGTCCACTGGACGACGGTGCCGCCGCCCTGCGCGTGGAACGCCAGGGCCTCGGCCTGTGCCGCCTCCATATCGTCCAGTTCCTGACCGGGCAGCAGGGCGCTGGCCAGGAAGAGGTGGTCGTGGGCGTCGACGATGCCCAACTCCGCCGGCGGGACGTCCCCGAGGACCGTGCGGACCATGGTCACGGCGTCGTCCGGGGCTCGTCCAGCACCGCTGTGGCCACCCGGAGACCGGCCAGCGCCTTCGGCACACCCACATAGGGGGCCAGGTGCACCAGCACTTCGACGACCTCCTCCGGGCTCATCCCGACCCGCAGGCTCGCCCTTACGTGCTGGGCGAGTTGGGGCTCGACACCACCCATCGCGGTGAGTGCGGCGAGGTTGGCGATCTGCCGGTCGCGCAGCGCCAGCCCCTCGCGCTGGTAGGTGCCGCCGAAGAGCGCGGTGACGATCCAGTCGGGGAAGCCCGGGGCATGGACGTCCAGGGCGGCGAGGGTGCCGAGTTGGGCCTCGGCGTCCTGGAGCTCCCCGAGCAGCCGGTAGCCGGCCTCGCGGTCCAGGGGTGCCTCGGTGAGCGGGTTCATCGGGCTCAGGGGGTTCGGCGGGTTCATCGGGTCGCTCCTGCTGTCCGATCGGCGAGGGTCAGCTCGGCCAGCCCCGGAGCCGAGAGGTGCAGTACCTGGTAGCGGTCGCCCGGCAGGTCGGTGGGCGCGGTGCCCGCCCACAGGCTGAAGTGGACCAGCTCCCAGTGGTGCGGGTCGAGCGCGACGGCGGCGCTGTGCAGCCCGGGGGTGCCCGCGAGCGCGGACAGTTCGGCCTCCGCCCGGGCCATCGACTCGGCCGGGTCGGCGCCGTCCGGCACCGTGCCGGTGCGGCGGACCGCCGTGCGCGGCGGACCTCCGGCCGGCTCCGGTCCGGCCGTGGCCGCGGCCCCGATCCAGTGGCGGACGGTCGGGCGGCCGAAATCCGCGACGATCCCGCCGAAGCCGGAACCGCCCCAGAGGAAGCGGCCGAGGCCGGCCGTGCCGTTCCAGAGGTAGAACGGGGCGTACTCGTTGACGGGGGAACCCTCGCGGCCGCGCTCGCGGATCAGGTAGGCCTTGAGGCCGAGGTCGGGGAAGTCGTCCAGCAGCGAGCCCTTGGCCGCGACCCTGCGGCGGATGACGTCCATGTCGTAGTCGGCGGGGAGGGTGATCGTGTACTGCATGGCGTGCACGGTTTGGGCCCTTCCAGGCGGGTGCTCGGTCGGCCGGTGGCGTCAGCGCAGTTCGCGGGCGGCGAGCAGGGCGATCGCACCCTCGGTCGCCCGCCGGAACGGCTCGACCGAGTCCGCCGCCCGGGCCAGCACATAGCCGCCCTGGAGTACCGCGACCACGGTGGCGGCGGTGTCGGCGGGATCGAGTTCGGAGTCCAGCTGCCCCAGCGCCTGGCCCTCGGTGAGGACGGCGGTGAGCCGCCGGGTCAGGTGCTCGAAGGTGTCGGCGACGGGCTGACGGAGCGTCGGATCGGCGACCACCTCGGGGTCCTGGGTGAGCCGGCCGATCGGGCAGCCGCGCAGCACGTCCCGTTCGCGGCGCAGGTAGGCGGCGACCCGCTCAACCGCCGTGCCGGCGCCGGAGAACTGCTCCTCGGCCAGCGCCTGCCGCTCGTCGGCGCTGCGGCGGATCGCGGCCAGCGCGAGGTCGGGCTTGCCCTTGAAGTGGTGGTACATGCTGCCCTGGCCGGCCGCGGCGCGCTGCTGGATCGCCTTGGGGCTGGTCCCGACGTAGCCGCGCTCCCAGAGGAGCTCCTGGGTGCTCTCGATCAGACGTTCAGGAGTGCTCATGGCACCCACCGTACATACTAGTAGGTACAGTCCGCAAGACCGCTCCCACCTGCACGGACATGCGTGTGGGCGGTCAGGTCCGAGGACCCGACCGCCCACACTCCCCCCAGCCGACGTCGGACAGGCACCGTCGCGGCGATCCCAGCGCCGCGACGGCGCACCGTCACGTCGTCGGCAGTCCCACCAGCACCACCGGCGTGGTCGTGGGCTGCGGCGACCCGCCCGCGGGCTCCACAGTCACCCCGACCCCGGCGGCACCGCTCGGAGTTCCGGTCAGCATCGTTGCGCCGTCCACGGCCCGCTCGGGCAGCAGCCCGGCCGGGACCATGTGGCCGCCCTTGCTGTACCAGAGCTCATAGACCTTGCCGGACGGCAGTTCGGCCAGCCCCTGGAAGACGAAGGCGGTCTGCTGCAACAGCTGCGAGCTGACGACCGTACTGCTGCCGCCGCCCTTCACCGCCGCGCCGTGGAAGCTGGCGTCCGGCGCCGAGAACAGCGCGCTCAGCGTGGCCGCCTGCGACTGGGCCTGCGCGGTGGCCTGCCGCTGCCGCTGCTCCTGCTGATGCGCGTCGATCGCGAACCCGCCCGCGACCAGCGCCAGCACCAGGCAGGCGGCCAGGGCGAGTTGCGGCAGCCGACGCTGGATCAACCGCCGGCGCAGCGGCCAGAAGGACCGCCCACCCGCGTTCTTGACCAGCGGCGGCAGCTGCCTCACCTCGGGCAGCGCCGCCATGACCCCGGCCCGGAACTCGGCCGAGGGCGTCACAGCCGCGGCGAGCGCCAACCGCGCCGCCGTCTCCTGGAGCTCCCGCACCTCCTGGTCACAGGCCTCGCAGGCGGACAGGTGGCGGGCGAACTCCTCGGACTCCCGGTCGGAGAGCGCGTGGAGAGCGAAGGCGCCGGTGAGCGTGTGCAGATCGGCACTGGTCACGAGGTCACCCCCAGGCAGTCGCGGAGCCGGATGAGTCCGTCCCGGAGTCGGGTCTTGATGGTCCCCAGTGCGATACCGAGCAGGTCGGCGGTCTCCTGGTAGGTACAGCCACGGTAGTAGGCGAGCATCACGGACTCCCGTTGCAACTCCGTGAGCGACCCGAGGCAGCGCCGTACCTGCTCACGTTCCAGCCGGCGTTCGACCTGCTCGCTGACCTCGTCGAAGGCCGGCGAGTGGTCCCGGGCGGCCGCGCGCTGCTCCCGGTCGCTCGACGCCTGGGCCGAGCGCACCCGGTCCACCGCGCGGCGGTGCGCCATGGTCATGATCCAGGCCATCGCGCTGCCCCGGTCGGGATCGAAGCGGGCGGCGCACCGCCACACCTCGATCAACACCTCCTGCGCCACCTCCTCGGACTGCGCAGGATCCCGGAGCAGTCGGCGCACCAGGCCGAGCACGGGCCCGGCGACAGCCGAGTAGACGGTCTCGAAGGCCTGTTGGTCGCCCCTGGAGACACGGTCGAGCAGCGTCTCCAGGGAACCTGGGCCGGGAGCCGCGGGCTCGTCGCCGCGGGCTGCCACGTGCATCGGTACCTCCGGTGGGATCAGCGGTCGCCCTTGGTTCGTCGCCACCGCAGGGACGGATTGGTCCGTTCATGCGGAAGTTCGGATGATCATTCGAATGCTCCCGCCGACCGCCCCAACACCGGGCATCAGGACGGCGGCATCAGCACCGTGTCGATGATCTCGACATTCGCGTTCGCCGTCCTGACATTGCCGCATACGACCTTCGCCGTGCCGTTCACCGTGTAGGACGTGCCGCTGCCCGCGGTGGTCAGCGACTGCTTCTCCAGCGTGGGGTAGCTGCCGCTGCCGAGCTGGGCCGGAGTGAGCTTCTGACCCACCACGTGGTACGTCAGGATCTTGGTGAGCATCGCCTTGTCCGCGAGCACCTTGTCCAGGGTGGCCTTGGGCAGCTTGGCGAAGGCGGCGTTGTCGGGCGCGAAGACGGTGATGTTCTGCGCGCTGTTCAGGGTGTCCACCAGACCCGCCGCCTTGACGGCCGTCACCAGCGTGGACAGCGCCGGGTTGTTGGACGCGGCCGTCGCCACCGGGGCCTGGGCCATGCCGTCGAAGCTGCCGGCGCCGGTCGCCGGGACCGTGGCGCAGGCCGAGCCGAACGGCGCGTCGGCCATCGCCGTCCCGGAGGCACCGCCGGACGCCGCCGCGGAGGACGTCGAGGACGTGGCCCCGCCGTTGGCCGAGCCGGTGCCGCTGGAGCCGCTGGAACAGGCGGCGGCGCCGAGGGCGAGAGCACCTGCAGCAACGGAAGCGGCGACGATACGGGTGGTGCGGGTGGCACGGAAGGTGCGCATGGTGGTCATGGAAGGCTCCTTTGTCTCATCTGTTATTCGAAGCAGCATTTGTCATGGATTGCCTTGTACAGAAGGATTTTTGGGGTTTCGTCAGCCAACGCTGACGACCACCGAGTGCCAGCCGGTCGCGCCGTTCGGGACCGTTCCGACACGCTGGTCGGTCTGCGTGTATCCGGTGCGGTCGGTCGCCCGCACCTCGAGGGTGTGCGAGCCCGGGGTGGCCGGCCATCGCCAGACCCACTGCCGCCAGGTGTCCGTGGTGTCCTCGGCCGCGAGGTCGGCGGTGTGCCAGGGGCCGCCGTCCACCCGTACCTCGACCCGGTCGACGCCCCGGTGCTGCGCCCAGGCGACCCCGGCCACCGCCACAGCCCCCTCGGCCGCGCCGATCTGCGCGAACGGCTTGGGGGTGTCGATCCTGGACTCGGTCTTGATCGGGGCCTGCGGCGACCAGCCGCGGCGCACCCAGTAGGCGTCGTAGTCCGAGAAGCTGGTCAGCTCCAGGTCGCGGAGCCACTTGCAGGCCGACACGTAGCCGTACAGGCCGGGGACCAGCATCCGCACCGGGAAGCCGTGCGCGAAGGGCAGCGGCTCGCCGTTCATCCCCAGGGCCAGCATGGCGTCCCGGCCGTCCATGACGGTCTCCACCGGACTGCCGATCATCATGTCGTCCACCGACCGGGCCAGGAGCTGGTCCGCCGGTCCGCCCCGGGAGGGCGGCCGGACCCCGGCCTCACGCAGCAAGGGCGCCAGCGGGACGCCGATCCAGCGGGCATTGCCCAGGTAGGGGCCGCCGACCTCGTTGGATACGCAGGTCAGGGTGATGTCACGCTCGATCAGGTCGCGGGCGAGCAGATCGTGGTAGCCAAGGTTCAACTCCTTGCTGACGCCCTTCCCGTGGATCCGCAGCCGCCAGGAGTCGGCGTTCACCCGGGGCACCACCAGTGCGGTGTCGACCCGGTAGAAGGACGGGTTGGGCGTGGTGAAGGCGCTGAGCCCGGGCACCTTGAGGTCGACCCCGCGCGGCAGGGCCGCAGCCCGGGACGAAGGCACCGGAAGGGCCACGGCGGCGCGCTCGGCGACGGCCCTGTCCCCGCCGGCGGCGTTGAGGCCGCGCCCGAGTGCCCCCAGTCCCGCCGAGGCCGCCGAGGCGGCGAGCGCCAGCAGGACGAAGCCGCGTCGGTCGAAAGCCCCTTCGGGCGCGACTCCTTCCGCCTCCTGCGCCCCGCCCGGCCCGGCGGACCCGGCGGGCGTCAACCGCCCCGCCAGCAGGTACAGCACCGCCGCCCCGGCCACCGCACCCACCGCGGAGGGCAGCCAGTCGAGACCACCCGCGTCCGGACGCGAGGCGGCGGCAACGGCGCCGAGCAACCCGAAGAGGAGCACCCCCGCGGCCCCGAGCCGGCGCCACCGCACCGCGACCGCACCGATGGCCATCGCGAAGACGGCGAGCAGCGCCAGGATGCCCAGTTGCAGCATCAGCTTGTCGTTGGTCCCGAAGTGCCGGACCGCGAACTCCTTCACGGCCCCCGGCGTCCGGTCGATGACCGCGCCGCCCACCGCCGTGACCGGACCCGCCTGCTGTCGCACCGGGACCGAGGCCAGTTCCGCGACCGCCAACGCGGTGAAGCCGGCCACCAGACCGCTCAGCGCGCCGAGCCCGACCCGGAGCAGCCGGGCGGCGCTATGCCAGGTTTGTTGGCTTCTGTCGCAGTTCTCGGTCACGCCTCGCATTCGGACCTGTCGGCCTCCCGGATTGGCCACCGGACCGATCCCCTCCGGATCGGCCGGGTCCTGGTCGACCGGCTCCGGATGGGCCCCTGCCCACTCGACCGCGCCGCCACTGCACCACGACGGCCACCGCCGTCCCGGCGGCCACCGCGGCGAGCAGCAGCAGCCAGTTCCGCAGGTACGGGAGCGGCAGCAGGGTCGGGTTGCCGTTGTGGTCGTGTTCCCGGACCACCGCGGGCAGCCCCACCGCGGCGAGCGCGGCAGCCGTCATCAGCCCTGCCGTGACGGCGCCCCGCACCCGGTCCGGCACCACCCGGCCCAGCAGCAGCCCGACCACCAGCACCAGCGGGATCCACACCCCGTCGTGCAGCAGGATCCCGCCGGCCGCCCAGACCAGCACCTGCAGCCGGTGCCCGGTGAGGTACGGCTCGTCCAGCAGGCCCTGGACCCCGAACACCAGCAGGGAGACCCCCGCCACCAGCAGCGCCAGCCGCACCCGTGTCGCCCGGCTCACCCGTGTCGTCCGGCTCACCCGCGTCGTCCGGCTCACCCGCGGCGTCCGGCTCATCCGAGCACCTCCAGTCGGGACACCCACTTGGTCTGCAGCACGCCCGGCCGGTTCGGCGCGATGATCCGCGCCGGGTACCCGTGGTCGGGCGCCAGCACCTCGCCGTTGACCCGCAGGGCCAGCAGGGTCAGCGGGTCCCGAGCATAGGACGCCTCCATCTCGGTCGTCGCATAGCCGCCGTAGCGTTCCAGCGACACCACCCGCAGCCGGGCCCCGACCCGTGCCCCGGCCCGGTCCAGCAGGTCGCGCACCCGCACCCCGGTCCAGTGCGCCGAGGCGCTCCACCCCTCGACGCAGGAGATCGGCAGCAGCGCCGTGTACTGGGGCAGCGCCTCCAGCTCGGCCAGCGTCAGCGTGTACGGGGCCGGGCCGGCCACGGTCAGCCGCCAGCCGGCCGCCCTGACCCCGGCGGTCCCGGCGGCGGCCGCGGTCCGGTTGACCGGCAGCCCCTGCGGCCCGATGTCGGGACGGCGCGGCGCCAGCAGGTCCAGCCGCCGCAGCCAGGGCACCGACTGGCCGGCGGTGACCGCGGTGACCGTCGCCACGGAGACTGCCACCCCGGTCAGGAACGCCCGCCGCCCGGGCACCGGGGCCGCCCTGACCCTGCGCCAGTTCGCGCTGATCTCCGGGTACTTGGCGGCGATGTGGAGCAGCAGCCCGCCCACCGCGATCCAGGCCAGCCAGAAGTGGGTCTGCCGGAACGGGAACGGCCAGGGGTACCACTGCAGCGTGTTCAGCAACCCGGTGAAGACCTCCAGCAGCGCCGCCCCCAGCAGCAGGACGATGCCCAGCCGCTCCAGCGCGTGCAGCACGCTGCGCACCGGCGGCCAGGCGAACAGCCGGGGATACACCGTCCACAGCTTCGCGCCGAGCAGCGGGATCGCCGCGATGCCGCTGATGACGTGCAGCCCCTGGGTGATCCGGTAGCCGTCGACCGGCCGGCTGGGCAGGTGGTCGCGCAGCCATCCGGGCGGATCCTGCAGCCCGTGGCTGATCAGGCCGGTCAGGAAGCAGATCACGAAGGCGGCGCCGAGCCACCGTCCGATCACCACGGCGGTGCGCGGTTCGTGCAGCCGCGAACGGAATGCGGACTGCAACCGCGCCGGATGCAGCCCGGGTGGAACCTTGGCGAGAACTGATCTCTGCAGAGTCTGTCTGGACACCTCTCCATGAGACCGCCACGGATCATCGAATCACGTGAACCGCCTGCTTACGGAAGTCCTACGGAGCCGTCGACGTACCCGTCAGCCGGCCTGCCGGTCCGCCCGTCCGCGTCCGTCCGCCCGTCCCCGCCCGTCCCCGTCCGTCCGCCGGCCCGCTCACCCGGCGACCCCGAGCACCCGTCCGAGCCCGGTCGCCGCAAGCAACCGCTCCAGCCGTGCCCCCACCCGTACCAGCCGCAGCGACACACCCTTCTCCGCCGCCCGGTTCCTGGCGTTGAGCAGTGCACTCAGCCCGCTGCTGTCGCAGAACGCGACCAGCGCGACGTCGAGCTCGATCGAGCGCACCAGCGGATCCACCAGCACCTGCCGCACCACCGGCGCCAGCAGCGGGGACACGGCCAGGTCCAGATCGCCCTCCAATAGGATCTCCACGACGGGACCACCGTCCAGAACCACCACAGCGGTACTCGATCCAGTGCCCATGGCCGCCAGCTCTCCCTGTGTCACACACATGCCGGGCCATCAAGGTAGTTGAAGACAAGACCAGTTGGGCACAACTTCTCCATAATTCACAGGCGGCAATCGCAACAGCACCGAGCGGCCACCGCCCCCGACGGCGCAGCCGCCTACCGTCGGCTGTCGTACGCGGCCAGGTCCAGCCACTCCCAGTCCGTCTCCCCGGGGATGGTCCGCCCACGCCCGCGCCACTCGGCGACCAGGGCCGCGTACACGGGCTCGTCCGGATCCGCCACGACCCGCCGCGATCGACGGCGCCGCCCGGCGGGCGCGGGAACGGGGGGAGTGGCGGCCAGAGCAGTGTCCATGCCCGAATAAACGATTCAGCACAGCATCGGGACACGCATCCCGCCGAGACAACCGTCAGCCTCGAAGAAGGCAGAAGGGGTGGCCCGCACCAGGCCGGAGCCCGTGTGCAGAGTCGAGAAGTCGTCACCGACCGCCCACCTGGGATCCGGCTGGTCGACCACCCCACCGAGGAGCGCCTCGTAGAACCGGGCCGGTTCGAGGACATCCGGACAGTCCAGAACCACGCACTGCAACGAACCGATCACGGATATTCCTCCAACCAGGGCTCAGCCCGGCTTGGCCTAATTCGGGTGGGAGGGGTCGTAGTAGAAGGCCACGACTGAGGACCCCTGCTCCAAACGGCCTCCCGCGGTGGTGCACCAGGGGGTCGAGAACTGCTCCCAACCCGAGTACATGCCGGAGTGGGCGTTCCGGACGAAGCTGGTGGAGATCTCCAGAGTGCGGGTCTGGCCCGGGTTGAAGAACCCGAGACCCAGTTGGGCGGTGGTCCAGACCGGGTCGAAGTTCTTCCCGCCGGGGTGCCAGGTGAAGTGGATCTGGTGCCAGCCGCCCTTGTCGACACGCCACCACACGGTGGGCGGAACGGTGCGCCATTTGCCTCCGGCGTCGATGGTGAGGCTGTACTGGGCCCATCGCCGGATGGTGTCCCGGTTCTTGATCGGCGTCCAGACGTCCAGCTTCTGGCCGGCACGGTGGGCATCGGGCACCACGCCGAAGTGGCCGGCAGCCTGGAGACTGCCGTCCCAGCACGCCTGCCTGTAGGCGTGTGCCGTGGCCGCATCGGCGGCAGTGGGCGTGACGGCGAAGGCCGCTGCGACAGCAACGGCCATCGCAGCGGAGCGCACGATCCTGAACATGGTCCCCCTTGTGTGACTGCTGTGCGGAAGTCAGTGGATCCTAGCGACGCGCCAACCGGCCCTCACCCCAGGGGTCCAGCAGGCACTACGGTGGCCGGGCGAGATCGGCCATGGGGTTGGGGGCGGAGTGGACAACTGGCCTGACGGACCGGCAGACCCGGAGGCGGCCCGGGAGCGCTACCTGCGAGATCTGCGGGACAACCGACGCCTGCTGCGTGAGGTATTTCGGGCCGACATGCCGGCGGCGCATGTGGGCGCGGGGGCGGTCGTCCTGGTCTCCGTGGTGACGGGGTGCTACGCGGGGCCGTGGTCCGGCGCACTGGTGGCGCTGGGCTTCGTGGCGCTCTTCACCCTGACACTGACGGTGCTCCGGCTGCGCGGACGCCATGGTCGGGATGCCGTACGCAGGGCCTACCTGTTCACCTTCGGCTGGGGCAACTGGCTGTAGGAGCCGCCGAGCAGAGCGGCCCCGCCAGGATGGCCGGTGCGGGGCCGCAGGTGGGTCGGGTCAGCAGTTGACCCAGGCGGCCTTGGCGTTGTTGTAGGCGCAGGTGTCCTGCACGGCACCGCTGGCGCGCTTGAGGGTGGCCTTGTCCTTGTCGTTGTTCCAGATGTAGTTGCCGGAGCCCCAGTAGCGGTTGGTGGCGGTGTTGGTGCCGTGTCCGGTGTGGATCGTCACGGACTTGCCCTTGGCCAGGGAGAAGCTGGTGAAGGTGTACTTGTGGTTGGAGGCGTCGACCAGAACCCAGCCCTTGAGGTTGACTGCGGCCCCGGTCGTGTTGGTTATCACGACGTACTCGGCGTCCAGCGACGCGTTGCTGCGGGTGTCGCTGCCGGGGCTGTTGTAGTAGATCTTCGTGAGGTGCACGGATCCGGCGGCCTGCGCCGGCACGATCGTGAGCACGGCGGCTGCCGCGGCGAGGGCAGTGGCGGTGAGTGCTGCGGCACGGTTCATGGGGTGGCCTTCGATCGGAACGGGCGCGGACCCGTCGCATCCAGTGTTGCGCCGTGGCCTGCCCCCGGCGAACCGGGCTGTGATCATCGGCGTACGGGCAGCCTTGCAGGTCCGGTCAGGCCCGGGGCGTGTGTTGCGGAACGGTGACCCGGGGGTTCGCCGACAGGCGCTTGGAGAACTCGCCCGGCAGTGCCGGGTCGCATCGCCTTGAGCCGCGCGCACCGTGGTCCCTGCAGCCGGAATGGCAGAACTCAGCTGCAAAGCACCGCACTTGCCGCACACTGGCGGGATGGCTGCACCCAAGAAACCGCCGCGCCCGCCGAACGCCGTGGGCCTTCGCATGCGCCTGGATACGTCGGAGTTGCACACCACCGGCTTCAGCCCGGTGCGCACCCCCATCAACGGCGCGCGCCTCCACATCCTGGACGCGTCCGGGCAGTACCTTCCGCTGCCCCGGCCCAAGGGACGCAGAGGGAAGAAGCACGACGGAGACATCACGCTGATCCTGGGCGGAAGCAACGGGAAAGTCGCCACCATCCCTGTCAGGGCGGCCCTGGCCGAGGTGACGATCCGATGGGCGGAGGCGTTCACCGCCTGGAACGCCGAGGCCGGTTCCGCCTAGCGAGAGGTGGAAGACGTCGTACTCGGCGACCAGTATTGAAATCGATCACCCCAGGTCAGGATCGTTTCGGGTGTCTGCGCCAGTACAGGCCCACGATCCCCTCGATGACCATCAGCACGATGCCGAGCCACACCGCAAAGCGGAACGCCAACCAGTCGACGACGACAACCGCGCCCACCGAGCCGACAGCGACACCCAGGACGACCAGCGCGATCACCACACCGCCCAGGAACTTCTTGGCACCGCTCTTGATACTCCTGCCCTTCAGCGCCTCGGTCGCGCTGTAGCCCTGCCCCTGATCATCAGTCATAAGCCCCTCCTCAAGGGGATCAAGACTATGCAGCTACCCCGAGCCGACAACAGACCCCCTCATGCTCATGGCAGGCGACCACACACAGCGGGCCAGGGAGGCGGGCAGGGAGAGTTGAACTCCCGACCAGGTCGAGGTGGCTGTGGCTACTGGTGCCGGCCGCGCCGCGCCAGACGCTTCGCCTGCCTGGCCTCGAACCGCATCCCCAGCGATCGAGGAGGCGCAAACGTGATCACCAACGCCCAGACCTTCACCGACCCCCGTCCACGCCCGGGCTCGCTGACGTCGGCCCGCAGCTCCCGGCTGCCGGCGGACGGTCAGTCAGAGGCCGGACCGCCGCGCCGCCTTCCTCGCCGCCAGCTCGGCCACCCGCTGCGGGCTGCCGTAGAACCACCACGCATACCCCGTGCTCAGCAGCGTCAACGCCAAGAAACCCAGGCCCCACGGCGCAATCCCGGCCCACGACGAATGACGCCCAAACCGCCACTGCAGCACCAGAAGGCCATCAACGGCCAGACCCATCAGAGCCAACCGCAACGTGTTGCGCACTCGAAATGACATGACCCGCACCCTAGTGAGCCCCGACCAGCGCCGACGCCGGAAACGATCAAGGAGATGCAACCGTGACCACCGAAGCCACCCGAACCGTCGTCACGACGTCCAGGTGAAGCCAGTTCCCGTCCGGAGCGGTGAAGAACTTCCCGTCTACCATGACCGGGGACGGCCTCTCACCGGCCTCCTGCCACCGCCGGACGTGGACGTCGGTCCAGAGCTTCGCCTTGCGTCGCTTCGCCTGGGGCATCTCCAGGTGCTGCGCGGAGTTGTTCGCGACGACCCGGCGGCCCATCGGCGAGTTCAGCGCGACCCGCAGGGTGGCCCGGATCCGCTGGCGGGTCATCCGACCGGTCATCCGGCGGAACGGCGGCATCTCGGCCAGCTTCGCGCGCTCGGCCGCCAGGGCCTCGCGCTCCTCCTCGGGCTAATGCTCGCCGCCGCGAGGCTGCGGGCCGGCTATCGAGGTCAGGAGTGCGCGCCTGGTCGGCGTCTCGCACGTCTACCTGCTGTACCTGGAGTCCGGGCAGCGCTGCCCGTCGGTGACCGTAGCGGAGAAGCTCGCCGAGGTGCTCGTCCTCGACGGCACCGAGCGGGAGCAGTTGCTCGACGCCGCAGTCAACGACGCCGGCGCCGATCACCCCCTGCGGGCGCAGCACGGCAAGTAGGCCTACATGCTCATACCGTCGATGCTCCGCTGTCCGTCCTCGTCGAT
Organism: Streptacidiphilus jeojiensis; assembly: GCF_042510965.1. Taxonomy (NCBI): domain Bacteria; kingdom Bacillati; phylum Actinomycetota; class Actinomycetes; order Kitasatosporales; family Streptomycetaceae; genus Streptacidiphilus; species Streptacidiphilus jeojiensis. Next base: position 21,832 of record NZ_JBEUKS010000004.1, read on the forward strand.
TTCGGTAGACAGGGAGGGGCTGACGGCCGGGTAGGTCGTGGTGCTGGGCGCTATGGGGTCCGACTTGTCGGACGCTGGGTCACGGAAGTAGAGGGCACTGCGCAGTCCGGCGTGGACTTGGGTTGGATCCGCGTCTTGCGCGATTCCATTGGGGAGTCCCACGGCGGCATGACCCTGTTCCGCGATGGATGCCTGCTCGCGCCGAACGGCGGATGTCGTTACGTGCTCCCCCGGATTCGGCAAGGCGGTGGAGGTGGGCTGCGGCCCCGCCACGCCATCTTTTCGACCGACGGCCTCCGTCTGCGTCATCTCCTCCGCGATCATCTTGCCCGGGTCGTGTAGGAAGTCGAGGAAGTTCCACACCTTGCTGGCCGTAGCCGAGACCTTCGACACCACGATCTTCGCCAGCACGATCAGTGCATGACCGTGGAAGAACGCGAAGCCCCGCCACACCCATTTCATGCACCTTGCGAACAGATTCCCCATGCCGCCCCCAGCCGCCTGCCTGAGCGGTCTGTACCGCAGGACGAAGGTCGATACACGCCGCTGCGCGCGTCGGGCAGTCGGTCTCCTAGGAGAACACTCTCCATGTGACAGATATGCGCCCCACCAGTTCCGTTACATCTATACCTATAGATGTGTACAGTCGGGCTGTGGATAACTCCAGTGCGCCCCGCCGCGAACGCCTTCGACTCGTCATGGTCCGCCGTGTCTCCACCGTCGGGCAGGCCGCCGACGGCTACGGTCTCGATGCCCAGGACGCCGACTGCCGCCGCTGGAACCGCGGCGCCGGCGCCGGGCACAAGCTGGTCCACTCGGTCGTCGACGGCGACAAGACCAGCACCAGCGGCAAGAGCACCATCGACGAGCGCGACGGCCTCATGGACGCGGTCCAGTGGATCGCCGACGGCCGCGCGGACGGGATCCTCGCCCCCAACCTTGACCGCCTCGCCCGAGAACTCACCGTGCAGGAGGCCGTGCTCTCCTACGTCTGGGCGCTCGGCGGCCGGGTGTTCACCGCCGACCACGGCGAGCACCTGGAGGACGACGAGTCCGACCCGATGCGCACCGCCATGCGGCAGATGCGCGGTGTCTTCCATCAGCTCGACCGCGGCCTGATCCGTAAGCGACTGCGCGAGGGCCGGGCCTCGAAGGGCGAGAAGGGCGGCTACGCCTACGGTGCCCCCAGGTATGGCCAGCAGGTTGTGGATGGCGTCCTGGTCGACCTGGCCGAGGAGAAGGACGTGGAGGACATGATCCGCCGCTGGCACGACGAGGAGGGCCTCGGGCCGCGTCCGATCTGCCGGCGGCTGAACGAGGCCGAGGTGCCGTCCAAGCGGGGCGGGAAGTGGCATCCGACCACGGTGGCACGGATCCTCAGTCCGGAGGCGCGCGCCGCCGCGAACGCGCAGTCCGCCCGCGACCGGGCCCGGCGTAAGGAGGACACCAAGCGCACCCGGGCCCAGAAGATCCTCGGTAGCGTCAGCTGAGCCCTACCCCGAAGTGAGATTGGCCAGGGGCGATAGCTGAGACCAACGGCTAGTCACCTCACCGTCCGCTTCTACGGATTGGTCGGTCGGGGCACCGGGCATCGTGTCGGCGTGGCTGACTTCACTGCACTGTACGGGTTGATCACCGGGCTGGGTGGTGCCGCATTTGGGGGCGCCGCCTCTTACTTCGGTCCGTTGCGCCTGTATCGGAGGCAGGACGCGGTGAAGAGATCCGAAGAGCGGTCGAAGGCTCTCGATGACCGGACTGGTCGCCTCATCGCGTTCCGCGGCGTGACCCGAACGAACATCCACTATCTCAAGGATGTGCTCCGTGATCTCGAAGCGGGCAGGCAAATCGATCCTGACGCCTTCGAGTCACGCTCGCAGGAACTGGTGGCTGCTACCTGGCAAGCGCACGATGACCTGCTCAAGTCGCAGGTCAGTTTGATCTCGCTGGAGGGGCCCAGCCCGCATATCCGGGAGGCAACTCGCTTGCTTCGAGAGGCAATGCGGCATCCGTCCAGTGAGAAGCTCGCTGACGCGAGACGCAACGTCGTGATCGCCGATATTGCGCGCGACCATGTCGTGCTTCACATCATTGACCTGATCGAGCGCGACTCCGGCGGCCTTGTCCCGGTTAATGCATCACAAGCTCGCCCGAGGCAGCCGTAGCTGGGCTGGGCCAGCCGTACTTCGAGGACGTCGACAAGTGGGAGGAGAACCCGATGTCCGGCACGGGGCTGTGATCCGGCTCAATGCTGCTGGAGGAACAGCGGGACCGGGAGGCCTACCGGGCGTGGGGATAGCAGGTGGTCAATCACCTTCGGATCGGCAACGAGCACCGTGGCTGCATCGCAGCTCGCGCCGGCTCTTGTTCCCCGCAGGCTGATGGCCCTGAGGCGCACACCGTCGGCGATCAGCTTGGACCAGCGTCGGGCCTTCTGCTTGTTCACGTAGCCCACCGGGCCGACATTCTCGGCGGAGTAGATCGCGATGGCGTGCGGGTCGTATGCGTTCTCCGGCTCGGGCACCAACCGCAGCATCTTCCTGGGGCTCAGTTCGGCCGACCTGGCGGCGGGCTGGTAGTGGGACATGCCCCGGAGGTTGTCGACGTGCAGACCGGCAAACTGCAGTCGCCGGTCGGTGGGTCCGACAAGCAGGCCAGTGGCGTCCTCGCACAGCCGCAGGCCCCCTTGGTAGTCGACGAGGTGCAGTCTCGGCATCCTGCCCACCGCCGGGACGAAGCGATCGGCGGGCCCGTCCGCCGGCACATACATGGGCTCTCCTTCAGTGGGCTCGGTGGCGCTGGCTACTGGCCGAGGAGCCGGGCTTTCGCGGCGGCGAACTCGTCAGCCGACAGGATGCCCTGTTGCATCAGTTGGCCGAGCTTGGCCAGCTCGTCCGCGACCGATCCGGAGGCCGCCGGGGTGGTGGTAGCCGACGGGGTGGCGAAGTGGTCGCGGATGCCGTGGACGCGGATCATGTCGAGCATCTCGGCGCACTTCTTGGCCTGGCCGCTGACGGTGACGCCGGTGAGCATCTCCACCCGCAGCAGCATCGGCTGCCCGGTCGGGTCGCTGTAGGCCAGGTGGATATTGTTGTGGGTGGCCAGGTCCCGGATGCCGCCTCGACTGCCCGAGGCGAGCAGCGATTCGGCGGTGCTGACCTGGCGCTGCTCGATGGTGAGGTCGCTGATCGCGCCGTAGGGGATGCTGAGGGGGTCCCAGAACTTCTTGGCGGCGCTGGTGGGGTCGAGGGTGAGCCGGTCGGGCCAGTAGCGCAGTTCGATGCCGGCGACCTTGGCCTTGGGCAGGTGGGGCAGTCCGCCGCGGTACACGACCTTGTACTCGGCTAACGGCGCCGTCGTGGCGCTGGTCTGCTTGTTGCCGAAGAGTCCCATGGTGTCCCCCTTGGGTGAGACGAAGGGGGCCAGCTTGGCACCGGCCAGCGTGCGGCCTGCGGGGTGTTGCCGAACGGTGACCGGGGGTTCGACTTCGCTGCCCTACCTCCCGTGGTTGAGGAAGATCTTCGACCCGTCGTGGAACAGGATCGTGGCCCCGTGGTCGATGGCGCCGGGCGGGGTCCGCTGCGAGTACGGGTCGACGGCGGCGATCTCCCCATCGTCGGCAGCGAGCAGGGCGGTGAGGAGCGCTGCCTCGACCTGGTCCGGGCTGCCGACGGCCGCGGGGGCGGTCACCGGGGCAGCGGGCGGCGGGCCGGTCACGGGTTCGCGCTCGGGTTCGCTGTACTTGTCGCCGGGGGCGCTGACGGCGACGACCTGCCACCGGGTGGTCTTCCCGCCGGCCTCGACGGCGAGGAGGTAGGGCCGCTTGCTGCGCTCGTCGTCGGGTACCTGTTCGGCGCGGGTGACGCCCGGGATGGTCATGGCGGTGGCGGTGAGGTGCTTGAGGAACCGGTCGGGGCGCATGGGCGCACGGTAGCTCCCGGCACTGACAGCGGCCCGGACCGACTCGACGCCCAGACGGGTGCAGGGGTCCCGCTCGGCCGATGCCAGGACCGCCGTGCGGAGCGTAGCTGCGGACCGGTTGGTCCGATCGCCCTGAAGATCAGCCGCTCTGCCGCCTACGCCACGAAGTTCTGATCACCAGTCGGCATCGGGCGCTTCGGCGAGGTGAAGGTCATGGTCGACTTGCCACTCAATGCCTGCATCATCCTGGAACCGCAGGAGGAAACGCTGACCCCGGTTGTACAGCTTGGACCAGATGATCTGTCGTGTGTCTCCTCCCCTGACGAGGAACGGTTCGTACTCGCGGCCCGGGGCAGTGTCCACAGTCTCGTTAGGCGACGCTGTGCCTGGATACACCAGGTTCGACGGATAGTGCGCACCGTCGATCACAAGGCGACTCCGGACGTTCCGGAAAGGCCTCCCGGACTGGTTGTCCACCGTCACAGCGGCGAAGCCACCTGGCGAGGGCTCCATCGTGTTGAATGAGGTGAATACCGGGCCGAAGCTGACACAAGCCTGCTCGGCCTGGGTCCTCCGAAGCGCTGACGCTTGCTGGTTGAGCTGCTCAAGTTGCTTGTTCTGGAGTAACGCAAGGCGCGCCTGCTCGGCACCCTGGCGTGCAATCTCACTCCGCTGCTCGCGGAGTTGGCGAAAGGCGGTAACTGCTGCGAAGAACGCGCCGCCGGCTGCTGCAAGGGTGGCTACCGCAGTGATCCAGGTAGGGACGTCGCCCCACTGTACTGATGACATGCGGAGCAGCGTAGGGCTACCCGATGCTGCCTACAGCCTGCTCGTACCCTTTGGCCTGGCTGGGCTTGAGGAAGTGGCTGACGCGGACCAGGACCGTGCCGTGGACGTAGTCGTACTCGGCGAGCGCGGGGATGCTCGCGGTGACGGCTTGGATGTACTTGGCCCGTGCCGTCGCGTCCGCAGGTGTGCCGAAGACCTCGACCGCGCCGCCGAACTCCAGGTCGCCCGCCTTGAAGCCGACTGTGTCACCGGCGGAGATCCGGGAGTCCTTGAAGGTGACCTTCGAGGTGTACTGGTGCGGCCGGCCGATGAGGTTGTTGCCGTCGTTGTTCTCGGTGATCACACCGGTCAGCTTGGCCGTGGGGACCTTCGCGGTGAGCAGCGCCATGGCGGTGGTCGCGGTGAGGTCCCCGGAGGTAGCGACGGCTTTGCTGCTGACCGTCACGGAGGTGGTGGCGCTGCTGGCCGGGCTCGTCCCGGTGGTGGGTGTCGCGGCATCGCTGCTGCCGGTGGTGCTGGCCGCGCTTGAGCAGCCGGTGAGTGCGAGCAGCAGGGCGGCACTGGTGAGGGTGAGGGTTCGGCGCATCCCGGCAGCATCGCAGTGGCTGGCAGCAGCGTGCGGGGAAGATGCGCGATGGTGACGCGGCGTTCGAAACGGTGCTCCTACTGATCCACGCGCCAGGATGGCCGGTAACCGTCTCTTGACGGTCCGTCACCCCCACGGGAGTCTGCGTGCAACAGCCTGCACGCGCTACCGAGGATGGCGATCATGGCACTAATCTTCATCGACGTGGACCCGGAGACCGGCAACGACCACAGCCCCACCGTATGGGTCGACCCCGACACCGCGGACATCGTCATCCAGGGCTGGGAGGCCGACGCCGCCCTGCTCGCCGACGTCGCCCAGTCGCCGGCACCGCACCACTCCCCGGGAGTCCCGGCCGGGGAAGCCGTCGTCAGGATCCCGGCCCGCATGGTGCCGGCACTCAGGAGAGCGTGCGATGCCGCAGAAGATCCCGCCGTTCGCTGAACTACTCGCCGCCACCACCTCCACCGCCCTGCACCTGGAGATGCGCGACCACTACCAGGTCGACGAGGAAGCCGACGACTTCGCCCGCTGGCGCCAGACCGGCCAGCGGGACGCCGACCCGGCCTCCCCGTACTGGGCGTCCTGGGTAGCGAAGGTCCGCGACGCCACCGCGCGCGGTGTCGCGGTACGGCGCGCCCGCATCATCTCCATCCCGGCCAGCGCCTATATCCGGTACGAGCACGCGGCCACCGACGTGAACACCCTCGCGGGCGAGCAGGTCCGCTGGCTCCTGCGGACCGAGGCGTCGGATCTGTGCCTGCCAGGGAATGACTTCTGGGTCTTCGACGACCGCGCGGTGCGCTTCCACTACTTCGCCGGCGATGGCACGTGGACCTACGACGAATTGCGCGAGGAGACCGAGGTGGTCAAGATGTGCCGGGCGTCCTTCGAGGCCGTGTGGGAGCGTGCGACCCCGCACGAGGACTTCCAGATCAGCTAGCTCACCGTGCCCCGCTCCGCCTCCTCCGCCGCGCAGGCCGCCCGGGAACGCCTGGGCGCACGCCTGCGGGACCTGCGCCTGGACGCTGCCCTGGACGTGCGCGGGCACGCGGCGCGCTGCGGCTGGTCGCCGTCCAAGACCTCGCGCATCGAGACCGGCCGCACGGCCCCGTCCGACACCGACATCCGTACCTGGTGCATGGCTTGCGACAGCGGCGACCTGCTGGCGGATCTGCTCGCCGACAACCGGCAGGCGGACCAGCTGTACACCGAGTGGCGCCGGCATCTGCGCGGCGGCTACCGGCGTCTTCAGGATGACCTGCTCCCGCTGCATGACCGCACCCGGCTCCAGCGCGTGTACACCTCCAGCCAGATGCCCGGCTTCCTGCAGACGGCGGGTTACGCCCGCACCCTGTTGACGTCCATCGCGACGTTCCGCGACGTGCCGACCATCGACATCGAAGAGGCCGTGGCGTCCCGGCTCCGGCGCCGACAGGCACTGTCGACGGCCGGTCACCGGTTCGTAGTCCTGATGGAGGAGTCCGTCCTGCACAATCGCATCGGGAACCGTGCGGTAATGCAGGAGCAGCTGGCCTACCTGGTCGAGGCGATGCGGCTGCCCTCGCTGGCCCTGGGCGTCATCCCGTTCGCCTCGGAGCGCTCAGCCATGTGGCAGCTGGAGACGTTCTACATGTTCGACCTGGACCGGGTCATCGTGGAGAACCTCAGCGCCGAGATCAATGTGACCACCCCGAGCGAGATCGCCTTGTACGAGCGGGCGTTCCTCGCGCTCGGTGGCTTGGCGGTCTACGGCGGTGCGGCGCGCGCTCTGATCGACAAGGCCCTGATCGGCCTCTCGTGATCGCCTGTCACATCTGAGTGCAACAGACTGCAACAAGATGGAGATCCGGCCAGTACTCACGGCACCGTGGACATCACGCAACGTGAAGGGGCCGTGATGGACCTCGACCAGCTGAGCCCGGTCATTGCCTTACCGGTCGACGATGTGACGTTCGGGAGGTTGCACGCCTTGGCGTGCTTCTTCTGCGGCACCACCACCGGCCCGCTGGTCCCGGCCGGCCACGTCTACACCGGCGACGGGGACGGCGGGCGCTACGGCTGGCCCGTCGTCGCCTGCCCCCGACATGTCGCCGACGATCCGCTGCGGGCGGACCGGCCGTGACCGCCCCGTCGGAACCCGTTGCCCCGGACGCGGTCACGGTCCGGGTGCTGCCGCATCCGTGGGACCTGCACGTCGACCAGTGCCGCGGCCTGCGCTGCGTCTGGTGCAAGACGAGCCTCCGCGGGGACAGGGTCGCGGTCGGCACGACCGAGAGTGTGCACCAGCACGGCAGCTACCAGCGCGTGGTGACGTTCCGTCTCTTCTCCTGCCCGGACTGCCCCGAGGAGCCCAAGCCGTGACCGACCACGATCCGCACCCCGACGACTCGGCGTTCCTCAACACCATCGCGTTCACCTCGACGTACCTGCGCCGGAACTGCGACCGGTGCAAGAAGGAGCGCCACACCGTGATCGTCGGCGGCATCGAGGCTGGCACCGGGCCCGGCTGGGACATCCGGTTCTGCCGCCCCTGCCTAGCGGTGGTCCTCGCCGACGCCCGCAGGCTGGCCGGCAACGGCGACCACGTGCCGGCGCTGCCGTCATACTTCTGATCTCCAGCCCGGCTGGCCCCTGCGCTGGTGCCGCAGCCGGGCGAGGCCCGACGGCCGTCCTGCTCCCAGGCAGTCCGGACGGTCACCAGTTCCTCGCCCCGTCCGTGTTGCTGGGGAGGCCGCGGACGGCGGGGACGGTGCCGGGACCACTGTGGTTGGCCCCAGCAGGTACCGGCACCATGGCCCCGGCGGTACGCGTATCGCGCCGGGGCCGACATCCTCTCCAGGAGTAGACGTGCAAGACCGCGCCCCCGACATGCCCAACGAGTTCCTGACCGAGTGCCCACCGTGGTGCGGCGGTGTGCACAATCCGCGCCAGGGCTGGGGAGAGTCGCAGTTCCGCGCCACCCAGCCGGTGTGCCTGGACGTCGAGCTACAAGGGCGCGCCTACGAGATCGGGTCGGTCGACATCACCCAGTACCCGAACGCCACCGACCCGTTCAAGCGCGAGGCGTACATCTCGCTGCAGCTGGCGGACCCCACCGGGCGGACGACCGGGCGGCCAAGGCCTGGCGGACGTAGTCGCTGATCGCTGGCTGAGGTGGTGTGCGGCCTGTCGGGCGGGGTTCAGGGCGGCGATGCGTGAAGATGCCGGGCATGAGCACCCAAGATCGGTCTCCCGCCACGCTGACATTGGAGCAGGCCTACCGCGCGGCCTTCTACATGGTGGATCAGTACATTGCGCTGGAGGAGCGGCCCGATGAAGGGCTGGTACTGCTCTGGCAGTACATGCAGTCCGACCCGGCGCGGTGGACAGACTGGCTGGCCTCAGTCCAACGGGGGCTCGATGACGTGAACAGCATCGAGCCGCACGAGTAGTGCAACGTCGGCACAGGAGGGCTTCTCCGCCCGGCCCGAGCAGGCTAAGGACCTCGCCGCCCGGTCCTCTGGCAGCATGGCTGCCGTGACCCCAATCGATGACCCCGCCCTGCCGCTGCAGATGCTCGTCGGTAGGGAGATCAGCGCCGTGTGCTTCGTGCGCGACTACGTCGAGATGCACTTCGACGGTCCGGTCCTTCGTGCTCTCGCCGACCCGTTCGGCATGTTCGGCTGCCAGGGCTGGCGCTTCCCAGAGGGGAGCTCCCCGACGATCATGCGCCGGTACATCGGCCTCACCGTCGACGAGTGCCTCCTCGTCCCCGACCGGCTGCTGACCGTCGACTCCGGCGAGCACCGCTTCGCGATCCCCCTGGATGAGGCGTCCCGCCCAGGGCCTGAGGCAGCTCACCTCATCGGTGTTGACGCGAACGGCGATGCCGACCCTCGGATGATCTGGATCTGGTAGCAGAGACACCCGGATTGTGGGTACCTCTGTGACCGACCCCGCAGTGTGAGGGTCAGTGGCTGCCACCGTCGTCATGACCGTGGTCGAGTCCCTCGCCGTGACGGGTGGCCGCTCCGGATCAGCGCTGTCTCCCTCAATCGCGTCGGTGAGCGTCAAGTCTTCATGGTTGAGGAGACGACTCGACGCAATGCTCGGCTATCGAGTCCCGGAGCAGGTCGGCCGGCGAAACGGCGGACGCGACGTGTGGGCACAGCCGCCCCGACGGGGTTCCTCAGGACTGGGTCAAGTCCATTGCCGCAGGTCAGTACCTATGCCACGCTGAGCCCGCCAGACGCACCATGAACCCGGGGGACCCCATGAGCGTGTTCGACATCCTGATCGCCGTCGTCGTCGTGATCGCGTTCGCGGTCCTTGTGATCCGCTTGGTCACAGATGGCGTGGACGACCGCCGGCGGTCGAGCGACCCCGATGCCCAGGGCGCATGGACCGGGGCGGACTCCTCCGACGACGCTCACCACTCCAGCGGCGGCCACCACGCCCACCACGACCCCGGTATCCACCACGGCGGCGGGGACTTCGGGGGCGGAGGCCACCACGGGTGACCCTGCTACTGCCGGTGCAGAGCGGATTGATCAAGGAGCCTGCGACGGTAGCCCGGGGCCGGGCAGCTGTTGCACCGCCCGGCCGGGGCGGACTACTGCTGCTGGCCGAACTCCCCAGCGGGACCGCCTATTTGAGCTGACCAAGGTGGCTGGCCACCACTGTGCGCAGAGGGATGGACCGGTGGCAATCCACCGTGCGAAGATCTGTCCATGCCTTCAGTCCACAAGAATCCGGCCAGGACCTTCCGGCCCGAGCCCGAGCTGTACGAGCGGGCCAAGACCGCTGCCGCCGAGGTCGGATCCGACATGAACGGGCACCTGGTCGCATTCCTGCGCTGGCTCACCCATGAGACGAACGAGCTCCCGGAGCGGCCATCGCCTGGGCGGCGGCTCAGCCCTGCACCTGGGGCCACCAAGCGGATTGACGCCAAGGCCACCGCGAGCAAGACCCGCACTCAGGTCGAGTAGCCGACCGGAACGCGCCGCCCCGGAAAACGTAGATCATCTAGCGTTCGAGCGAGCAGCGGGCGAGCAGCGGGCGAGCAGGGCCTCCATGTGATCTCCCGCCGGATACGAAAAAGCCCCCACCGCAGGCGAGTTGCCTGGTGGGGGCTTGATCACAGGGTGGGCCGCGTGGGGCTCGAACCCACAACCTACGGATTAAAAGTCCGCAGCTCTGCCAATTGAGCTAGCGGCCCAGGCTGCGGTGCCGCTGCCCCCGGAAGGGACAGGGCGAGCTGCCGAGTGAAGCCTACCTGGATCTACGGCTGGTTCCGCCACCGGATTGCCGTGCCGATCGGCAGGGCCCGGGGCGAGTGGCTGCCGGGCTGCCCCGGCCCGCCGGGTGGCGGGGCGGGGCAGCCGGTGGCAGGGGTGTCAGCTGGTGCTGAAGTAGCCGGCCAGGTCGGCGATGACGTTGACGGTGCCGAAGCCGTTGAAGAAGTCGACCTTGCCGTCGGTCATCGGGGTGATCGACAGGTTGGCGACGGTCTGCCCCGGGGTGAAGTTCAGCGTGGAGGTCGTCGGCTTCCCCTGCCCGTCCGGGCAGACCGCCAGCCAGCCGCCGAGCGTCGCCCCGGTGACGGTCACGTTCATCACAACGGCCGACACTCCCGTCGCGGGCACCGGGGGCTGGCCGGCCACCGGGAGCGCGATGCCCGCAGTTGCGCTCACCGGCTTGTGGAAGCCGCCCGTTCCATTACGGGTGTCCAGCAGCCGGGTCGGAACGGTGGGGTAGAAGTACGCCCCGGTGTCGTCGCCGGTGAAGTAGCCGGTGATGTCAGCGACGACGTCGACCGAGCCGAAGCCGTTGTAGAAGTCGATCTTCCCGTCCACCACCGGCACGATCGCGAGGTTCGGTGTGGTCTGCTTCGCGGCGAAGTTCACCGTCGAAGTGGTGGGCCGGGCCTGGCCGTCCGGGTAGGCGGTGACGTAGCCGCCCTGGGTCGACCCGGTCGCGGTGACGTTCATGGCCACCGCCGTCACCTTCTCGGGAGCCCCGTTCACCCCGGCGATCTGCAGCGGGATCGCCTTCCCCGCGGCCAGCTGCTGCTTGGGGGTTCCGGTTCCGGTCCGGGTGTCCAGCACCCGGGTCGGCCCTGAGCTCACGAAGGTCGAGCCGGTCGCCGCCGTCGTGTAGTAGCCGACCAGGTCGGCTACGGCGTTGACCGAGCCGTAGGCGTTGTAGAGGTCCACCTGCCCGTCCACCACCGGCACCGTCACCAGGTTGGCCACCGTCCGCCCCTTGCCGAAGTTCAGGTTGGACACGGTCGGCCGGGGCTGTCCGTCCGGGTAGACCGACATCCAGCTGCTGAGGGTCGCCCCGGTCGCCGTCACATTCAGCACGACGGCTCCGACGCCGCTCGACGGCACCCCGGCGCGTCCGGCCACCGGCAGGGCCAGCGATCCGCCGGCGCCCAGCGGCCTGTTGAAGCCGCCCGTACCGCTCCGGGTGTCGAGCACCCGGGTCGGCGCCACCGGCACATAGGTGGTGCAGGCAGGTGGCGGCGTCGAGGCCGGCGCCGGAGGCAGGGTCTGCGACGAGACGTAGAAGGTGTACTGGACCGTGCCGCCGCGCAAACCCGCCTTGTCGATCGGGGTCACGAAGAGGGTGTGGGTGCCCCAGCCGAAGGAGAGGCCCAGCGAGGCGTTGCCGCAGTCGTCCGGGGTCAGCTGCGGGGAACCTGATCCCGGCTGGCTGTCCACCGAGTAGAGGTAGTAGGCGAGGCCGCTCGCCTTGCAGTCGGGCGCAGACGCCGAGGTGCACCCGGACGGAAGCGGGTCCTTCGAACCGCTGATGTCGAAGGTGCCCAGCTGGTTGGCGCTCTTGACCGGCGCGACACCCGCGAGGGACGGAAAGTCGGTGCTCGAGACCAGCGGGGTGGACGGCCAGCCTGCGTCCACCGTGAAGTAGCAGCTGACCGACTCGGGCGAAGACGCGGTCGCGTTGGCTATCTGGGCGTACCAGCCGTACGTGTGACCGTCGACGAGCGGCAGGTTGAGGTACATGTAGGCCGTCTCGCCGCCGGCCAGGTCCGAGTCCGAGACGTCGACGGCTGACGAGCCGTCGGTGTCCCAGACATGCGCTGTGGTGGACCAGAGCCCGTTCACCGCCGGCAGTGCCGGAAGCGACACCTTGAGCCTCACCTGGGTGGCGCCGCTGTACGCCAGCCAGGACGAGCCGCCCGCTCCGCAGCTGGTGCCACCGGTGGTGCCGGGGTCCGTCCCCATCTCCGCCGCCGTCGGCGTCGGAATGGTCGGATCGATCGTCTGGGACCCCGCACGGGGCGCCTTCGCCGCCGCCTCGGCACCGGTCACGGGCAGCAGCAGTGCGGACAGCACCGCCAGCAGCAGTACCAGCAGGCCGAACGGGCCTCCGGCCGACACGCGGCCTCCCCGGCCGCCCAGGCTTCCCCGGCCGCCCCGGCCTCTCTCGTTGCGACGGCGGCCGGTCGGCCGCGTCGTCGTTCCCCTGGACATGGGTGTCCCCCCTCGCGCTCGCGTGGATGCGACGGCGCCGTGTGTGGGTCCGTTCAGAAGGCCCACAGTCCCCTCAAGCCCCGCGCACAAGATCAGGCGGAGCGTAGCAATGCGCCCCCGGCGGTTTGTCCTCTAAGTCAGTACAAGAACCGCTCCCACCCTTGGTAAAGCTTCAGTCAAAACACCGCTGCCCCACCGGAGTTCCGGTGGGGCAGCGGTGTTTCAGGTGCTGGGTGCGTCAGTTCTTCCAGCGCGGCTTGTTGCGGTCGCCGCCACCGAAGGACGGACGGTCGTCACGGCGCTGGAAGCCACCGGGGCGGCTGTCGCGGTCACCGAAGGAGCGGCCGCCGCCGGAGGCCGGACGGTGGTCGTCACGGCGGCCGAAGGCCGGACGGCTGCTGCCGCCACCGCTGCGGTCGTCACGGCTCTTGTAGGGGCTGGACGGACGGCCGCTGCGCTCGCCGTAGGACGGACGGTCGTCACGGCGCTGGAAGCCGCCGCGCTCGCCGCCGCGGTCCGAACCGCGGTTGTCACGGTCACCGTAGGAGGAACGGCCGCCACCGTAGGACGGACGGTCGTCACGACGCTGGAAACCACCGCCGGAGGCGCCACCGGAACGGTTGTCGCGGTCGCCGTAGGAGCGGCCGCCCGAGGTGGACGGACGGTCGTCACGGCGCTGGAAGCCACCGCCGGAACCGCCGCGGTCGTCACGACGCTGGAAGCCGCCGCGCTCGCCGCCACGGTCCGAACCGCGGTTGTCACGGTCACCGTAGGAGGAACGGCCGCCACCGTAGGACGGACGGTCGTCACGACGCTGGAAACCACCGCGGTCACCGCCACGCTCGCCGCCGCGGTCGTCACGGCGCTCGAAGCCCCGGCTGTCACGACCCTCACGGCTGTCGCGGCCGCGCTCGTCGCGCACCGATGTGGTGCGCGCCGGACGGCTGTCCTCGACGTCCACGGCCGCGCTCTGCGCCGGGACGGTCGCCTCGGCGACGGTCTCCGCCGCGGCGTCGGCCACCGGCTCGTCCTCGATGCCCAGTTCGGCCCGCTCACGTGCGGCCCGGGCGGCCAGACGCTCGGCGTCGGCCCGCAGGTCGGCGGCGTGCTTGGTGGCACGCTCCAGCTCGCGGGTCAGCTCCTGGACGTCCTTCTCGGCCTGCTTGGCCTGGGTCGCGACCGACTCGGCCTGCACCTCGCTCAGCGAGCGGGCACCGGTGATCTTGATCAGGTCGGCGTCGAAGGCGCCGCCGACGATGTGCCGGGTGGCGTCGACTCCGGCGTCCTCCAGCAGGCGGAACGCGCTCCGGCGCTGGTGCGGGAGGATCAGCGTGACGACGGTGCCGGAACGGCCGGCCCGCGCGGTGCGGCCGGAGCGGTGCAGGTAGTCCTTGTGGTCACCGGCCGGGTCCACGTTCAGCACCAGGTCGACGTCGTCGACGTGGATGCCGCGGGCCGCGACGTCGGTGGCGACCAGGACGTTGACGTAGCCGTCCTTGAAGTCGCCCAGGGTCGCGGTGCGCGCGCCCTGGGTCATGCCGCCGTGCAGGGCGTCGGCGAGGACGCCGGCGTCGCGCAGCTGCTCGGCGACCCGGTCGCAGCCCATCTGGGTGCGGACGAAGATGATCGTCCGGCCCTTGCGGGCGGCGATGGCGTTGGTGACCGGGGCCTTGTCCTTGGGCTTCACGACCAGGACGTGGTGGCTCATGGTGGTGACGGCGCCGGCCGACGGGTCGACCTCGTGCGTCACCGGGTTCTTGAGGTAGCGCTTGACCAGGGTGTCGATCTCGTTCTCCAGCGTGGCGGAGAACAGCATCCGCTGGCCGCCGGCCGGGACCTGGTCCAGGATCTCGGTGACCTCGGGCATGAAGCCCATGTCGGCCATCTGGTCGGCCTCGTCCAGGACGATGACCTCGGTCTCGTCCAGGGTGCAGGCGCCGCGGTTCAGCAGGTCGCGCAGTCGGCCGGGGGTGGCGACGAGGATGTCGACGCCGCGCTCCAGCGCGTAGATCTGGTTGGACATCGAGGTGCCGCCGCAGACCACCTTGAGGCGCAGGTTGAGCACCGAGCCGTACGGCTCCAGGGCGTCGGCGACCTGCATGGCCAGCTCGCGGGTCGGGACCAGGATCAGGCCGCGCGGGCGCTTGGCCTGGCTGCGGTTGCCGCCGAGGCGGGTCAGCAGCGGCAGGCCGAAGCTCAGGGTCTTGCCGGAGCCGGTACGGCCACGGCCGAGGACGTCCTTGCCGGCCAGCGCGTCCGGGATGGTCGCGGCCTGGATCGGGAAGGGCTCGGTGACCCCGCGCTTGGCGAGGGTGCGGACGATGTCCTGGTGCAGGCCCAGGTCGCCGAAGGTGACCTTCGGCTCGGCGGGCTCGGCGGATTCCGCCGAGGCGGGGGCGGCGTCGGTGTCGACGTCAGCGGTGTCGGTCGCGGTGGTGTCGATGGAGTCGGTGCCGTCCGCAGAGTCGGTCGACTCAGCGGTGACATCCGTGGTGACGGTGGCGGCGGGGGCCTCGGTGCCGTTTTCGGGCATGGCGAAGCGGTCGTCGTCAACGAGAGACATGAAGAACCTTCCGGAATATGGCACGCGCCAATTCCGCGGGGTTCACCTACAACCGCCTCAATGCGGTCAGCCACGGAGTGCACGGTACGCGCCAGGGCGCCTGATGGGAGTAGCAGCAGCGCCGGGCAAATGAAACAAACAACGATCTACCAAGATAGCCTAGGCCCGACCCCCCACGCAAACAGCTCGATCTTGGCCGGGAGTGCGAAGGGCGACCTGAGGCCCATCCGTACGCTGCCTCACGAGGTGGTCAGCGAACCGGGCCCTGATTCTATTCCCGCCTCACTGGGTCGAGTTGGAGGGGGCCGGCTGGGACGGGGCGCTGGAGGCCGGGTCCGACGTGGGCGTCACCGGCTGGGTGGCCGGAGCGGTCGAGGGGACCGCGGACGGGGTGGGCGCACCGGTCATGCCCCCGCCCGAGCCCCCAGCAGTGGTGCCTGCACCGCCGGCGCCGCCGGCACCGCCACCGCCGGAGGTGCCGGCCGCGACGCCCTGCGCGGGGGAGCCGCCGGCGACCGGGGTCTGCTCCGCGACGGCCGCACCGGGAGCGCCCGGAGCGGTGGCCTGCGCGGCTCCTGACGCTGCGTTGCCGGTACCGCTGGGCGCGGCGCCGGCGGACTGGCCGGCCCCTGGCTGGTGCTGGGCCCCGGTCCTGGTCCGGCCGCCGATGCCGTCCTGCGAGTGGCCCGGGGCGGAGGCCCCCTCGGAGACCGGCCCTCCCGTCACCGAGGGGCTGCCGGCGCCGTCCACCTCGGTGCACCCGGTCAGCGCCACCGCCGCCAGCGCGCCGACCGCGGCCCCCACCGCGACGGTCCGAAGCCTCCGCCGCAGTCCGGCCCCACCACCATCAATCCTGCTGCCCACCGTGCGCGGCCCCGCTTCCCGTTCGGTACGGCGACCGCCACCGACGGCCCTCCTCAGTCCAACGGGAGGGCGCGGCGAAAGGACACGGCCGTTCGGCCCGGCACACCGGGATCCGGCCACAGCCCCGATCCCGACCCTTCTCAGCCGTACCCGAGTGCGTGCAGCCGCTCGTCGTCGATGCCGAAGTGGTGACCGATCTCATGCACCACGGTCACCCCCACCTCCGCGACCGCCTGCTCCTCCGTCGCACAGATCCGCAGGATGGGGTTGCGGTAGACGGTGATCCGGTCCGGCAGCACCCCGGCGTACCAGTCGCCGCGTTCGGTCAGCGGCGTCCCCTCGTACAGTCCGAGCAGTTCCGGCATACCGGGCTCGGGCTCGTCCTCCACGAAGATCACCACGTTGTCCATCAGCCGGGCCAGCTCGGGCGGTATCCGGTCGAGCGCCTCACCCACCAGCTCCTCGAACCGCTCTCGGGACATCTCCAGCACGGTGCTCCTCGGGACGGGGCGGAACGAAACCATTTTGGCGTTACCCGTCCCCATCCCATATGCTTCTGAACGTCCCCGACGGCCGCAAGGAAGCCGGGAGGGCCAGCGCCCTCATCGTCTAGTGGCCCAGGACGCCGCCCTTTCAAGGCGGTAGCACGGGTTCGAATCCCGTTGGGGGTACGCATTACACCGCGCGCAGGTTCGCCTGTGCGAGGCCTCGTGGAGCAGTTGGTTAGCTCGCCACCCTGTCAAGGTGGAGGTCGCGGGTTCAAGTCCCGTCGAGGTCGCAGTGTTCCTCCTTTCGAGGGGGACCACGGCCAGGTAGCTCAGTTGGTACGAGCGACCGCCTGAAAAGCGGTAGGTCGGCGGTTCGACCCCGCCCCTGGCCACAGCGGTACTGCGTGAAGCAGTGGAGAAGCCCCCGGTGAGATCACTCACCGGGGGCTTCTCGTCGTCGCGGGCGCCGCCCCGGAGCGGACGCATGCTTTCCTCTTACGTCCGCCCCGTAGCCTGTGCGCGCCCTGTCGGGCGTATGTGCGGTCGCGCGGGGCGGGGAGGACCAGGTGGGCAGCCGAGTCGAGGGAGCAGCCGCCGGCGGCGACTACGGCAGGCGGACCGGGCGGATCGGCTTCCTCCCGCTGCGCCGCCACAACGCCCTGCTCGGGCTGTGGACCGTGGTCTGGTTCCTGCTGGTGGCCCGGAGCGGCGGGGTGTCCTGGCACTACCTGCGGCAGGGCGAGCAACTGCTCTTCGGCGACGCCCCGGGAGGCGGCCTCTCCCTCTACGCCCGGCATCCGGAGCTGCAGATCGGGCCGGTGAGCCTGCTCGCCGCCCGGCTGTTCGCGCCCTTCCCGCCGCAGACCGGACAGCTGCTGGCCGAGGCGGTCATGTCGGCGCTGGGCCTGCTGATGCTGATCCTGGTGGGCCGCACCGCGGCCCAGCACTACCTGGGCACCGGGACCAACCACCGGCGCCTGCAGCAGCGGATACTCATCGCCGGGCTGGCCTTCATACCGATGTGGGTGGAGGTGTCGGTACGGTTCGCGCACCTGGACGACGCGCTGGCGCTGTTCTTCACCACGCTGGCGGTGTACTCGCTGAGCCGGGGCCGGAGCACCGCCGTCGGGGTCTGGCTGGCGCTGGCCGCCGACTCCAAGCCCTGGGCGCTCTCCTTCGCCGCGCTGCTGCTGGTGCTGCCGCAGGGACGGCGGCTGCGGGTGTCGGCGCTGTTCTGCGCCCTGGTCGCGGTCGCCTGGCTGCCCTTCTACCTGGGCAACCTGGACTCGGTGGCCGCCGCCAGGTTCGTCATCCCCAACCAGCCCGCCTCCTCGCTGCGCTGGCTGGGGGTCAGCGCGCCGTCCACCCCGCCCTGGGACCGCCCGGCGCAGCTCTCGCTGGGACTGGTGCTGGGGGCGCTCGCGGTGCTGCGCGGGCGCTGGCCGGCCGTGGTGCTGCTGGGCGCCGACGCCCGGATCCTGCTGGACCCCAGCGTCTACACCTACTACACCGCCTCGGTGCTGCTGGGCACGCTGATCTGGGACGCGGTGGGCCAGCGGCGGCTGGTGCCGTGGTGGAGCTGGATCGCGCTGCTGTCGCTGTACGGGGGGACGCTGCTGATCCCCTCGGACCCGGCGCGCGGGCTGGTCCGGCTCGGCTTCGTGGTGCTCTCCACCGCTTATGTGCTGCTCTGGCCCACCTCGCGGAAACGCACCCGGCAACGCACCCGGACCCGCGCCCGCACGCGCGCGGCGGAGCCGGTGGACCCGCCGTCCGAGTGGCCGGCCCCGCTCCCGTCCAGCACGATCGGAGCATGACGCCGCCTCAGCGACCTGCCGGTATCGATGTCGTCAGCGAGGCCCTGGCCGACCTGTACCGGCGCTGCCGGGACCTGGACCAGGGCGAGGTGGCCGACTACATCCCGCAGCTGGCCCTGGCCGACCCGGACTGCTTCGGCCTGGCCCTGGTGAGCATGGACGGGCACCGCTACCAGGCCGGCGACTCCAGGACCGGCTTCACCCTGCAGTCGGTGACCAAGCCCTTCGTCCTCGCCCTTGCCCTGGCCGAGCTCGGCACGGACCCGGTGGGCCGGCGGGTCGGCTGCGAGCCCAGCGGCGAGGCGTTCAACGCGATCAGCCTGGACCCGGTGACCGGGCGCCCGGCGAACCCGATGATCAACGCGGGCGCCATCGCGGTCACCGCGCTGGTCCCGGCGGCGGACCCCGGGGAGCGCTTCGCGCGGATCCTGGACTGCCTGGGCCGCTTCGCCGGGCGTCGGCTGGAGGTCGACGAGGCGGTGTACCGCTCGGAGGCGGAGACCGGGGACCGCAACCGGGCGCTGGCCTATCTGATGCGCGGGACCGGTGCACTGGCCGGCGACCCGGCGGAGGCGGTGGACACCTACTTCCGCCAGTGCTCGGTGCGCGCCACCGTCGAGGACCTGGCGGTGATGGCCGCGACGCTGGGGAACGGCGGGGTCAACCCGGTTACCGGCGAGGCCGTCGTCCCGGAGCCGGTCGCCGTGCAGGTGCTGGCGGTCATGGCCACCTGCGGGATGTACGACGCGGCGGGCGAGTGGATGCTGCGGGTGGGGCTGCCGGCCAAGAGCGGGGTGTCGGGCGGCCTGGTCGCGGTCGCCCCGGCCCGCTTCGGCGTGGCGGTGCACAGCCCCCGGCTGGACCGGGTGGGGAATCCGGTGCGGGGGGTGGCGGTGCTGCGCGAGCTGTCGGAGCGGTTCGGTCTGCACCTGATGCACAACCCCGCGCCGGGAGCGGCGACGGTTCTCCCGGACGGCGCCGAGGCGGTGGCCGGCGGCGGGGCCCTGCTGGCGGCACAGGGGGCGCTGGACTTCACGGCGGCGGAACGGCTGCTGTTCGCCCTGGCCGATCGCGTGCCGGCGGCCCCGGGACGGCTGGTCCTGGACCTCGACCGGGTGACGGCCGTGGACGCGACGGCGCGGGCGATGCTGACCAGGGCGCTGAACCTGCTCTCCGAGCGGGGCCACCGGGTGGTCCTGGTCGGAGACGTACTGGGGAGCGGGCCGTGGGAGCGGGTGGGTCCTGGCACCTGAGGGATTCTTTGCTGCGGACCGTAGGGGGCTTGTCGCGCAGTTCCCCGCGCCCCTGAGGGGGCTGCAACTGACCGCTGTGGGTGAGTTGCAGCCCCCTGGGGGCGCGGGGAACTGCGCGACAAGCCAGGCAGACGCCGCGGACGGGCTCCGGCGGAAGTCCAGCTCGCCCTAGAGGTGCACGGGTGCACCCGGCCCCAGCGGGATGCCGATCAGGTACCAGGCGATGAAGAAGATCAGCCAGGTGACGGCGACCACCAGGGTGTAGGGCAGCATCATCGACACCACCGTGCCCACGCCGGCTTCCTTCTTGTACTTCTGGGTGAGCAGCACGATGAAGGGGATGTAGACCATCAGCGGGGTCACGATGTTCATCGGGCCGTCGCCGACCCGGTAGGCGGCCAGGATGGTCTGCGGGGCCACGCCGAGGCGGATGAACAGCGGGATGAAGATCGGCGCGAAGATCGCCCACTTGGGGATGACGCCGGGGATGATGATGTCCAGGACCAGGGTCACCAGGATGAACCCGATCAGCAGCCAGACCGCCCCGATGTTGGCCCGCTCCAGCGCGTCGGCCAGCTTCACCGCGATCACCGTGGCCATGTTGGAGTAGTTGAAGTAGGCAATGAACTGGGCGATGATCAGCAGCAGGAAGATCAGCCCGCCCAGGCCGGCGAAGGTCTTGGTGATGGCCGCCATCGCGGCAGCGCTGCCCTTGAGGGTCCCGGCCCCGGCGCCGTAGCAGAGCCCCGCCACCAGGAAGAGCAGCATGATGATGAAGATCAGGCTGTCCATGAAGGGCGAGTTGTCGAAGACGCTGCCGGTCTCCGGGTTCCGCAGCGGAGCGCTCGGGAACGCGGTGAGCAGCACCAGCACCACCACGACGGCCAGCAGCCCGTAGAGGGCGAACTTCAGGCCGCGCGCCTCCCGCTCGGGGGCGAGCGTCCCTTCCGCCTCCTCCTCCGCGACGGCCTGCGCCGGCGGCTGGTACGGGCCCAGGCTCGGTTCGACGAACTTCTCGGTGAGCACGGTGATGACGATCGCCAGGAAGAACGTCGAGGCGATGCCGAAGTAGAGGTTGGAGGTCAGGTCGATGCTGCGGTTGGGGTCGACCAGGTGGATCGCCTCGTTGGTGACCTCGGTGACGATGCCGTCGACCGGGGTGATCAGGACGTTCACCCCGAAGGTGGCGCCGACCGCGGCGAAGGCCGCGGCCAGCCCGGCCAGCGGATGGCGTCCGACGCTCTTGAAGGCGACCGCGCCCAGCGGGATCAGCACCAGGTAGCCGGCGTCCGAGGCGATGCTGGACAGGACGCCCAGCAGCACGATGATGAAGGTCAGCGTCGCCGGCGGGGAGACCGCGACGAGTTTTCGGATCAGCGCCCCGATCAGGCCCGCCTCCTCGGCGAGCCCCACCCCGACCATGGCCACCAGGATCACCCCGACCACACCGAAGTCGGTGAAGTTGTCCACCGCCGAGGTGAAGATGAAGCGGATGCCGTCGGCCGTCAGCAGGCTCTTGACGTGCGTGGTCTCGGTGGTGACGTGCACGTCGGGGTGGAGCGCCGCACCCGGCGGGTAGCTCACCGTGGGCTCGCTCGTGCCCTGCGGATAGGTGACCGAGCCGGCGACCGGTGCCGGCGAGGCGGTCTCGTAGGTCGCGTGGACGCCGAACGCCGACAGGATCGCCGACAGCACGACCACCAGGACGATCAGCAGCAGGAAGATCACGGCCGGATGCGGGACCTTGTTGCCCGCCTTCTCGATGCCGTCCAGCATGCGCTGGGTGAAGGACCGCTTACCCGAATCGTCGGGAGCGGCGGCGGCAGTACTCATGGGAGGGGCTCCTCGCGCTGGGCGGTGCCCCATCTGTCCCATATGTATATCTGATCCATACGTGGGCACGCCGCCGTGCCCGGAAGAAATACCCTCTCGGCCGAACCCGTGCTCAGTAGTGCTGGGCCTTGGCGACCCTGGGGACCAGGTTGAGCTCGGACGGCTTGGTGCTGAAGGCCACCGGCTGGGCCTTCTGACCGGCCGCCAGATCGGCGGCGCCGACCACGTCGCTGTCGACCACCTTGCCCGAACCGTCCACGAAGTCGACCTGCACCGCGAAGTTCGCGGTCGAGCCGGTCCGGTTGGTGATGTTGACGATGGCCGCGTAGAGGCCGCCGGTCCGGTCGCGGTTGAGGCCGGTCAGCCCGACGTCGGCCATGGCGTTGCCGCTGCCCTCCACCTTCGCCAGCGCCGCCGTCGCGGCGGCCTTGATCGCGGCGGTGCCCGCCGCCGCGGAGGAGGCGAAGGCCGTGGCGGCCGCGGCCGAGGAGGCGGCCGCCGACTCGGCCGCCGCCACCGCGGAGGCCGCCTTGGAGGCCAGCGACGAGGGGCCCTCCCCCGAGAACGACGCGGTGGCGGCCGCGGTGGCGGACATCGAGGCGGCCGCCGACGAGGCGGAACTGCCCGCGTTGCTTGAGGAGCTGCTGCACGCCGCCAGCCCGACGACCGCGGCCGTCCCCCCGGCGAGAAGCGCACCGGCCAGCGTCAGCCGCCCCGCACGCGTGCCTGTACCCACGTGAAAAACGCCCACCGTCGCACCCATCGTCCGGGGCCGGGCTCCTGATCCCGCACCTGGCCCCATCGTGGGCGCCGAACCGGACGCACCGCGACCGCGCAGACCCGTCCGGGGTACACGCAGGTTTGCCGAGCAGTGTCCTATTGCCTCAGGCCCGCCGCCTCGGGACCTGACGGGATCTCAGCCGAGCCGCTGCTCGACGGTGAAGGCGTGGGCGGCGGTGCTCAGCGTGACGTGGTGGTGCCAGCCCGGCCAGGACCGGCCCTCGTAGTGCCCGAACCCCAGCCTGTCCCGCATCACCGCACGGTCCTCGGCGACCCTGCCCCGGCTCCCCGCCAGCCGCACCAGCTCGGGCAGCGGAGTCCGCTCGGGCAGATCGGTCAGCCAGAAGCCGGAGGGCGCGGGTGCCGCGTCGGGCCACTCGGCGAGCAGCCCGGCGACCGGCAGCACCCCGTCCCAGCGGCCCTCGCGGGCCACCGCCGCATCCCGCACCAGCCGGCGGGTCCGGGCCCCGGCCGGGCGCACCCGCAGGGCCAGGAAGCGGGTCGCCGGACCGGCCCCGTCGACCCTGGCGTAGGCCTCCCGTCCGGCGCTCTGGGCCATCGCCCGGACCGACCACGGTGCCTCCCGGTAGCGCGGCAGCCCGCGCGCGCCGCGACCCGCGCCGGTGCTCCCGGCGGGCCGCAGCGACTCCGGATGCACCGTCAGCTCGCCGTGCACACCGACCAGATGGGGCACCCCGCGAGCGGCCAGGCCGGCCCGGAACGCGGTGCCGGTGCCGTAGGCCGAGTCGGCGACCAGCACCGGTGGCACCATCCCCCACCCGGCCAGCTGGTCCAGGGCGTCCAGGGCCAGCCGCCACTTCTCCCGGTGCCCGATCCCGACGGGCACCCGCGCCTGCTGCCGCCGCTCCGCGTCGTCGGCCCACTCCTGGTTCAGGAACAGCCGCCACTGCAGCGGGCAGGACGCCTCCGGGACCACGGCGTGCACGCCCACCGCCACCTGGCAGCGGGCCCTGCGGCCCAGGCCGGCGCTGAACTGCCGGGCCACGCCGACCGACAGCCGCCCCCGTTTGGGGAAGGAGACGTCCTCGACCACCCAGGCCTGCGGTCCGAGCACCGGCAGCACCCGTTCGGCGATCCGCCGCAGCACCGGCGCGGGATCCCAGGGCGAGCGGTTGACGAAGTACCGCAGGTTCCGCGGCACGCCGCCGCCGGCTCCCCCGTCCAGCACCGCCCGCTCCAGCCAGCCCACCGCCCTGGCCCGCTGGTCCCGCCGCCGCACCGACCCCAGCACGTCCGCCGCGTACGCGGCCAGCGCATCCGCTCCCGACGCCGCCACGGCACCCCCACCCCGAGCTGTGTCCATCCGACCACGGTGCGCCACCGCGGGGCATTGCGGAAGACGGCGGGACGCGGACGCGCCGCAGGGCAGCTGCGCTGAGAGGCAGCTGCCCTGCGGCAACGAGCCGGTGGGACGGCACTGCTGATCAGTGGTTCAGGATCAGCGGTTCACGATCAGTAGTTCAGGTAGTACCCGAACAGGTCCACCACCAGGTGGTTGGGCGTGGCGGAGACGTTCCAGAAGTCGATGGCTCCGGTCGTCGCGCCCGGGGTGGCCTGGACCAGGTTCGGCACCGTCTGGTTCTTCACGAAGTTCAGCGTGGAGACGCTGGGGAGCGAGGTCGGCGCCGTCGTGGGCTCGGGCGTCACTGCGAGGTAGCCGGGGCCGGTGGCCACCGGAACCGTCGCGTTGTACACCAGGGCCGTCGGCAGCGCCTCCGTCCCGTTCTTCTCGAGCTGCAACCCGATGCCGCCGTAGGCGGCCATCGGCTGCTTGTCGGTCCGGCTGTCCTCCACCCGGGTGGGGTCGGTCGGCAGGAAGGCGCTGGTGCTGCCCGCGCTGTAGTAGCCCGCGACGTCCACGACGGCGTCGACGCCCAGCCCCGGGCCGTTGGCGATGCGGATCTTGCCGTCCGCGCCCACCGGCACGACCACCGCGTTGGCGACGGTCTCGTTGGCGGAGAAGTTCACGTTGGACGCCGTCGGCGGGGTGCTGCCGTCCGGGTACGTGGTGAGGTATCCGCCCGACTTGTCGTTGGTCGCGGTGACGTTCAGCGCCACTGCGGTGACCCCGCTGGGCACGCCGGCCTTGCCCGCGATCTGGACCGCGATGGAACCCTTCGCGGGGATCTGCGCCTTGGTCGCGCCGGTGCCCTTGCGGGTGTCGACCAGCCGGGTCGGCCCGACCGGGGTGTAGCCGCTGGCCGCGGTCTGGCTGAAGTAGCCGTCGATGTCGGCGATCACGTCGACGGTGCCCTTGCTGCCGTTGTAGAGGTCCACGTAGCCCCCGCTGCCCACGGGGACGAAGGACAGGTTGGCCACGGTCTGCTTGGCCGCGAAGTTCACGTTGGAGCTCGGCGGGCGGCCGGAGCCGTCGGGGTAGGCCGTGATGTAGCCGCCGCCGGTGGCATTGGTGACGGTCAGGTTGAGTATCGCCGCGATGGCGTCGGCGGAGATGCCGCCGTTGCCACCGACCTTCACCTTGACCGTGGTGTTCGGCTTGAGCGTGGTCTTGCTGACGCGGGTGTCCAGCAGCCGGGTCGGACCGTAGGCGGTGTAGTCCGAACCGTCGGGGTACACGGGCGTGCCGTTGGTGAAGGTTCCGGTCTGATCGGTCACGCTGACGCTGAGGGTGTGTTCGCCCACCGTGGTGAACGTGTGCCCGATCGCCACAGCACCGTCGCCGGACGCCGTGATCGGGGTGGCCTTGACACCGTCCCAACTGGCCGTCAGGGTCACCGCACCGGTGCTGCCGGTGACGTCGATGCTGTACTCGACGTCATAGGCGCCCTTGCCCGGGGTGCGGGTGGGGGTGAACGACAGGGTGGAGGCGGCGGCCTTGACGCCGGCCGCGCGCGAGGAGAAGACCGGGTGGGAGAAGCCGCTGAGGCCCTCCACCGAGGTGGTCGTCAGCGGAACCTTCTGGACGACCAGCTTGGACACGGCGGGGGCGGTGGTCGAACCCGCGGCGAGGGCCGTGCCGGGAACTGCGATGACAGCGGCTGCGCCAGTGGCAGCCAGGACTATGAGTCGGCGACGAGACACCGTGCTCCCAAGATTCTTGAGTGATGGTTCGGTGTGGAGCGGGCTCACAGTACACACACGCACCGACAGGCCGTCGGGCAATACCCCCACCGTCCGTTCGCCCGCGCCCGGTTCGGGAGGGCAGACTCCCTTTTATGACACTTCTGGTGGCGCACCGCGGCGATCCGCTGCTGCTGCGGGAGAACACCCTGCCCTCCGTGGAGTCGGCGATCGGGCTCGGCGCCGACTGGGTGGAGATCGACGTGCGGCTCACCCGGGACGGGGTCCCGGTGCTGCTGCACGACGAGACGCTGAACCGGCTGTGGGGCCACGACCTGCGGGTGGACGCGCTCACCCACGCCGAGCTGGACGGGCTCGCGCACGAGGGCGACTGGCGGATCCCGACGCTGCGTCAGGCGCTGGAGCTCGCCGCCGACAGCGGCGTCCCGCTGATGGTGGACGTCCCGGCACCGTCCGAGGCAAGGGTGTCGGTGGAGCTGGTGCGGTCGATGGGCCTGCTCGACGGCAGCGTCTTCACCGGGGTACCGGCCGCGCTGGTGGACGTGCGGGCGGCGGCGCCGGAGGCGGCCATCGCCATGAGCTGGGAGTCCGTGCTGCCGCCGCGCGCCGGGCTGATGCGCCGGGTGCGCCCGCAGTTCTTCAATCCGCACCACCGGCTGCTCACCCGGGGCAGGGTGGCCCGGATCCAGCGCCGGGGCCTGAAGGTGAGCACCTGGACGGTGGACGACCCGCTGCGGATGGCGGCGCTGGCCTCGGCCGGGGTGGACGCGATCATCTCGAACGACATCCGCGCCCTGCTGGCGGCCTGCACCCGTGCGGGCGCCGGAACCCGCGACACGCCCCGCGGCGAGTAGCCGCTCCGCCGTCCTGCGGGCAGACTCCCCGGAGTGACCACCGACAGCGGCGCCGCTCCGCACGAACCGCACCAGGACGGCCTGGCCACCCGGCTGAACTGGCTGCGCGCCGCCGTCCTCGGCGCCAACGACGGCATCGTGTCCACCGCCGGCCTGGTGGTCGGCGTCGCCGGGGCGACCGGCTCCGCGCAGACGCTGCTGACCGCCGGTCTCGCCGGCCTGCTCGCCGGATCGCTGTCGATGGCGGCCGGGGAGTACGTCTCGGTCAGCACCCAGCGCGACTCCGAGCAGGCCGCGCTGGACCTGGAACGGCTGGAACTGGACCGCACCCCGGAGGCGGAACTCGCCGAGCTGGCCGGCCTGTACCAGCAGAAGGGGCTCACCCCGGACCTCGCCGCCGAGGTGGCCCGGCAGCTGACCGCCCACGACGCCCTGGGCGCCCACGCCGAGACCGAGCTGGGCATCGACCCGGACGAGCTCACCAACCCGTGGCACGCGGCCGGGGCGAGCTTCCTGGCCTTCACCGCGGGCGCCCTGCTGCCGCTGCTGGCCATGGTGCTGCCGCCGGCGTCGGTCCGGCTGTACGTCACGGTGGTGTCGGTCCTGGCGGCCCTGGCGCTCTGCGGTTGGGGGAGCGCGCGGCTGGGTCGCGCTCCGGTCCGTGCCTCGGTGCTGCGCAACGTCGCGGGCGGCGCGCTCGCCATGGGCGTCACCTACCTCGCCGGAACGCTGCTGGGGGCGGCCGACTGATGCCCGGGGCGATCCCCGGCGGCGCCCACCTGCGTCCCACCTGCGTTTGGACCTCACCCCCCGGAATGGAGTATGGTCTGGGAGTCGAACAGCACAGCCTGGCCTCGTGGAGCAGTTGGTTAGCTCGCCACCCTGTCAAGGTGGAGGTCGCGGGTTCAAGTCCCGTCGAGGTCGCAGTGATCAGCCCGAATCCCACCGGATTCGGGCTGATGTGCGTTCCGGTGTGTTCCGGTGTGCATCCGCTGTCACATCCGTGACACCTGTGACACAGGTCACTTAAATTTTCTTGAGATGCTCTCACATCGACACCCCGACGAGGGCATCAATTTTATATGTACAATTGCACTGGCAGATAAGGCCACCCTGACCAGCAAAAAGAAGTCGCACCGAACCCGGCGGAGTTCGGTGCGACTTCTCTGTGTTTCAGGTGCACTGCAAGATCTCGAATTACTGCGTGCCGACGCAGAAAACGAGGTGTTACTACGAGCCTCAGGCCTCGCTGCGCTGCTGCGGAATGCCCGCCAGCAGAGCGCGGACCTCCGCCTCACGGTAGCGGCGGTGCCCACCGAGCGTACGGATCGACGTGAGCTTGCCGGCCTTGGCCCAGCGAGTGACCGTCTTGGGGTCAACGCGGAACATGGTGGCAACCTCAGCCGGCGTCAGCAGCGGTTCGGCGTCAGGGGTACGAGCGGTCATGAGCGGCCTCCTCGGGAGAACCGAACCAACGCGGTTCTTTCCTTCAAATTCTGCACCTTGGTCTGCGATGCCCGAAATGGCATGCGCCGACCGAGTCGGTAATAGGACGAACGGCTTGTCCTCGGCACTACAACTACACCATCCGTCCAGCACCGACGGCCAAACCATCGGAATTGACCCTCGCGGGTTCAAGCTCGACGGATGGCCATGGACCATGCCATAGCGGACAGTCACCCCTTAGTGACGATCAGTCATGACATGCCCAGACCCCCCGCGTCCCCCGCGAAGTCTCTCGATCCTCCGCAGATCTCCACAGGTTGTGGACACATTGATCTGCGGTGAGGCTGGTTGTCCTATTTTGACACCCTGAGAGTACTTCGCGTCAACGGTGAGTCACGTCACGTTCGTGGGGTATTGACCCGTTCCAGGACGTTGGTCCCATGTGGGCGGGAGATAAGCCCCCGTGTGACGTATGAGGGAAGGATGCCATGCGTCCCCAGAGGTGGTCTGGTCCAGCCGTGGCGTGAACTGTCGTGGCGGAACTCCGCCAGAGCCGTTCCCTGGCACCCGCCGGGACGATCCGACCCACCGTCAGTTCGCGTACTGGAGCTCCTGCACCCGCCGCCAGCGCTCGGTCAGCGCCCGGTAGGAGCGGCCCGCCCCGGCGCCGTCCCCCTCGCGCAGAGCCGCTATTCCCTCGGCTACCTCCTCGACCGAGCGGTCCGCCGCCAGGCCCTCCTCGGGGATGACGTCCACCAGGCCGCCGTAGTCCAGCTCCACCAGCGAACGGGGGTGGAACTCCTCCAGCCAGCGGCCGACCTCCTCCACCCCGGCGACCATCGGCCCCTCGTCCAGGGTGTCCCGGAGCACCCGGAAACCGCGGGCGACCCGCCTGCGCGCCTGGGCCATGGGTGTCCGGTAGCGCATCACCGGCGCGGTCCGCCGCTTCACGCCCCCCGCAGGCTCGTCCGCGCCCTCCGCAGTGTCCGAGGTGTCCGCGCCATCGCCGCCGTCCGCGTCGGCGCCGTCCGTCCAGCGGCCCGGCTCGAACTCCCGGTCCTCCGGGCCGAAGAGCAGGAACCAGCGCACCGGCACGTTCCAGGTCTCGGTGAGGATCCACGGCCGCCCGTCCGGGTTCTGCGCCCTCCAGCGGTCCCAGTCGGCCTCCGCGGCCGCCCGTACGCCCGCCGGTACCGCCGCGTCCAGTAGCGGCGCCGGGAGCAGCTCCTGGAGCTCCTCCAGGGCCATCCAGCTCCGCAGCCGGGTGCGCCACGGGCAGAGGTAGACCACGCCGTCCGCCTCGTGCACGAAGGCCTCCCGGCTCTCCTGCTCGGGCACGGCCACCGGCGGCACCGCGATCAGGTCGGCCAGCCGCCGCCGCGCCTCCTCCAGCGCGGTCGCCCCGGCCACCGCCGCCGGGCCGCGCCGGGCCGCGGCGTAGCCCTGCCAGTAGGACCGCTCCGGCTCCCGGAAGGCAGCCAGCGGCTCGTACACGCGCAAGTAGGCGGCGTAGGGAGGTCGTACCGAGGTCCGCAAGGTAGCCACGTCCCGCATCGTCGCACGGCGAGCCACGCCGGTCCTACGCTTCAGACACAACGCCCGCACCACATCAGCGGGCGCCGTCCGACAATGGAGTCACCACCGTGACCGATGTCAGCGAGCGCTCCGGCGTACTGCGCCGGATCTTCGCCTCCGAGACCGAAGCGGCCCCCGGCGACAGCCACGAGCAGGTCGTCCTGTGCCACGACCGCGACAGCGGCCTCAAGGCCGTCATCGCCATCCACTCCACCGCCCTGGGCCCGGCCCTCGGCGGCACCCGGTTCCACCCCTACGCCTCCGAGGAGGAGGCGGTCCAGGATGCCCTGAACCTGGCCCGGGGGATGTCCTACAAGAACGCGCTGGCCGGACTCGACCTGGGCGGCGGCAAGGCCGTGATCATCGGCGATCCGGCCCCGCGCGCCGAGGGCGGCGACAAGAGCGAGGCGCTGCTGCGCGCCTACGGCCGCTTCGTCCAGTCCCTCGGCGGGCGCTACGTCACCGCCTGCGACGTCGGCACCTACGTCGTCGACATGGACGTGGTCGCCCGCGAGTGCGACTACGTGACCGGCCGCTCCCCCGAGCACGGCGGCGCCGGGGACTCCTCGGTGCTGACCGCCTTCGGGGTGTTCCAGGGCATGCGCGCCTCGGCCCAGCACCGCTGGGGCAGCCCCTCGCTGGAGGGCCGCCGGGTCGGCGTGGCCGGGATCGGCAAGGTCGGCCACTACCTGGTCCGGCACCTGGTCGAGGAGGGCGCCCGGGTGGTGGTCACCGACGTCCGCGCGGAGGCCGTCGAGCGGGTCCGCGCCGAGCACCCCCAGGTCGAGGTCGCCGCCGACGCCGACGCGCTGATCCGCGCCGACCTGGACGTCTACGCCCCCTGCGCCCTCGGCGGCGCACTGGACGACACCACCGTCCCGGCCCTCACCGCCGGAATCGTCTGCGGTGCGGCCAACAACCAACTGGCCCACCCCGGTGTCGAGAAGGACCTCGCCGACCGCGGGATCCTCTACGCGCCCGACTACGTGGTGAACGCCGGCGGAGTGATCCAGGTGGCGGACGAGATCCAGGGCTTCGTCTTCGAGCGGGCCAGGGCCAAGGCCGCGAAGATCTTCGACACCACCCTGGAGATCTTCGACCGGGCCCGGGCCGACGGCGTGCCCCCGGCCGTCTCCGCGGACCGCCTGGCCGAGCGCCGGATGGCGGACATCGGCCGGCTCCGCTCGATCCTGCTCACCGGACCCCGGAAGCAGTAGCCCGACCGACGGCCGGAGCAGCGCCCCCGACGGGGCCGCCGACGGCGAAGGAGACAAGAACGGCATTCTCACCTGACAGGGCCGTCCGAGGGATACGGAGTGCCCGGACGGGGGACAATCGTCCTGGAGCGGCCCCTTCCGGCGCTCCGGGACGAGTCCTGCGAAAGCCACTCATTCCTGCTCTGACCTGCATCGATATGGTCACAACCCGAGCCGGGGTGCGGCATGTCGCACGGGCGGCGTACCGTACGGCGCTGTAAGCAGGTACCGTTATTGCTCTAAGGACCGACCCTCTCACTCCGGCGAGGGGTCGTTCCTCATCATGAACGCGTGTCAAGACTCGGGGCCATGAGCCCCGTCGTTGAGGGGGTCGAGCCATGGGGCGCGGCCGGGCCAAGGCCAAGCAGACAAAGGTCGCCCGCCAGCTGAAGTACGGCGACGTGGGTTTCGACCCGTCACGTCTGGCCAACGAGCTGGGCGCATCGCCAACGAGGGAACCGGTGAATCCGGAGCCTCTCGATGACGATGAGGATGACGACGATCCGTACGCCTCGTACGCACAGCTGTACAACGGCGAGGACGACGAAGACGAAGAGGATGAGCCAGCGGGCCACCACGCCCGCAAACACGCTTGACCTCTTCGAGCCGACCGAAGAGCCGATCCGGTGCCGACCGGGTCGGCCCTTCGGCGTATCCGCGCACCGAAGGCGGTCGCCCACCCCGGCCCCGACCTTGACGGACGGCCCCGCGGCGGACGGGAGCTGGAACTGGACGGGGGCGCTGCCGCAACCGGCGCGCCCCTCGTGCCCCTACTCTCCTACTCCGCGTACGCGCCGTACAGTGCTGCGCCGCCATCAGACCATTCGCCGCCGCGCTCGACGATGTCGCCCAGCGGCCAGGCCTCGACATCGCGGTCGGCCAGCACCGCCAGCACGGTGTCCACCGACTCGGCCGGGACCACGGCGACCATGCCGATGCCCATGTTCAGCGTCTTCTCGATCTCCAGCGTCTCCATCCGGCCGACCTGGGCCACGGTCCGGAACACCGGCAGCGGCGTCCAGGTGCCCCGGTCGAGCCGGGCGTGCAGGCCCTCGGGGATGACCCGGGCCAGGTTGGCGGCCAGTCCGCCCCCGGTGACGTGCGAGAAGGCGTGGATCTCGGTGGCCCGGATCAGCGCCAGGCAGTCCAGCGAGTAGATCCTGGTCGGCTCCAGCAGCTCCTCGCCCAGGGTCCGGCCGAACTCCTCGACCCGGCGGTCCAGCTTCCAGCCGGCCTCGTTCAGCAGCACGTGCCGGACCAGCGAGTAGCCGTTGGAGTGCAGCCCGGAGGCGGCCATCGCGATGACCACGTCACCGGCGCGCACCCGGTCGGCGCCCAGCAGCGCGTCGGCCTCGACCACGCCGGTGCCGGCGCCCGCCACGTCGTACTCGTCCGGGCCGAGCAGCCCGGGGTGCTCCGCGGTCTCCCCGCCGACCAGGGCGCAGCCGGCCAGCACGCAGCCCTCGGCGATGCCCTTGACGATCTGGGCGACCCGCTCCGGGTGGACCTTGCCGACGCAGATGTAGTCGGTCATGAACAGCGGCTCGGCGCCGCACACCACCAGGTCGTCCACGACCATGCCGACCAGGTCGTGGCCGATGGTGTCGTGCTTGTCCATGGCGGCGGCCAGGGCGACCTTGGTGCCCACGCCGTCGGTCGCGGAGGCGAGCAGGGGGCGCTCGTACCGCTTCAGGGCGCTGGCGTCGAACAGCCCGGCGAAGCCGCCGAGGCCGCCGACCACCTCGGGCCTGGTGGCCTTGGAGACCCACTGCTTCATCAGTTCGACGGCGAGGTCGCCGTTCTCGATGGAGACTCCGGCGGCGGCGTAGGTGGCGCCGGCGCCGGGGGTGGTCTGGTCGCTCATCAGAACGGCCCTTTCAACGGGGGAGACGAGAATCAGGGGCGGCGCAGCGCGTCGGCCGCGCCGATGCCGCCGAGCATGGACTGCACGCCGTCGGCGTCGCTGCGGTTCTTCCCGGCGTTGCGCACGCCCGGCGCGCGCCCGGCCGAGGCGATCTCCGCCTCCAGCAGGTGCTTGCCGAGCAGCTCCGGGTCGGGCAGCTCCATCGGGTACTCACCGGTGAAGCAGGCCGTGCAGAGCCGCTCCTGGGGCTGGTCGGTCGCCTCGACCATGCCCTCGGTGCTGATGAAGGCGAGCGAGTCGGCGCCCAGCGAGGCGCCGATCTCGTCCACCGACAGGCCGTTCGCTATCAATTCGGCCCGGGTGGCGAAGTCGATGCCGAAGAAGCAGGGCCACTTGATCGGCGGCGAGGAGATCCGGATGTGCACCTCGGCGGCGCCGGCCTCGCGCAGCATCCGGACCAGGGCGCGCTGGGTGTTGCCGCGGACGATCGAGTCGTCCACGACCACCAGCCGCTTGCCCTTGATGACGTCCTTCAGCGGGTTCAGCTTGAGCCGGATGCCGAGCTGCCGGATGGTCTGGTTGGGCTGGATGAAGGTGCGCCCGACGTAGGCGTTCTTCACCAGGCCCGAGCCGTAGGGGATGCCGCTGGCCTCGGCGTAGCCGATGGCGGCCGGGGTCCCCGACTCCGGAGTCGCTATCACCAGGTCGGCCTCGGCCGGGGCCTCCTTGGCCAGCCGGCGGCCCATCTCGACCCGGGAGAGGTGCACGTTCCGCCCGGCGATGGTGGTGTCCGGACGGGCCAGGTACACGTACTCGAAGACGCAGCCCTTGGGCTTGGACTCGGCGAAGCGGGAGCTGCGCAGCCCGTTCTCGTCCACCGCGATCAGCTCGCCCGGCTCGACCTCGCGGATGAACGAGGCACCGACGATGTCCAGCGCGGCGGTCTCCGAGGCGACCACCCAGCCGCGCTCCAGCCGGCCCAGCACCAGCGGGCGGATGCCCTGCGGGTCGCGGGCGGCGTAGAGGGTCTGCTCGTCCATGAAGACCAGCGAGAAGGCGCCCTTGACCTTGGGCAGGATCTGCCGGGCGGTCTCCTCGATGGAGAGGTCCGGGTAGCCCGCCAGCAGGGCCGTGACCAGGTCGGTGTCATTGGTGACCGCGGACCGGCCGGAGCGGGAGACGTGCTGCTCGCCGGGGAGCTGCGCGACCATCTCGGCCAGTTCGGCGGTGTTCACCAGGTTGCCGTTGTGGCCGAGCGCCAGCGAGCCCTGGGCGGTGGCCCGGAAGGTGGGCTGGGCGTTCTCCCACACCGAGGAGCCGGTGGTGGAGTACCTGGCGTGGCCGACGGCGATATGGCCGAGCAGCGAGCCGAGGGAGGTCTCGTCGAAGACCTGGGATACCAGGCCCATGTCCTTGTAGACCAGGATCTGGGAGCCGTTGCTCACTGCGATGCCCGCGGACTCCTGTCCGCGGTGCTGCAGGGCGTACAGCCCGAAGTAGGTGAGTTTGGCGACCTCTTCACCGGGGGCCCAGACACCGAAGACACCGCAGGCGTCCTGGGGGCCCTTCTCGCCGGGAAGGAGGTCATGGCTGAGTCGTCCGTCACCGCGTGGCACGCCACCGAGTCTAGGGCAGTCCGGCGGTGCCAGCCGAACGGGGGACGGCCGCAGGTCACGCAGCGGATCGCCGACGCGCGTAGATATCGGGCGAAACGGAT
This sequence comes from Streptacidiphilus jeojiensis, assembly GCF_042510965.1. NCBI lineage: Bacteria > Bacillati > Actinomycetota > Actinomycetes > Kitasatosporales > Streptomycetaceae > Streptacidiphilus > Streptacidiphilus jeojiensis. The sequence continues at coordinate 55,979 of NZ_JBEUKS010000004.1, forward strand.
CAGCCCATCACCGGGAGTAGCGAAGAAAGATCACTGCGCTCGCCGGAGGCCGTGAGTTGCGCCACGTCCAGCAGCTCCGCCCAGGCGGCCCGGCCGGTGGCCAGGCGGATCCACGGCAGCGGGGCGGTCTCGACCACGTTGGGCGGGGTGCCCCGGGTGTGGCGCGGGCCCGCCACGCACTGGACCACGGCGAACGGGGGGATCCGCAGCTCCACCGAGCCGCCGGGGGCCTGCGCGGCCAGGGCGTCGGCGAGCAGCCGGGTGGTGGCGGCCAGCGCCTGCCGGTCGTGCGGGACCTCGGTGCCGAGGGCGTCGGCCAGGTCGTCGCCGTGCACCACGGTCTCCAGCAGCCGGGTGACCAGGAAGTCGGAGAGCAGCATCGGACCGTAGCGGGTCGGCAGCGCCAGGCCGGCGGCGTGCTCCTCGGCGAGCGTCCTCAGCAGCAGGTCGGCGGCCCGGTCGAACTCGGCGGCGACCTGTCCGGGGCCGCCGCCGAAGGCCTCGGCCGCGGACTCGCGCACGCCCTCGTCGATGTCGGCCGCGGCGGTCCGGGTGCCGGTCACCCAGGCGGTCGGCGAGAGCAGCGCGGCGCCGGCCGGGACGTCGGCGCCGAGGTTCCGCGGCACCCAGTCCAGGACGAAGCCGAGATGGGCCACCAGCTCCCTGACCCGCCACCCGCCGAGCCGGGTGGGCCGGGCCAGCAGTGCCTCGGCCGCGTCGTCCGCGCACAGGCTGTGGACGGCGGTGCGGAGCACCTCGGTCTGGGCGGCGAGGGCGGCCCGGGTGCGGGCGGGGTCGTAGCTGCGGGCGCGGGGGCCCTTGCGCTCCCGTGAGCTGGTGTCGGCTGGCGGCATGTGAGCGAGAGTAGGCACGAATCCCGCTTGCCGCCAGGACATTGAGGCGGCGACGCTACTGTCATGACCACCGAACCCGCCGTCCGCACCGGCACGCCCGCGTCCGCGCCGTCCTCCCCCGCCCGCAGGCAGGCGCTGCTGGCCTCGGCTGCCGCCGGTGTCACCGTGGTGCTGTGGGCCAGTGCCTTCGTGGGCATCCGCTCGGCCGGCCACGCGCTGGCACCGGGGCCGCTGGCGCTGGCGCGGCTGCTGGTCGGCAGCCTGGTGCTCGGGACGATGGTGGTGATCCGGCGCGAGCCGCTCCCGGCCCGCCGGGACTGGCCCGGGATCGTCGCCTGCGGAGTGCTCTGGTTCGGGCTCTACAACGTGGCCCTGAACGCCGCCGAACGGATGGTGGACGCCGGCACCGCGTCGATGCTGGTGGGCGTCGCGCCGGTGCTGCTGGTGCTGATCGCGGGGGTGGTGCTGCGGGAGGGGTTCCCCAGGCCGCTGATGCTGGGACTGCCGCTCTCGTTCGCCGGACTGGTCGTCATCGGCCTGTCCTCCTCCGGCGGCGGTGGCGGCTCGGTCGGCTGGGGCGTACTGCTGTGCTTCGTCGCCGCGCTGGCCTACTCCTGCTCGGTGGTGATCCAGAAGCCGCTGCTGGCCCGGGTCTCGCCGCTCCAGATCACCTTCCTGGCCTGCACCGTGGGCGCGGTCACCTGCCTGCCGTTCGCCCCGGCCCTGGTCCGCGAGGCCGGACACGCCCATGCCTCCCCGCTCGCCTGGGCCGTCTACCTGGGCGCGCTGCCGACCGCGGTGGCCTTCACCACCTGGGCCTACGCGCTGGCGCGCACCAGCGCCGGCCGACTGGGCGTGACCACCTATCTGGTACCGCCGATCTCGGTGCTGCTGGGATGGCTGGTCCTGGGCGAGGTGCCCGGCTGGGTGGCCCTGGTCGGCGGCGTGCTGTGCCTGGCCGGGGTGGCGGTCTCCCGGCTCCGGCTGGAGCGGTGGACCCGTCAGAGCGCGGCGGGCAGGTAGTAGTCGTAGCCGTGCCGGTCCGGACGGGCCGCGCGCAGGCCGTCGAGCAGGGCCGGCGGGGTGGTGGCGTGGACGGTCGGGTAGTCGACCTCCTGCTGCGCCGGGTCCGCCGGGAAGGCGGGCCGTTCGTCGGCCGGGTCCGTACTGAACCGGGCACCGGCCCCCGGAGCGCCGCCCCGGGCATCGAGCCGCACCCAGCGGTCCTGCAGCAGCACGGCGTTGAGGCCGTGGACGACGAAGCCGCCGGGCACGTCGTCGGCCAGCCGCTGGTAGCAGAGCCCGGCCGGGATGCCGTTGGCGCGCAGCAGGGCGGCGAACAGGTGCGCCTTGCCGTGGCAGATGGCGTTGCCCGCGGCCAGGACGTCCGAGGCGGTGTAGGCGGCGCTCCACTCCCCGAGGTCGCGCGAGTGCGCGATCCGCTCGCGGACGAAGTCGTACGCCGCCCGGGCGGTGGCGGTGCCGTCGCCGGCGCGGTGCAGTTCCGCCGCCTTGGCCCGGACCGCCGGATGGGTGTGGTCGATCACGTCATCGGCGGCGAGGTAGTCGGCGGAGGCGGGGACCAGTGGCACGATCATGCGGTCACCGTACCCAGAACCCTTGACCTGGACCGGACTCCAGGTGCTTGGCTCTCCTCCATGACGGACTTCCTCTCCCCCGGCCAGGTGGTCGAACGCAGCGGCTTCAGCCTGGACACGCTGCGGTACTACGAGCGGATCGGCCTGCTGGACCGGATCGAGCGCGGCCCTGGCGGCCGGCGCCGCTACGCCGACGAGGACCTGGAGTGGCTCGGTGTGCTGCGCTGCCTGCGGGACACCGGGATGCCGATCGCGCAGATGCGCCGCTACGCCGAGCTGGCCAGGGCCGGCGACAGCACCATCGCCGAGCGGATGGCGCTGCTGGTCGAGCACGACGAGCAGGTCGAGCGCACAGTCGCCGACCTGCGCAGCCAGCAGTCGCACCTGAAGGAGAAGATCAGCTGGTACCGGACCCAGCTGCCGGGCCCTCAGGCGGCTTCGGAACGCTGACGTTGCGCATCTTGTCGGGATTGCGGACCACCTGGATGCCGGTGATCCCGGTCTCGTCCAGTTCCAGCACGAAGACGCTGTCGGCCACTCCGGCGGAGGTCAGCAGCAGGCCGGGCTGACCGTTGACGTCCACCGGGTGCACGGCAAGATCCGGGCGCGGACGGACGGTCAGCACGCCCAGGATCCAGCGGGCCGCCTTGTCCGCGCCGACGATGGGCCGCAGCGCGGCGCGGATCTTGCCGCCGCCGTCCGACCACACCGTCACGTCCGGGGCCAGCAGCTCCATCATCCGGTTGAGGTCCCCGCCCATGCAGGCCGACAGGAACTCGTCGGTGGCCCGGCGGCGCACCTCGGCCGGGGCCTCGTAGCGGGGGCGCCGGGCCTGGACGTGGCTGCGGGCCCGGGTGCCGACCTGACGGACCGACACCTCGGTGCGGTCGAGCATTCCGGCGATCTCGGCGTAGGGGAAGCCGAAGACCTCCTTGAGGACGAACACGGCCCGCTCCAGCGGCGAGAGCGACTCCAGTACCACCAGCATGGCCATCGAGACCGCCTCGGCCCGCTCCACCCCGCCGCTGGCGTCCGGCCCGGTCACCAGCGGCTCCGGCAGCCAGGGACCGACGTAGGACTCGCGTTGCACCGTCGCCGACTTGAGCCGGTTGAGGGACAGGTTGGTGACCGTGCGGGCCAGGTACGCCCTGGGCTCGGCGACGCCCGCGGTGTCCACCCGGCTCCAGCTGAGCCAGGCGTCCTGCAGGATGTCCTCGGCGTCGGCCGCACTGCCGAGCATCCGGTAGGCGATGCCGAAGAGGACCGGGCGGTGCTGTTGGAACAGCAGCAGGGCTTCATCGGTGGCGGCGGTGGCAGTGGTGGCGTCGGAGGCGTCGGTCACGCCTCGGAAGCTACCCGACGGAGCGGGATCCCGCAGCGGTCCCTGAAGCCCTGGCCGACCAGGCCGAAGGCGCTGTTGGCCCGGGAGCGGAGGTTCTCCACCGCGATCATCGCGGTGAGTTCGACGAAGGCCGGCTCGCCCAGGTCGGCGATCAGACACTGCGTCATCTCGTCGGTGACCGCGGGCGGGGTCGCGGTCACCGCCTCGGCGTACTCCATCACCAGCAGTTCCAGGTCGGTGAAGACCTCGGTGCGGTCCCGCCAGTCCGGGACGCTGCGCAGCTTGACCGCGGGGACCCCCTTCCCGTGGCTCTCCCAGTAGCCGAAGTCCAGGCACCAGGAACAGCCGATCCGGGCCGCCACCGCCATCACCGCAAGGGACTTGAGCGTGGGGTCGAGCCGGTTCCAGCGCGCCAGCCCGCGCTCGAAGCGGGTGGTCGCCAGGAGCACCCCGGCATGGTGGGCGTAGGCCTTCCCGGGGTCGAGCACCGCGCCGTAGACGCGCCTGGAGTACCACGCGCCGATGCGGAAGAGCACGGTGCGCGGCGGGTCGAGGGAGATTCGGGCCATGGCTTGCTGCCTCCTTGGATCGCGGCGGATCGCGGTGTCCACAGGTAAGACAGAACAGCGGCGTCAAACGTGACACGGCTGCCCCCGTCCCGGGGCGGGGTCGCCTGGGGACGGGGGCAGCCGGGGTGCTCCGGTGGCCGGCGGATCAGCCGATCAGGGCCTCGATGACGCCGGTGTGGGCCTCGTGCAGCTCGGCCAGCGGGAGCGTGAACTGGCCCTGGACCTCGATGCCGTCGCCGTCGACGACGCCGATGCGGGTGGCCGGGAGGCCGCGGACGCCGCACATCTCGGTGAACCGGAGCTCCTCGCTGCGGGGGACGGAGACGATGGCGCGCCCCGCCGACTCGGAGAAGAGGAACACGAACGGGTCCAGCCCCTCGGGGACGACCAGCCGGGCGCCCTTCCCGCCGCGCAGGCAGCTCTCGGTGAGGGCCTGGATCAGGCCGCCGTCGGAGAGGTCGTGCGCCGCGTCGATCATGCCGTCCCGGGAGCCGGAGATCAGGATCTCGGCGAGCAGCCGCTCCCGCTCCAGGTCCAGCCTGGGCGGCAGGCCGCCGAGGTGGTCGTGGGCGACCTGGGTCCAGGCCGAGCCGCCCAGCTCGTCGGCGGTGTCGCCGAGCAGGTAGACCAGCTGGCCCTCCTCCGCGAAGGCCATCGGCGTACGGCGGTTGACGTCGTCGATCACACCCAGGACGGCGACCACCGGGGTCGGGTGGATGGCCACCGCGCCGGTCTGGTTGTAGAGCGAGACATTGCCGCCGGTGACCGGGGTGCCCAGGGTCAGGCAGGCGTCGGCCAGGCCGCGGGTGGCCTCGGCGAACTGCCACATCACGTCCGGGTCCTCGGGGGAGCCGAAGTTGAGGCAGTCGGAGACGGCCAGCGGCTTGGCGCCGGTCGCGGCGACGTTGCGGTACGCCTCGGCCAGGGCCAGCTGCGCGCCGGTGTACGGGTCGAGCTTGGCGAAGCGGCCGTTGCCGTCGGTGGCGATGGCGACGCCGAGGTTGGACTCCTCGTCGACGCGGATCATGCCGGAGTCCTCGGGGGTGGCCAGCACGGTGTTGCCCAGCACGAAGCGGTCGTACTGCGAGGTGATCCACGACTTGTCGGCCTGGTTCGGCGAGCCGACCAGCTGCAGCACCGCGGCGCGCAGCTCGTCCCCGCCGGCCGGGCGCTTGAGGCGCTCGGCGGTGGGGGCGTCGGCCTGCAGCTCGTCCTGCCAGGACGGGCGGGCGAAGGGCCGGTTCAGCACCGGGCCGTCGTGGGCCACGGTGCGCGGCGGCACGTCCACGATCTGCTCGCCGCGCCAGAAGATCTCCAGCCGCTCGCCGTCGGTGACCTCACCGATGACGGTGGCGATGACGTCCCACTTCTCGCAGATCTCCAGGAAGCGGTCCACGTTCGCCGGTTCGACGATCGCGCACATGCGCTCCTGCGACTCGCTCATGAGGATCTCCTCCGGCGAGAGCGTGTTGTCGCGCAGCGGCACGTCGTCCAACTCGACCCGCATGCCGCCGGAACCGGCCGAGGCCAGCTCGCTGGTGGCGCAGGAGAGGCCGGCCGCGCCGAAGTCCTGGATGCCGGAGACCAGCCGCTCCCGGAACACCTCCAGGGTGCACTCGATCAGCAGCTTCTCCTGGAACGGGTCGCCGACCTGGACCGCGGGGCGCTTGGACGGCTTGGTGGCGTCGAAGGTCTCCGAGGCGAGGATGGAGGCGCCGCCGATGCCGTCGCCGCCGGTCCTGGCCCCGTAGAGGATGACCTTGTTGCCGGCGCCGAAGGCCTGCGCCAGGTGGATGTCCTCGTGCTTCATCACGCCCACGCAGAGCGCGTTGACCAGCGGGTTGCCCTGGTAGCAGGGGTCGAAGACGACCTCCCCGCCGATGTTGGGCAGGCCCAGGCAGTTGCCGTAGCCGCCGATGCCGGCGACGATCCCGGGCAGCACCCGGCGGGTGTCGGGGTGGTCCGGGGCGCCGAAGCGCAGCGGGTCCATCACCGCGACCGGGCGGGCGCCCATCGCCAGGATGTCGCGGACGATGCCGCCGATGCCGGTGGCCGCGCCCTGGTAGGGCTCGACGTACGACGGGTGGTTGTGCGACTCGATCTTGAAGGTGACGGCGTAGCCCTGGCCGACGTCGACCACTCCGGCGTTCTCGCCGATGCCGACCAGCAGCGCGTCGGTCTCCGGTTTCTTGTCGCCGAACTGCTTGAGGTGCACCTTGCTGGACTTGTACGAGCAGTGCTCGGACCACATCACCGAGTACATGGCCAGCTCGGCGCCGGTGGGGCGGCGGCCGAGGATCTCGCGGATGCGGGCGTACTCGTCGGCCTTGAGGCCCAGGGCGGCCCAGGGCTGCTCGGCGTCCGGGGTCTCGGTCGCGTGCTTGACCGTGTCGAGAGTCATCAGGAGCTCACCAGCTGCTTCAGGATCGAGGTGAAGAACCCGAGGCCGTCGGTGCGGCCGGTGCCGACCAGCGGCTCCACGGCGTGCTCGGGGTGCGGCATCAGGCCGACGACGTTGCCGGCGGCGTTGGTGATGCCGGCGATGTCGTTGATCGAGCCGTTGGGGTTGACGTCCAGGTAGCGGAAGGCGACCCGGCCCTCGGCCTCCAGCTCGTCGATGGTCCGGGCGTCGGCGGTGAAGCGGCCCTCGCCGTTCTTCAGCGGGACGGAGATCTCCTGGCCGACGGTGTAGTCGGTGGTCCAGGCGGTCGCGGCGTTCTCGACCCGGAGCTTCTGGTCGCGGCAGACGAAGTGCAGGCTCTCGTTGCGCAGCATGGCGCCGGGCAGCAGGTGCGACTCGGTCAGCACCTGGAAGCCGTTGCAGATCCCGAGGACCGGGAGACCGGCCTTGGCCTGCTCGATGATGGTGTCCATCACCGGGGAGAAGCGGGAGATCGCGCCGCAGCGCAGGTAGTCGCCGTAGGAGAAGCCGCCGGGCAGCACCACGGCGTCGACCTGGTGCAGGTCCTTGTCGCGGTGCCACAGGGCGACCGGCTCGGCTCCGGCCAGGCGCACGGCGCGCTGCGCGTCGCGGTCGTCGAGCGAGCCGGGGAAGGTGACGACGCCGATGCGGGCGGTCACTTCTCCTCCACCCTCACGGTGAAGTCCTCGATCACGGTGTTGGCGAGGAAGGTCTCGGCGGCTTCGCGGATCCGGGCGAGGGCGGCGTCGTCCACCGGCCCCTCCAGTTCCAGCTCGAAGCGCTTGCCCTGGCGGACGTCCGCGATCCCGGCGAAGCCCAGACGCGGCAGCGCACGCTGCACCGCCTGGCCCTGGGGGTCGAGGATCTCCGGCTTGAGCATGACGTCGACAACGACGCGTGCCACGGGTACTCCCGGTGAGTGGTGGTGCGGGGGGAGCCCCCACTCTACTGGGGCAGCCGGGCGTCCTTGGATGATCGCCTGGCTGGACGCGCGTAGAACGGGGGCAGCGTGCGGAGGTTCACACAAATGACTACCGCCTGGTAGGCACGGATTGAACGTCGGAAATTCCCTCATTCGCCACATTCAGCCATGCATTAGCAGCACCGCCGAGAGCCCGTCCAGAGGTTTCGGTCCGGTATCGGCGAGGTCTCGAACCGACACGGAATAGGGGGCAGAAAAACTTGCCTCTTCGATTTTGGGACGCTTGAGGGGCAGAATGGCGGACACCGGCCGCCGCTTCGGCGCGCGCTCGGTGGGCAAGCGGCGCTCCCAGCCTCGCGACCTCCCGAAATGTACCTCCGACCTGCGGGTTTCAGACGGCGCCAAGGCACCGTGGAAATCCGAGAGGATTGGCATCCATGGCTCAGCGCGTAGTGGTAACCCTCTCTGACGACATCGACGGCGGGGTGGCCGAGGAAACCGTCCACTTCGCCGTCGACGGGAAGTCGTACGAGATCGACCTGTCTGCCCGAAACGCGGAAAAGCTGCGGAGTGCGCTCGCCCCGTATGTGGCGGCGGCCCGCAAGCAGAGCCGAGCCGGCAAGGCGCTCCGCCGCACCGAGGTCGCTCCCGACCCAGCGACGGTCCGCGCCTGGGCGCAGTCCCGGGGCATCGACCTGCCCGCCCGCGGCCGGCTGCCCAAGCATGTCTACGAGGCGTTCGCCGAGGCGAGCTGAGCCGGGCCGGGGCTGGGTCGGATCAAACCGGACTTTCCTTGACCTAAAGGTCAAAGCGCCCACCCTCGTGGATCGTGCAGTGATCCATGGGCTAGTGTTCTTCTCAGCGGAACACACCGGAGACGGAAGCCGAAAGGCCAGGTCAACGGGGTGGGCTCGCAGGTGTAGCTCAGTAGTAGAGCGCTCCCCTTCCAGGGGAGAGGCACAGTGTGCAATCCCTGTCACCTGCTCAACTCGACGCTCCGACCGGCTGGCGCAAGCAGCCGAAAGGATCAGGTAGAGTAGAGCTCGCCGGAACGGACCGGAGGCCAGCAGGCCGAAGGACCGAGAAGGCGAACACCATGCGGACGTGGCTCAGTTGGTAGAGCATCACCTTGCCAAGGTGAGGGTCGCGGGTTCGAATCCCGTCGTCCGCTCCAGATCGTGAGAAGGCGCACTCGTCAGAGTGCGCCTTCTTTCTTTTGTGTCGGCCAGAACCTGACGGTGCGCCAGTTCGACGCCGCTGCGGGCCCGGACCCTCCCGGGCCCGGACCCGCGGTGGCCTCAGGCCCAGCTCTGGCCGGTGAGGCGCTCGTAGGCCTCGACGTACTTGGCCCGGCTGTCGGCGACGACCTGCTCGGGCAGGGCCGGCGGCGGCAGCTCCGAGGCCGGGTCCCAGCCGGAGGCCGGCGAGGCCAGCCAGTCGCGGATGAACTGCTTGTCGAAGGAGCGCTGGGCCCGGCCAGGCTCCCACTCGTCGGCCGGCCAGAAGCGCGAGGAGTCCGGCGTCAGCACCTCGTCGCCCAGCACCAGGCTGCTGCTGCCCGGCTCCCCGTCGGCCAGGCCGAACTCGAACTTGGTGTCGGCCAGGATGATGCCCCGGTCCCTGGCGATGTCCCTGGCCCTGCCGTAGACGGCCAGGGTGGTCTGCCGCAGCTGGGTCGCGACCTCGGCGCCGAGCCTGCGGGCGACCTCCTCGTAGGGCACGTTCTCGTCGTGGTCGCCGACCTCGGCCTTCAGCGCGGGGGTGAAGATCGGGGCGGGCAGCTCCGAGCCGTCCTCCAGCCCGGCCGGCAGGGCGACCCCGCACGCCGTCTGGAACTGCAGGTACTCCTTCAGCCCGGAGCCGGTGAGGTAGCCGCGGGCCACGCACTCCACCGGCAGCATCTCCAGGCTGCGGCAGACCAGAGTCCGGCCCTCCCAGTCGGCCGGGGCGCCGGCCGGGACCTCGGTGGAGATCACGTGGTTGGGCACCAGGTCGGCCAGCCGGTCGAACCACCACAGCGACAGCTGGGTGAGGATGCGGCCCTTGTCCGGGATGTCGGTGGGCAGCACCCAGTCGAAGGCCGAGGTCCGGTCGCTGGCGACCATCACCAGCTCACCCGCGTCGTTCCGGTAGAGGTCACGCACCTTGCCGGTGTGCAGATGAATCAGGCCGGGCACCTGCACCGGCTGGGGCTTCTCGACGAATCCGCTCAAGACATGTCCCTCAGTCAAGTGAATCTCGGGGTGGGAGCTTGCCGGAAGTCTTTCACAGGGCCCTTCCCGGCCGACCGGGGCCGCTGTGGTGTCCGCTCCGGCGGCCCGCTCCGGTGGACGTCAGTGGACCTTGTGGACGTCAGTGGACCTTGCAGATGCGGTCCAGCAGGTTCGCCGTGGCGCGTTGGACCCGCTCGTCGGTGTGGCCGGGCCGGTCCAGCGCCGGGGACCAGGCGAAGGTGCCGCTGGCGAAGACCAGGGCGCCGCCCGGGGCCCGGTACAGCGAGGTCTCCTGGTGCTGCAACGCCCCCCTGGCGTCCCGGTACGGGGAGTGGGCCAGCAGGGTGCGCTCGGTGTGCGAGGGCAGCGGCACCCGCGGGAAGTAGTGGTCGGACTCCCCCGCGACCAGCCCGGGCAGCCGGTCCTCGTCCCGCAGCCCGGTCCCCTCCCAGACCCAGTGGCCGGTGTTGCGGACCACCATCGGCGCCGGCTCGGGGACCCGGCCGCTGTACTGGATGCCCATCAGCAGCTGCTCCGGTGCGCCCTGGTCGCGCCAGAGCGCCGACGGGGCGGCCCCGGCCGGGCTGCCGTCGGCCGGGCGGCGGCGCTTGCGGCAGGTCAGCAGCCGGTCCGGTTCGCCGTTCGGGCCGGGGTCGAGCTCGACCTTCCAGTACATGGTGTTGGCGCTGAGGAAGACCAGGGAGGTGCCGCCGTCCCTGGCGTCCTCCACCGACCGCCGCATCCGCGCCGACCAGTACTCGTCGTGGCCGGGGAAGACCAGCCCCCGGTAGCGCCCGGGGTCGACCCGGCCCGAGTGCAGGTCGGTCGCGTTGGCGTAGGCCAGGTCGTAGCCGTAGCGCTCGGCCCAGCGGATGAAGTCGTAGGCGTGGCCGATGTGCAGCGGCAGCCCGGCCCCCGCGTAGGGGCGGTCGAAGGACACCGTGGTGGCCGCCTCCTCCTCGCCGAGCAGCTCGCCCTTCTCGTTCCAGGCGTGGTAGAGGCTGGCGCCCGTCCGGCCGTCCTCGGGGTAGAGGTTGTACGCCTGCCAGGTCACGTCGGGGAGCAGCAGCAGCAGGTCCGCCGCGAAGGGAGGTGCGGAGCGCAGCTCCCCGTCAGAAGGGTGGTGGTGGGCGAGGGGCAGGCCGCGGACGGTGAAGGGGATGTGGCTGCGGTGGCGGTGGTCGGCGGTGGTGAGCACCGCGACGTAGGCGCCGGGGCTCCAGTGCGCGGGGATCTGCAGCCGCCAGGACATCCACCAGTGGTGGCAGGAGACGGTGCGCCCGGCGACCAGCGGGGCGGGCTGGACCAGCCCGGAGATCCGCGGACTGGCCGCGAAGTGCCTGGCTCCGGCGCCGCCATAGTGGCCGATCCGGTAGACGTCGACGGTGAACTCGCGGGCGGTGCTGACGCTGACCTTCAGGTCCAGCGAGCCGCCGAGGTCGGCGGCGGCCGCCGCGAAGCCCTTCAGCTGGCCGCCGACGTCGTCCGAGGGCCGCGGCAGGCCCAGCGCCGGGCGGGTCTCGGCGCCGGGCGGGCGGCGGGACAGCGGCAGCTGGCCCTCGGCCTGGCCCAGGTCGACGTACCAGGGGACCTGCAGCCCCGAGTCGTCGAAGTACTGGTCCGCGCCCCGCAGCCAGGGCAGCGGGCCCTGTCCGAAGGGGTCGGTGGCCCCGTGCGCGAGCGCCCCCGACTCCCAGCGACGGCCCTGCTCCGCACCCACGCGCCCCTCCCCTGGTTGCGGCGGCGAGGTGACGCTTCGTCACCGAATACGGTTGTCAGCTCACCCCATGTGTACTCATCGTACGTGCTGACGGGTTGTCAGGGCAGACGCACGGGCTTCTCCACCCGGACGCCGATCCCGGTGAGCCAGGCCCACAGCGGCTCCCCGTCGCCGTGCTCCACGGCCAGCGCGACCGGGGCGGCGAGATCCGTCCTGCGGACGCCGTCCACCAGCAGCACCGGGCCGTCCAGCCAGTCGAGCCCGGCCACGGCGGCACCGCTGCCGACGGCGACGCAGCAGACCAGCGCGCTGAGGTGCTCCCCGAGCAGGTCCCGGCCGGTTCGCGGCGGCTGCAGCTGCTGCGCGGGCTGCTGTGCGGGAGCGGCTGCGGCGGCCCGCAGCCGGCGGCTGGTGAGCGCTCCGGCCAGGGCGTCGGCGGCGCCGTCCTCGCGCAGCCGGACCAGCAGCTCGCTGATGGCCCGCGCCGAGGGAGCCGTTCCGGTCCGGGCCGCGCCGCCCCGGTCCGTGCCGGTCCGGTCGAGTCCGGCGACCGCGAGCAGGTCGTCGGCGTGCGAGCGCCACACCCGCTCGACCACGTCCTGCGGGTAGTCCTGCCAGTCGACCGGGGCCCAGCGGGCCGCGGCCGCGGCGGGGGCGGCGGCCTGCGGGCCGCCGTGGAACAGCCTGGCGGCCAGCAGCGAGACCGCCTCGTCGATCCGGCCCGGCTCCTCCAGCAGATCGCAGGCCGGGCGCTCGCCGAGCCGGGTCTCGAAGCCGTCGGCGAGCCGGTCGCGCCGGGAGAGCTCGGTCAGCGCGGAGACCACGCCCGCGTCCAGCCGCCCCGGCCAGCGGCCTATCTGCCAGGCCGGCAGCGCGACCCGGGTGAGCAGCCGGTCCCAGCCCGCGTAGGCCAGGCCGACCTGCTCCTGCGCGGCGATCCGCAGCCCGTAGTCCACCTGCCTGGCCTGCTCGGAGGCCCATCCGGCGACGGCGCGCTCCATCTCGGCGGCATGGCCCCGGCAGCGGCGCAGCAGCAGCGCGGAGACCCGGCCCAGCAGCACCAGCGCAGGGCGCTGCCAGGCCGGGGCGGCGGCCCGGTCGGCGGCGAGGCCGAGGGCGGCGTCCAGGGCCCGGACGAACCGGCGGGCCGCGGCGATGTCGGGGTCGGCCGAGCAGGCGGTGCCGGCCACCACCGGCGCCAGCAGGGCGCGCAGTTCGGCGACGCGCATCCACCACATGAACGGGGAGCCGATGACCAGGGTGGGCGCGGGCGGGGCCGCGGCCTCCCGGCCGAGGGCGTCGCCGCCGGCCGCGGCCGGCACCGGCAGCGCGGGGGCGGCGGCCGGGGAGGGGTCCTCCAGCCAGCTGTCGCAGTCCGGGGTGAGCGCGATCCTGGCCGGGGCCGGCACGTCCATCCGCTCGGCGACGTCACGGACCAGCCGGTAGAGCTCCGGCGCCTCGGTCTCGGTCAGCGGGACGGCCGGCACCAGCGGGGGTCTGACCCGGCGCAGCACCGCGGCGAGGGCCAGCACGCCGAGCAGCACCACGGCCGCCACCGCGGACACGGCCCAGCGGGCGGCGTCCCACCCGGCCGCGTCGGCGGAGCCGGCGGCGCCGAGGTGGCCGGTGACACCGCCGGCGATCAGCACGGCGGCGGCAGCGGCCGGCAGCGCGGCCACCGCGAGCGCGGCACCGCGCACCCGCAGCACCGCCTGGGCGCGATCGCGCGCCGCTTCCACACCGGCCATGGATCAGTCACCCCCTGCCTGCTCTGCCGCGGATCCGCCGGACCCGGACTGTCGTCCCCCGTCGCCTATTGACGACGAGCGACCCGGGCACGGTGTTCCAGGAACGGGTCGGAACCACTCGGATAAGTGATTCCCTCTGAACCGCAGCCTCCCCCCTCGACGCCCGGCGTACCCGGCACCGGCCTCCGGGGGCGGACGAGGGCACAGCGGTCTGCGGTACCTTCGGGGCACCATAAGGCCGAGGGGCGACAGGCGTCAGCCGGATGGGGTTCCCGTCACCCGATGGGCTTGGTCCTTGGGCTTGTTGCCCCGATCCGGTCGCGGTCCGTTCCGGCAGGGCGGCGTTGGGCCCTGCGGGTGGCGGTGGGATCCCCCGCGGTCAGATCCCGGCGGCGATGTCGCTGCGGTGGTGCGAGCCCTTCAGCCCGATCCTGGCGGCGGCCTCGTACGCCCGCGTCCTGGCCTGCGGGATGTCCTTGCCGGTCGCGGTGACCGAGAGGACCCGGCCGCCGGCGCTGACGACCCCGCCGTCCGCACCAGCCGCGGTGCCGGCGTGCAGCACGTAGGCGGTGCCGTCCGGGGCCTCGGCGGCGTCCAGCCCGGTGATCGGGTCACCGCTGCGGGGGCTCTCCGGGTAGCCCTCGGCGGCGATGACGACGGTCACCGCGGCGCCGTCGCGCCAGCGCAGGTCCGGGAAGTCGGCCAGCCGCCCGGTGGCGGCGGCGTGCAGCAGCCCGTTCAGCGGGGTCTTCAGCCGGGCCAGCACCACCTGGGTCTCCGGGTCGCCGAAGCGGGCGTTGAACTCGATCACCCGCACTCCGCGCGAGGTGATCGCCAGGCCGGCGTAGAGCAGCCCGGAGAACGGGGTGCCGCGGCGGCGGAGCTCGTCCACGGTCGGCTGCAGCACGGTCTCCAGGACCTCGTCGACCAGGCCGGGGGCGGCCCAGGGCAGCGGGGAGTAGGCACCCATGCCGCCGGTGTTGGGGCCCTGGTCGCCGTCGAGGGCGCGCTTGAAGTCCTGGGCGGGCTGCAGCGGGACCACGGTGGTGCCGTCGGTGACGGCGAACAGCGAGACCTCGGGGCCGTCCAGGAACTCCTCGATGACCACCCGGTCGCAGCCGGCCGCGTGGTCCAGCGCGGCCTGCAGGTCGGAGGTGACCACGACGCCCTTGCCGGCGGCCAGTCCGTCGTCCTTCACCACGTACGGGGCGCCGAAGGCGTCCAGCGCCTCCGCCGCCTCGGCCGGGGTGGTGCAGAGGTAGGAGCGCGCGGTGGGGACGTTGGCGGCGGCCATGACGTCCTTGGCGAAGGCCTTGGAGCCCTCCAGCCTGGCCGCCTCGCCGCTGGGTCCGAAGACCGGGATGCCGCGCTCGCGCACCGCGTCGGCCACCCCGGCGACCAGCGGCGCCTCCGGGCCGACGATGACGAACTCGGCGCCGAGCGAGACCGCGAGGTCCGCCACCGCGGCGCCGTCGAGCTGGTCGACCGGGTGGACCCGGGCGACCCGGGCGATCCCGGCGTTGCCGGGGGCGCAGTGCAGTTCGCCGACCTCGGGGTCGAGGGAGAGGGCACGGCACAGGGCGTGTTCGCGGGCACCGCCGCCAATGACAAGGACCTTCACGGGGCTGAGCCTAGTCGGTGCCGGAGGACGCCCGGTCCGCCGGTCCACGTGGTGGCGGCGTGACCGACGCAACAGGCCCGGGCCGCCGGGTCAGGTACGCTCCTGCGGGCCACCCACCCGTAAGGGTGAGAGTCGCGGATCCCTGCCGCAGCCGCCCGTCCGGGTTGCTGTCTGGGGTTTCTGCGAGGGCCCCGGTGACGGTTTTGCAGCCGAATCCGAGCGGAACGGTCACATGGTCAGCCATTTGGCGGTAAGAAGTGGTGCTTGGAACCAGGAGGGCTGAGGGCAGTGCTTGTGTCAGTGGCACCTGGGACGATCGGACCCGATGGGCCGAAGGACAGGGAGTTCCCACGGTGAGCCAGCCCGAAATGCAGCCCGAAGAGAGTCCTTGGGGTACCGACCCCGGGATGGAGGAACCGGTGACCGCTGCACCCCCGCAGCCGGAGGCGTCCGGCGGTCGTGATCTCAGTACCCGGCAGTTCCCGCTGGGCGACTGGGGCGAGCCCGCAGAGCGCCTGGAAGAGCTCTACCGCTGGTCGGAGGAGCGTGCCGTCGAGGCGATCGACTGGTACCAGCGGGACCGCCGCTGGAAGCGCCGCGGCGCCCGTACGCTGCGGTATCTTGCCGCGCTCTCGGGCGTGGCCGGCGCGGTGCTGCCGCTGGTGCACCTGACCGGCGTCTGGAACGGCGCGGCCGACTGGGGCTACGTGCTGCTGCTGCTCGCCGGGGCCTGCCTGGGCGCGGACCGGGCCTTCGGCCTGACCAGCGGCTGGATGCGGGACGTCAGCACCGGCCAGGCGCTGCAGCGGCGGCTGGAGGCGTTCCAGTTCGACTGGGCCTCGGAGTGCGTGCGCGAGGTGCTCGGCCCGACCGAGGGCACCGCGAGCGAGGCCGCCGAGCGCTGCCTGGGCGTGCTGCGCCGGTTCTGCGAGGACGTCTCGGACATGGTCCGGATGGAGACCTCGGAGTGGATGCTGGAGTTCCGCGCCTCGATGACCCAGCTGCCGACCCAGGCCGCGGGCAACTGGGGCGGCCGTACCGAGGGCGCGGGTGCCCAGGTCCGGGTGCTGCCCACGCTCGGCGGCGGCCGGCCGACGATGCCGCGGCAGCGTCCGCCGGAGCCCCCGCTGCGGTAGCGCGGTCGTGGACGTGGTCGGTAGACGTAGTTGAGGGGGCGCCCGTCGGGCGCCCCCTCAACCGCTTCCGGAGCTCAACCGTTTCCGGGCCTCAGGCGAAGACGACCATGGAGCCCTGTCCCAGCGCGCGGACCGCCGCCGCGTGCAGCCCGGTCCAGGCGTGGCGCTCGCGGGAGAAGGGACCGTCGTTGCCGGGCGGCGGGTGCGCCGGGCCCTCCAGCGTGGTCGGGGCGACCGGCCGGACCGGGACCGGCGGGGCCTGGTGGTCGATGCCGATCCAGGGGGCCACCGCCTCCAGCTCCCGGAGCAGCCCGTGCAGCGATCCCAGCGGCCCTCCGGTGGCCAGCAGCGCGTCGTCCACGATCGGGCTCTCGAAGTCGATCGGGACGTACGCCCCGGCGTGGTCGAAGTGCCAGACCAGGTGCGACCGCTCGGCGGTGTCCTCGAACATCTCCAGCAGCTGCTCGTAGTCCCCGCCGAGCTCGTCCACGGGGGTCACCGGCAGGTTGGTGAGCTGCAGCAGGTAGGCGCGGCGGAGGAAGTGCAGTGACTCGTAGTCGAACGCGGCGACGGGTTCCACGTCACCGCTCAGGCCCGGCATGTACTGGAACACCGGCACCGGCGGCAGTCCGTGCGCACCGAGCGAGGCGTTGTAGATCTCCAGGTCCTCGGCGAACGGGTTCTCCGGGCTGTGGACGAGTACGTCGACGAGCGGGACGAGCCAGATGTCACAGGCCACGGGCACTCCTGGGCGCGTACGCGCCGGTTGCGACGACGGTGGGGTTTGCTCTCATCGCAGCCACCCTAACGCTCTGCGGCGAAGCCTCACAGGGAGTCGCGCTGAGCGGGAATCGGCAGGATGTCGGCGTAGCCGATGAGGGTGCCCTCGGCGCTCTCACCGCAGAGCGCGGCCATCTGCCGGAGCGACTCGCGGTTGTAGTCGATCAGCATCCGGTGCACCGTCTCGCGGTCCTTGGCGACCAGGTGCTCCATCAGCTCCAGGTGCCCGGACCAGCAGTAGTCGGCGATGTCCGGGCGCCCGCGCAGATAGGGCGCCGCGAAGATCCAGTACTGCACCCGGAGCCAGTCCAGGTACCCGGTCAGCCGCTCGTTGGCGACCAGGCCGGCCAGCTCCCCCCAGAACCGCAGGTCGCACCCGACCAGCACGTCCAGGTGCCCGGCCCGGGCCGCCCGGTGGGCGGCGTCGGCACGGCGCTGGAGCGAGGGCAGCCGCTGCCAGTCGATCGCCTTCAGATGGACCGCGAGGCGGCGGAACATCCCGTCCGAGACCAGGGTCCTGGCCTCGACGATGTCGACGAAATCGGCCCAGCCGAGCTGCGGGACGGTGAAGCCGCGGTGGTGCTCGGTCCACAGCAGGCCCTGGGCGGTGAGGTCGAGCAGCGCCTCCCGGACCGGGGTGGCGGAGACCCCGTACAGCTCGGCGATCTCCTTGACGGTGAAGTGCGTTCCGGCCGGCAGCCGGCCCGCCATCATCTCGTCGCGCATGGCGCCCGCGACCTGCTCGCGCAGGCTGCTGCGGCGGAGCGGGGACGGCTGGGCCGGCGATGTCTCCGCGGCCTGTGAGGCCCGCGGCCCCGAGGGCGGCAGGTCGGACGGCACGACCCCTCCTCGGGTGGGCTTCAGTGGTTCGGGCCTCCCAAGGGTAAGGCCCCGAACCCGCGGAAGCAGCGGAATTCGGGGCCAGTGTGGTCTAGACCTTATGTCAAATCAGTAAAGATCACCTGAAAGTAACCCCAGCTCAGACCGTATGTGCATCGGCGATGCTGAGCACCTCGTCCAGAATGGCCAGGCCCTCCTTGACCTCGGCCTCGCTGCTGTTGCACGGCGGGACGACATGCAGCCGGTTCATGTTGACGAACGGCCACAGCCCGCGCTGCTTGCAGGCGGCGGCCAGCTCGGCCATCGGCGCCGCAGCGGCGCCAGCTGCGTTGTAGGGGGTCAGCGGCTCCCGCGTGGTCCGGTCCCGGACCAGCTCCAGCGCCCAGAACACGCCCAGGCCGCGGACCTCGCCGATGACCGGGTGACGGTCCGCCAGCTCGCGCAGACCGGGACCGATCACCGTCTCGCCCAGCTGCCTGGCGTGCTCGACGATGCCCTCCTCGGCCATGGCGTTGATCGTCGCCACCGCGGAGGCGCAGGCCAGCGGGTGGCCCGAGTAGGTCAGCCCGCCGGGGAACGGGCGCTCGGCGAAGGTCTCCGCGATGGCACCGCTGATGGCGACGCCGCCCAGCGGGACGTAGCCGGAGTTAACGCCCTTGGCGAAGGTCAGCAGGTCCGGCGTGACGCCCCAGTGGTCGGCCGCGAACCAGGCGCCGGTGCGGCCGAAGCCGGCCATGACCTCGTCCAGGATGAAGACGATCCCGTAGCGGTCGCAGATCTCGCGGACCCCGGCGAGGTAGCCGGCCGGCGGCACCAGGATCCCGGCGGTGCCGACCACGGTCTCCAGGATGATCGCGGCGACGGTCTGCGGGCCCTCGAAGGCGATGGTCGCCTCCAGGTGCTGCAGCGCGCGCTCGCACTCCTGCGCCTCGTTCTCGGCGTGGAAGTTGGAGCGGTAGGCGTAGGGGCCCCAGAAGTGCACCACGCCGGAGACCCCGGTCTCGTTCGCCCAGCGCCGGGGGTCACCGGTCAGCGCGATCGCATTGGCGGTGGCGCCGTGGTACGAGCGGTAGGTGGAGAGCACCTTCTGCCGGCCGGTGTGCAGCCGCGCCATCCGGATGGCGTTCTCGTTGGCCTCGGCGCCGCCGTTGGTGAAGAAGATCTTGTCCAGGTCGCCCGGGGTGCGCTCGGCGATCAGCCGGGCCGCCTCGCTGCGCACGTCCAGGGCGAACGCCGGGGCGAAGGTGCAGAGCTTGCCGGCCTGCTCCTGGATCGCCGCGACCACCTTGGGGTGCTGGTGCCCGATGTTGGTGTTCACCAGCTGCGAGGAGAAGTCGAGGAAGCGGTTGCCCTCGTAGTCCCAGAAGTACGAGCCCTCGGCGCCAGCGACGGCGAGGGGGTCGATCAGGGCCTGCGCGGACCACGAGTGGAAGACGTGGGCGCGGTCGGCAGCCTTGACGGCCTGCCCCGCTGCGGAGTCGACAGAGATGCTCATGGCCGCAGCCTACGGAGCGGTTCGCCGCCCCGGCAGCGACAGCCTGTTCGCCGATACCGGGGCAGCGCTACAGGCTGTCAACCGGGGTCAGGACGGTGCGGCGTCCATGCTGTAGGTCAGGAAGACCGTCCTGGCCGCATGCCGATCGTAGACGGCCCGGGCCCGGTAGTTGTTCTCCGCGGTGTTCCAGCGGACGGTCGCCCAGCCCTCGTCCGCCGCGATCCGGGCCAGCGCGGCCAGCAGCGCGTCCGCCGCACCGCTGCCCCGGCGGGCCGGGTCCACGAACAGGTCGTCGAGGAAGCCGCTGGTCCCCCGCAACGGCGAGTCATAGGCCCGGAAGTGCGCCAGCCCGACCGGCACGCCGTCCGCGTCCCGGGCGACCAGGCAGCGCGTCTCCCGCTCCGGGTCGTGGATCCAGGCCCAGACCCGGTCGTAGTCCGCCTCGCCCAACTCCACGGCGTAGAAGGCGCAGTAGCCCGCATAGAGCTCCTGCCAGCGCTGCCGCTCCCCGGCCAGCACCGGGGTGATGCTCAGATCCGACACGGCGTCAGCCCTCCAGCAGTCGGTTGGTCAGCCGGGCCTTGGCCTCCGGCCACTCGTCCACCAGCATCGAGAAGTAGACGCTGTCGCGCCAGGACCCGTCCGCCCGCAGCCGGTGCCGCCGCAGCACGCCCTCGCGCTGCGCGCCGAGCCGGGCGATGGCGTTCTGCGAACGGGTGTTCAGGTGGTCGGTCTTCCACTGGACCCGGCCCATGCCGAGGTCCTCGAAGGCGTGGGTCAGCAGCAGCAGCTTGGCCTCGGTGTTCACCGCCGTGCGCCACACCGGGCGGGCGTACCAGGTCCAGCCGATCTCCAGGCGCTCGTCGAACGGAACGATGTCGAGGAACGTCGTCCACCCGACCGGCTTCCCGGTGGCCAGATCGATCACGGCGAAGGCGACGGAGGTACCGGCCTCCACCTCCGCGAGGCGCTCGTCGAGCAGTCGGCCGAGCTCCTGCTCGCTCTGCGGCGGTGTGACCGTCAACCAGCGCCACACCTCCTCGTCCCGGCCCCCGGCCAGGAAGAGCTCGGGCAGGTGGTCGCGGGACAGCGGCTCCAGGCGGACATGGGCCCCGGTGAGCGTCGTGGACGCGGGTGTCTTCGCAGGCATGGTCAGACAGTAGGCAACGTTTGAACTAAGCGCAATTCATTTCTGCATTAGTACAAATAGGGGACGGTGGTGCCCGAACGCCGAGGACCCCGCCCACCCGCGACGGCGGGTGAACGGGGTCCTCGGTCGACGACGACAGCGGGCCGGTCGGAGCGGCTACGACAGGAATGACCTGACCTGGATGGTCTCGGTGCGGCCCGGTCCCACGCCGATCGCGGAGATCGGGGCGCCGGACATGTCCTCCAGGGCCTTCACGTACGCCTGGGCGTTCTTCGGCAGGTCCTCGAAGGTCTGGGCCTTGGTGATGTCCTCGGACCAGCCGGGCAGGTTCTCGTAGATCGGCTTCGCGTGGTGGAAGTCCGTCTGCGAGTAGGGGAGTTCGTCCACCCGCCGGCCGTCGATCTCGTAGGCCACGCAGACCGGGATCTGCTCCCAGCCGGTGAGCACGTCCAGCTTGGTGAGGAAGAAGTCCGTCAGGCCGTTGACCCGGGTCGCGTAGCGCGCGATCGGGGCGTCGAACCAGCCGCAGCGGCGGTCGCGGCCGGTGGTGACGCCGCGCTCGCCGCCGATGC
Source organism: Streptacidiphilus jeojiensis (assembly GCF_042510965.1). Taxonomy (NCBI): domain Bacteria; kingdom Bacillati; phylum Actinomycetota; class Actinomycetes; order Kitasatosporales; family Streptomycetaceae; genus Streptacidiphilus; species Streptacidiphilus jeojiensis. Next base: position 76,961 of record NZ_JBEUKS010000004.1, read on the forward strand.
GGCGCAGCGCGTCGCCGTCGGCGTCCAGCAGTTCGGTCGGGAACGGGCCCGAGCCGACGCGGGTGGTGTAGGCCTTGAGGATGCCGATGACCCGGTCGATCTTGGTCGGTCCGATGCCGGAGCCGGTGCAGGCGCCGCCGGCGGTCGGGTTCGACGAGGTGACGAAGGGGTAGGTGCCGTGGTCCACGTCCAGCAGGGTGCCCTGGCCGCCCTCCATCAGCACGACCTTGTTCTCCTCCAGGGCCTTGTTCAGGACCAGGACGGTGTCCGCGACGAACGGGCGCAGCTTCTCGGCGTAGCCGAGGTACTCCTCGACGACCAGGTCGACCGGGACCGCGCGGCGGTTGTAGAGCTTGACCAGGATCTGGTTCTTGTCGTGCAGCGCGGCTTCGACCTTCTGCAGCAGGATGCTCTCGTCGAACAGGTCCTGGACCCGGATGCCGACGCGGTTGATCTTGTCGGCGTAGGTCGGGCCGATGCCGCGACCGGTGGTGCCGATCTTGCGCTTGCCCAGGAACCGCTCGGACACCTTGTCCAGGGTCCGGTGGTACGGGGTGATCAGGTGCGCGTTCCCGGAGACCAGGAGCTTGGAGGTGTCCACGCCGCGGTCCTGCAGTCCCACCAGCTCGGAGAAGAGCACGGCCGGGTCGATGACCACGCCGTTGCCGATCACCGGCGTGCACGTCGGGCTGAGAATGCCCGAGGGAAGCAGGTGCAGTGCGTACTTCTGATCGCCTACGACCACCGTGTGACCGGCATTGTTGCCGCCCTGGAAGCGGACTACGTAGTCGACCGAGCCACCGAGGAGGTCGGTGGCCTTCCCCTTGCCCTCGTCGCCCCACTGAGCGCCGACCAGCACGAGTGCGGGCACAGGCGTACACCCCTTTCGGGCGGGGCACAACAGACGGCGGAAGGCCGCCGTTCTGGCCCCGGATAGACCAAGCCCCTGGCGCAACAGCGCAAGGGGCTCTTACACCGAGAGATTACCCGAGGAAGGAGAGCGGTGTCGGCTGTGCGATCGGCGGGAGAGGCACTCCTGGTGGTGGTCTCCCCCGCCGCCCTGGCCCTGGACGCGGAATCGGTCAGGGTGGCCAGGGACGTTCTCGGGGCAGCCTTCGCGGTGAAGCTGGTGGTTCCGGGGAGCCTGGCCGAGCTGGAACGGACGCTTTCGCGCAGGGGCGGGAAGCGACTCGTTGTGATTGGTGATGACCGTGCGGTGCACCAGGTGGTGCAGGTGTTGCACCAGCGTGCGGAGCTGGCGGTGAGCCCCCTCGGGATCATCCCGATCGGAAATGGCGAAAAGGTGACCCTGACCAGGTCACTGGGGGTGGCCGCGCGCCCCGTGGACGCCGCCAGAACGGTCGTCGGCGGCGCCGAACGCACCCTGGGCCTGCTCGTCGACGAGAGCGGCGGAGTGGTGCTCGGCGGACTGCGCATCCCCGGCCGCGGGCACCCCGGAGCCGTGCCCGGAGCAGCCGCGGAGCTGATCCACCCGGACCGTCCGCCCGGCTCCGCGGACGGCGCCGCAGCGGTACCGCAGCCGAGCGGCGCCGACTCCGAGCCGCGTTCGCTCAGGGCGAACAAAGCTGCGCCCGGGCGAGGCGGTCTGCTTCCGTCCCGCTGCCTGGGCTGGGGCCTCCAGTTCGGACGGGCCGCCCGCAGCGTCGCCGCACAGCTGCGCCCGCTCCGCGGCGACCCCGGGCAGGCGCTGCTGGTCGAGGCGGACGGGCGGATGCTGGCCGATCTGGACCACCCGGTGTACCTGGTCGCCGCCCCCGACGACGGCCTGATGGAGGTGCTGCTGAGCCCCTCGTCCGGGTCCGGCGGGCCGTTGCGGGTCCGGGTCCGGCGGATAACCGTCAGCGGCGGCCCGGCCACCAGCTTCACCTATCTGGCGGACGACGCGCCGGGCGGCCCGGTCCAGCACCGCACCTGGACCGCCGAACCCGCCGCCTGGCGGCTGACCGTCCCACCTGCCGCCTGACGCCTGCGGCTCAGGCCGTCTCCGTCCCCAGGTGCAGCTGGTCACCGGTCCGGGTGATGCCGAAGCGGGCGAGCGCCTTGGTGGCCGGGCCCTGGAGCACGGCGCCGGTGGCTGCGTCGAAGCAGGAGTTGTGGCAGGGGCAGACGAAACGGCCGTCCTCGGGCGGGTTCACCGTGCACCCCGAGTGGGTGCAGACGCCGGACAGCGCGGTGTAGCGGCCCTCCTCGGGCTGCTGCAGGTAGACCGGATCTCCGCTGCCCGGAGCGGCCACCCGGAGCACACCGCCGACCGGCACCGAGGCCACCGCCGCGACGGCGGTCCCGGTTCCCGTCCCCGCCCCGGTGCCGGTCCCTGCCCCGGTTCCGGTCCCTGCCCCCGCACTCGGCGCGGCCGTCCGGCCCCGGCTCCGGGCCACCCCCGCGCCGGTCAGCAGCACCGCGCCGGCCACCGCGAGGGTCGCGATGCCGCCGTCCACCAGAACCTGCCTGCGGCCCCGGCCGGCGGCCGTCCCGCGCGCATGACGGGCGATCAGCTCGTCCAGCGAGTACTGCGGCGTCCCCGCCAGCACCAGCGGCACCCAGGCCATCAGATAGATCAGGTCGTTGCCCAGGTAGTACGGGTGCACGCCCCAACTCACGCTCAGCCACAGGGTCAGATTGATCAGCGCGCCGCCCAGCGCGGCCAGTCGCCCCCACAGCCCCAGCAGGGTGCCGAACCCCACCGCCAGTTCGCCGAAGGCCATGGCCAGCCCGGCGGGCGTGGGCGAGCGCACCGCCTGGTCCAGCAGCGCGCCGATGGGGCTGTGCGCGGCCACGGCGTGCGCCTGTGCGGCCATGGACGCGGGGTCGGCCACGCCGGCCAGGAAGTGCGGGTCGGCGAGCTTGTCCAACCCCGCGTAGACGAAGGTCGCGCCGAGGAACAGCCGCAGCGGGAGCAGCGCGTAGCGGCTGGGTGAGCGGTCGGGCGGAGTGTCCATGGCTTCGGTCCGATCGGGCTGCGGCTGCGGGTAAGGACGGTGACGGTTCATCAGGGGTCAGTCGGCGGAGCTGCTGCCGGGGGCGGCGCTCCGGCAGAGCCGGGCGGCGTCACCGCTGAGCTGCGGGCAGAGCCTGTCCCTGGCCGCCGACCTGCTGGCGTAGTTGACGTCCCAGTAGCTGACCATCCCGCTGACGCAGTCGGCCCGCTGCCAGGCGGACGACGCCTGCTCGCACTGCGCCGCCGTCCAGACCGGGCGGTCGATGTTGTACTTCATCAGCCGCGAACCGGTGCCCCGGGAGCAGTCCTCGCGGGCGCTGCTGGTCGGTGCCGCGAGGCACCAGGTGAGGGACTGGACGAAGGCCGTCGGGTGCGCGGTGTAGTCGTGGGTCTGCAGGAAGTAGATCGGGGCGTAGAAGTAGCAGGCGCTGCGGTAGATCGACGGCTGCTCCGCGCAGGGGTACTGCGGCTCGCCGGCCAGCCGGTCCGCCGGGAGCTTCGCCAGCGCCGTCGGATCGCCCTCGTCCGGCTCGAAGAGCTGCATGAAGATGCCCTCGGAGCAGGCCACCACCTGGCTGGACTCGGGGAAGCGGTCGCACATCCGTTCCGCTCCGGCCACGTCCAGGTGGGAGACGAACATCGCTCCGTGCCCGATGCCGTGGATGCAGGACAGCGACTGGTCGGGCGAGCAGAGGGTGGTCACCGCCGTCTCCGGATCGGGCATCTGCTGCAGCTTCTCCTCCACCACTCCGTGCAGGTAGCCGGAGCCGCATACGTCGTTCAGGAAGGAGACCGCCCTGGTGAAGTTCCCGTGGTACTTGGCCAGCGCGGCGTGCCCGATCTCGTGCGCCACCGGATGGCAGAAGCCGTCGACGTACGGGTCCTTGAGGGTGATCCGCTCCAGGTCGGCGAGGGCCGCGCCGGGGTCCTTGGCATCGGTCTCGGCGACCAGGTAGTTGCGCAGCGTGCTCAACGTCCAGACGGCGGGAACCGTCGGGGCCGTGCTGGACGGCGAAGGGGTCGGGGACGAGCCGGCGGACGACGGGCCGGAGGACGAGGCGGACGGCGACGAGGAGGCGGTGGACGAGACCGGCGGCGCGGACTCGGCGACCGCCGACCAGGAGGTCGTGGCGACCGCCCAAACCCCTGCGATGTATAGGAAAAAGGCCATAAGAAGCGCCAGTGGTCGATACATCCGCGAGTCCCCCCAAGACTGCCGAACAGGTCATCCGGCAGGGAACACGCTCTCCACGGGCGCCCCGGTTCCGCGCTGACAGCCGGTGCTTACAGGACCTTGACAGCCGGATGGCAGACTTCAGGGCATGAGCATCCACAAGAATCTGCTGGACGGACCGGAGCCGACGCTGCTGCCCGAGGACGAGCAGCCCTACCGCATGCTGGCGGAGGAGTCCGCATCGCCGGCGCAGGTGGCGGCGGAGTTCCCGACCTTCTCGCTGGCCTGGGCCATGCTCGCCGACGACGCCTACGACGCCGGGCATGTCGTCGAGTCGTACGCCTACGCCCGCACCGGATACCACCGCGGCCTGGACGCGCTGCGCCGCAGCGGCTGGAAGGGCCACGGGCCGGTGCCGTGGGAGCACCGGGCCAACCGGGGCTTCCTGCGCTGCCTGGCGGCGCTGGCCCGCGCCGCCGACTCGATCAAGGAGACCGAGGAGGCCGACCGCTGCTGGCAGTTCCTGAAGGACAGCAGCCTGGCCGGCTACGAGGAGCTGAAGGGGCAGTAGCCCTGCGGGGGTCCGGGGGTCGCCCCCCGGATGGCTGGAGTCTGAAGGACAGCAGCCTGGCCGGCTACGAGGAGCTGAAGGGGCAGTAGCCCCGGGCAGCCCGGCGGCGCCCCAGGGGGCGGAAAGCCCGAGGCCCGGTACGCGGTGATCGCGTACCGGGCCCCTGCATGAAGCGGTGCGGCGTACCGCCTGCGGCTACTTCAGCCGGGTGCCGGCCGAGCGCAGGCTCTGGGTGGCCTCGACCACGCGCGCGGCCATGCCGGCCTCGGCGAGCTTGCCCCAGGTGCGCGGGTCGTAGGTGCTCTTCTTGCCGACCTCGCCGTCGACCTTCAGCACACCGTCGTAGTTGCGGAAGATGTGGTCCACGATCGGCCGGGTGAAGGCGTACTGGGTGTCGGTGTCGAGGTTCATCTTCACGACGCCGTTCTCCAGCGCGGTGGCGATCTCCTGGGCGGAGGAGCCGGAGCCGCCGTGGAAGACGAAGTCGAACGGGTCGGTCTTGCCGTACTGCTTGCCGATGGCGTCCTGCAGCTCGCGCAGCAGCTCCGGCTTGAGGACGACGTTGCCCGGCTTGTAGACGCCGTGCACGTTGCCGAAGGAGGCGGCCAGCAGGTAGCGGCCCTTCTCGCCCAGGCCCAGCGCCTCGGCGGTGCGGACGGCGTCGTTGACGCTGGTGTAGAGGTTGTCGTTGATCTCGTGCGAGACGCCGTCCTCCTCACCGCCGGTCGGGGTGATCTCGACCTCAAGGATGATCTTCGCGGCGGCGGCCTTGGCCAGCAGCTCCTGGGCGATGGCCAGGTTGTCGGCGAGGGTCTCGGCCGAGCCGTCCCACATGTGCGACTGGAACAGCGGGTTCTCGCCGCGGGCGACGCGCTCCGCGGAGATCGCCAGCAGCGGGCGGACGTAGCCGTCCAGCTTGTCCTTGGGGCAGTGGTCGGTGTGCAGCGCCACCGTGACCGGGTACTTGGCGGCGACGATGTGGGCGAACTCGGCGAGCGCGACCGCGCCGGTCACCATGTCCTTGCTGTACTGGCCGCCCAGGAACTCCGCACCACCGGTGGAGATCTGGATGATGCCGTCGCTCTCGGCCTCGGCGAAGCCGCGCAGGGCTGCGTGCAGCGTCTGGGTCGAGGTGACATTGATGGCCGGGTAGGCGAACTTGCCTGCCTTTGCCCGGTCCAGCATCTCGCTGTAGACCTCGGGGGTGGCGATAGCCATGACGAATCCGCTCCTGTCGGTGATGCGTTTACGGACACTGCGACCCCGACCAGGAGTCGGGCACCGGCGTCATTCTCCCATCCCTGCCCGTCGGCTTCACCCCCGCGGGGGACACCCGGGACGTTTCCCCCCTCGCACACCCGAACGGATTAAAAAGGATCAATTCGGCCAAGCCGGGCAGCCCTGCCGGGAAGCGTCTCCCCGGTAGGGCTGATGGATCGACAGAACGGGGGGCACCCGAATGGTCACGCGGGCGGGCACGGAGCGGACGTCACGATCGAGGTGGGTGAACGCCGCGGTGACGGCGGCCGCGCTGCTGCTGCTCGCCGGGGTCCCGGCGGCCGGCACCGCGCGGGCCCAGGCCGGGACGCAGCTGAGCCGCCGTGCCCCGGAGGCCTGCGGGGCCACGGCGTCGATCCGGCGACCGGCGTCGGCCGGGCCCAGGCCCGCCGCGTACCGGACCGTCGCCCTGTCCCACCAGGCGGCGGCCCGGCGCCTCTGGTACGACCAGCCGGGCGAACTCCCGATCGGGCTGTGGTCGGACGCCACCGTGGTGCTGCGCGCCCCGGCAGCGCACGGCACCGTACGGCTCGACCTGGCCAGCCGAGGCTTCAGCACCGACTCGGTCGAGGTCCAGCGCTGGGTCCCGGCCTCGCACCGGTGGGTGGACCTCGCCGCGGCCCGGAGCAGCGCCGCTTTCCCCACCCGGGGCAGCTTCAGCTTCCCGATCGCCACCGGCGCCTCGCCGTCCAGCCCCGAGATCGTCCCGCTGCGGCTCCAGGACCTGGACACGCCCGGCAGGCTCAGCGTCACCGCGTCCTTCGCCGACGGGCACGGTCACCGCTACCGGGCGCTGGCCGTGAGCTCGACGGTCACCCGTCCGCGCATCGACTTCACCGGCTGGCCGGCCCGGGTCGCACTGCACCGCGGCGGCCCGGCGCAGCGCTTCGGCCTGACCGTGCGCAACACCACCGACCGGTCCTACCCCGCCCTCACCGCGCTGTTCTACGCCTACGGCACCGGCGCCGGACGCGTCCTGACGCCGCGTGACCTGGTGCTCCAGCAGTATCTGCGCGGGCGCGGCTGGGTCGGGCTGCCGCTGCTGGCCGGCGTCTGCGATCCGGGCATGAGCACCGCGCTGCGGCCGGCGTCGGGCGTCGCGCTCGCTCCCGGCGCCGAGGAGACCGTGCAGCTCAGGCTGGCCGTGGCGAAGGGCGCCCCGCACGCGGTGGGCTCCGCCTTCGCCGGTCTCGCGGTGCAGAGCGGGGACACCGCACTGGCCGCGGAGAGCCTGCCGTTCACAGTGCGGAGCTAGGGGGCTCCTAGCCGCACGGGTTACTCTGCGCGGGTGACCACGACTCTCGCGTTGAACGTATCGACACTGCTCGACGCCAAAGCCCTGATCGCCCAGGTGGGTGCGATCGGCCTGCTCGCCATCATCTTCGCGGAGACCGGCCTGCTCATCGGGTTCTTCTTCCCCGGCGACTCGCTGCTGATCCTCGGCGGCGTGGCCGCGTCCAGCGCCGGTATGAAGGTGCTGGGCGTGCAGATGTCGATCGCGGAACTGCTCGTCGCGGCGCCGCTGTGCGCCATCGCCGGCGCGCAGCTGGGCCATCTGCTGGGGGCCAAGGCCGGGCCCAAGCTCTTCAGGAGGCCCAACTCCAAACTGTTCCGCCAGGAGCACGTGGACAAGGCCGAGGAGTACTTCGTCAAGTTCGGCCCGGCCAAGGCGGTGCTGATGGCCCGCTTCATCCCGGTGGTGCGGACCTTCCTCAACCCGGTGGCCGGCACGCTGGAGATGCCGGCCCGGCAGTTCTTCGTGTGGAACGTGGTCGGCGGCGTGGTCTGGACCGAGTCGATGCTGCTGATCGGCTACGAGTTCGGCGCCTCGATGGCCCCGGTCATCGACAAGTACCTGGTCCCCGCCATGGCGCTGATCATCCTGCTGTCGATCTCGCCGATCCTGCTGGAGCTGGTGCGCGAGCGCCGGAAGAAGCGGGCCGGCGGGGCCGTCGAGAACGGAGCAGCCGGAGCGGCCGGAGCCGGGACCGCTGAGGCCGACGGGCTCGCCGCGACGGCCACCGCCTCCGCCGTGGCGGCGCAGCGGCCGTCCGCGGACGAGGCCGCAGCGGGCGGGCGCCACCGCAGGCGCTGACGCCGGCCGGTAGCGGCCCCCCGCTCCGCGCTGGTCAGAGGCTGGTCAGAGCCCGAGGTCGGTCAGCTGGTAGGCGGCGAGGTACGGCAGGCCCTGGGCCTCGACGGTCGGGGCCGCGCCGCGCTCCACGATGACCGCGACCGCGACCACCTCGCCACCGGCCTCGCGCACCGCCTCGACGGCGGTCAGCGGCGAGCCGCCGGTGGTGGAGGTGTCCTCGACGACCAGCACCCGGCGGCCCTTGACGTCGGTGCCCTCGATCCGGCGCTGCATCCCGTGCGCCTTCTGCGCCTTGCGGACCACGAAGGCGTCCAGCCGCTCGCCGCGCGCGGCGGAGGCGTGCAGCATCGAGGTGGCCACCGGGTCCGCGCCCAGGGTGAGCCCGCCGACGGCGTCGAAGTCCAGGTCCGCGGTGAGGTCCAGCATCACCTGGCCGACCAGCGGTGCGGCCTGGCCGTCCAGGGTGATCCGGCGGAGGTCGATGTAGTAGTCGGACTCCAGGCCCGAGGACAGCGTGACCTTGCCGTGGACCACGGCCTTGGTCTTGATCTGGTCGAGAAGCGCGTCGCGGTGGTTGCTCATGAGGCCCCAGCCTATCGACGCCGGCTCAGTGGCGCCGCCAGGTCCAGGTGGTGCTGACCTCCAGCGGGTCGATACGGGTGACCAGGCGCGGAGCAGTGTTCAGGCCGTTGGGCGGTCCGGTCTGCGGCTCCACGCAGATGGCGTCGTCCTGCTCGTCGAAGACCACCAGCCAGTCGCAGCCCGCCTTGATCTCCAGGCTGAGCTCGTCCTCCCAGACGAGGGTGGCGTCGACCCCGTACGGGAGGCCGAAGCAGTCGTCGCGCGGTCCGTCGACCGGACTGATCCGGTTGCCGGTGGGCAGGTGGTCGCTGCCGCGCTCCTCCTGCCAGGCCGGCTCGAAGTCCAGCCGGGCCGCCGCCCCGTCCGGGCTGAGCTGCTTGCGGAACCACGGGTGCCAGCCGGCCATGGCCGGGAAGGAGACCTCGGCGGTCTCCACCGAGAGGGTGGTGCGCAGCGACTCCGGGGTCAGCTCGAACAGCTGGGTGACCCGGCCCGCGTAGGGCCACGGCTCGGTCAGGTCGTAGTAGTACGCGGCGCTGGTCGCGCCGACGGGTGCGGCCTCGCGCCAGGCGGTGCGGACGCCGGTGCCGTGGATGGCGTGCGGCGGCATGTCGACCGGCAGCTCGTGGCGCTCCCCGCCGTTGCGCCAGCGGCCGTGGTCGACCCGCCCGGCCCAGGGCACCATCGGGAACGAGCCGTAGGCGAACACGCCCTTCCCCTGCGCGGCGGGGTCCTGCCCGGTCCGCAGCAGTTCGGTACCGCCGATCCTGAGGCTGCCGAGGCGGCAGCCGTCGCCGGGCAGCACGGTCACCTCGACGTCACCTGCCGTCAGCAGGACGGCGGCGTCGGCGGGAGCGGCCGAAGAAGCGGCGGAGCGAGGCATCGCGGGCCTCCTGGAGTGCGGGGACGTCGGGTCGACGGAGTCGTCGGGGTCGACGCTACCCGCGTCGGCGCAGCACCCTGACCAGGATCACGGCCCCTCCCAGCAGGGCCGCTCCGCCGCCGACCACCCAGGGCACCCGGCTGGGCTCGCCGTCGGCGGACGGCGGCTCGCCCATCCGGCGGGACGGGCCGCCCCAACGGGCCGCGGCGCGCGAACGGGCACTGCGCGGGGGCAGGGTGGGGCCGTAGCGACCGCTCGGCGGGGCGTGGTCCACCTCCTCGGCGGACCGTCCCACCATGCTGCGGCGGGTCGCGGAGGGGTCCGGCCAGGGCTCGTTGAGCGCGGCGGCGGCGTTGAAGGAGGATGCGTCCAAGGAGCCGGCGGGCTCGTCGATCAGGAACAGTCCGGACTCGTCGACGCCGTCGATCCCCTCGATGCCATCCGGGTCCTCGGGGCTGTCCGGGCCCTGCGGGTCGTCGAAGTCGGCCAGCTCGGAGAGGTCGGTGAGCTCGCCCAGCTCGGCGAGCTCCTCCAGGTCGGCCAGCTCGGCGAAGAGGATCGGATCGTCCTCGGCGCCGTCCCCCTGGACGGCACCGTCAGCGCCGATCAGGTCGGCGTCGGCGAGGTCGGCGACCATCGCCGCGCAGAAACGATCCAGCAGGCGGCGCAGCGCGACCGAGACCGCCTCCGGGTGGAGTTCCTCCACCCGGCCCTTGGCCGCGAGGTCGCCGTGGAACAGCACCCGGGCCCGGTCCTCGCCGTCCGGCAGCACCGCGACCCGCAGCAGCCCCGACACCGAGCCGCTGCCGACGGACTGCTGCGCCCGGACGGCGACGACCATGTCTCTGGCGTAGCCGGCGTCGCCGTCCGGACCGGCGTCGGTCGCGGGCACGAACTCCAGCTCGCCACGGTAGGTGATGGAGGAGCTGCCGATCCGCAGTTTCAACCGGCCCACCAGCGCCGGCCCCGCCGGGGTGCCGCCCGGATCGCCGCCGCCGGCTCCGGGCCGGACCTCGGGCTGCTCCGCCGTGAATCCCGGCAGGCAGCGCGCCAGCAGCTCGGAACGGCGCAGTGCCTCTCGGACGGCCTGCTGCGGAAGCGGTACCAGAACCTCATGCTCCATGCCTTGGAAGCCTACAGATCACCCGGCTCCCGGGCGGGCGTATGCGGCTGTGAACCTCACGCAACGTGAACCCGGCACGGACTCGGCACGGATTCGGCGCAGCCCGCCACGGGCCTCGCCTGGGCCTCGCCCCGGCCTCGCGACGGCCCTCAGCGCGGGTTCAGCAGGGTCGAGGGGGCCGGCTGGTGCGCCGGACGGCGCAGGTCGGCGAGGGTGACCGCGATCCGCAGCGCGGCCGCGTCCAGGCTGCCGGGCGAGGCGTCGGAACTGGTCGGCGGGCGGAGCCTCGGCGCGCCGACGGAGGCCAGGATGAACCCCCAGTCGGTCGGCCCGTCACAGGAACGGTCCGCGGGCACCGCGTACTCGGCGGTCCGCAGTCCGGTGGAGCGCAGCGTGGCCTCGGCCGCCCAGAAGGCGTCCGCGGCCACCGGTCCGGCGTGCACGGCGAGCCGCCCGTCCGGGGCCAGCACCCGGTGGACCATGCCGTAGAACTCCTGGGTGTAGAGCTTGCGCCCCTCGTCCAGGCCGGGATCGGGGAGGTCGGCGACGACCACGTCGTAGCGCTGCCCGCCGCGGGCCGCCGTGCGCAGCCAGTCGAAGGCGTCGGCGGTGACCACCCGTACCCGGGGATCCGCCAGGGCGTTCCGGTTCATCCGGGTGAGCGCCGGGTCGGTGCGGCCGAGGTGCACCACCGCCGGGTCGATCTCGACCACGGTCACCTCCCGCACGCCCGGCTCGCGCAGCGCCTCGGCCGCCGCCAGGCCGTCACCGCCGCCGAGGACCAGCACCCGGGCGTGCGCGCCGACCAGGGCGGGCTGGACCAGCGCGGCGTGGTAGCGGGCCTGGTCGGCACCGCAGACGGCGAGCCTGCCGCCGAGGTACATCCGCAGCGAAGCCGCCGCCGCCGCGTCCTCGGCCGGACGGGAGGCGGGTTGGCTGCCCTCCCCGGGCACTTCGTGCGGGGGGTACCCCATGCTCGCCGTGCGCGGCGGGGGCACCCGTGCGGCCCCGGTCAGCACGATGTCCTGGTAGCGGCTCTGGGTGGAGAAGCGGATCGGCGCCCCGTACAGCGCCTGCCGCGCGGCGCGTTCGAACGCCCCGGTGAGCGCGGCGGCGACGGCCAGGACCACCAGCACCGCGCCGCACAGGCCCCAGAGCAGCACCCGCACCCGGGGGCTGGGCTCCCTGGGGAACAGCCACAGCACCACCACCGCGCCGGCGACGGCGTTGACCGCACCGGTCAGCAGGGCGCCGGTGGCCTGGCCCAGCATCGGCAGCAGCAGGAAGGGGAAGGCCAGACCGCCGACCAGGGCGCCGACGTAGTCGGCGGCGAAGAGGTCGGCGACCGCCCGTCCCGCCTCCTGCCTGCGGATCCGCTGGATCAGGGTCATCAGCAGCGGGATCTCCGCCCCGATCAGGATGCCGATCAGCAGCGCCACCCCGACCAGGGCGGTCCGGTAGTGGCCGACCCAGACGAAGCAGCCGTAGAGCAGCAGCACGGACAGCCCGCCGACCAGCGCGAGTGCGCTCTCCACCAGGGCGAAGGAGGTGGCCGGGCGGCGGGTGAAGCGCTTCGCCAGCAGTGAGCCCACACCCATGGCGAAGACCATCACCGAGAGCACCACGGAGGCCTGGGTGACCGAGTCGCCGAGCAGGTAGCTGCCCAGGGCGACCAGTTCCAGTTCGTACACCAGACCGCAGGCGGCGCAGACGAACGCCGCCAGCAGCACCAGCAGCCGGGCGGCACGCCTGCCGTCGGCCGGCCTGCCCTCGGTCGGCGGCTGCGAGGAACCTGCGGAATGGTTGATCACGAACAAACGCTAGGCGACGTCAGGTCACGGCCACTTCCCCCGTGAGAGTGATAGGGACATGTTCCGCATTGACGCTTCGATCATGTGAGCGGACATACACATGGGCATGTCCATGAAAACTGCGCCGGGCCTGGCACCGCCCTCGTGCAGAACCCCTGACGGAACCCCGCACGGAATTCCGGTTCCTCTGTCGATCCGTCAACTCCGGTACCAGTCCTGAACTTTCAGCGACGAGCGGGTGCACACCAGTCGCCCCTCCTGCGGATAGGCATGCCAGGTGCGCCAGTGGATGCCCTGCGCGTCGCCTCCGGCGAGCAATGCGGTGAAGGCGGTCGGGTCGCCGGGGAACACCCCGGCCAGTCCATAGGGATGGTTCTCCACCAGCGCGAGCAACTCCTGTGCCCTACCGGCGAAACTCTGTTCCTCCAGTCTTTCCACCCGGGCCGCGAATTCGTACTCCCGACCCTGGACCCGCTCGGCCACCCGGGCCGGCAGCGGCGAGCGCCGCCCCGGCAGACAGGCCACGGTCTCCGAGCAACGGCCGGACTCCGTACCCAGGACCACCTGGTGAGAGGCGCCGAGCAGGCGCAACTGGAGGTCCACCGGGCCGATCCGGAGATCCAGGACCGCCAGCGCGGGCAGTTCCTTGCTGCCCAGGCACCAGGCCAGATCCCCGGCGCGGGTGTCGGTGTAGGAGGTGTTCAGGGTGGTGAGCATTCTTGGCTCCGCGTACTCGGGTCACTCGAGGGCACCGGGTCGGAACTGCCGCCGAACACGCGCACGGTCCTGCGGGCATGGCGCATCGGGACATGGCTGCCCTGCGGCAGCGGTCATTCGGGGACTCAGAAGCAGGGAAGCACGAATACTCCGTGTTCGTAGAGCATTTACCCAACTTCACCGCCCTACCATCATTCCCGGATGGATTCCTTCTCCTTGTGTCCGCGGCCCTGACCGATGCTGCCCGTTGACGTGGGAAAACCCTGGTCGCAGGGATAACCGGAAGCACCCTGGGAACTGCTTCGGAAGGGCCGGTGAAGGAAATCGACGATTGTCACATGCCCTGGGCAATCGACCCCAGCACTGTCCCCTGCCGTTCTCACTCCTTCGAGGGTCACTCGTACGGCACACCCGCCTGTCAATCGCTGATGCGCCGTCACCCGCCAGGGTGGCGCGGCCGACGCGGTGGAGGCGGTCACCTCACCACCCCGCCCCGACCGGGCGTCCGGTCGCGAACCCGTAGGCTGCCCGGCAGGGGCGTCACCGGACGGCGCAGGAGAGGTGTTGGCGACATGGGTGCGAGGCCGCTGTTGAACCGCCGGCTGGCCGGACTCGGGACGACGATCTTCGCGGAGATGTCGGCCCTGGCCACCGCGACCGGGGCGATCAACCTGGGCCAGGGCTTCCCCGACACCGACGGCCCGGCCGAGATCGCCGAGGCCGCGGCGCGGGCCATCCGCGAGGGAAGGGGCAACCAGTACCCGCCCGGCCCCGGCATCCCCGAGCTGCGCACCGCGATCGCCGAGCACCAGCAGCGCTTCTACGGCCTCGGCTACGACCCGGACACCGAGGTCCTGGTCACCGCCGGTGCCACCGAGGCCATCGCCGCGGCGATGCTCGCCCTGCTCGAACCCGGCGACGAGGTCATCGCCTTTGAGCCCTTCTACGACTCCTACGCCGCCTGCATCGCCATGGCCGGCGCCACCCGGGTCCCGCTGACGCTCCGCGCCCCGGACTTCCGCCCCGACCTGGACCTGCTGCGGTCCCTGGTCACCCCGCGCACCCGGCTGCTGCTGCTCAACACCCCGCACAACCCCACCGGCACGGTGCTCACCCCCGACGAACTGACCGCCATCGCCGAACTCGCCGTCGAACGCGACCTGCTGGTGGTCACCGACGAGGTCTACGAGCACCTGGTCTTCTCCGGCGCGCACCACCCGATCGCCGCGCTCCCCGGCATGCGCGAACGCACGGTGAGCATCTCCTCCGCCGGGAAGACCTTCTCCTTCACCGGCTGGAAGGTCGGCTGGGTGACGGCCACCCCGGAGCTGGTCAGCACCGTCCGCACGGCCAAGCAGTACCTGACCTACGTCAGCGCGGGCCCGTTCCAGTACGCCGTCGCCGAGGCCCTGCGCCTGCCCGACGCGTACTACGCCGACTTCCGCACCGACCTGCTCCGCAAGCGCGACCTGCTGGACGCCGGGCTGCGCAGCGCCGGCTTCGAGGTGTACGAGCCCCAGGGCACCTACTTCATCACCACCGACATCACCCCCTTCGGCGAGAAGGACGGCTACGCCTTCTGCCGCGCCCTGCCCGCCCGCTGCGGCGTCGTCGCCGTCCCCAACTCCGTCTTCTACGACGACCCCGACGCCGGCCGCAGCCAGGTCCGCTTCACCTTCTGCAAGCGCCTGGACGTGATCTCCGCAGCGGTCGAGGGACTGACCGCAGGCCTCGCCGACCTGCGCCACCAGTAACGCCGGAATGAGCTTCCGGCTGGCGGCCTACGCCGTGTGCGTCGAGGGCGGGAGGGTGCTGCTCGCCCTGCACGTACCGCCGGAGGACGTACCCGTCTGGACCCTTCCGGGCGGCGGGGTCGAGCACGGGGAGGACCCGTTCGACGCGGTGGTCCGGGAGGTAGCCGAGGAGACCGGCTGCGACGCGGTGGTCGAGCGCCTGCTGGGCGTGGACTCCAGGGTGATCCCGGCTGCCCTCGCTCGCGCGGGGGCCGAGCACCAGAACGTCGGCGTCTTCTACCAGGTCCGCATCGTCGGCGGCCGGCTCCGGCCCGAACCCAACGGCGAGACCGCCGAGTCGGTGTGGACCCCGGTCCCCGACGTCGCCCGGCTGCGCCGGTCGTCGCTGGTCGACATCGGCCTCGCCCTGGCGCAGACCGCCCCGGCCACCGGCCACGTCCCGCCCGTCCCGGTCGGCGGCCTGATCCAGCCCTGAGATCGCGACGCCGCTGGTGTCTGATTTGGTTCAACTATGTTGATTATCCTGGGAAGTTGAGCTGATCCGTTGACGCTCAATGTTTGATTATGGTTAGCTCCGGATTGTGAACGGAGCGTAACACCGACCCGTCCTGCCGCCCGGTGAGGGCCTTCTGCCAGTGCATCAGCACCGCAACGATCAGAAGGGCACAGCCATGCACGCGATGCCGCACATGCGCTTGTTAGTCCGGTTGGAGTCGGGAGAGGAACGGGAGTTCGGCCCCTTCCCGCTCGGGGAGGCCGCCGCGGTGACCCGCGAGGGCGTCGAGGTCGGCGTGGGTGCGGCGGCGCCGTACCGGGTGACCGTGCGCCCGCCGGGCGGCGAGCGGATCGTCTCCCTGGAGTACCTGCTGCGGGCCCCGATGGGGAACTTCGACGAGGTGGTCCCACCGGACAGCGGCCGCTGGTTCATGAACCTGATGCACGTCACCGGATTCTGGAAGTACGGGCGGCTCGCCCAGTCGAAGATCAACGACGTCAAGGTCCCGCTCTACCTGTTCACCGGGCGGGACGGGAACGTCGAGCTGGCCATGGGCGTCCTGGGCGAACTGGTCGAGACCGACCTCCGGCTCCTGGAGCCGGTCTCCAACCGGGCGTTGAACGTCCACACCCGTGGCGTCGAGGTGAGTGTCCGCCGCGGGACGGACGAGTACCCGCTGCCCCGGTCCGTTCCGGCGGCCGACGGCTCGGTGACCGAGTACGTCTACCTCCGCACCAGGCCGGAGCAGGGCAGCCACGGACCCTGGCTGGACGTGCTGCGGGACTTCTCCGAGCGGACCCGCTCGGTCTTCGGGCTGGAGGACCGCATCGTCGCCACCTCCTTCGAACCCTTCTGGTGCAGCTGGACCGACTGGGCCAGTGACGACATCGGCGAGGCCATGGTCCTGGAGAACGTCAAGATCGGCCTCGACGTCGGCGTCCGGAACTTCATCATCGACGACGGCTGGTTCGGCCCCGGCCTCGACACCGCCTACGAGACCCCGCTGAACATCGGCGACTGGACGCCCGACCCGGCCAAGTTCCCCGACATGCACGGGCTGGTGCGCCGCATCGAGGCGCTGGGGGCGCGGGCCGTCATCTGGTGCGCCCCGCACGCCGTCGGACCGGCGTCCGACGCCTTCGCCGGGCGCCGTCACCTGCTGATCGCACCCGCTTCGGGTGAACCCGTGCTGGGCGAGACCCAGTTCTACTCGCTCTGCTTCATGAACGCCGAGGCCCGCCGGGCCATGGCCGACGTCTGCGTACGGCTGGTCCAGGAGTACGGCTTCCACGGGGCCAAGTACGACCTGTTCAACTGGATACCCGACCTGCGCTGCGAGAGCCCGCACCACGAGCACGACCTGGACTCGATGCTCATCGGCCTGCGGCTGATGCTGGCGGAGGCCGACCGGCGCACGCACGAGCTGTCCCCGGACTACATCGTCGAACTCAAGCAGAACTACGGCACGGTGTTCCTCACCCCCTACGGCACCTGCATGCGCGCCGGCGACGCGCCCTTCGACCCGCGGACCAACTTCCTGCGCACCCTGCACGTCCAGGCCTACACCCCGGCCGCGATCAACGACTACCAGACCTTCGGCCCCGACGACTCCCCGCAGGACGTCGCGGTGGCGGTCATCGCCATGCTGGCCGCCGGCATCCCGGCCTACGGATCGGACTTCGCCCGCCTCTCCGACCAGTCCAGGGACGTGCTGCGGTGGTACCACCGCCTCTACGCCGACAACATGAGCGGCTTCCTGGAACACCGCACCGCCCACAACGCCTCGCACGGCGTGCTGCGGGCGCGGGCCGCCGAGCGCGACATCGTGTTCGTCCTGCAGCCCTCCACGTCCTGCCGGATCGACCGGCCCGCCGTCGTGCTCAACGGCGGCTACGCGACCCGGCTGACGGTCGACGCCGAGGCCGCGGGGCTCTGCTTCACCGTGCTGTCGCCGTCCGGCGGACGGCTCACCGAACCGCGTGAGCACCCGGGCGGCCCGCTCACCGTCGACGTCCCACCGGGCGGGGGCATCGACTTCACCGAGAGCACCGCGGACGGGGTCCGGCTGCCATGACTCAGGCGCTGGAAGTCCCGTCCCGTGAAAGGTCGTTGACCGCAGCCCGGCGCACCCTGGCCGAGCTGCGGAGCACCGCGCCCGACGGTCCGGCCGACGCGGCGGACCTGTCCTGCATCACCAGCGCGGTGGCCATCGTGGCCTCCTCCCGAGGCGGCAGCAGCCTGCTCCACCAGATCCTCTCCGACCAGCCGGACGTGCTGTCCATCTCCGGTGAGCACACCGCGCTGTACAAGCTGAACAGGCTCGACCGCGGCCCCGACGGCTCCGACGCGCTGGAGCCGGACGTCGCGTTCGACCGGGCCGAGTTCTCCCGGGACTTCATGTCCCTGCTCGGCTCGGGGCCGGCCCGTCCCCCGTCGGATGCCGTCGGCCTGAAGCGGTACGCGGCCGTGGTGACCCGGCGGCTGGCCCTGCAGTGGCCGTTGGAGCAGATCGGCTACCCGACCGTCGAGGACGCGGTGACCCGTGCGCTGCGGACCTGCCCCGGCCCCGACGATCCCGACACGCTGTTCGCGGCGGTGCTGCGGCAACTCCGGGCCGACCATCCGCGTCTCGACCCGTGCTGCTACGACCTGCCGCCCGCGCTGCGCGGCCGGCCGGCCGACGACGCGCTCCGCCCGCCCCACGACGGCTACTGCATCGAGGAACCGCCGTTCGTGGTGCCGCGCGCCCGCACCGCCGCCGGTCCCGACGCGCTGCGGCGGCATCCCGTGGTGATCAAGTCGTCGGTCGACGCCTACCGGCTGCCGCTGCTGCGGCGGCTGATGCCGAACGCCCGGATCCGGGTGATCCACCTGACCCGCAATCCCGCCGCGAGCGTGAACGGCCTCTACGACGGCTGGCGCGACCGGGGGTTCTTCTCCTACGACGTCTCCGAGCAGCACACCCTGTCCATCGACGGGTACTCGGAACTCGGCTCGGCGGCGCGGCGCTGGTGGAACTTCGACATCCCGCCCGGCTGGGGGAAGTTCGTCGACCAGCCGCTGGAACGGGTCTGCGCACACCAGTGGGCGGGCGCGCACCGGGCGGCCCTGGACGGCCTCGGCCCCGACACCGCGGACGCCGTCCTGCGGGTCCCGTTCGAGCGGATCCTCGATCCCGGCACCCGGGAGCCGACCCTCCGGTCCGTCTTCGCCTTCGCCGGGATCCCGCAGCCACCCGGTCCGGTGGACTTCCCGGTGGTGATGGCGACCGCCCGTCCCCGTCCCGCGCGCTGGCGCCGCCGGGCCGACCTGGTACTCCCCGCGCTGGACCAGCCGGCCGTCCGGGCGGTCGCGGACGAACTCGGCTACCACCAGGGGCAGGAGGAGCGATGGCTGTGACCGCGGCCGCCTACCACGGACCGGGCTGGCGCTCCCGTCCCGGGCGGCAGGAGGACGACCTCGCCCGCGGCGGCGCCTGGGCACCGCTGCGGGTGGGCCGCGACTTCGACCCGCTCACCGACGTCGTCCTGCACTGCCCGTCGGCCGAACTGCTCACCGCCGCTGAGCCGGACGCGCTCCAGCACCTGGAACGGCTCGACCGCACCGCGCTCCGCCGTGACCTGGACGGGCTGGCCGAGGCCTACCGCGCCCTGGGCGTCACCGTGCACGAGCTGCCCGCCCCCGGGCCCCCCGGCGGGAACCCGTACCGGGGCGCCAACGCCATGTACGCGCGGGATCTGCTCTGGATGACCAGGGCCGGCGCGGTGATCCCCCGGATGGCCAGCACCGTCCGTGCGGGCGAGGAGCTGCAGACCCTCAGACTGTGCGCCCGGCTGGGCGTACCGGTGGCCAGGACCATCGGTGCCGACGGCGTCTTCGAGGGCGCGGACGCCCAGTGGCTGCGCTCCGACCTGGTCGCCGTGGGGCTGGGCGCCCGCACCAACGAAGCGGGTGCACGACAGGTCGAGGACGAGGCCGGACAGCAGGGCGCGCGGGTCGTCCGGCTGTCCGTGCCGACCGGGGTCCAGCACCTGCTGGGCGTCCTCCAGGTGCTGGACGCGGACCTGCTCGCCGCCCGGACCTCGGTCATGGACCCCGGGGAGGTCGGGCTGCTGCGGGAACTGGGCTTCACCGTGGTCGACATCCCCGAGTCCGACGAGGTCCGCACCCAACTGGCGTTCAACTTCGTCACCGTGGCACCGCGGGCGGTCCTCATGCCGACCGGGTCCGCGGACACGGCGGCGCTGCTGGCCCGGCACGGAGTCGAGTGCGTCGCCCGCGTTCCGATACCGGAACTCGCCAAGGGCGCCGGGGGCATCGCCTGCGCCACCGGAATCCTCGCCCGCACAACCCAGGACTGAGGTAGCCCCCATGCCGACACTCAGCATCGTCGTGCCCTTCTACAACGTCGCCCCCTACTTCTCCGAACTCCTGGACTCGCTGGCCGCGCAGGAGCTCAAGGACATCGAAGTCGTGCTGGTCGACGACGGCTCCACCGACAGCAGCCCGCGGACCGCCGCCGCACGGGTGGCCGAGGACGAGCGGTTCTCCCTGGTCACCCAGCCCAACCGCGGCCTCAGCGCGGCCCGCAACGCCGGCGCGCTGAGGGCCACCGGCAGCTATCTGGCCTTCGCCGACTCCGACGACGTCGTCCCGCCGGCGGCCTACCGGGTCCTGGTGGAATCCCTGGAGCGCACCGGCTCCGACTTCGCCTCCGGAGACGTCAGACGCCTCGACTCCTCGGGCACGCACCGCCATCCGCGGTACGCCGATGTCTTCGCCACCGCGCGCAGCCGCACCCACATCACCCGTGACCGCGACCTGATCCTGGACCGGATGATCTGGAACAAGGTGTTCCGCCGGTCCTTCTGGGAGCAGCACCGCTTCGCCTTCTCCCTGGCCCAGTACGAGGACGCGCCCGTCACCGTACGGGCCCACATCGAGGCGCGGACCGTGGACGTGGTGGGGGAGGTCGTCTACCACTGGCGGATCCGGGAGGCGGGCGAACGCTCCATCACCCAGCGCCTGTACGAGCCCGACAACATCGCGGCCCGGATGCGCATGATGGCGGTCACCGGGGACGTCGTCCGCGAGCACGCCCCCGAACTGCTGCCCGGCTACGAACGCGACATGTGCCTCGGCGACCTGCGGATCGCGATGCACGCGATGCTGGAGAACACCGACCGGGCGATGGCGACGGCCCTGGAAATCGGCCGCGGCTTCCTCGCCCGGGTGGACGGGCGGGTGATCGGCCAACTGCCCGATCCCGACCGGCACCGGCTCGCCCTCCTGCTGGCGGGGCGGTCCGACGAGCTTCGTGCGAGCCTGCGTGCTGACGGGCAGTAGCGCGAAGGAGAGCGAACCGAGACCGCCGCTGCCGCCGCGGCCGGCCGGGCGACTGCTGCGCCAGGAGGCCGACTTCCGTCGCATCTACCTGTCCCAGCTGGTCAGCCTCGGCGGCGACTGGTTCGCGATGATCCCGCTGCTGGCCCTGCTGCAGAAGCTGACCGACGGCCCGCTGTGGGGAGCGCTGGTCCTCGCCGCCGACACCCTGGTCATCGCCGTGATGTCGCCGTACGCCGGGGTGGTCGTCGACCGGGTCGACCGCCGCCGGCTGATGGTCCTCTGCGACCTGCTCTCCGCGGGGTTCATCGCCACCCTGTTCCTGGTGCGGTCCGGGTCGACCGCCTGGATCGCCCTGGTCGCACTGGGCGGTGTCGCGGGCGTGAAGGCGTTCTACGGTCCCGCCGCGAGCGCCGCGCTCCCCAACCTGGTGCCCACGTCCGACCTGCTGACCGCCAACGCCCTCAGCGGCGGCGCCTGGGGCGTCATGCTGGCCGTGGGCGCCTCGCTGGGTGCGCTGCTCGCCTCCGTCCTCGGCATCGACTGGTGCTTCGCCCTCGACGTGGTCACCTTCTGCGTCTCCGCGGCCCTGGTCGGACGGGTGCGCAAGCCCTTCGGCGACAGCCGGGACGCCAGGCCGCGGGCGAGGGTTCGGGACGACCTCCGCGAGACCGCGTCGTTCGCCCGCGAGGACCGCCGCATCGTCGCGCTGCTGCTGGCCAAGCCGGGAACCGCGCTGGGCAACGGGGTACTGGCGCTCTTCCCGGCGCTGGGGGCGGCCGTGTTCCACGTGGGCGACGTCGGCGTCGGGCTGCTGTACGCCGCCCGGGGAGTGGGCGCGCTGATCGGTCCGGTGACCGGCCGGCGGCTGCTGTCGGGGCGGGAGGGCCGGATCCGCGTCCTCACCCTGGCCTCGACACTGACCTTCGGCGCCGCCTACGCGGGCTTCTCCACGGTCACCTGGTTCCCGCTGGCCGTGCTGCTGGTCGTGGCGGCCCATGTCGGCGGCAGCATGAACTCCACCCTGTCCTCCTTCGCCCTGCAGTCGGCCACTCCGGACGGCATCCGCGGGCGCGTCCTCAGCGTCGACTTCATGTTCTCCACCCTGTCCCTCGGCGCGAGCCAGCTGGTGGCCGGGGGGCTCGCGACGGCCATGGCGCCGTCCGAGGCCGCCCTGTGCATCGCCGGCATCGTGATCGCCTACGGCACCCTCTGGTGGACCCTCTCCGGAGAGCTGTGGCCGCGCCGGACCAACTCGCCGCCTGTGGAACGAGGTTGAATCGATGATGCAGATGCGCAGCAAGCCGTGCGGCTGCGGCGTCACGGTATGGCTGACCGGTCCGTCCGACGTCGGCACATCGGCCCTGACACAGGCGCTGGCCGAGCGGCTGCGCGGCGCGGGTTACCGGGTGGCGGCACTCAGCACCGACGAGGCACCCGCCAGGAGCGTGCACCGGGTCGGCCTGACGGCCGAGGTGCTCGCGCACAACGGTGTGATCGCCCTGGTGTCCTCGGCCGCACCGGACGCGAGCGCTCGCGACGCCGTACGGGACCGGCACCGCAGCAGCGGCACCCACTTCCTCGAAGTCCACGTGGAGGCGCCGGCCCGGACCCACGACCCGATCGGGGCCGACCGCCGGTACGAGCCGCCGCACCATCCCGACCTGGTCATCCCGGCGCAGGCCCAGTCGAGCGGGGAAGCGCTGGTGATCCTGGCGCGGCTGCTGGCGGCGAAGTCCTTCGTGGCGTAGCACCGGCGCCGGGACGCCGGGCAGCGGTGCGATCCCGGACTGTGGTCCGGCCCCTAGGCGGCGATGCGGCCCTAGGCGGCGGTGCGCTCCGGCATCGGGAGTTCCCGGCCGTCCAGGAGCAGGGTGCAGGTCAGGGCGCGGGTGCCGTGGCAGAGGTGGTCCAGGCGGAGTTCGAAGGGCTGCGGAGGGTCGTCGGGCAGTTCGCTGGTGAGGACGGTGGCGTCGGCGCCGCGCTGGTGGCGGTAGCCGACCTCCTTGCCGTCGACGAGCAGGGTGACCTCGGGGGTGCGACCGGTGCGGGCCTCGACGGTGATCGAGTGCCCGGCGTGGTCGAGGTGGAAGTGGTGCTGACGGGTCATGGCAGCCTCCGTAGCCGGTCCCCCGCCTGTCACGTACTGCTCTCACGCTACGCCGAACCGCCGTAGGGGGCGGATCAGGCCCGCATCGGGGCGGCGAGTTCCTGCATGGCGGTGTCCAGCTGGTCCGGGGTGAGCGTGGGCGCGGGGAGGGGGTGCGCGCCCTCGGCGCGGAAGCCGTCCAGGAGCAGGGCGAGGTAGCGGCGCCAGGCGTCCGGCGCCGCGGCGGAGAGGGCGGGTACCGCGGCGCACAGGGCGCCCAGGCTGACCAGCAGGTCCTCCGGGGTGACGTCGGTGCGCATGGTGCCCTGCCGCTGGGCGCGGTGGACCAGCAGGGTGACCGTCTCCAGGTTGTGCTGCTTCAGCGCGTCCAGGGTGGGGATGCCGCGGATCCCGGTGGTGAGCAGGTCCTTGGCGCCGTGGTCGGTCACCAGCAGGGTGCAGATCTCCTCCTCCAGCGCCGTCAGCCCGGCCCAGGCGTCCTCCGCCCCCCGCGCACGCTCGCCGGCGCGCAGCACCGTGCTGAGCCCGTCCGCGAAGACCGCCTCGATCAGGGCCTGCCGGGTGGAGAAGCGCCGGTAGAGGGTGGCGTTGCCGACGCCGGCCCGGCGGGCGATCTCGTCCAGCGGTGCGTCCAGCCCCTGGGCGGCGAAGACCTCGCGGGCCGCGGCTATCACGGCCTCCCGGTTGCGCAGGGCGTCCGCCCGCAGCGGAGGGGCCTCCGCCCGCGGCGGCCGGGGGTCCGTGGGGCGCGCGTTGCTGACGTGCATGGAAGCAGGATAGCAGGGCAAGTGGGGAGCCCTGTCCGGTTACTGCTACGATCCTTTTCGGGAAGTGGGGAGCTGACCCCACTTGATCGCAGGGGGTGCACCATGTCGCAGCAGGAGGCGCAGCAGGAGGAAGGCCCGGCGGTCGCGGCCGCCGACTGGGTCGACGGCCGGCTCGGCCTCTACGCGATGGCCAAGGCCAACCTGCGGAAGCTGTTCCCGGACCACTGGTCGTTCATGCTCGGCGAGATCTGCCTCTACAGCTTCATCATCATCATTCTCACCGGCATCTACCTGACGCTGTTCTTCCAGCCCAGCATGGGCGAGGTCGTCTACCACGGCAGCTACACCCCGCTCGACGGCATCCGGATGTCGGAGGCCTACAAGTCCACCCTGGACATCAGCTTCGACGTCCGCGGCGGGCTGCTGATCCGTCAGATCCACCACTGGGCCGCCATCGTGTTCGTCGCCGGGATGACGGTGCACATGATGCGGGTCTTCTTCACCGGCGCGTTCCGCAAGCCCCGCGAGATCAACTGGTTGTTCGGCTTCACCCTGCTGGTGCTCGGCCTCTTCGACGGCCTGCTGGGCTACTCGCTGCCGGACGACCTGCTGTCGGGCACCGGCATCCGCTTCGTCGAGGGGGCGGTGCTGGCGACGCCGATCGTCGGCACCTACATCGCCATGTTCCTGTTCGGCGGGCAGTTCCCCGGGAACGACATCATCCCGCGCTTCTTCAGCATCCATGTGCTGCTGATCCCGGGCGTGATGGTGGCGCTGCTGACGGCCCATCTGATCCTGGTCTTCTACCACAAGCACACCCAGTTCGCGGGCCCCGGACGGACCGAGAAGAACGTGATCGGCGCCCCGCTGTTCCCGGTCTACGTGGCCAAGGCCGGCGGGTTCTTCTTCCTGGTGTTCGGAGTGATCTCGGTGGTGGCCGCCGTCGCCACGGTCAACCCGATCTGGGCCTACGGCCCCTACCGGCCCGACCAGGTGTCCACCGACGCCCAGCCGGACTGGTACCTGGGCATGGCCGAGGGGTTGATCCGGATCATGCCCGGCTGGGAGATCAGGGGCTGGGGCCACACCCTGGAGATGGGCATCCTGGTGCCGCTGACGCTGTTCCCGCTGGTGCTGGTGGCCATCGCGGTCTACCCGTTCCTGGAGAGCTGGATCACCCGCGACCGACGCGAGCACCACATCCTGGACCGCCCGCGCAACGCCCCGGTGCGGACCGCGGTCGGCGTCGCCTGGATCGCCGAGTACCTGCTGCTGCTCGCCGCCGGCGGCAACGACCTGTTCGCGCTGCGCTTCGGCATCTCCGTCAACGCCATCACCTGGGCCTGCCGGATCGGCTTCTTCGTGGTGCCGGTGGCGGCGTTCACCATCACCAAGCGCTGGTGCCTCGGCCTGCAGCGGATCGACCGGGAGAAGGTGCTGCACGGCCGCGAGACCGGCACCATCAAGCGACTGCCGCACGGCGAGTTCGTCGAGGTCCACGAGCCGCTCCCGGCGGCACGGCTGCACGTACTGACCGCGCACGAGCAGTACCGGCCGGTGGAGCTGCCGCCCGCGGTGGACCCCAACGGCGTACGCCGCAAGGTGCACGCGGCGGAAAGGCTCCGGGCGTTGCTCTCCCGGGGCTGGTACGGCGAGGCTGCCCAGATACCCAAGGCGACCCCCCAGGAGG
Source organism: Streptacidiphilus jeojiensis (assembly GCF_042510965.1). Taxonomy (NCBI): domain Bacteria; kingdom Bacillati; phylum Actinomycetota; class Actinomycetes; order Kitasatosporales; family Streptomycetaceae; genus Streptacidiphilus; species Streptacidiphilus jeojiensis. The sequence goes on from NZ_JBEUKS010000004.1 coordinate 102,314, forward strand.
CGAACGGCCATGGCACTGGCGAGGCGGCACAGCAGCACGAGGCGGTACAGCAGCAGGCCCCTGCGGCTCTCGGAGAGCAGGCATCTCCTGCTCACCGCGTACTCCCCTGACGAGGTCCCGACCAGCCTGGTGTGCAAGGTGGTCGCCGACGGCGACGCCCTCGGGGTGCTGCTGGCGGCGGACTCCCCGGTCGCCGTCCGGCTCCGGAACCGTCCCGGCCTGCTGGTCGCACCCTGCGACGCCCGCGGCACCCGCACCGGCGGCCAGTCCCCGGCCCGGGCGGCGCTGGGCACCGCCGACCTCGGAGCGCAGTACCGCGCCGCCCTGATGAACAAGTACGGCTTCACCACCGCCCTGGCCCTGGGCCTGGCCCGGCTCGCCCACGGCCTGACCGCCAGCACCCCGGTCCGCCTCACCCCGGCGGGCACCACCTGGCCGCTGCTCTGCCCGGACTGGCGCCCGACCGCGACCTTCTACAGCCCGAACTGAGGACCGCCGCCCGGCGAGGGCAGCGCGAAGGGCCGGTACGCGAAGGGCCGGTACGCGGCGTGCGCGTACCGGCCCTCGGAGCAGCGAGCGGTCAGCTCTCGGCCGGGCCGTCCTCGGTGCTGTTGCCCTCGGTGCCGTTGTCCTCGGCGTCACCCTCGGCCGAGCCGTCGGTGGCGGTGCCGTCCGCGTCCTCGTCCTCGTCGACGTCGGTGGCCAGGCCGAGGCGCTCGACCAGCCACTGGTCGAAGCCGACGGCGGCCTGGGTCCAGTTGGCCGTCATCGCCACGAAGTAGTTGATGTTGACGCCCATGCCGACGATCATCTGCGACTCGCCGATGACCCGGACCACGCCGTCGTCGTGGACGTGGGTGTAGACCTTCGGCCAGAGGGTCTCCCGGTTCCACTCGTCGAGGGCCTCCAGCAGCTCGGCCTTCTGCTCGATCGGGTGCGGGCGGTCGTAGAAGGCGCGGACCGCGAAGAGCTCCTTCTGCTCGCCGCGGAACATGTAGTAGACGCGGAAGCCCTCCCAGGGGGCGAGCAGGTCGCCCTCCTCGTCCACGGCGTGCTTCAGCTCCATCTGGTCCAGCAGCTGGGTGACCAGGTCCTGGTCGGGCACGACGACCGGCGGCGGCCCGTCCTGGCCCGACGGCTGCGGCTGCGGCACCCCGAATGAGGGGATGGAAGACGGGTCGATGCTCATAACTTGGCCGGGTTCCCTTCGAATGGACTTACCGCCCCCATCCTGCCTCATCCGGGGGGGTCCGGCGAAGCCCCGGAGCCCCTCGTGACGGGGTTCCGGGGCATCACCGCACAGGCCGCCGCACGCGGGGCGCGGGCGGCCGGGCGCGGGCTACTCCTTCTCGAAGGAGGTGGCCGTGCGCTCCGCCGGGCCGACGGTCAGCCGGTCCGCGTCCGCGGCGGTGTCGACCACGACGGTGTCCCCGTCGCGGACCTCGCCGCTCAGGATGGCGCGGGCCAGCTGGTCGCCGATGGCCGACTGGACCAGCCGGCGCAGCGGGCGGGCGCCGTAGGCCGGGTCGTACCCGGTCAGGGCGAGCCAGTCGCGGGCGGCCGGGGTGACGTCCAGGGTGAGCCTGCGGTCGGTGAGGCGCTTGGCCAGGGCCGCGACCTGGAGGTCGACGATCCGGGCCAGCTCCTCGGTCCCCAGCGGGTCGAAGACCACGATGTCGTCGAGCCGGTTCAGGAACTCCGGCTTGAAGGAGGTGCGGACCGTCTCCAGCACCCGCTCCTTCTTCACCGCGTCGTCCAGCGACGGGTCGATCAGCCACTGCGAGCCCAGGTTCGAGGTCAGGATCAGGATCGAGTTGCGGAAGTCCACCGTCCGCCCCTGACCGTCCGTCAGCCGGCCGTCGTCCAGGACCTGGAGCAGGATGTCGAAGACCTCGGGGTGGGCCTTCTCCACCTCGTCCAGCAGCACCACGCTGTACGGGCGGCGCCGGACCGCCTCGGTGAGCTGGCCGCCCTCCTCGTAGCCGACGTAGCCGGGCGGGGCGCCGACCAGCCGGGCCACGCTGTGCTTCTCGCTGTACTCGCTCATGTCGATGCGGACCATGGCCCGCTCGTCGTCGAAGAGGAAGTCGGCGAGCGCCTTGGCCAGCTCGGTCTTGCCGACCCCGGTCGGCCCCAGGAACAGGAAGGAGCCGGTGGGACGGTCCGGGTCGGCGATGCCGGAGCGCGAGCGCCGTACCGCGTCGGAGACCGCGCGGACCGCGGTGGTCTGGCCGATCAGGCGGCGGCCCAGCTCGTCCTCCATCCGCAGCAGCTTGGCCGTCTCCCCCTCCAGCAGCCGCCCGGCCGGGATGCCGGTCCAGGACGCCACCACGTCGGCGACGTCGTCCGGGCCGACCTCCTCCTTCACCATGGAGGCGCTGGTGGCCTCGGTGCGCGCGTCGTCCTGCGCCTCGGCGAGCTCCTGCTCGGCGGCCGGGATGTCCGCGTACATCAGCCGGGAGGCGGTGGTGAAGTCGCCGTCGCGCTGGGCCCGCTCGGCCTGGCCGCGCAGGTCGTCCAGGCGCTCCTTGAGCTCGCCGACCTTGTTCAGGGTCGACTTCTCGGCCTGCCAGCGGGCGGTGAGCCCGGCCAGCTGCTCCTGGCGGTCGGCCAGGTCGCGGCGCAGCCGCTCCAGCCGCTCCACCGAGGCCGCGTCGGACTCCTTGTCCAGCGCCATCTCCTCCATCCGCAGCCGGTCGACGGCGCGCTGCAGCTCGTCGATCTCCACCGGGGAGGAGTCGATCTCCATCCGCAGCCGGGACGCGGCCTCGTCGACCAGGTCGATGGCCTTGTCCGGCAGGAACCGGGAGGTGATGTAGCGGTTGGACAGGGTCGCCGCGGCGACCAGGGCGGCGTCCGAGATCTGCACCTTGTGGTGCGCCTCGTAGCGGGACTTCAGGCCGCGGAGGATGGCGATGGAGTCCTCGACCGAGGGCTCGCCGACCATGACCTGCTGGAAGCGGCGCTCCAGCGCGGCGTCCTTCTCGATCCGCTCGCGGTACTCGTCCAGGGTGGTCGCGCCGACCATCCGCAGCTCGCCGCGGGCCAGCATCGGCTTGAGCATGTTGCCGGCGTCCATCGCGGAGTCCCCGCCGGCGCCCGCGCCGACCAGGGTGTGCAGCTCGTCGATGAAGGTGACGACCTCGCCCTCGGACTGCTTGATGTCCGCGAGCACGGCCTTCAGCCGCTCCTCGAACTCGCCGCGGTACTTGGCCCCGGCGACCATGGCGCTGAGGTCCAGCGAGACCAGCCGCTTGCCGCGCAGCGACTCCGGGACGTCGCCGGCCACGATGCGCTGGGCCAGCCCCTCGACCACGGCCGTCTTGCCGACGCCGGGCTCGCCGATCAGCACCGGGTTGTTCTTGGTCCGGCGGGACAGCACCTGGACCACCCGGCGGATCTCCTGGTCCCGGCCGATCACCGGGTCCAGCTTGCCGTCCCTGGCGGCCTGGGTCAGGTCGGTGCCGTACTTCTCCAGCGCCTTGTAGGTGCTCTCGGGATCGGCGGAGGTGACCCGGGCACTGCCCCGGACCTCCTTGAAGGCCGCCAGCAGCGCCTTGGGGGTCGCCCCCTCGCCCTTGAGCAGCTCGGCGACCGGGCCGCCCTCGGCGGCGAGGCCGACCAGCAGGTGCTCGGTGGAGACGAAGGAGTCGTCCAGTTCGGCGGCCCGGGCGGCCGCCTCGTTGAGGGTGCCGACGGTCTGCCGGGCCAGCTGCGGCCCGGACACGGTGGAGCCCTGGGCGCTGGGCAGCGCGTTCTGCTGCCGGGTGGCGGCCGCCCGGATCCGCGGCACGTCCGCGCCGACCGCCTCCAGCAGCGGGGCCGCGATGCCCTCCGGCTGCTCCAGCAGCGCGAGCAGCAGATGCACCGGGGTGACATCGGGGTTGCCCGTGCTCGACGCCTGCCGGATCGCCGCCGACAGGGCTTCCTGTGCCTTGGTGGTGAGCTTGCTCGCGTCCACGCTTGTACGTCCTCCCGTGCTCTGCTGTTCGAGGTGCTCTGCTGTTCGACTGCGTGCGATGGTGCCACCGCTTTGTTGCCATGTTCAGCATGACGTAAGTTGAGTCTATTCCACTCAAGGCGACTGTGAAGCCCGAACCGCCCCTGGCGCGGCACCCGCCCCGACTATGCTCCTGGTTCTGCCGAGCCGGGGGGACCGGGGCGGCAGCGCGAGGGGGAGTGCCGCATGGGCGTCGCTGCATTGTCGGCCGCCGCAGTACCGGGGGCGGGCCAGAACTGGGCGCAGGGCGAGACCTGGAAGCCGATCGCCGTACTACTGGGCATTGTGCTGCTCCTGCGCCTGCTCGGCATCGCCTGGCTGCTGCGCTCCCAGATCGGCTGGCGCAGCCGCGCCGTGGCCGGGGAGCGCCGCAGGGAGATCCGCGGCCACTTCGCCGACGACGCCTCCCAGCGCCAGTACGCGCTGCGCCAGCTCGACCTCGGCTACCCCCGGCACCTGCTGGCCAGCGGCCTGGAGCTGCTGTTCGGCGTCCTGGTCGTGGGCGGCATGACCGTGCTGATGCACATCGAGAACATCGCCGTCCCCAAGAACCCCATCGACCGGCGGGACCTGGCGCTCTTCCGCTTCGAACCGCCCTTCCCCAGCACCTGGCTGTCGCAGGCCTTCCAGGGCCGCACCCACGGCGGCGCGACCACCCTGCTGATCTGCCTGGTCCTCGCACTGCTCTGGCTCGGCGCCTGGTACCGGACCCGCTACCTGCTCCACGTGGTGCACACCCCCTCCGGTACCTGGGAGCGGTCCCGGCTGCGCCGGACCCTGTGGCCGCAGCTCGCGGTGCGGTTCCTGGCCGCGCTGCTGCTGCTCCCGGTGCTGGGCATCGCGACGCTGCTGCTGTGGCAGCTGGTCGCACTGCGGGCCGCCCGGCGTTTCCACAGCAAGCGGCCGATGACGACCCCGCTGCCGGTGATCGGCCGCCCGGTCGCCACCGGTCCGGTGGTCTCCCAGCTGTGGACCGGCCCGGCCGCCTTCCCGCCGGCGCACACCGGGCCGCCGGTACCGGCACCCGCCGCGGCACCCATCAGTGCCCCGTACGCCAACCTGCCCAACCCCGGATCGGTCCCCACGCCGCCGGCGTCCCCCACCGCCCCCGCCACCGCACCACCGCCGCGGCCGGCCACCGCACCCGCAACCCGCGCGCCCGATCCGGCGCCGGTCCCGGTGGTCCGCTGCTCCCCGCTCGGCCCGCACGAGCCGCGCACCCTCGGCCCCTACCGGCTGCTCGGCCGCATCGGCGCCGGCGGCATGGGCACCGTCTACGTCGCCTGCCTGGAGGGGTCGGCCACCCAGGTCGCCCTGAAGACCCTGAAGCCGGAACTGCTCGACGACCCCGAGCTGGCACAGCGCTTCCAGCGCGAGGCGGAGGCGCTCGGCCGGGTCTCCAGCGCGTACACCGCCCGGGTCATCGACTCGGGCATCGCCGACGGCCTGCCGTTCATCGCCATGGACCTGCTGGACGGCTCCCCGCTGGACGCGCACCTCAGCCGGCGCGGCCCGATCCTCGCCCCCGAGGCCCTGAACGCCTTCGCCCTGGCCCTGGCCGTCGCCCTGGACGGGGTGCACCGCAGCGGCCTGGTGCACCGCGACCTCAAGCCGGCCAACATCATGCTCACCACCGCGGGTCCGCGGCTGCTGGACTTCGGCATCGCGGTGATGCTGGACCGCACCCGGCTCACCCGCACCGGGATGGGCATCGGCACCCTCCCCTACATGGCCCCCGAGCAGTTCGGCGAGGAGCCGGCCGGACCCTGGACCGACGTCTGGGCCTGGGGCTGCTGCCTGGTCGCCGCGACCGCGGGACGCAGCCCGTTCCAGGCCCGCGACACCGCGGCGATCCTCAACCGGGTGCTGATCGCCGGCCCTGACGAGACCGCGCTGGCCACCCTCGGCCAGGTCTCCCCCGAACTGCTCCGGGTGGTCCGGCTGGCCCTCACCAGGGACAGCGCGCAGCGTCCGGCGGACGGCAACGCGCTGCTGCTGCAGCTGCTGCCGGGGGCGCAGCGCCCGCCGGACCTTGGCGAGCGGATCACCCGCGGCTGGCGCACGCTCCACCTCGGCTGAGCACCGCCCCCGCTGAAGCCCGGACGGACGGTGACGTCCCGTCAGTCCCCGTGCCCCTCCATCCGCTGCAGGTGGTCCACGCACACCGCCACGCACAGCAGCAGCGGGACGTCCTGGCCGTCCTCGATGTCGATGCCGTAGGTGTCCCTGAGGGTGAACCACTTGCGCGAGATCCGGGCCACCCGGTCCCCGTTGTCATCCTCGATGTCGAACTCGTGGTCGAGGATGTTGCCGTGGATCTCGAACTCGCGGCCGTCGTCGAGGTGCGCCTCGTACTTGTCCCGGAACGGGGTGAACAGCTTCTTCTTCACCGTGGCGATGGTCTCGCCGTCCCGCTCGATCTTCATGGCGTCGCGGACGCTGACGATCTTCTTCTTGATCACCGCGACCTTCACCCCGGACGGGTCCTTCAGCTCGAAGGTGTCCGAGACCCGCAGCACCTTGCCGTCCACCAGGAACGCCTTGTCGCCGTGCTCGGTGGTGATCCAGTGATCGTCGCCGATCGAGAACATCCGGTCACGCATCAGGAACTTCATGGGTGTCGCCCTCCGGGAGTGGTCCTGTACCGGGTAGGACGCCTTCCCCCAGGAGGGAGTTCCTAGCCGCCCGGGGCAACTGTCCCACTCCCGGGGACGAACCCGGCCCGGAATGCGGACCCGGATCATGCTGTTGGATGGGGACATGGCTTCACGTGCACGCGTTCGCGCTCCCGAACTGGTCGGCAAGGGTGGTTGGCTCAACACCGGCGGCAAGGAACTGACCCTCGGCGATCTCCGGGGGAAGATCGTCCTCCTCGACTTCTGGACCTTCTGCTGCATCAACTGCCTGCACGTCCTGGACGAGCTCCGCGAGCTGGAGGAGAAGCACCGCGACACCCTGGTGATCGTGGGGGTGCACTCGCCCAAGTTCGTGCACGAGGCCGAGCACGGCGCGGTGGTCGACGCGGTGGCCCGGTACGACGTGGCGCACCCGGTGCTGGACGACCCGGAGCTGGTGACCTGGAAGCAGTACGCGGTGCGGGCCTGGCCCACGCTGGTGGTGGTGGACCCGGAGGGGTACGTCGTCGCCCAGCACGCGGGCGAGGGGCACGCGCACGCCATCGCCACCCTGGTGGGAGAGCTGGAGGCGGAGCACGCCGCCAAGGGGACGCTGCGGCGCGGCGACAGCCCCTACGTCCCGCCGGTGGCCGAGCCCGGCGCACTGCGCTTCCCCGGCAAGGCGGTACGGCTGCCGGGCGGCGGCTACCTGGTGGCCGACTCCGGGCACCACTCGCTGGTCGAGCTGGCCGAGGACAGCGAGACCGTGCTGCGCCGGATCGGCGACGGCGAGCGCGGGTTCGTCGACGGACCGGCCGGCACCGCACGGTTCAGCGAGCCGCAGGGCCTGGCCCTGCTGCCCGGGGACAGCAATGGCGGCGCCGTGGTGGTCGCCGACACCGTCAACCACGCGCTGCGCCGGGTGGACCTGGCCACCGGCGAGGTGACCACGGTGGCCGGGACGGGCCGGCAGTGGTGGCAGAACTCCGCCACCTCGGGACCGGCCCGCGAGGTCGACCTCTCCTCTCCCTGGGACGTCGCCTGGTTCGACGGCCGGGTGTGGATCGCCATGGCCGGCACCCACCAGCTGTGGGCCTGGGACCCGGCCGACGGGACCGTCGCCGTGGCGGCCGGGACCACCAACGAGGGCCTGGTCGACGGCCCGGCGGACGAGGCCTGGTTCGCCCAGCCGTCCGGACTGGCCGTCAGCCCGGACGGGCAGCGGCTCTGGGTGGCCGACTCGGAGACCTCCGCGGTCCGCTCCGTCGCCGCGGGCACGCACCTGGTCAGCACCGCCGTGGGCACCGGGCTGTTCGACTTCGGGCACCGGGACGGCGCGGCCGAGCAGGCGCTGCTGCAGCACCCGCTCGGGGTGACCGTGCTGCCCGACGGCTCGGTCGCGATCGCGGACACCTACAACCACGCGCTGCGCCGCTACGACCCGTCCAGCGGCGAGGTCACCACCCTGGCCACCGACCTGCGCGAGCCCTCCGGCGCGGTGGTGGTGGACGGTGACATCGTCGTGGTCGAGTCGGCCCGGCACCGGCTCACCCGGCTGCGGCTGCCCGAGGAGGCGGTCCAGGTCGAGGCCGCGGCGCACCGGACCCAGCGTCCGGCCACCGAGGTCGCCCCGGGCGCACTGCGGCTCGACGTGATCTTCACGCCGCCGGCCGGGCAGAAGCTGGACACCAGCTTCGGGCCCGCCACCCGGCTGCTGGTCAGCTCCACCCCGCCCGAACTGCTGCTCGCCGGCGAGGGCTCGGACACCGCGCTCGACCGCGAGCTGCGGCTGAACCCGGCGGTCACCGAGGGAGTGCTGCACATCAGCGCGATGGCCGCCTCCTGCGACGACGACCCGGCGATCGAGTACCCGACCTGCCATGTCCACCAGCAGGACTGGGGCGTCCCGGTCCGGCTGGTGGAGGGGGCGGCCTCGCGGCTGCCGCTGGTTCTTGCGGGCATGGACGGGTAGGGCGGTGCTGCACGGGCTGCGGCGTGTGCTTGGCTTGTCGCGCAGTTCCTCGCGCCCCCAGCACGTGCAACTGGCTCTGTTGCACATGCTCAGGGGCGCGAGGCTCTGCTCGATGAAAAGCGCGCGCGGCCAACCCTGCACACGCCGCAGCCAATGCAACAACCGTCGGCGGCGGTCTCACCCCTCCAGGAAGGCCTTGAGCGCTGCCGCCAGCAGGAACGGGTCGTCGGCGCCGCACAGTTCGCGGGCCGAGTGCATCGACAGCGCCGCGATGCCGCAGTCCACGGTGGAGATGCCCAGCCTGGCGGCGGTGATCGGGCCGATGGTGGTGCCGCAGGGCATCGAGTTGTTGGAGACGAAACTCTGCCAGGGCACCCCGGCCCGCTCGCAGGCCGCGGCGAAGACGGCCCGGCCGATGCCGTTGGTGGCATAGCGGTTGTTGACGTTGACCTTGAGGATCGGGCCGCCGTTGGGCAGCGGGTGGTGCCCCGGCTCGTGCCGCTCGCTGTAGTTGGGGTGCACCGCGTGGCCCATGTCCGAGGACAGGCAGATCGTCCCGGCCAGCGCCCGGGCCCGGTCCTCCAGGTTGCCGCCGCGGGAGAAGACCGAACGCTCCAGGACGTTGCCGAGCAGCGGGCCCTGGGCGCCGGTGTCGGACTCGCTGCCGTTCTCCTCGTGGTCGAAGGCGGCGACCACCGGGAGGTAGGGCAGCTCGTCGGCGCCCGGCGCGGAGGCGACCGCCGCCAGCGCCGCGGTGGCGGCGTGCACCGAGAGCAGGTTGTCCAGCCGCGGCGCCGCCAGCAGCTCGCGGTCCCGGCCCAGGTAGGACGGCGGCTGGACGTCATGGGTCATCAGGTCCCAGCCGACCACCTCGTCCGGGTCCAGTCCGGCGGCGCGGGAGACGTAGTCGATCAGTGAGCCCTCGGTGGGCCGGCCCAGGCCCCAGACCGGGGTGAGGTGCCGCTGCTTGTCGAGCGTCATGCCGTCGTTGACCTGGCGGTCCAGGTGGATCGCCAGCTGCGGCACCCGGAGCAGCGCCTCGTCGAGCTGGACCAGCCGGGCGGTGCCGTCGCGCAGCGCGAGCCGTCCGGACAGCCCGAGGTCGCGGTCCAGCCAGGTGTTCAGCGGGACGCCGCCGTAGATCTCCACGGCGACCTGGCGCCAGCCCACCGAGCCGGTGTCCGGGACCGGCTTGACCCGGAGGTTGGGCGAGTCGGTGTGGGTGCCGACGATGCGGAACGGGGTCGCCGCGGTCACTCCCGCGGGGACGTACCAGGCGATGAGCGCACCACCGCGGATGACATAGCGCCCCCCTGCCGTGCCCTCCCAGGACGCGGTCTCCTCGACCTGCCGGAAGCCCGCCTTCTCCAGCCGCTCCGCGGCACTGGCCACCGCGTGGTACGGCGATGGACTGGCCTGCAGGAACGCGATGAGGTCGTCGGTGTGGCTGCGGTCGAAGGCGACGCCGCCCGCGCCGGCTGCGCTGGTCAATGCTGCTCCAGGGGTGAGGGGAGGGCTGGTACGTGGGCGGGGCCCCTCCTGGGAAGGGCCCCGCCCACGTTTCCTGCCGTCCGAGCCTACGCCCGGCTGTTCATCGCTTCGTCGCTACGACCACGGACCGGTGTCGGAGAAGTGCCACTTGACGTGTACTTGTCCGACATCTTCTCGTCAAGATCTGGTCAAGGGACCTGACACGGCGGCCCGACCGGGATCAGAATGCCGCCTCCGGCAGGTCCATACTGCGCTCATGGATCAGAACCCTGCCTCCGGCAGGTCCATGATCGAATTGTCGATGCCCTCGGCGATCAGCCGCTGGGCGTGCACCGTCGGCAGCACCGTGCGGCTGAAGAAGCGGGCCGCGGCGACCTTGCCCTGGTAGAAGGCGGTGTCCTTCTCGGAGGTCCCGCCCTCGGCCAGCTTCGCCTGGGCGACCGCGGCCTGGCGCAGCAGCAGCCAGCCGATCACCACGTCGCCGGAGACCAGCAGCAGTCGGGTGGTGTTCTGGCCGACCTTGTACATGTTTCGGACGTCCTGCTCGACCGAGCCCAGCTGGTTGAGCATGGCGCCGACGATGGCCTCCAGGTCGCCGGCCGAGGCGGCCAGCTGCTCCCGCTCGGCGGCCAGCTCGTCGCCGCCGAGACCGGAGGCGATGGCCTTCTGGATCTGCTCCGAGAGCGCGGTCAGGGCCTGGCCCTGGTCCTTGACGATCTTCCGGAAGAAGAAGTCCTGGCCCTGGATGGCGGTGGTGCCCTCGTAGAGGGTGTCGATCTTGGCGTCCCGGATGTACTGCTCGACCGGGTACTCCTGGAGGTAGCCGGAGCCGCCGAAGGTCTGCAGCGACTGGGCCAGCTGCTCGTAGGACTTCTCCGAGCCGTAGCCCTTGACGATCGGCAGCAGCAGGTCGTTGAGCCGCTCGGCCGCGTCGGCGGACTCGCCGCGGGCCTTGAGCAGCTGGATCTCGTCCTGGACGCTTGCGGTGTAGAGCACCAGCGCGCGCATGCCCTCGACGTAGGCCTTCTGCGTCAGCAGCGAGCGGCGGACGTCGGGGTGGTGGGTGATGGTGACCCGGGGGGCGGCCTTGTCCAGGAACTCGGCGAGGTCCGGACCCTGCACCCGCTCCTTGGCGTACTCCAGGGCGTTGAGGTAGCCGGTGGAGAGCGTGGCGATGGCCTTGGTGCCGACCATCATCCGGGCGAACTCGATGATCCGGAACATCTGCCGGATGCCGTCGTGCTTCTCACCCAGCAGCCAGCCGCGGGCCGGGTGCTTGGCGCCGAAGGTCATCTCGCAGGTGTTGGAGGCCTTCAGGCCCATCTTGTGCTCGACGTTGGTGGCGTAGACGCCGTTGCGCTCGCCCAGCTCGCCGGTCTCCCAGTCGAAGTCGTACTTCGGCACGATGAACAGCGAGAGGCCCTTGGTGCCGGGGCCGTGGCCCTCGGGGCGGGCCAGCACCATGTGGATGATGTTGTCGGACATGTCGTGCTCGCCCGAGGTGATGAAGCGCTTGACGCCCTCGATGTGCCAGGAGCCGTCGGCCTGCTGGACCGCCTTGGTGCGGCCCGCGCCGACGTCCGAGCCGGCGTCGGGCTCGGTGAGCACCATGGTGGAGCCCCACTGCTTGTCGGCCATCAGCTGGGCGACCTTGAGCTGCTCCTCGGTGCCCTCCTCGGCGATGACGCCGGCGAAGGCCGGGCCGGAGGAGTACATCCACACCGCCGGGTTGGAGCCCAGCACCATCTCGGCGTAGGCCCAGATCAGGCTGGAGGGGGTGGGGGTGCCGCCGATGGACTCGGGGATGCCGAGGCGCCACCACTCGGCGTCCATGTAGGCCTGGTAGCTCTTCTTGAAGGTCTCCGGCACCGGGGCGGTGCTGGTCGCCGGGTCGAAGACCGGCGGGTTGCGGTCCGCGTCGGCGAAGGAGGCAGCCAGCTCGTTCTCGGCGAGACGGGCTATCTCGGCGAGGATGCTCTTCGCCGTCTCCACGTCCATGTCGGCGAAAGGACCGCTCCCGTAGACCTCGTCGCGGCCGAGCACCTCGAAGAGGTTGAACTCCAGGTCGCGGAGGTTGGACTTGTAGTGACCCATGGAACCTTCTCCGGTCATCGCGTCGGTAGGTGCCGGGATGTGCGCGGACGCAGTGGAGACAGCGTCCCCTACCCAGCGGTAATCACTATGATGCTACCCGCAGGTAACTTATTTCAACCCCACCGGGCCGTCCGGGTGGCGTCGAACTCGATAACCTTGGCCCTGTGTACGGCTACGAGCAAACGACGAGCGGCGCCGGACCCGGCTACCAGGGCGGCCCCTACCAGCAGCAGAACCCCTCCGGAATGGGCCCCGACCTGGGCGCCGGGATGGCCGGCGGCGGCATGGGCGGGTACGGGCAGCCGCAGCAGCCCCAGCAGCCGCTCTACCCGGAGCCGTCGCCGCCGTCACTGAGCGACGCCGTGCGCGCCTTCACCACCGGCGGCCTGCCGGTGGAGGACTTCCAGTCGATCTTCATCACCTCCAAGGTCTACTGCCCGCGCGGGGAGCGCCCCGGATTCCTGGCGCTGCACAACACCCCGCAGCCGGTGATCCCGATGTTCAGCTCGCTGAAGGAGCTGCGCCGCTACGCCGGCAAGGAGTCCAAGTACTTCACCGTCACCGGCGCCGAGGTGCTGGACCTGCTGCCGACCGGCTACGGCTTCGCGATGGACATGGAGGGCGAGCACCGGATGGTGTTCGACGCCAAGGCCGTGGAGCAGATGGTCGACTTCACCATGCGCCGCATGTACGGCTGAGACCCGCCCCAGGAACGGCCGGGCCGCTGCATGACGCAATGGTTGAAGTTTCAACTTGCTTTCGGTTGATGCATCAACTAACCTCATGGGTGTCGGCAGGAATTGCCGCCCATGCTTCATCAGAGGAGGACGCCATGCCCGCAGTGACAGTCGAGAACCCGCTGGTCCTGCCGCGGGTGGAGGCTCCGGACCCGACCACGTCGACGGCCCGTCCGGTGCTCCAGGTGGTGACCGCGCCCGAGGGCTACGAGGGCGAGGGCTTCCCGGTCCGCCGGGCGTTCGCGAAGATCAACACCAAGTACCTGGACCCGTTCATCATGATGGACCAGATGGGCGAGGTGGAGTACGCGGCCGGCGAGCCCAAGGGCACCCCCTGGCACCCGCACCGCGGCTTCGAGACGGTGACCTACCTGATCGACGGCAAGTTCATCCACAAGGACTCGACCGGCGGCGGCGGCTTCCTCGGCGACGGCGACACCCAGTGGATGACCGCCGGCGCGGGCATCCTGCACATCGAGACCCCGCCCGAGGACCTGGTGGTCTCCGGCGGCCTGTTCCACGGGCTGCAGCTGTGGGTCAACCTGCCGGCCTCCGACAAGATGATCCAGCCCAAGTACCAGGACATCTCCGGCGCCAACGTCAAGCTGCTGACCACCCCGGACGGCGGCGCGGTGCTGCGGCTGATCGCCGGCGAGATCGGCGGGGTGCAGGGCCCCGGTGCCACGCACACCCCGATCACGATGATCCACGCCACGGTCAGCCCCGGCGCCCGGATCACCCTGCCCTGGCGCAGCGACTTCAACGCCCTGGTGTACGCGCTGAACGGGCGCGGCACGGTCGGCGAGGAGAACCGTCCGCTGCAGATGGGCCAGGCGGTGCTGTTCGGCGACGGCGACAGCATCACCGTCCAGGCGGACGCCACCCAGGAGTCCCGCTCCCCCAACCTGGACCTGGTGATCCTCGGCGGACAGCCGATCCGCGAGCCGGTGGCGCACTACGGGCCGTTCGTGATGAACAGTCACCGCGAGCTGCAGCAGGCCGTGGAGGACTTCCAGTCCGGACGCTTCGGCACCATCCCGGCCGAGCACAACTGAGACACCCCGCAAGCGGGTTGACCACCCGCCCGCGGAGGCCCGGCGCAGCACTGCGCCGGGCCTCCGGCACGAGCCGGGGCCCGGGCGGCTCAGCGGAGCCGGGCGTAGACCACCGTGGCGTCGTCCCGGGCCTTGCCGCGCGGCCAGCGGGTGCAGGAGGCGTCGCCCGCCTCCGCCTCGCGGACCCGGCGGAGCAGCTCCGCCGGTCCCTGACGTTCCAGCAGCGTCATCGCGTCCGGCCAGCTGCCCAGGTCGAACCGCTCCACATAGCGCGAGGAGCCGTCGGTGAGCGCGGCGAACGAGCGCAGTTCGGCCAGCGCGACCGAACCGGTCTGCGCATGCTCGGCCGCCTTCGGCAGCGCGGCGGCGATCCACGGGCCGCGCCCGGTGTTGCGGGCCGCCCGGACCGCCAGCGCGTAGCGCATGTGCAGCGCGGCGCGTTCCGGGGTGCCGGGCGGCATCGCGTGCACCTCGCGCCGCAGCGCCTCCCCGGCCGGGAAGGGCTGGTTGTCGCCGATCACCTCGACCGTCCCGAACCGGTCCAGCACCAGCAGCGAGTCGCCGAGCACCAGGTACTGCAGCACCGGACCGTGGTGCCGCACCGCGACCACCATCGCGGCAGGGGTGTTGGGGTGCGCCAGGTCACAGCGGGCGCCGTGCAGCGAGGCGGTCTCGGCGATGGCGTCGCCGAGGCACTGGGCCATCGTGCGGTCGGGCCGGTCCACCAGCCTGGCCAGCAGATGCGCGCCCAGCCGGCGCGCGTACCAGGCGGTGCCGTGCTCGCAGCCGGACTCCATCGCGGCCGGCGAACTCGACCCGTCCAGCAGGACCAGCGCCTCCGGCGTCATCACCGTGTAGTCCTCGCTCACCCGATCAGGGCGTTGCGCCTCCCCCGCCATCTCCACGCGCATAGCTGACAGTGTGCGCGACCTGTGCGTTGTGGGACAGGGCTTCGTCAGCCGTTCCCCCGCAGAGGTGGACGGCAGCACGGCTGTACGGCGGCCGAGGGCCCCCGAGAGGCCCACAGCAGGCCCACAGGAGGCCGGAGTCAGGCACGAATGCGTCTCGACTCGGCAGCGGATCTGCCCCTCACGCTTCACCTGGCGCATACTTCAGGTAATGACCAGAACCGCCGCGACCCGGCGCCACATGCCCACCAGTCCCTTCAAGGCACCTGCCGCACCGCCGACTCCGGAGACGTTCGTCGTCGGAGACATGGTGACGGACGACCAGTACGGGCTCGGACGGATCACCGGAGTCGAGGGGGAGACCGCGGTTATGGTCGACTTCGGCGCCCGGCAGGTCCGAGTCACCACTCCTTTCTCCAAGCTCAGCAAGCTCTGAGGCCGCCGAGGCTTTCCTGAGAGCTCCCTCCGCCGTTCACCGGGTCCTGTGCCGGGTGGGCGGCGGCTGGCATACTCGCCGGTGTGGGCAGCGGACTCCTGGCAGTGAGGGTGATGCGCGCGGCGGTCTTCGCCGGCGTCTCGCTGGCGCTGTCCGCGGGCGGACAGGTCCTGGTCACCCACGCCCCGCTGCCCTTCGCCACCGTGCTGTGGGCCTGGCTGGCGGTCTTCGTCCTGGCCCTGCTGCTGACCGGTGCGGAGCGCGGTTTCGCGCGGATAGCCGCCGTCCTGGTGCCACTGGAGCTGTCGCTCAACGCCATGTTCAACCTAGGCCAGCAGAGCTGTGGCCCGGCTGTGCCGACCACCCCCTCGACCGGCCTGGTGAGCGGGCTGCCCACGCTGCTGCTCTGCGGTCGGGGCAGCGTGCCGGTGCACACCGCGGCGGCCGGCTCGGGCCCGCTCGGCGGGCTGTTCCGGCTGACCCTGCCGGCCGATCCGACGGTCTGGCAGTTCGCCCTGCTGCTGACCGTGCACCTGGCGGCGGCGCTGCTCGCCGCGGCCTGGCTGCGGCGCGGGGAGGCGGCGGTGTTCCGCACCCTGCTCGCCGTCGCGGTGTCCATGACCGCGCCGCTGCGGGTGCTGTTCGCGGTGCTGGTCCCGCCGGCTCCGGCCGGTGTCGCTGTCCCGGCCGCGCCGAGGCGCAGCCAGCCCGGACCCCAGCAGGTCCTGCTCAGGACCGCGCGCAGGCGCGGTCCACCGCTCTGCTCCGCCGTGTGCTGAGCAGTTAGCCACCCCCCTTCACCAGCCGTACGGGCCGCCGGCCCGTGGGGGCGCTGCCGCTGTTCGCGCACATCCGCGTACCGGTTCGGAGCATCCCTCACGGAGCAGGAGCACCCATCACCATGAGCACCGACAGCAAGAACAGCAGGAACAGCAGCAACAGCAACGGCAAGCGGTCCTACGCCAGGACCGAGGCCCGGGACCGGCTGAGCGCCGAGCGCGAGCGCGAGCAGCGGGTGGCCGCGCTGCGGAAGAAGATGCTGATAGGCATCTCGGCCGTGGTCGTCGTCGCGGTCGGGGCCGGGGTCGCGGTGGCCGCCGCCGACTCGGGCTCGTCCGGGGGCGGCAGCGCTTCGGTCGCCGTCCCCGCCAACACCACCGGCAGCGGCGGCACCGTGATCACCTACGGCAAGGCCGACGCGGCCAACACCCTGGACGTCTACGAGGACTTCCGCTGCCCGATCTGCGACGAGTTGGAGAAGGCGGACGGCTCCACCATCACCGCGCTCGCCGACAACGGCACCTACAAGATCCAGTACCACATGGCCACCTTCCTGGACAGCAACCTGGGCGGCTCGGGCTCGGAGAACGCGCTGGCCATGGCCGGGGCCGCGGTCAACGAGAGCGTGGCCAAGTTCGTCCAGCTGCACACCGTGCTCTACGCCAACCAGCCGGAGGAGACCAACGACGCCTTCGCCGACACCGACCACCTGCTCGACCTGGCCCGCAAGGTGCCGGGGCTGGTCACCCCGGCCTTCGAGCAGGCCGTGAAGAACGGCACCTACAAGCCCTGGGCGCAGCAGGTCGCCAAGGCCTTCAACAGCAGCGGCGTCACCGGCACCCCGACGCTCAAGCTCAACGGCAAGACGCTGACCGTCTTCGACAGCAGCACCGGCAAGCCGATCAGCGCCGCCGCCTACCAGGCGCTGGTGCAGCAGACCATCGCGGCGGCCAAGTAGTGAGCGCCACCGCGACCACGGCCCCGGCCGTGCCGGAGGAGCGCCGCACCGCCGCGACGGTGCCGACGGGCAGGGCGTTCGCGCTGCTGCTGGTGATCGCCGGGGCGGCGGGTCTGGCCGCCTCGGTGATGCTCACCCTGGACAAGATCCGACTGCTGGAGAACCCGAACTACGTCCCCGACTGCAACATCAACCCGATCATCAGCTGCGGCTCGGTCATGCGCACCCCCCAGGCCTCGGTGTTCGGCTTCGCCAACTCGCTGCTGGGCATCGCCGGTTTCGCGGTGGTGGTCACCCTCGGCGTCGGCATCCTGGCCGGGGCCCGCTACCGGCGCTGGTTCTGGCTGGGGCTCCAGGTCGGTGTGCTGGCCGGGATCGTCTTCGTGGGCTGGCTGATCAGCCAGAGCCTCTACGTCATCGGCGCGCTCTGCCCGTACTGCATGGTGGTGTGGACGGCGATGATCCCGCTGTTCTGGTGCACCACCGTGCACAACCTCCGGCACGGGGTCCTCCCGGTGCCGGAGCGCCGGCGCGGCGGGGTCGCGGCGGTCGCCCGGTACCCGTGGGTGCTGCCCGCCCTCTGCTACCTGGTGGTGCTGCTGATGGTGCTGAACCGCTTCTGGTTCTACTGGCGGACCCTGCTCTGATCCGGAACTCCGGGTGGCCATCTGCGTTTGCCGCTACGGCCGTTACGCTTGCGCGTCGCAGTCCGTACGGGGGAGGGAACCGCAGATGGCCACTGCTGTCACAGCAGGGCACGATCCGGCCGAGTGGGCCGGACTGCTGGAGGACGTCGCGAAGACGGGGCGGCGGTTGCGCCGGGAGGAGCTGGAGCAACTGCGCTCCTACGGCGACCGCGCCGCCCAGGAGGGCCGGGGGCTCGCCGAACTGGTGGACGAGCGGCTGGTGCAGACCGGCGCGGTGTGGACCGGGCGGACCGTGGACGGCGCCTCGATGGCGGCGCTGCGGGCCGCGGTGGCAGCGCTGGCCACCGGGCACGGCCGGGCCTACCGGGAGCGGCTGCAGCGCGACGAGTCGGGCCGGCGCGAGTTCGTCGCCGACCTGCTGAGCAGCCGCAGCGACCTCGGCCGGCTGGCCGAGCACGCCGAGCGCTTCGGCCTCAACCTGGCCTGCGCCCATGTGGTCGCGGTGGCCGACGGCGACGGCTACGACCTGGAGGACCCGCTGGTACGGGGCGTCGAGCGGCAGCTGCTGGGCCGCTTCGGCGAGCAGGACGTGCTGCTGGCGGTGAAGCACGGACGGCTGGTCTGCATCGTGCCGGGCGGTCCGGCCGAGGCCCCGGCGGTGCAGGCGTTCGCCGCGCTCACCGAGGGCCGGCGGGTGGTGGTGGGACGGCCGCACAGCGGCCCCGGCGGGGTGGTGCGCTCCTACGAGGAGGCCCGCAACGCGCTGGAGCAGGCCAACCGGCTGCGGCTGCCCGGGCAGCTGCTGCGCGCCGCCGACCTGCTGATCCTGCCGGTGCTGCTGCGCGACCGGGACGCGCTGGAGGAGCTGATCCACGGAGTGCTGGAGCCGCTGGTCGGCGCGCGCGGCGGCCCGGGCCCGCTGCTGGAGACGCTGGCCGCGTACGCCGACTCCCGCTATGTCGCGGCCGAGGCCGCACGGCGGCTGGGGCTGAGCGTGCGGGCGCTGTCCTACCGGCTGGAGCGCATCGCCCGGCTCACCGGGCTGGACCCGGACGACGCGCTGCAGCGCTACACCCTGGAGACGGCGGCCTTCGGGGCCCGGTTGTTGGGGTGGCCGGACCAGGCCGGTTCGTAGCCGCCGGGGGCGTGGTCCGCGGGTTCGTGGTCTGCGGCGGCGTGGTCGGCGCACAGCCGGCGCCAGCGGGCGGTCTGTTCGGCGGTCGCGCGGCCGCGCAGCAGCGCCAGCTTGATCAGGTTGGCCTCGGCGGCGGCGCCCAGGGTCTGCGCCTCGGCCAGGTAGTGGTCGTCGACCAGGGCCTCCAGCTCGGCGTCGTTGAGCACCGGGTCGATCCGGGCGGCCAGCGCCGCCATGGTCCGGTAGGAGCCCTGCAGCAGGAACGGCGGCTCGGTGCGGGTGGCGTCCTGCTGCGCGGCCGAGGCGATGTAGGCGCGGTTGACCTCCAGCACGGTCTGCTGCACCCGGCGCATCCTGGCCAGCACCGCGAGCACCCGGTCCAGGTCCTGGACCGGACGGGCCAGCTGGTCCGCCTGCGCCGAGGGGTCGCCGGCGGCCATCCTGACCAGCAGTCGCAGCTCCTCCGCGGGGCTCCCGGCGAGCGGCGCCAGCACCGGGTTGGCGGCCAGCGCGTTCTCCAGGAAGCTCTGTGCGAACAGGTCCTCACGACCCGTCAGCACCTCGCCGAGGTTCCAGACGTCGGCGCGGTTGGCGAGCATGTCGGGGATCCGGAACCGCTGTCCCGACGTGGTGTAGGGGTTGCCGGCCAGCGAGACCGCGAAGCGGCGGCCGCGCAGGTCGAAGCTGCGGGCCCGGCCGTCGCTGACGGCCTCGATCCGGCGCTGGGCGTCGCACAGCGGGATGAACTTCTGCAGCAGCTCGGACGAGACGTGCTGGATGTCGTCCAGGTGCAGCAGCACATTGCTGCCGGCCTCCAGCGCGAAGACGATCTTCTCGACCTCGCGGCGGGCGGCGGCGTCCGGGGCGCGGTCCGGGTCGAGCGAGGTGGTACCGGCGCCGAGGGCCGGGCCGTCCACGCGCACCATCAGCAGCCCCAGCCGGTCGGCGACGTACTCCAGCAGCGTGGACTTGCCGTAGCCGGGCGGGGAGAGCAGCAGCAGCAGGCCGCTGCGGTCGGCCGAGGTGGAGTCGGCCGAACCCAGCTGCTTGGCCAGGTTGTCGCCGATCAGCGGCAGGTAGACCTCGTCGATCAGCTGGTTGCGGACGAAGCCGGCCAGCGGGCGCGGGCGGTGGTCGTCCAGCCGCAGCCGGGCCCGTTCGGTGGCCAGTGCGTCCGCGCGCTGTCGCTGGAAGGCGCGGAACGCACTGACCCGCTCGGCCCGGAACCGGGCGGCCTGGTAGGGGAGTTGGTCGATGCGGACGGTGAGCCGGCCGTCCTGGATCCGGGGGTGGCTGCCGAGCAGGCCGTCGACGGTCTCGCTCAGCGGGGCGTCGACCGGGTAGCGGGGCAGCTCCGGGGCGCAGAGCTGGGACACCGCCTCGGGCAGCGCGGTCGCGGCGTCCGGGGCGAAGGCGCTGAGCCAGGCGGTGGCGAGCTGGTGCCGGGCCGGGAGGTCGTCGGCGAGTTCCCGCAGGTCGGCTGCGAGCAGCGGGCCGCCGGGGGTCTGCTCGAAGGCGTCCAGCAGGGTGCGCGCGTCGGCACTGGCGGCGAAGCCCTCGGTCGGGTCGGCGAGTTCCTCCAGCAGGTAGTCTCCGGCCGGCGGGGTCTGCGGGAGCCCGGCCGCCGAGCCGAACCGGGCGACGGCGTCGGAGAGTTCGGCGGCCAGGTCGGTCAGCGCCGCGGCCGGGCCGAAGGTGCTGCGGGCCAGGGCCAGTGAGCGGGCCCGGCGCTGCCAGCTGCGGCGCCGGCCCTCGTCCGCACCGTGGGCCCAGAACAGCTGGGCGGCGGCGCGGACCTCGGCGGGGTGCTGCAGCAGGCCGGCCCCGGCGCGCAGCCGCAGCAGGGCGCCGAGGATCAGCACCGCGTCCTGGTCGTGCACGCCCCGCTCGTAGCCCTCGTCGTACGCCGCCTCGGCGGCGCGGCGCACCTGCTGCTCCAACGGTTCGTCAGTGGTGGCGCCCAGCAGGCCTGTTGCCAGGTACTCGGAGCGGTAGAGCAGCGGCGACTCGCTGACCAGCGGCTGGGTCCAGAACTCGCGTCCGGCCAGCAGCGCCGGGTCGTGCGCCGGGCGCCGGTAGCCGGTGCCGGTGACCGAGAAGGCCAGCCCGTCCCCGTCCGGGAGCAGGGTCAGCTCGACGGGCTCGCGGCGGACCGCGAAGCGGTGCCGGCCCAGCCGGACCGTGGCGCCGCCGTCGGCGGACAGGTCGGCCCGGTCCCGCAGGGTGCGGACCGCGGTCTGTCCGGCACCGGTGAGGCCGTCCTCCAGCTCCTGGGCGCGGACCCGGTCGTCGAGCGCGCGCAGTTCGGCGGCCGCGGAACGGACCCGGAGCGCCATCGGGTCGGCGGCCAGCGCGGCGTGCACGTCCTCGGCCGTGTGCAGCCCGGCCAGCCGGCGGCGCAGTGCCTCCAGTGCGCGGCCGGCCGAGTCCGCGAGCCGGTCGGCGCGGGCGGCGGCCTCGTCCAGCAGGGTCTGCCGGCGGGCGGCGAAGGCCTGCTGGATCGACTCGCGGCGTTCGGCTAGCTCGGCCGCCAGGTCCTCGGCCTCGGCGAAGCGGGCCTCCAGGCCGTCCAGCCGCAACAGCAGCCTGGCCAGTTGGTCGGCGGCGGCCGCGGGCGAGTCGGCGGCGGCCAGGGCCGCGGTGGTGGCCTGGGCCAGCAGCGCGGACTCGGCGGCGTGGGCGGAGCGGTGCTCGGTCTCCAGCAGCGAGCGGCGGCGGCTGTCCAGGATCGCCCGGGCCCGGTTGACGGCGGCCAGCACCTCGCCGATGGCGAGCAGCACCGTGGTGCCGGCGCCGGGGTCGGCCGTGACCGCGCCGGTGACCAGGTCGGTGACGGTGGTCAGCGACTCGGCCTGTTCGGCGAGCCGGTCCGCGACCCGTCCCGCCTCGGCGGCGGTGGCCAGCTCCGCTGCTCCGTCCGCGGCCTCTCGGGCGGCGGCGAGCGGGGCGGCGAAGGCGTCGGGGCCGGCGAAGTAGCCGAAGGCGCGTTCGGTCGCCGACTCCAACTCCGTTGCCAGCGAGGCCTCGACGGCCTCCAGTTCGGGCAGGTCCAGCTGCGGCAGCTCGCGCAGCGAACGGGTCCGGCCCTGGGACCGGCGCAGCTCGCCGAGCAGCGCGGTCCAGCCGTCGGCGTCGGTGGGGGGTTCGCCGTGGGAGCGGCGGACCAGGGCGGCCGCCTCCTCCCGGGCCGCGGAGACGGCCTCGGCGGCCCGGGCGGCCAGTGCGCCGATCCTGGCCTGCTCGGCGCCGACCTGTTCGGCGGCGTCGCGCAGTTCGGCCAGCGGCTCCAGCAGCCCGGTGCTGCCCAGCCAGTAGTGCCGGTCGGCGGCCTTGGCGCAGGCGTCCAGGATCAGCGCGGCGTCCACCAGGTCGGCGCCGGAGGCGCTGCGGACCACATCCAGGCAGTCGGCGATGCCGCGGACCAGGTCGGCGTTGCCGATCCGCTCCAACGGGTCCTCGCCGACCTGCTGCGAGGCCGCGAACTCGGCGGAGGCGAAGGGGGTGTGCCACAGCTGCATCTCATGGCCGCGCACCGGTTCGCGGTCCGGCTTGAGCAGGGCGAGGGTGCCGTCGGGCAGCAGGGTGTAGCCGGCGCCGTGCAGCGGTGCCGCGGCCTCGCGGCGCACGGTGTTCCAGGACAGCAGCAGCACCTGGGCCGTGCCCGGCCGGCGCAGCACGTAGAGCAGGTCCTCGCCGCCCAGCGAGGGCAGCACCGCGTCGAAGCGCAGCCCGTCGGTGCCGTCGGTGCGGAAGGCGCGGTTGGTGCCGTCGGCCAGTTCGTAGCCGCCGGGGAAGATCAGGCCCTGCTCGGCCGGCAGCAGCCGGGCCCCCTGGGCCAGCGAGTCCTGCCTGCGGACCGAGCCGGTACGGGTGTTGACGACCAGGTAGCGGTCGGCGGCCTCGTTGTAGGGGCGGACGCAGAGCACCAGCAGCGGTTCCGCGACGGTGTAGGCGATGGCGGCGTCGGCCAGGCTCTGCAGCGGGTCGTCGACCGCCTCCCGGTACAGCTCCCGCCCGTCGACCGCGGAGCGTACGGTCAGGCTGCCGCCGGTGGCGGCCACCGAGACCCGGCCCTCGATCAGCACCCGGCCGCTGTCGTGCTGCTCGCGTCCGGTGGTGGTCCACGGCAGTTCGAAGACCGGCGGGCTGGGCAGCTCGCGCTCGCCGTGGTTGTCCAGGTACTCGGCCTGACGTTCGGCCAGTTTCCACTGCAGCACCCGGATGTCGCCGTCCTGCTCGCCGGTGCGGAACACCGCGAGCAGCCGGGCGGAGGTGGTGCGGACCAGCTCGACCAGGCGGGCGTCGCGGTAGTAGCGCAGCAGCTCGGCCAGGTCCCGGTGGAACCGCTCGTCGTCCAGCAGGCCGGGGACGGTGCCGGGGTCCAGCGGTCCCCCGTCCTCGTCGTGCAGCGAGAGCATGCCCTCGGCCAGGCCCGGCGCCGAGGTCCCCAGCAGCAGGACTCCGGGCCGGATGGCGATGATGCCGCAGGCGGTGGCCTCGGCCGCGGTGCGCAGCCGGGCCGAGGCCGCCAGCTCCAGCACGGGGGCGCCGAAGACCTCCTGCCGGCGGGTGTTCAGCTCCGCCGCCCGGCGGCCGAGCTCGGCCGCGCGGTCCGCGAGCCGGGTCCGCAGGATCTGGAAGGTGCCGTCCTCGACGCCCATGGCTGTTCCCTGCTCCTCTGTGATGCGGTGGATTACTTGGTGGTGCCGTTGACGATCTGGGCCGGGACGGGCGGTACGGCGGGTGCCGTCCCGTCGGCTCCGGTGCCCAGCAGCTTCAGCAGCATGGCCAGGTTCCAGGGGCCGCCGGCCGCCAGCGAGCTGAGCACCTCGGTGGCGTCCTTGCTGAAGCTCTTCTCGCCGCTCAGCCACTCGGCACCCAGTGCCTTGATGACGTCGGAGTTGTCCACCGCCGCGTCGATGCCCTTGCCGAAGGAGACCGCGCCGACCAGCTTCTCGAAGAACATGCTGTCGCCGCCGACGATGTCGATGTCCGCGCTGGTGAGACCGGCGGCCAGGACCGACGCCTGGGCCTCGGCGACCTTGCGCTGCACCTCCAGCGCGGCCAGCCTGACCTCCTTGTCCGCGGCCAGCCGCAGCCGGAACTCCTCGTGCGCCCGGGACACCTCGTCCAGCGCGGCCATCGCCGCCGCCTTCTCCTTGAGGCCGGCCGCCTCGCCCAGCAGCCGCTCCCTGATCCCGGCCGCGTCCGCCATCGCCTTGCTCTCGGCGACCGCGGCCTCGGCCAGGCCGGCCTTCTCGATGCCGACCGCCTTCTGCTGCAGGCCCTCGGCCTCGGCCTCCATCTTCGCCCTGATGCCGGCCGCGTCCGCCATCGCCTGACGCTCCGACACCTCGGCCTGGGCCAGCCCGGCCGCGCCGACCCTGGCCCGCTCGCCCTCGGCCAGCCGCACCGCGGCGGTGGCGTCCAGCTCCGCGGTCTGCTGCCGGGCCTCGGCCAGCACCAGCTGCTCCCGGGCGGAGAACTGCGCGGTCTGCTCGGCGGCCTCGGCCGCCTTGATGTCCTTGACCAGCTGCTCCTGGGCCTCGCCCTCAGCGGTGATGATCACGGCCTGGCGGGTGCGCTCGGCCTCCTGCACCACCCGGACCCGCTTGATCTCCTCCTCCTGCTCGGCGACGGTGCGGTCCACCGCGATGCGCTCGCGCACCACCTCGGCGACGCCCCGGCGCTCCACCTCGACCTGGCGCTCCATCTCGGCGCGGGACAGCTCGACCTCGCGCTCCCGGTTGACGACCTCCAGCAGCCGGTCCTTCTCGATCCGCTCGGTCTCCACCGCGATCACCCGCTCGCGGTTCTTCTCGGCGACGGCGATCTCCCGCTGCTGGTTCTCCCGCTGGACGCCGAGCAGTTCCTCGGTGCGCAGCAGGGCGCTGTGCGACTTCAGCCGCTCCTCCTCCTGCACCTGCAGGGTGGCCGCCTCCTCCTGGGCACGCAGTGTCTCGATGCCCTTGCGCTGCCGGATCTCGGCCTCGGACCGGCGCCGCTCCAGCTCCAGCACGGCCTCGCGGGCGTCGACGTCCTGGCGGGTGATCTCCATCTGCTCGTTGCGCTGGAAGTCGTTGGTGCGGATGTGCTCCAGCGCGGTCAGTTCGGTGATCTTGCGGATGCCCTGGGCGTCCAGGATGTTGGCCGGGTCCAGCTGCACCATCGGGGTCTGTTCGAGGTGGTCGATGGCCGCGTCCTCGAGGTGGTAGCCGTTGAGGTCGGTGCCGATGGCGGCGATGATCCGGTCCCGGAACTCCTCGCGCTTGGTGTAGAGGTCGATGAAGTCCAGTTGCTTGCCGACGGTGCGCAGCGCCTCGGCGAACTTGGCGGCGAACAGCGTCTGCAGGGTCTCCTGGTGGCTGGCCCGGTCGGTG
Source organism: Streptacidiphilus jeojiensis (assembly GCF_042510965.1). NCBI lineage: Bacteria > Bacillati > Actinomycetota > Actinomycetes > Kitasatosporales > Streptomycetaceae > Streptacidiphilus > Streptacidiphilus jeojiensis. Next base: position 127,522 of record NZ_JBEUKS010000004.1, read on the forward strand.
CCGATCGCCTGGGCCACCTTGACCACGTCCTCCTTGGTCTTGTTGACCCGGACGAAGAAGGTGATCTTGATGTCGGCGCGGATGTTGTCCTGGCAGATCATCCCCTCCCGGCCGGAGCGGACGATCTCGATGGTCTTCACCGAGATGTCCATCACCTCGGCGCGGTGCACCATCGGCAGCACCAGCGCGCCGGTGAAGGTGACGTCGACGTTCTTGGGCTTGTTGATGATCAGGGCCTCGCCCTGCACCACCTTGCGGAACAGCCGGCCGAAGAGCAGCAGCGTGCCCAGGCCGATGAGCAGGAGGACGGCGACGAGCACGCCGATTCCGATCGTGACAACAGACATGACCGACCCTTTGGCGGCCGCTTGAACGGCCTTGGAGTGATTGATTGCTGAAGTTACGTCAGCTGAGCTGACGGGTGCTGGCGCCCGGGACTCCCGGCATCACCCGGAAGAACTCGCCCTCGGCGTCGTAGTCGTAGATCAGTGCTGAGGCGCCCTTGGACAGCGCGCTCCCCGGCCCGGCCGCTTCGTCGAGGCTCTGCCGTACCTGCACCAGGGCCGCGGATCCGTCCTCCGCGCGCACCTCCGCCTGGCCGAAGTCCGGGCCGACCCGCCCGGTGCGGATGACGCAGGGACGTCCGACGAAGTCCCGGCGGGAGGGCGGCGGGGCGGGCGCCGGCATGAGCCGCCGCAGCGGCCAGGCCAGCACCCGGGCCCCCGCCCAGCCGACCACCAGGGCCCCTGCCAGCACGGCACCCCCGTGCCTGCCGTCCAGCAGGGACTGACCGGTCAGCGCGCCGAACCAGGCGAAGGCGACCACCAGCGAAATCGCGACGGTGACCGGCATCCCGCCCAGCCCGAACGTTCTCTGCAGACCCCCGTTGAGGTGGCGCAGTCCGCCGCGGACACCACCGTGGTGGTGCCCAGCCGGACCTCCGTGACCGCCACCGTGGCTGCCCCCGTGACCGCCGTGGCCGCCGCCGTGGCCACCGTGGCCACCCCCGTGACCGCCCCCGTGGCCACCACCCCCGTGGTGTCCCGCGTGCAGGTGTGCTCCCCCGAGCAGAACCAGCACCCAGTACGCCACGACGACGACCAGTGCGAAGCTGAAGACCACGGTCGGGAACCCCGTGACCACCCCCGTGAAGCCACCCACTGCTGTCGCCGCCTCTGCAGATCCTCCGTAGTGGCACTCCGTGCCACCTGGGCCAGAGTGACAGCGGCGGAGCAGCCCGCGCACTGCGTGATCCCGGCAGTCTTAACGGTCCTTTGACGTCCGGGATCTGATCATTCAGGCCACTCCGCGCGGGCGGAACTGGATGCTGATCCGGGGGCCGACCCGCCGGGCCGTCTTGGGCACCGCGTGGTCGTGGGTGCGCTGGCAGGAGCCGCCCATGACCAGCAGATCGCCGTGGCCGGGCATCAGCCGCACGGTGTCCCCGCCGTCCCTGGGCCGGAGCAGCAAGGCGCGCGGCTCGCCGACCGAGAGGATCGCGACCATGGTGTCCTCGGACCGTCCCCGGCCGATCCGGTCGCCGTGCCAGGCAACGCTGTCCCGGCCGTCGCGGTAGTAGCAGAGCCCGGCGGTGCGGAACGGCTCCCCCAGCTCGGCCGCGTAGTGGGCGCTCAGCGCCGCACGGGCCCGTTCCAGCACCGGATGCGGGAGTTCGGCGCGGTCGGCGTAGTAGGCCAGCAGCCGCGGGACGCCGACCACGCGCTCGTACATCTCGCGCCGCTCGGCGCGCCAGGGCACGGTCCCGGCCAAGTGCTCGAACAGCAGGTCCGCACCGGTGAGCCAGCCGGGGAGCAGGTCCACCCAGGCGCCGTACCCGAGTGCGGTCCGGCGCACGCCGTCCAACCCCAGCAGGGCGGGGGCCTCCGCCTCGCCGAACAGGGATCCCTGGAGTGCGACGGTCATGGGATCCAGACTACGCCTTCTTCGAACATATGTACTACTCAGCGATCGACCGGTCCGGCTTCTCGCTCAGCACCAGGTCCAGCAGGCCGGGGAAGCGCGCGTCGAACTCGGCCCGGCGCAGCCGGTTCACCCGCCGGGCCCCGCTGTCACGCTGCTCGATCAGCCCGGCCTCGCGCAGCACCGCGAAGTGGTGGCTCAGCGCCGCCTTGCGCACCGGCACGTCGAAGCTGCCGCAGGACCGCTCCCAGTCCCGGCTGGCCGCCAGTTCCCGGACCAGGATCAGCCGCACCGGATCGGCCAGCGCCGCGAGCGCGCCCTGCAGCGGCACCTCGCGCGGATGCCGGTGCTCCGGCGCGCCCCGGCCCGCTGCGGTTTCGGCGGTCCCCATGACGACCCCTCGGTTCTGTTCGTAGTTGATCGAACAGTTTAGTCGGGACGCACCCCTGCCGCCTCAGGCGCGCGTCTTCAGGTACGCAGCACCAGCGCGACACCCATCGCCAGCATGGTCGCCGCGATCAGCAGGTCCAGGGTCCGCCAGGCACCCGGCCGGGCGAACACCGGACCGAGCAGCCGGGCGCCGAAGCCCAGACCGCTGAACCACAGCACACTGCCGGTCGCCGCTCCCAGCGCGAACATCCAGCGGGCCGGCCCGTACCCGGCGGCGACGCTGCCCAGCAGCAGCACGGTGTCCAGGTAGACATGCGGATTGAGCCAGGTGAAGCCGAGGCAGCTGAGCACCGAGGACGCCAGCGACCCCCCGCCGCCGGCCGCTGCGCCCGCCGGTCCCTCGACCAGCCGTCCCGGCCGCAGCGCCCGCCGGGCGGCCAGCAGCCCGTACCCCACCAGGAACGCCCCGCCGATCCAGGCCACCGCGGTGATCACCCCGGGGAAGCCGCGGACCAGGGCGCCGAGGCCGGCCACCCCCAGCGCGATCAGCACCGCGTCGGAGAGGGCGCAGATCCCGACGATCGCCGGGACGTGCTGCCGCCGGATGCCCTGGCGCAGCACGAAGGCGTTCTGGGCGCCGATGGCGACGATCAGCGAGAGGCCGGTGCCGAGCCCGGCCGCGGCGGCGACGATGTCTGCGTCCATGCGTCCGACCGTAGAAGCGGCCGGACACATCACGCCAGCTAAAGTTTCTTACGTATCATTAGCAGCTGTGATGTCGACGATGTCGGAACTCCCGCTCGACCAGGTCCGTACCCTGCTCTCCGTCGTGGACCGGGGCAGTTTCGACGCGGCCGCGCAGGAGCTGCGGCTGACGCCCTCGGCGGTCAGCCAGCGGATCAAGGCGCTGGAGCGGCGGGTCGGCCGGGTCCTGGTGCTGCGCACCAAGCCGGCCAGGCCGACCGGCTCCGGCGAGGTGCTGGTGCGGCTGGCCCGGCAGCTGGTCCGGCTGGAGGACGACGCCGCGGCCGAGCTCGGCCTCCCGGCCCCGGGCGGCGGCAACGGCGACGGCAGCGGCCGCGACGCCGGCAGTGGCGGCGGCGCGGGGGCCGGACCCGCCACCACGCTCGCCGTCGCGGTCAACGCCGACTCGCTGGCGACCTGGTTCCTGCCCGCCCTCTCCCGGGTCCCCGCCGAGCTGCGGGTCTGCTTCGAACTCCACAAGGAGGACCAGGCCCGCACCGCCGACCTGCTGCGGCAGGGCCTGGTCTCGGCCGCCATCACCGCCTCACCGCATCCGGTGGCGGGCTGCACCGTGCGTCCGCTCGGCAGCATGGCCTACCGCGCCCGGGCCACCCCCGGGTTCGTCGAACGCTGGCTCGCCGGCGGCCCGGTGGCGCAGACCCTGCCGTCGGCCCCGGTGATCGTCTTCAACCGCGACGACGACCTCCAGGACGCCTTCCTCCGCGACCTCGCCCCGCAGGCGGTCCCCGGTCCCGGCCGGGTCCGGCACTCCATCCCGGCCTCGGACGCCTACGTCCGCGCGGTCGCGGCCGGCCTCGGCTGGGGCATGCTGCCCGACGAGCAGGCGGCGCAGCTGCCCGCCGGCACCGTGGTCGACCTGGCCCCGGGACGGACCGTCGAGGTCGCCCTGTACTGGCAGCAGTGGAAACTGGACTCCCCGCCACTGGCGGCCCTGGCCGCCGCGGTCGCCCGGGCGGCCGCGGGGACGCTGACCGCGCCGAAGGGCGGACACTCCGCGGGCACTCAGTAATTTGTGGCAACTCCGTGACAGTCCTGACGGCCCCTACGTCGGATCCTCTTAAGGTCGCCGCCTATCGTGGGGCCATGGCAGCGAAGCAGATCAGCACTCCCCTCCAGAAGGTCGGCAACGGCCTCGGCCTTGTCGGCGCGAGTGTGCTGGCGGGTGCGATCGTCGCCGGGCTCGCGATCCCGGCGGTGGGCGCGGTCGGTCTGGGGGCGAAGTCCACGGCCGACGACTTCAACAGCATCTCCGACTCCCTGGCGATCCCCACCCTGTCGCAGTCGTCGACGATCTACGACGCCGACGGCGGCGTGATCGCCACGGTCTACTCCCGGGACCGCCAGGTCGAGCCGTTGAGCAAGATCGCTCCGGTGATGCAGAACGCGCTGATCGACATCGAGGACCACCGGTTCTACCAGCACGGCGCGATCGACCTGACCGGCACGCTGCGCGCGCTGACCCGCAACGCCTCCAGCGGCTCCACCCAGGGTGGTTCCACGCTGACCCAGCAGCTGGTCAAGAACATCTTCATCGAGGAGGCCGGCGACGACGCGACCCTCGTCGCCCAGGCCACCGCGCAGACCACGGACCGCAAGATCAAGGAACTGCGGTACGCGATCAACTTCGAGAAGACGCTCACCAAGCAGCAGATCCTCGACGACTACCTCAACATCACCTACTTCGGCGGCAAGGCCTACGGCGTCGAGGCGGCGGCGGAGCAGTACTTCAGCGTCCACGCCAGCGAGCTGACGCTGCCGCAGGCCGCGCTGCTGGCCGGCCTGGTGCAGGCTCCCTCGCAGTACGACCCGATCGCCAACCCGGAGGCCGCGCTCACCCGCCGCAACGAGGTGCTCAACTCGATGGCCTCGTACGGGACCATCACCCCGGCCGCGGCCAAGGCGGCCGAGGCCACCCCGGTCAAGCTGAAGATCAAGCACGCGTCCGAGGGCTGCATCACCGCCAAGAAGGGTGAGGAGTTCTTCTGCGACTACGTGAAGTCGATCATTCTGAAGGACCCCACCTTCGGCAAGACCGCCGAGGAGCGGTCCGCGGTCTGGTACACCGGCGGCCTGAAGATCTACACCACGCTGAACCCCAAGGACCAGGCCGCCGACGTCAAGGCGGTCGAGGACCACGCCTACGCGAGTGACAAGGCCATCGCCGCCTCGACCATGGTCGAGCCCGGCACCGGCAAGATCCTGGCGATGGCGCAGAGCCGCCCCTACGGCACCGGCACCAACCAGACCGAGATCAACTACAACGCCGACTCGCAGCACAGCGGCGGCGGCGGCTTCCCCACCGGATCCATCTTCAAGGCGGTCACCGCGGCGGCCGCGCTGGAGCAGGGGATCCCGCTGAGCTACACCATCAACTCGGTGGCCAGCGGCGACTTCCCGGAGATGACGAACTGCAACGGCGACCGGCTGCTGGCGACGCCCGGTGACGAGAACGACACCACGACGCCGTACGGCAACATCAACATGGTGCAGGCCATGGCCGCCTCGGTGAACACCTACTTCGTGCCGCTGGAGGCCAAGGTCGGCCTCTGCAACGTGGTCAAGATGGCGCAGCGGCTGGGCCTCACCTACCAGGGCAGCGCGGACTCCAAGTCCCCCAGCGGGCTGACCCCGCTGGACCAGGTGCAGACGCTGACCCTGGGCGTCAACAGCCTCACCACGCTGCAGATCGCCAACCTCTACGCGACCTTCTCCGCCAACGGGACCTACTGCAGCCCCACCGCGATCAGCCGGATCACCAACAGCTCGGGCAAGGACATCAAGGTCCCGGGTTCGAACTGCACCCAGGCGCTCACCCCCAGCGTCGCCGCCTCGGTGAACACCCTGCTGCACTCGGTGGTCTCGGACCCGGGCGGCACCGGTGCCTCGATCGGCGACATCGGCGGCTACGACGACGCCGGCAAGACCGGTACCACCAACAACGAGGACCAGGCCTGGTTCGCCGGCTACACCAAGCAGATCTCCGACGCGACGATGATGACCAACCCGTCCGCTCCGAGCAAGTACTCGCTCTCCGGCAAGACCATCGGTGGGACGTACTACGCGAAGGCGTGGGGCTACCTGACCTCGGGCGCGGTCTGGCACCAGGCGATGGTGGCGTCGATGAGCGGGCTGCCGCACCTCAGTCTGACCGTCGCGGCCAAGCCGGCCGACGCGGTGAAGGCGACCACCACCACCAAGAACAACGGGAACAACAGCAATAACGGCAACAACAACAACGGTAATAACGGCGGGAACAACAACGGCGGCCACTGAGCCCCTCCGGCCCAGGCCGCCCCGCACCTGACGAGTGCCGCACCGCTCCCCGTGGTGCGGCACTCGTGCTGTTGCCCCGTCCTGGGTCCGAACTTCCCTGTACTATCCGGGCAGTTGTGACCTGAGTCGGTACGAAAGCGTCAAGAGACCTGCCGGGGCGGGCGGGTGGCCACCATACTGACGTATGACTCGTGCATATGCCGCTGGCCAGGTCCGGCAGCGGTGGCACGGGCCCGGTCGACGGCCCCTGCGCCAGGGGGCAGGGCTGGTGGCCTACAGGTTGATGTGCGAATAGGCACATGCCCGAAAGCCGGAGGTGGTTCATGTGAACAGGGTCAGGAAGTCGAAATCCTGCGGAAGCCGAGTGCTCGGCGAATTGGGTCCGCCATGGTGAACAGACGACTTGCACTCGTGGGTGCTTCATCGATTTTCCAGGACGGCCTCCGCGCGGTTCTCGACGCCGTCGACGGATTCAGCATCGTCGGCGAAGCACAGGACATGACCGAGGCTCTGCACGCGGTCGGCCGCTGCCATCCGGACGTGCTGGTGATCGACACTGAATCGGTGGGAACCGGGTGGCTGGCCCGAATTCCGGATCTGCACGGACACCCCGACGGGCAGGCGCCGCGGGTGCTGCTGCTGATCGTCAAGGTCGACGACAACCAGCTGATGCGGGCCGCCGCGGCCGGGGTGGACGGGTGGGTGTTCAAGGACGAGGAGACCGCCGATCTGATCGCCGCGGTACGGGCCCTCTCGTCCGGCTACGCCTGGCTGTCGCCGCAGGTCGCACGGCAGTTGCTGGACCACTGGCGGGACACCCTGGCCGTGCCGGCCAAGCCGCCCTCGGAGGAGGTCGACCGGCTCAGCAGCCGGGAGTTGAGCGTGCTGGGGCTGGTCGCCCACGGCTGGTCCAATGCCGAGATCGCCCAGGAACTGGTCCTCGGCGAAGCCACCGTGAAGACCCATGTGTCCCGGATCCTCACCAAACTCGATCTGCGTAATCGGGTCCAACTCGCCGCCTTCGCGCACCGGAACGGCCTCACGGTGTAGCGGAACGGCCGAACAATACGACGGATCTCATCCTTTCGACGGACCTGTGGATTCCCGCTCGCGGCCGACGCCGGGGGAACGGCACGGGCCTAATGTGGTGTGGCCCGCTCATGAATTCCCGGTGCCGCGGAAGGCCGAGGACGGCGCACCGGTACCGGGAAGGAGCGGGAACGGCGGTGCGTGCGGACACCGTCGGACCGTGAGTACGGAGGTGGGTTCCGAAAATGCGGTCAGCCGCGCCGACCGGGTGAGGCCGAACGGTCGGCGCACCGGCAGGTCGGCCCGAAGCCCGCCGAACCAGGGCGGACTCCGGGCCGGCCTGCCGTACGCAGCGGCAGCCCCGATCGGGCGCCGCGGAACCGACGGGGCGTCAGGCCCCGGCGGCGGGCAGGGCCAGCCAGTCCTGCCAGGAGATGTCACGTCCCAGGTAGCGGGGCTTCCGGAACGGCCACTCCGCCGCCATCCAGGCGGGGACCAGCGCGTCCAGCGCCGCCTCGACCTCGGTGCCGACCAGCTCGTCCACCACCCACCAGGCCAACTCGGCGTCCGCGCCCGGCTTCTCCGGCGGGTCGATGTAGACGCAGCCCAGCAGCACCGTCTCGGCGTCGTCGAACAACGCGTAGTTGAAGGACTGGTGGGCCTCGATCTCACGCTCGTGCCGGGCCAGGTCCTTGCGGTCCTCCTCGACCGTCATGTCGGCGGCCGGCCATCCCCAGGGCTCGCCGTAGAACGACCACAGCCGCTCCCGCGAGCCCATCACGGCGGGGTAGTCGAGCTCAGTGTCGGTCGCCCTGATCGGGCGCAGGTGGTAGCCGTCGAGCACGGCGGTACGGACGGGGTGCACGAAATCCTCGGGAAGCCAGGTCATGGTCCTGGACGCTACCGAGACCCGGCCTCCCGCCCCAGCGGTTTACCCGATCAGGTGTCCGACACCGGCGCGCGAGGGCGATCCGCTACCAGGACCTGACCCCGGCGACGCTGCTGATCAGCGCCAGCGAGGCGGTCGGGCCGGCCGCCCTGGCCAGCAGCATGCCGACCGCGGTCCGGTAGCGGCCCACCGACGGCTGGTCGTCCAGCAGTTGCACCCCGGTCAGCTGCTCCCGGACCACCACCGGCGACGATCCGTCGGCGAAGCCGAAGACGGCGAACGGGCCGCCGAGACCGGGCACCGCCGCCCGGCTGAAGGGCAGCACCCGCAGCTCGACGCCGGGCCGCCGGGCCAGCTCCACGAGTCTGCGCAGCTGCCCCCGCAGCACCTCCCGGTCGCCGAACGCCTGGTGCAGCACCGCCTCGGTGAGCACCACCCGCAGCCGCGGCGGGTCGTCCGGCCGGTCGACGACCGCGCGTCGCCGGTGCCCTGCGGCGACCAGGGTCCGCACCCGCGCGGCCGACGGCTCGCCGGGCGGCCACCCGCTCCAGCCGGGGAGCGCGGCGACGGCGGCGCTGTACTCCTCGGTGCGCAGCAGTTCCGGCACCGCCTCCGGGTCGTAGAGGGCGATCTCGGAGGCGGCGGCCTCCAGGCCGAGCTGGTCGTCCGCGCCGGGCGGCAGCAGCCGGTGGTACTCGCGGGCCTGCCACCACTGCGGCGTCCTGGTCCGCGCCGCGCACTCGGCCAGCACCGCGGCCCGGTCCCCGGGGACGTGGTACAGCGCGCACACGGCACTCACCTCGGCGTCCCGCAGTCTGCCCTCGGCCCGCTCCAGCCGGGACACCTTGGCCACCGACCAGCCCATCGCCTCGGCGACCTGACGCCCGGTCAGTCCGGCGTCCTCGCGCAGCAGCCGCAGCTCGGTGCGGAGCCTGCGCCGGCACAGCGCGGCCGCCCGCGGCGCCGGCAGCAGCTCGGGTTGCCGGCCCGATTGCTGGTCCGACTGCCGGCCCGGCAGCGGCTCGGGAAGCGGGTCCGGCAGCGTCCCGGTGCCGTTCATACCCGCCCCCTCAGTCCGAGCGCGGCCGGGACGACCAGCCCGCCGTGCTCGACCGAGAGGAAGGCGTCGGCCTGCTCGGCGAGCCGGGTGTCATGGGTGATCAGGAAGGTGGTGCGGTCGGCCATCAGCCGTTGCAGCGGCTCCATCACCCGCGCCGCCGACGCCTCGTCGAGCCCGGTGGTCGGCTCGTCCAGGACCAGTACCGGCGTGTCCCGCACCAGTGCGCGGGCGATCGCCAGCCGCTGCCGCTGGCCGCCGGAGAGCAGCCGTCCGCGCGGGCCGACCGGAGTGTCGTAGCCGTCCGGCAGCGAGTCCACGAAGGCCTCCAGGTCGGCGCCGGCCGCGGCCCGGCGGATCTGCTCGACGCTCGCCCCGGGCCGCCCGTAGGCGATGTTCTCGCCGATGCTCGCGTCGAACACCATGGTCTCCTGGGGAACCAGGGTGACCGTGTCGCGCAGCCGGCTCAGCGGCAGCCCGGCGATGTCCCGGCCGTCCAGCAGGACCGTGCCCGTGGTCGGGTCGTACAGCCGCAGCAGCAGCTTGGCGACGGTGGACTTGCCGGCCCCGCTCGGCCCGGCGATCAGCACCAGCTGGCCGGGCCAGGCGGTGAAGCTGACGTCGTCCAGGATCGGCCGCCGGGTGCCCGGGTAGGTGAAGCCGACCCGGTCGAAGGAGAGCACCCCGCGGGCCCTGGGGCCCGGTGCCGCTGCCGAATGCGGCGCTGCCGCCGCTGACGTCGCCCGCCCGGAGCCCGACGGGGCCTGGGGGTCGCGCACGGAGGGCCGGGTCTCCAGGATCTCCAGCACCCGCTCCGCCGCCGCCGTGGACGAGGCGAGGCTCAGCTGCACCGATCCCAGCGACTGGATCTGCGGATAGAGGTAGCCCAGGTAGGCGGAGAAGGCCAGCAGCCCGCCCAGGGTCAGCCGTCCGGACGCGATCTCCCAGGCGCCGGCCACGATCACGCTCAGCAGGCAGACCGTCTCCACCAGGGTGGCCAGCGGACCGTAGGCGTAGGAGAGCCGGTACTGCCGGATGACCGCGCCCATCCAGGCGACGCTCTCCCGGTGCACCTTGGCGCCCTGGGTGTCCTGCCGGTTGTACGCCTGGACCAGCGTCATATTGGCCAGGCTCTCCTCGATGGCGGCGGTGAGCGCGCCGTTGCCGTCCCGCTCCTCGCGGGAGGCGCTGCGGATGCGCTTGCTGAACACCCGGGCGGCCAGCCAGAACAGCGGGGCGGCGGCGAAGGTCAGCAGGGCCAGGTCCCAGCGCACGTACAGCGCGGCGCAGGCGAAGAAGACCGCGTTCGCGGCGCAGGTGAACAGGGTGACCGGGGTGGTCACCACCAGTCCCTCGATGGCGTCCACGTCGGAGGTGAGCCGCTCCACCAGGTCGCCGGTGGGGCGGGATTCGAAGAAGTCCGGGGAGAGCTGCTGCAGGTGGTGGAAGGTGCGGTCGCGCAGCCGCCGGAGGAAGTTCTCGCCGACCCAGCTCAGCGTGTAGTTGCCGGCGAAGGTGGCCAGGCCCTCGACGGCGGCCAGCCCCAGCCAGAGCACCGCCGGCATCCAGACCAGCCCGAGGTCGCCCTTGGTCAGCACATGGTCGGTGACGTACGAGAACACGGCGACGACGGCGACGTCGCAGGCGGAGGAGACCAGCAGGCAGAAGGCGGCCAGAGCGAGCCGCAGCCGCCAGACCCGGGCCAATGGCCAGAGGTTCCGGAATGCCTCCCGCGCGGAGATCCTGGCGCGGCGCCGTTTCGGCGCCTGTTCCACCAGATCCCCCAGTCTGATCATGAGGGTGTTGTCGTTCATGGCCCCCGCTTTCCTTGTGTACCGCACCGGCGAATTCCGAACCTACAGACCGGGGAACGGGTCCCGTGGTTCCGTCGAATGGGCACGTTCCGGCCGGAAGGGAATACTCACAGGCTGCCGATATCAACACCACAGGATTGACAGCATCGACTGAAACTCGGAGGACATAACACCTGGTGGACGGTGCATGGTGACCCTGGGGCGGAAACGTGGCGAAACTGTGGCGGCCTGAGAATTACGCCCCCGCGGGCCGACTTCGGGGTTTCACAGGATCGCGCCTCGGAGGCACAGCCCAGTCACATAGAGGCAGACGGGAATGCATCCGGTAAGAGGCGGTTCCTGTGAATTGCGACGGAGTGCGGCGGGCGCCGGAAATGACGGAACCGAACCGGGCCCGGGGAGGTCTGTATGGTCAGTTCCACCGCAAGGGGCCGACCGGAAAATCCGGCCCCGAGCGGAAAGAAATTGGCTCCCCTCCGAACCCGGAGAGGAATAGGAAAGGAATCACCATGGCCCTCCCCCCGCTGCCGCTGCCCAAGCCCAAGAAGCAGCTGCCCCCGCCGCCGAAGCCGGCTCACGGCAAGAAGCCGCTGCCCCCCAAGGGACCCAAGCCGTTCGGTGCGCCGAAGGGCTGATCCCGGGCGCCGGGCCGCTCGCCGGCCCGGCGCCCCCACGCCGCAGGGCGGGGACCTCGCTTCAGGCGGGGTCCCCGCCCTGCGGCGTGCCCGCCCTGCGGCGTGCCCGCCCTGCGGCGTGCCCGGGGCCGGCGCCTTCCGTACCTGATCTGCCGTCACCTGCCGGCTGAGTGGCGGTCAGCCCCCGTTCGGCCCACCCCGGAAGCGTCGCGACCCGGCACGCCGCACAGTGGGACACCCTGGGACCCACGGCCGGGAGGCACGGATGTCGGACGATCCGCAGCAGGCGGAGCTCTCCGCGCTGCGCGAGCGGGTCGCCGCGCTGGAGGCCGGGCCGCGGCGCGAGCGGCACCGGCTGCGCTCCTTCGCAGCGGTGGCACTGATCCTGGTCGCCGCAGTGCTCACCCCGCTGAGCGTGGTCGCGGTGTGGGCCAGCCAGGAGATCGGCGACACCGACCGCTATGTCGCCACAGTGGCCCCGCTGGCTTCGGATCCGGCCGTGCAGGACGCCGTGGCCAACCGGGTGACCACCGCCCTGGTGCAGCAGATCCCGGTCGACGCGCTGCTGAGCGGTCTGCCCACCAGCAGCCTGCCCAGGGTCGGGTCGGCTCTGGACACCTCGCTGACCAGCGCCCTCACCAGTCTGATCCGCTCACTGGCCGACCGGGCCGTGCAGAGCAGCGCCTTCGCCACCGTCTGGACCGAGGCCAACCGGCGGATCCACGCCTCCCTGGACAAGGCCCTCACCGGTGCCGGCGGCGGCGCCGTGCAGCTCACCGGCAACGCCGTCACCATCGATCTCGCTCCCGTCATCGACCAGGTCAAACAGCTGCTGGTGGATCAAGGGGTCACCGCCGCGGCCAGGATCCCGGAGGTGCACACCCAGTTCACCGTGGCGACGGACGACCGGATCGGGAGGCTGAAGACCGGATTCCGGCTGCTGCAGCTGGCCGGTGTCTGGCTGCCGGTGATCGTGGTGCTGATCGCGGCGGCCGGGGTGCTGCTGGCGGTCCGCCGCCGCCGAGCCCTGGTGACGGCGGCGCTGGCGGTCGCCGCGGGTGCGGTCGTCCTCGGCGTGGCCCTGGTCGCCGCACGGGCGGTCTATCTGGACTCGCTGCCCACCGGGGTGTCCTCGGACGCCGCCGCCGCGGTCTTCGACGCGCTGGTCCACTTCATCCGGGTCTCGGTGCGCACGGTGGCCGTACTGGGCGTCGCCGTGGCGCTGGGCAGCTGGCTCAGCGGCCCCGGCGGGTACGCGCGGCGGGTCAGGTCGGTGTGGAGCTCCGGCCTGGGCGCGGCCCATCACGCCGCCGCGCAGGCGGGGATGCGCCTGGGCCCGGTCGCCCCCTGGCTGCGCCGCCATCAGCTCTGGGTCAACTGGGCGCTGTTGGCCGCGGCCGCGCTGATCCTGGCGTTCTGGAGCCGTGCGACCGCCGGGGTGATCGTCGCCCTGGTGCTGGGCCTGGTGCTGGCCCTCGCCCTGGTCGAGTTCCTGGCCGAACCGGTGGCGCCGCCGGAACCGGTGGAGCCGGCAGCACGGACCGGCCCCCGCCCGGACGGGCCGGCCCCGCAGCCCGCGCCGTAGCCGCCCGCCGCGCTCCCTCGGCCCTGCTCCCTGCTCCCCGCTCCCCGCTCCCGCGTCAGAAGAGCCGGGCCGCCTTCTCCTCCGCGGACTCCTCCAACTCCAGCAGGAACCGCTTGCGCTCCAGCCCGCCCGCATAGCCGCGCAGGCTGCCGTCCGCGGCCAGGACCCGGTGGCAGGGGACCACCACCGACACCGGGTTGAGCGCATTGGCGGCGCCGACGGCCTGGGCCAGCGCAGGGTCGCCGAGCCGGCGGGCGAGCTCGCCGTAGGAGGTGGTCCCGCCGTAGGGGAGGGTCAGCAGCAGGTCCCAGACCCGGCGCTGGAAGTCGTTCCCCACCGGTGCCAGCGGCAGCTCGAACTCCCGGCGGGCACCGGCGAAGTACTGCTCCAGCTGCTGCCGCACCGCCGCGAAGCCCTGGTCCTCGCGCTCCCCGAAGGTCTCCACCGGCGGGCGGCGGAGATGGCCCTCGAAGTACAGGCCCGCCAGCGCACCGTCCTCGGCCACCGCCGTCAGCTCGCCGACCGGCGAGTCGATCACGGTGTACGTCCTCATGCTCCCCACCGTAGCCGCCGGCACCGACAGGCCATGTCCCGGTACCCGGACATCTACCCGGAGCCGCACGCGAAGTCCCCGGGTATGCACGTACGATCAGCCAATGTCAGACATGACGGAAACCACGCCCGGCTGGCTCGCCTCCGACGAACTGGAACTGGCGCGCGCCCGGATGCCGATCCTCTACGTCGAAGCCGTACCGGTACGGGTCGACGACAGCGGCGAGGTCACCCACATCGGACTGCTGCTGCGGATCGGCTCGGACGGGACGGTCAGCCGCACCCTCGTCTCCGGCCGGGTGCTGCACCACGAACGGGTCCGCGACGCGCTGCTGCGGCATCTGGAGAAGGACCTCGGTCCGGTGGCGCTGCCCAGGGTCCCGGCCTCACTGCAGCCGTTCACCGTCGCCGAGTACTTCCCGACGCAGGGGATCACCCCGTTCCACGATCCGCGCCAGCACGCGGTGTCGCTGGCCTACATCGTCCCGGTGAGCGGTGACTGCCGGCCCCGTCAGGACGCGCTCGACCTGGTCTGGTTCAGCCCGCAGGAGGCCTCGTCCGCGCTGGTCCAGCAGGAGATGCCGGGTGGGCAGGGAGTCCTGCTCAAGCAGGCCCTGGCCCATGCCGGCTGCCTGAGCTGACCGGGCCGTCCGCGCTGCCCGGCCGCCCAGACCTGCCGGACCTTCCGGGCGGCGTTGCGCAGCCGAAGCCGAATGTTCCCCTGGAACCCCTTTTTCAACAAAACGTCAGATGCCAGTCTGGGGGCGCCTCCGCTCCGACATCTCCCCAGGAGCGCTCCCGCCGAAGGAGTACCTGTGCCTCCGTCCAAGACGCCGCACCCGACCCGATCCAGCCGCCGCGTCAGAGCCGCCGCGGTCGCCGCCCTGATGCTGGCCTCGCCGCTGGCGATCCCCGCCGCGAGCGCGCGGGCCGAAGCACCGACCGGCGGGCACCTCCCGTCGCCGTCGCTCGCCTGCGGGGCCGACGCCTGGGCGGAGGGCTACAGCGACGCCCTGAACAAGCTCGTGGTCGACGGCGACACCGTCGGCGGCCTGTCCGCGCTGAGCTACGACGCCCGCCGCCACGCCTACGGCGCCGTCGTCGACCACAGCACCGGCGAGCTCGCCAAGATCTGGTTCTTCGCCGATCCGGCCAGCCCGAAGGTGGTCGGCAGCCTGGTGCTGCGCAAGCCGGACGGCACCCCCTACGACGAGACCGACTTCGACGGCGAGGGTCTCGCCGTCCTGCCCAACGGCGACTACCTGGTCAGCTCCGAGACCGAGCCCTCGGTCCGCGAGTTCGACCGCCAGGGTGTCCAGCAGTCCGAACTCGCCGTCCCGGCCCGCTTCCTGGTCGCCCCGGCCGGCCAGGCGACGTCCAACGCCACCCTGGAGGGCCTGAGCGTCTCCCCGGACGGCAGCACGGTCTACGCCGCCATGGAGGGTGTCCTCAGCGGCGACGTCAGCAGCACCGGCGCGGCGACGGACCGCCGCATCCTGGTCTACCGGGCCAACCACCGGCACGGCTACGACCTGGTCAAGGAGATCGGCTACCAGGTGGACCCGGGCAACCGGATCTCCGAGGTCGCCGCCTACGGCCAGCACGGCCTGTTGGTCCTGGAGGCCGCCTTCACCGCGGGCTTCGGCAACACCATCAAGGTCTACGCCGCCCCGAACGTCCAGCGCTCCGCCGACGTCACCGCCGTCACCGACCTCGGCAACGCCGGCAGCGGCGAGCTGACGAAGAAGACCCTGATCGCCGATGTCAGCCAGTGCCCGTCCCTCGGCGCGACCGCACCGGAACCGCAGCCCAACCCGATCCTGGACAACTACGAGGGCATGACCCTGGCCCCGGGATCCCCCTGCTCGGGCCTCAGCGAACTCCTGCTGATCAGCGACGACAACTTCTCCGCCGCCCAGAACACCCGTCTGCTGCGGCTGACGGTACGTCTGCCCTCCTGACCGAGGTCCTTCCGGCCCGCCCCGGCCCGTCCGGTTCGGGCGGGCCGGAAGGAGACCTGAGGCGCCCGACCGTGAAGCCACCGGTCATAGCGTTCATTCTCAATCCATTGCAACGTTCAAGGTGAAGCCTGTTGCATTAGATTCAAAACCATTGCAATGAAATCCTGGCCTTGACCTTTGCCTATGGGGATTTCAAGCAACAGAGTCGTTGCCAGTTCCTTGAACGCAACGTAGCGTTTCCCGTGTCAGAAAGAACGAACGACTACGGGAGAGCATGATGCAGAAGTTCGACACCCCCGCCCCGGTCTCCGCCGTCCTGGAGATCCCCGCCGGTCGGGTCCAGTTCATCGCCGCGGACCGCGCGGACACCACCGTCGAGGTCCGGCCCGCCGACCCGGCCAAGGGCCGCGACAGCAGGACCGCCGAGCAGACCACCGTCGAGTACGCCGACGGCGTCCTGCGGATCACCGCCGGAGCCCCGGACAGCCGGCTCCTCGGCTCCGGGGCGGTGGAGGTCACCGTCCAACTGCCCGCCGGCTCCCACGTCCAGGCCAAGGCCGCCAGCACCGAGCTGCGCGGCGTCGGACGCCTGGGTGACGTCGTCTTCGATGGCGCCTACCGCACCATCAAGATCGATGAGGCTGCCAGCCTGCGGCTGACCGCGGTCGACGGCGACGTCGAGGTCGGCCGTCTCGGCGGCTCCGCCACGATCAGCACCGCCCGCGGCGACATCCGGATCGCCGAAGCCGCGGCCGGCACCGTCGAACTGCTCACCCAGTCCGGCAACATCTCCGTCGCCGCGGCCCCCGGCGTCTCCGCCGCCCTGGACGCCGGCACCGGCCACGGCCGGGTCCACAACTCCCTGAAGAACGACGGCACCACCGCACTGTCCATCCAGGCCACCACCTCCCACGGCGACATCACCGCCCGCAGCCTCTGAGGAGCACCGATCATGACCAACCTGGCCATCGCGGCGAACGGGCTGCGCAAGTCGTACGACGACAAGGTCGTCCTCGACGGCATCGACCTGGCCGTCCCCGAAGGAACGGTCTTCGCCCTGCTCGGCCCGAACGGTGCCGGCAAGACCACCGCCGTGAAGATCCTCTCCACCCTCATCACCGCCGACCCGGGCAGCGGCGACATCCACATCGGCGGCCACAATCTGGCCGCCGACCCCCAGGCGGTGCGCGCCACGATCGGGGTCACCGGCCAGTTCTCCGCCGTCGACGGCCTGATCACCGGCGAGGAGAACATGCTGCTGATGGCGGACCTGCACCATCTCTCCCGCTCCGAGGGCCGCCGCACCGCCGCCGAACTCCTGGAGCGCTTCGACCTGGTGGAGGCCGCGAAGAAGCCCGCGTCCACCTACTCCGGCGGTATGAAGCGCCGCCTGGACATCGCCATGACCCTGGTCGGCAGCCCCCGGATCATCTTCCTGGACGAGCCGACCACCGGCCTGGACCCGCGCAGCCGCCACACCATGTGGGGCATCATCCGCGGACTGGTCGCCGGCGGCGTCACCGTCTTCCTCACCACCCAGTACCTGGACGAGGCCGACCAACTGGCCGACCACATCGCCGTCCTGCACAACGGCACCATCGCCGCCCAGGGCACCGCCGAGCAGCTGAAGCGCATCGTCCCCGGCGGCCACGTCCGCCTGCGCTTCACCGACCCCGCCGCCTACCAGCGCGCCACCGACACCCTGCCCCACGCCACCACCGACGACCAGGCCCTGACCCTGCAGATCCCCAACGACGGCAGCCAGCACCAACTGCGCACCCTGCTGGACCAGTTGGACACCGCCGGCATCCACGCCGACGAACTGACCGTGCACACCCCCGACCTCGACGACGTCTTCTTCGCCCTCACCAGCACCGACACCTCCAAGGAGACCGTGCGATGAGCACCCTGACCCTGGCCGCCCGCGACTCCGGCACCATGCTGCGCCGCAACCTGCTGCACGCCCGCCGCTACCCCTCACTGACCCTGAACCTGCTGCTCACCCCGATCATGCTGCTGCTGCTGTTCGTCTACATCTTCGGCGACGTGATGAGCGCGGGCATCGCCGGCGGCCACGCCGACCGCTCCGACTACATCGCCTACATCGTCCCCGGCATCCTGATGATGACCATCGGCGGCACCGTGATCGGAACCGCGGTGTCCGTGGCCACCGACATGAGCGAGGGCATCATCGCCCGCTTCCGCACCATGGCCATCCACCGCGGATCGGTGCTCATCGGGCACGTCGTCGGCAGCGTGCTGCAGTGCATCGCCAGCGTGGTCCTGGTCGGCGCCGTCGCCCTGGCCATCGGCTTCCGCTCCCACGACGCCACCGCCCTGGAGTGGCTGGCAGCCCTCGGACTGCTGGCCCTGTTCTCCCTGGCGATGACCTGGATCGCGGTCGGAATGGGCATGGCCAGCCCCAACGCCGAGGCCGCCAGCAACAGCGCACAGCCGCTGATCCTGCTGCCGCTGATCTCCAGCGCCTTCATCCCCACCCACACCATGCCGGGCTGGTTCCGGCCCATCGCCGAGTACCAGCCCTTCACCCCCACCATCGAAACCCTGCGCGGCCTACTGCTCGGCACCGGCATCGGCGACAACTGGTGGATCGCGCTGATCTGGTGCGCAGCCCTGACCGTCCTCGGCTACCGCTGGTCGGCCAAGTCGTTCAACCGCGACCCGAAGTAACCGCCATGACAACGCGGGCAACCACCCGCTACTCGTCCCACCCCGGGGCGGTGCACCCCGACACCACGTCGGCGTACACCGCCCCGTTTCGGTTCCGCCAAGAGTGACGCGGAAGCCCGCAGTCCTTAGACTCCGCTGTGCCTCCTGCGGCCCACCAACCACCACCGAAACGGGAACAGCCCTTCATGCTGCGTCGAATAGTCGCTCTTCTCCTGGCGTTGACGGCCGGCTCCGCCGGCATTTCGACCGCCTCGCCAACCTATGCAGCCGGCCGCACCGCTCCGGCCGCATACCAGTCGCTCGCTTCGGCGGCGACCGGCAACGCCTTCGCGGACGAGCCGCCGAGCCGGATCGCAGACACGCGCACCCAGACGTACGGAAACTTCGGAAAGGTCGGCCCCAAGGGGGTGCTGACCCTCCAATTGCCCCAGTGGATCAGCAATATCCCGGGTTACGCCCACGCCAAGGCTGCCGTGCTCAATGTCACCGTCACCAACGCGACGACCTCGAGCTACCTCACCGCCTACGCCGCAGGCAGTGCCAGGCCCACGACCTCGGTCCTCAACTTCGCATCCGGGCAGACGGTGTCCAGCCTGATCACCGTACCGCTCGGCACCGATGACACCCTGAACCTGTACAACGCCACCGGCAGCGTCGACGTCATCGTCGACGAAGAAGGGCTCTTCGTCCCGGCAGGGACGGACTACACGGACGTGCTGACACCGATGACGCCCACGCGCCTGGTGGACACCCGGTCACAGCTCGGCACCACACACGGTGCTCTCGGCGCCAACGGAAGTCTGACGTTCAAGGCCAGTGGTATCGCGGGACTTCCCGACGCCACGGACACCCATGAGCTCATCCTCAACGTGACCGCGGTCAATCCCACCAAGGGCGGCTACCTGACCGTCTACAACGACGGTGTGCCGAAGCCGACCGTCTCCCAACTCAGTTTCGCCGCCCACGAAACCCGGTCCAACATGGTCATCGCCCAGGCCGGCGCAGACGGAACGGTGACCATCTCCAACGAGACGGGGACCACGGATGTGGTCGTCGACGTCGTGGGCTACTTCTCCAACGGATTCAACCGGGGTACCTACGGGCTCTTCACCGGCAGCGCGCCCACCCGCCTTCTGGACACCCGTGCGGGCGTCGGTGCGACCAAGGCACCCCTCGGTGCGGGGTCCGTCCTCCGGTTGAAGGTCGCCGGTGTGCACGGGGTCCCGTCGAACGCCACCGCTGTTCTGATGGCCCTGACCGAGACGGGCGCCACCGCGGGCGGCTATCTGACCGCCTATCCCGGCGGGACAAGCCGCCCGCTGGCGTCGACGCTCAACTTCCGCGCAGGCACCACAGTTCCCAACCTGGCACTGATCCCGATCGGCGCCGACGGCACCGTCGCCATCTACAACTACGCCGGAAAGGTGAACGTCGTCGGCGACCTGAGCGGCTACTTCACCAACTGACAACGAGACCGGGCCCGCCTGCGGCCATGATCGTGGCGGCAGGCGGGCTGACCGTTCAGGTCCTCGCCATGCAGGTTCAGCCGTAGCTGTAGTACGTCCCCGACAGGTCCGCCATCACGGAGACCGGCGTTCCGCCGCCGTTGTGGATGTCGACATAGCCGTCCGGTCCGACCGGCGTGACCGTCATGTTCGCCACCGTCTGGCCTGCGGTGTAGTTGAGGTCGGACGATGTGGGCAGCGACGTGCCGTCGGGGAACGCGGTGAGGTAGCCGCCGCCCCTGCTCCCGGTCACGGTCAGGTTGAGCGCGGCAGCGACGGCCGTGCCGATCCGCAGCCGCAGCGTCTGCCCCGCGCCCAGCTGCTGCTTCGGCGCACCGGTACCGCTGCGGGTGTCGAGCAGGCGGACCGGCGCGTTGTGGATGAACACCGCACCGGTGCTGCTGCTGTCGTAGTAGCCGACCAGGTCGGCGATGAAGTCGACGGCGCCGGCTCCGCCGTTGTGCAGCGACACCGCACCGTTCGTCAACGGCACCGTGACCAGTGCCGGAACGACCTGCCCGGTCGACCAGTTGGAGTTCGACACCCCCGGCAGCGGCTGCCCGGTGCCGAAGGCCGTCAGGAAGCCGGCGCTGCGGGCGTCGGCGGCCGTCACATTGAGGACCACGGCCGACGCGTTCGAGGGAATCCCGTGGGTGCCTGCCAGCTTGACGCTGGTCGTCCCGCGGCCGGCGACCTGCCTGCCGGTCCGGGTGTCCAGCACCCGCACCGGTCCGACCGGGTGGTAGAGGAGACCGCGGGCATTGTTGGAGAACGTCCCGACCGTGTCCACCACCAGGTCGATCGGCTTGCTGCTGCCGTTGTAGAAGTCCACGTACAACTGTCCGTCAGTGACCGTGACCTGGTTCGCCACGGTCTCGCCCGCGGCGAAGTTCACATTGGACGTACCGGGCATGGCGGTGTGGTCCTGGTAGACGGTCACATATCCGGCCGCCTCGGGGTCGGTCACCGTGACGTTGAGGAGCACCGCGTCCTGGGTGTACAGCGGAACGTGCAGGGAGGACACCGCGACGCTGATCCAACCGTGCGCGGGGACCGAGTCACGGCCGTGCGTGCGGCTGTCGTAGTCGCGCTTCGGACCGCCCGCGAGAGGCTGGTACTCGTCACCCACGACGACCTTGCCGCTGCCGGTGATGGAGCGGCCGTGCGCGTCGGTGCCCGAGATTGTGGCGGTGTAGCTGCCCGGCCGGGTGTAGGTGTAGTAGGCGCCGCCGACCTGGTTCGACTGGACCGACCCGCCGTCACCGGTCTCGATGACCCAGTTGTTCGACAGTGGCGCCCCGGTGAGCCCGCCGACGGAGAAGAGCACCGTCCCGGAACCACTGGCCGAGTTCAGCTGCGGCACTGCGGTGATGGTCACCGGCGCGGTGACCGGAAGTACGGTCACCGATTCCGCGCGGGTCTCCGAGTAGCCGTCCGCGTTGGTGATGGTGATCCGGCCCGCATACGTCCCGGGCTGCTGGTACGTGTGCATGATGCTGGTGCCGGCGGGCACGGTCTGTGTGGCGCTGCCGTCGCCGAAGTCCGCAGTCGTCGTGAGCTTCTCGCCCCACAGTGAGTTCGGCGCGGTGCCCGGCTCGACGTCCAGCGGTACGGTCGCCACCCCGGTCAGTGCGGGGTAGTCACCGTTGGGTACGTAACGGAAGCTGTCCTCGAGCTCGAAGGCGCCGCGGTCGTAGTAGGCGTTGGCACCGGTGCCCGTGTTGCCGACCTTGGGATCGTCCACCCGTGGATTGCCCCTGCTGTCGCCGGCGAGCTCACCTGCGGCGCCGGAGTCGGCCGAATCGATCAGGGGCGACGACGCGGTGAGACCGAGGCCGGTGTCCCCGAGCGCCCCGTAGATGTCGTGCGCGCCCTGCCCCGTACCGGCCACCAGGCCGCTCACCGTGGAGTACTGGACACCTGCCCAGGAGTATGGGGCGATGCCGGCGGAGCTGTTGGTGAACGCGTTGTAGTCGCTGGTCACGCCCGCCGCCGAAGCGGCGTCGACCAGCAGGGACGGCCCGGTCGGAGGGTGGGTGTAGCCGGGGTCCGCGGTGCAGGAGAACCAGCCCCCGACGTTGTTCTCGACGGACGCCGAGGTCCCGTCCAGGAGGGCGATGGCCGCGCCGCAGCTCTGGTAGACGGTGTTGCTGGTGACCTTCAGGTCCGGGACGCCTTCGGCCTCGACACCGCCCGCGTCCGCACCGTAGAGCGCATTCGTCGTCAGGGTGACGCCGCTCGCCCCCGCACCGACCTGGATCCCGTAGCCGAAGGAGGCGTCGATCTCGCTCCGGGACACGGTCACCGTCGAGGAGCCACCGTCGATGCTGACCGCCGTCTGGCCGAGGGGGCCGCTGCCCTCGTCCTTGAGAAGCTTCTCCATCTCCACGGTGTCCCGGTCGAGCACGACGTTGCTGCTGCCGCTCACCGTGATGCCGTCCCCGGCATCACGGTTGAAGAGGTCGATCCCGGTGACATCGACGTAGTGCGCACCGGACAGCGTGAGGGTCCCATGGATGGCGGCACCGGGCTGCGCGGTGACCGTGATCGGGGCCGCTGACGTCCCCGACCGGCTGAGCGTGACCGAGCCGTAGTACGGCGCATAGGTGGTCCCGCTGGGCGGCCCCTCCAGCAGGATCGTCTGGCCCGGATCCACGACGTCGGCGGCCGCCTGGACACCGCAGAACGGCACTGCCTGGCTGCCCGCGGCCGGGTCGGTGTCACTGCAGTGGGCCATGCCCACGTACAGCGTGCTGCTGTCGTCCACCGAACTGGCACGGGCGGCCGGGGCGACCAGCAGGGCCGCCGTGACCGCCGTCGCGGCAAGAGCCGCCACACGCCGGACTGAATGCATGATTCCCCCAGTACGCCCCGCACACCAGGTCACGGGGTAGTTGCAGCTCAGGAGCCCAACAGGCTGTGCGCATGCTATAGAACACCTGAGCGGCGGTACCGGGCGGCCCCCTCGGCTGCGTGCTCGGTTCAGTGGTTCAGGTAGTAGCCGAAGTAGTCGATGACCAGATTGTTGGGCGTGGTCGCCATGTTCCACACCGCGATGTTCGCCTGATCGTCCAGCGTGGCCTGAACCAGGTTGGCCACGGTCTGGTTCTTCTGGAAGTTCAGCGAGGAGACGTTGGGGGTGGTCCCGTTGTTGGGAACCACCGAGATGTAGCCGGGGCTGGTGGCGACCGGGACCGTCACATTGATGACGGCGGCTGCTGGCGCCTCGACCCCGGTACCGGGGAACCCGTATCCGTGGGCGTCGTGAGGGGCCACCGATCCGGTTCCATCGGTGCGGGTGTCGGCCACTCGGGTCGGGAAGACCGGCATATAGGCGCCTGCGCTGCCCGCGCTGTAGTAGCCCGACACGTCGATGACGGCGTCGACGCCGCTCCCGGGGCCGTTGGCGAGGCGGATCTTGCCGTCGGCGCCGACCGGGACGACCACCGCGTTGGCGATGCTCTGCCCAGCTCCGTAGTTGACGTTGGAGACCGTCGGCTGCTTGGCACCGTCCGGATAGGCCGCGAGGTATCCGTTGGACTTCCCCCCGGTCGCGGTGACGTTCAGCGCCACCGCTGTCACACCGGTGGCGGGGATGCCGTCCTGCCCGGCGATCTGCACCGCGATGGAGGCACCGGCGGCCACAGGCGTCTTGGCCGCCCCGATGCCCTTCCGGGTGTCGACCAGACGCGAGGGGGCGGACGAGGAGTAGCCGCTGGCCGGCGTCCGGCTGAAGTAGCCGTCGATGTCGACGATCAGGTCGATGGTGCCCTTGCTTCCGTTGTGCAGAGCCACGTAGCCGTCATCGCCCACCGAGGCGATCGCCAGATTGGGTACCGTCTGTCCGGCCGTGAAGTTCACGTTGGAGGTGCCCGTCGGAGCACCGTCCGGGTAGGCCGAGACGTAGCCCCCGGCGGTGGGGTTGGTGACAGTGATGTTGAGCACTGCGGAGAGCGCCTTGGCGGAGATGCCGCCGCTGCCCGCGATCTTCACCCGGACATCGGCGCCGGGCTTGAGCGTCGTCCTGCTGCTTCGGGTGTCCAGCAGCCGAGTGGGGCCGTAGGCGGTGTAGTCCAGGCCGGCCGGCGTCACGGTCGTGGACTTGCTGACCGACGCGGTCTGATCGGTCACGACGATGGTCAGGGTGTGCGGACCGAGCTTGTCGAAGGTGTGCCCGACGATCACCGAGCCGTCGCTGCCCGGCTGGACCGGGTCGGCTGCGACCCCATCCCAGCTGGCCGTCACGGTCACCGCTCCCGTACTGCCGGTGACATGGACATCCATCTGTATGTCGTAGGCGCCGTTGTCGATGTCCTCGGCGGCAGTGAACGCCAGCGCCGAGGCGGCTGCCTGGGCCCCGGCCGTGCGCGGGGTGACCACCGGGCGGGAGAAGGCACCGATCTGCTCGGTGACCATGCTCTTCGGCGCCGGCAGTCGGAGGCTCGGAGTGGCAGACGCAGGCCGGGGGGCCGCCCCTGTGGCGTGAGCCGTACCCGGAACCGCGATGGCTCCGGCTGCGCAGACGGCGGCGATGGCTATGAGGCGGGAACGGGACACCGTACTCCCAGGATTCGTGTGCGACGGGTGATGCGGAGCGTGGTCAAGATACACGTGGCTCTACGCCTGCAAAGCGTTATGCAGCAACACCATGGGCACCAGCCTGACGGAGGATCACCATCCGCCGGTGTCTTCGGAACCCGGGAGGCTCGGCCACTCCGGCAAGGAGATCGTTTTCCGCGACCATGGGGGTCGTGTGAAGACCCTGTGAGCCCGTCGGTACCCTGGGCCGCCACTACGGCACAGAAGTCTTCTTCTCCCCGGGAGCACCGTGTCCTCTCGAACTCCGATAACCCTGGCCGCGTGCTGCGCGGCCGGCCTGCTCATGGTCTCCGGCACGGCCGAGGCGGCGGGCGGCGCGCACGCCGCGCCGGTGGCCGCTGCCGTTGCCGCGGGCGCCCCCGCGACGATGCAACCGCTGACGCACCAGATCCTGGTGCCGGGCACCACCCGGGCCGGCGTCACCGGCCGTTCAGCCGCTGCCTCGACGCTGTCGGTCAGCGTCACCGGCGGCGACAACAAGGGTCTGTACGACGCCGCACTCAATGTGAGCGTGTCCGGATCGGCCGGCGCCGTCAGCGCCACTCCGACCTGGGACGGCGTGCCCTCGGGCGCGGTCACCGAGGCCGGCGACGGCACCATCGTGCTCAGGCAGACCTTCAGCACGGTGGGCGAGCACAAGCTCAGCCTCAGCGTGACCGACGGTGTCTCCACCGTGGTGAAGACCGAGACCGTGCTGCTGGCCGGCAACGACTACACGGCCTACGGCCCCACCCGACTGCTGGACACCCGCCACGGCACCGGCGGGCCCATCGGTCCGATCAAGCCCAACAGCATGGTCCGGGTGAAGATCGACAGCAATGGCGGGATCTCCGCCACAGCCAGCGCTGCGGTACTGAACCTGACGGTCACCAACCCCTCCAGCGCGGGATACATCACCGCCTATCCGGACGGGGGGTCCTCCAGCAGCTCGAACGTCAACTTCGTCAAGGGCCAGACGGTGCCCAACCTGTCCGTGGTGCCTGTGGGTACCAGCGGCTACGTCGACCTGTACAACCACAGCAGCGGCACGGTCGACCTCATCGCCGACATCGACGGCTACTTCAGCCAGACCGCGGCCTCGGGCTACACCACGGTGGCGCCCGCGCGGCTGGTGGACACCCGCTCGGGTCTGGGCGCGCCGAAGGCGCAGCTCACCGCGGGCGGGTCGATCGCGGTGCAGATCGCGGGCAAGGCCGGCATGCCCGCCTCCGGGGTGACCGCGGTCGCTCTGAACGTCACAGCCACCAACGAGGCCACCGGCGGCTACCTGACCGCCTACCCGGACGGGGCGGCCGCGCCCACCGCGTCCAACGTCAACTTCGGCCCCGGACAGAACATCGCCAACGCGGTCGTGGTACCGGTCGGCGCGGACGGCAAGATCCGCATCGCCGGCAGCACCAAGGCAGATGCGGTCGTGGACGTGACCGGCTACTACAGCGTCAGCGGCACGGGCGCCTTCGAGCCGCTCCAGCCGACCCGGCTGATGGACACCCGGGACCTGAGCAACCCGAACGTCGAGAACCTGATGCAGCCCTACTACTACGACCTCTACCCGTTCTGGGAGTGGGTCGACGCCAACGCCGCCGCCGTGGTCCTCAATGTGACCGTGCCGACGGCGAAGGCTGCCGGGTACCTGGCCGTGGCCCCGGACATCAACACCTGGGCCTCGTACCAGAGCAACACCTTCAACTCTCACCAGAAGGCACCCGGCAGCTCCACGCTCAACTTCCAGAAGGGCCAGAGCGTGCCCAACATGGTGCAGGCGAGCACCGGCACCACCGGCGTCGTGGACTTCTGGAACCAGTCGCCGATGAGCAACGACCTGATCATCGACATCTTCGGCGTCTACAAGAACAACTGATCCGTTCCCGGCCGAAGCGGCTGCCGGCCCCGGCGAAGGAATTCGCCGGGGCCGGCGGCTCCGCCAAGTGATACACCGTCAGTTAGTCGCTTGTTGTGCCCTGGAACCTCTGCCGCCGACCTCGCCCGACGTCTAGCATCCGACTATGCGAAACCCCCGGGCCCTAGCGGCCGCCATGGCCGTAATCGCGCTCCCGCTCTCCGCCTGCTCCAGTGGCGGCAGCGGGAGCGGCAACGGTAGCGCCGGCAAGGAGACCAGCAACCTCCCGGCTGCCACGCAGTTGCTGAGCAGTGGTGCGACGGCGATGACCGCGGTGCAGTCGGTGCGGTTCTCGATCAACGCGAGCGGCCAGATCGCCGGCCTCGCCCTGCGCAGTGCCACCGGCCAACTGACCCGGGCCGGGAACGCACAGGGCAGCGCGTCCGTGTCGGAGGCCGGTGCCCTGGTGGAGATCAACTTCGTCATCGTCGGCTCCACCGCCTACATCAAGGGTGCGACCGGCGGCTACAGCAAGGTCCCGCTCCAGGTCGCCACTGCGGTCTACGACCCCGAGGCGATCCTGGACCCGAACAAGGGGGTCGTGAAGCTGCTGCAGACGGCGACGGGCGCCCGGACGCTGGACCGGGAGACCCTGGACGGGCAGTCGGTCTACCACGTGAAGGCGCTGCTGGCGCAGCCGGTGCTGGCCACGCTGGTTCCCGGGGACTCGAAGAGCGAGGAGGGCGATCTCTGGCTGACGGTGTCCTCGTCGCGGCTCGTGAAGGTCGCGTTCCCGGTGGAGACGACATCGGGGGGCAGCGGCTCGGTGACCGCCTCGTTCTCCGATTTCGACGCGCCTGCCACGATCACCGCTCCATCGTCGTGACCGCAGTCGACACCGGGACGGCGCCGCTCACGGGGCGGCACGCCGTCCTCGGCGTCACCGGAGTGGTCACGCTGCTCGGGTCGCTGGACATGTACGTGATCGTCACCCTGCTGAACTCGATCACCAATGACCTGGGCATCCCGCTGAACCATCTGGAGCGGGCCACGCCGATCGTCACCGCGTACCTGCTCGGCTATGTCGCTGCCATGCCGCTGCTGGGGCAGAGCGCGGACCGGTTCGGGCCGCGGCGGGTGCTCCAGTCCTGCCTGGTCGTCTTCGCGGCCGGCTCGGCGCTCACCGCGAGCGCGCACAGCCTCCAACTTCTGGTCGCTGGACGGCTGTTGCAGGGTGCCGCGGCGGGTGCGCTGCTGCCTGTCACGCTCGCGCTGGCCGGGCGTCTGTTCCAGGGCCGGGCAAGACCCGTGGCGCTCGGCTCGGTGGGAGCCGCGCAGGAACTCGGGAGCGTGCTGGGCCCGCTGTACGGGGCCGGCATCGCGGCGCTCGCGGGCTGGCGCGGGGTTTTCTGGGTCAACGTCCCGCTGGTGCTGGTCGCGGCGGTGGTGATGGAGTTCACCGTGCCCACCACGGCGTCGCCCGAGCAGGGCGGGCCGACCGGGCGCCGGCGCACCGACCTGGTCGGCGGCGCTCTGCTCGCGGTGGCGCTGGCGCTGCTGGTGGCGGCCCTGGACAACCAGGATCCGCAGAAGTCGGTGCTGCCGAGCTGGGGCCTGCCGCTGCTGCTCGGCAGCGCGGTGGCGCTGGCGGCCTTCGTGCTGTGGGAGCGCCGCAGCCGGACGCGCCTGATCGACACCCGGCGGATGCGGCGGCGCCCCTTCGCCGCAGCGATGGCGACGAGCTTCTGCGCCGGCGTGGCGCTGCTGGTCACACTGGTGGACGGGGAGTTGGTGGCCCAGTCGCTGCTGGGCAGGAGCTCGGTGGGCGGCGCACTGCTGCTGATGTGGTTCCTGACGGCGCTGCCGGTCGGTGCCGTCATCGGCGGCCTGGCCGGACGTCGGCTGGGCCACTCGGTGGTGGCCGCGGTCGGCATGGCCGTGGCGGCCGGGGGCTACTTCCTGATCGCGGCCTGGCCCCTGGCGGCCCTGACCGCCCGTCTCGGCCCGCTGCCGCTGGCACAGACCGACCTCGTGATCGCCGGTCTTGGCCTGGGCCTGGTGATCGCGCCGGTGGCCGGGGCGGTGCTGGACTCGACGGATCCCGGCCAGCACACGACGGCCTCGGCCGCAGCGGTGATCTCCCGGACCATCGGCATGCTGGTCGGCGTGGCCGCACTCTCGGCCTGGGGACTGCACCGCTTCCAGACGCTGACGGCCCACCTCGACATGCCGATCCCCGGCACCAGCACCTTCGCCAAGGCCTGGCCGGCCTACCAGCACGCGCTGCGCGTGGCACTGCACACCGAGTACAGCGACATCTTCCGGGTGACGGCCGTGGTCTGCGCGCTGGGCGCCGTATGCGCGCTGGGACTGTCCAGTTCGACCGAAGGCCGAAGGCCGATACCATCCGGCCCGGGCGGGACGGTCGAGCCGTCGGGCTGAAAGCAGAGCACAGGCTCCGCCTGGTTCACGCGCTCACAGTCCCCGTGGCGACGCCGTCAGCCCAGCTTCCTGGCGAGGTCGGCGAGGAACTGCGGCATTCGGCCGGCACCGAAGTCGTAGAAGCGTGCCCACTGCGGCTCGACCGCGATGCGCGCCATCCGGTCGTACATGGCCCGGCAGTTCCGCTCGAACTCGGCCGCGTACTCGGCATCGAAGTTCTTCCGCGCGGCCGCGAGGTACTCCGGCACCACCCCGTCCACGATGGTGAGGTGCACGACGCCGCGCACCGACAGCGTCTTCGCCGAACCGGGACTGTCGCCGGCGTCGATGGTCAGGGCGACCTCGGGCCGCGCCGACAGCGCCTCCACCTTGGGCGCCGTGGCCGCGGTGGCCATGACGATCTCGTCACCGGTCCAGAAGATCCCGATCGGGACGACGCGAGGCCGCCCGTCCAGTCCGATGTACGCCAACCGCGCCATCGACGCCTGGCCCAACAACTCGTGGGCGTCGGCCAGCTCCTGTGCGATCTGCTCGGGTTCCATCACTCGTCGTCCTCCACTGTCGCGCGGCCGCTCTTGCCCGATCTGTCCCCGGAACGGAGACAACACCACCAATCCCCGTCCCCCGGCCCACCGTAGTCCCGCCCCACCCGACCACACGGTCCGCCGCGCACGGCCCGCGCTGAACAAGTGAACGAATGTGCGTCCCTCCGTCAATCATGTGACCTAGCATGACCGCTGAGGTCGTGTCATCCGGGAGGGAAGGCCATGGCGGAGGGCTCGCGGTCGGACGGTTGGATGCAGGTGGGGGCGGACTGGGAGTCCCCGTCGCCGATGCGCACCGACATCGCCCACAGCGCTCGGATCTACGACTACTTCATCGGCGGCAAGGACAACTTCCCCGCCGACCGTGAAGCCGCCGAGCAGGTGCTCGCGCTGCGGCCGAGCCTGGCCCTGGCCGCCCAGGCCAACCGTCGCTTCATGTGCCGGGCGGTCGACTTCGTCGTCTCCCAGGGCATCCGCCAGTTCCTGGACCTCGGCACCGGCATCCCCACGTCGCCGAACACCCACGAGGTCGCCCAGGCCGCTGCCCCGCAGTCACGGGTCGTGTACGTGGACAACGACCCGATGGTCCTGGCGCACGCACGTGCCCTGCTGGTCAGCGCGCCGCAGGGGCGAACCGCCTACATCGACGCGGACATCCGCGAGCCCGCCACCATACTCGGGCACCCCTCCCTGCTGAAGGTCCTGGACCTGGACCAGCCGGTGTGCCTGATGCTCGTCGCCGTCCTGCACTTCGTCGGCGACGAGGAGGACCCCTACGGCCTGGTGTCCGAACTCCTGGCCGCCTGCCCCAGCGGCAGCAGGCTTATCCTCACCCACGGCACCGAGGACTTCTCCGACGAGGCCGGCGCCGAAGCGCTCCGCGCCTACCGGGCCTCCGGTGTGAACCTGCACCTGCGCACCGCAGCGCAGGTGCTCCGCTTCTTCGACGGCCTGGAGCTCGCCGAGCCCGGGCTGCAACTGGTCAACCGCTGGCGCCCGGACAACGACCTCGACCGCCGGGCCCGCCCCCAGGACATCACCTGGTACGGAGCCGTCGCCACCAAGCACTGACCACCGCGCACCTCGCGCACCCCGTGCGCTGGGCGGCCCGCTGGGATCGGCCGGCGCCAGTCAGCTGAAGGGGCCTTCGGTGACGAAGCGGTGCAGGTGGCGGGCGAAGGTCTCGGCCTCGCCGGGCGGCCAAGCGGTGAGGCTCTCGGTGATGGCGGCGGCCAGGCGTCGGCGCAGTTCTCCCACCGTGCTGTGGCCCTCATCGGTCAGCACCAGCAGGGTGGCGCGCCGGTCGTTGGGGTCGGGTTCACGCCGCAGCAGCCCGGCGTGTTCCAGGTGCGATGCGCGGCGGGTGACCACGGAGCGGTCCAGCCCGGTGTCCGGGGCCAGGTCCGCGGCGCTGCGGGGGCCGGTCCTGGCCAGTGCGCTGAGGATCGGGTAGGTCAGCTCGTCCACGGCTTCGCCCATGCCCACTGTGAGCGCCCGCTGCAGTCGGGCGCGCGTGTTGCGCCGGAGCAGGACGCCCAGGGCATCTGCGATCTCGTGTCCTACGGGGTTCTCCATGCCCCCAACAATAGCGTGCGTGACGCACGCATCCGGTGCTACAGTCAGAGTGAAGCGTGCGCAGCGCACGCATTTAGGAGAGATCGCCATGCACCGCACCGACATCCACACCGCTCTGACCGACCTGCTGTTCAACCCGGCCCTGACCGTGGAGCAGGCCACCGAGCGCCACTTCACCCCGGACTTCCGCCAGCGCACCGATGGCGAGTGGGCCGACCGCGCCGGTTTCGTCGACCACATCGAACACCTGCGGACCGTCGTGGCCGCAGGCTCCGTCCAGGTCCACGACGAGCTGTGCGACGGCGCGACCTACGCCGACCGCCACACGGTCGAGGTCACCAAGCAGGACGGCTCGACCGTGCGCATGGAGGTCTACGTCTTCGCCGAGATGGCCCCCGACGGCCGCTTCAACCGGATCGAGGAGACCACGCTCATGCTTCAGGGCACCGCAGCCGACCGCGGCCTCGGCAGCGCACGCTGACCACCCGGCCGGGAGCCGAGCCGCAAAGGGGAGATGGAGAGATCAACTCTCGGTGCACGAGGGCCAGTGGTCCGCAGCCCACTCCGGCCAGCCGGGCCAACCCGGCGGCGGAGGGGGAATCTCGCCGCTGTTGAGTTCGGCAGCATCGGGGGCCTGGAACTGCTCGCGCCACGCGTCCACGTCGGCCTCGCTCATCGGGAAGGTCCGATCGGGCGTCGTCGCCTGACGGTCTGCGATACGGGCGAGTTGGACGTCCTTGTCCACGGGCAGGTACACCGTCCGGCACGCCGCACCGGCCGACCGGGCCAGCCAGCGCAGTGCCGAGCGTTCGTCCCGGCCCCAGAGCCCGTAGTCGAGCACGACGCTGGTTCCCAGCCGTAGCGCTTGTAGCGCGAGCGAGATGAGGCGGCCTTCGAGCACCCAGCGCTTGCCGTCGGCCATCGAGTCCTCGAACAGCGGCACCATCCAGTGGTCGGGGGTCAGCCGCAGCGCGGGGTGTGCGGCGGCGAGTTCTGCGGCCCGGGTGGTCTTCCCGGCTCCGGGCAGCCCGACCATCAGGAACAGGGTGGCGACGGTTCCCGCGGTGGACGGGGCCGGGAACGGTGCTCGGCAGGCTGAACTCAGTTGCTGTGACTGTGACATGACTTCCCTGGTCAGGCAGGACGGCCCGACAGCACGGGGCAATGCGCGCACGACTGTCGGCGGGACACCGATCCGGCGGTACCCCCTCCTTGGAAGAAGGGGCAGGTGAAGGAGGCCGCAGCTACGGCAGCCTCAGTACCGCCGCGGGGCGGCGGTTCGGATGTTCACGGCACAGCAGCACATGCCCCGACTGTATCCGACAGCCCCGACGGCCCCCAATGCGCCAAGATGTGCGCCATGCAACTGACCTTTGGCCCCGAGCGGCACACTCGAACCTTTGAATGCGCCTGCTGCAAAGAGCCCATAGAGCGCGCTTGGTGTCAACTCTACGCAGACGGGGAGCCCCGAGCCGTCTACTACGCCAACTGCTACCACCACCAGGACCGTGACCACGATGCCTGGATAGACGTCGTCCTGGGCACCTGGGGTGAGGGCGATGCGGGCTTCGGAGGTGCGCCCTTCGATTTCAGCACGGAGCGCACGTTCTCCACCCGCTGGCCTGTGCAACTCAGCGAGTGATGTCGACAACGGATAGGGCTTCGCCCCCGCGTACCTGCGCTCATACCTCCAGCACGACGCATTCCAGGACGCCAGCCGGGGCTCCGAACCCCGAAGGCGCCCGTTGCTGACCCCGACCGACCGCTCCTACTGCTGCGCAAGTGGTGCGTTTCCTGAAGTTGGTCTAGAAATCAAAACCCCCGGGCCGCTGGCCAGGGGGTTTGTGTGGAGCGGGTGACGAGAATCGAACTCGCGCTCTGAGCTTGGGAAGCATCGCCCCGATAACCATGCCAGACCAGCCCTGACCTGCTCGTTCGCCCCGCCCCTGAGGGTTCACCCCAATGGTCGGACAGACGCCGGTTTCACCGTGATTCACCGCCCGCCTCCGCCCGTTAGGGCACGCGTAGGGCACGAGATCCGCCGCTCAACGGCGGCCCGAGTTCATCCACGAAGCAAGACTGTGCACCTCGGCGCTCAGCACCATGACGCGATGATCGTAGGCGAGGGGAAGATCGCTGATGCTTCCCATGCCTCCGTACGCTCCGAGCACTCTCTCGATCCCGTGGAGGTCCCCTGCTGCGATCTCACCCTTGGCGAGCTCCATCCAGTCAGCCCAACCCTGGAACCCGCATTCCGTGAGGGCCTGCATGAATTCGTCCAGCTTGATCATCAGACCTGATGCAGAGTTCGCCACCGAGCCAGTATCCATCGCGCGGTACCCCTCGATGCGAACTACCGGCAGTTCGGTCGCTGAGGTCTCTCGTCCTGGTCAAGCAGCCCACTGGAGTTGACTGAGGTCAGCGACGATCGCCA
This sequence comes from Streptacidiphilus jeojiensis, assembly GCF_042510965.1. Lineage (NCBI taxonomy): Bacteria > Bacillati > Actinomycetota > Actinomycetes > Kitasatosporales > Streptomycetaceae > Streptacidiphilus > Streptacidiphilus jeojiensis. Next base: position 161,023 of record NZ_JBEUKS010000004.1, read on the forward strand.
CGGTTGCGGTACTTCGCTGCAGAGGCTCTGGCCAAGCATCATCGGAGAAGAAATTGCGATGATATCGCCGAACTCGCCCGCAATATTCTCGACAAAAAGGAAAGGCTGCACCGCGCAATTGGGCAAACGGCCGGTGGGATATTCGGCCTCTTGGGGCAATCGCCAATCGAACGAGTCTTCGCTTACGAGCTGGCACGCAGAATCCCCTTGCCCATCGACGCAAAGCTCTCTGCGGCAGCACGAGGGCTGCAGGTAGCTGGAATCTACGTCTGCTTCGTCAACAAGCGAAAGCTTACTGATTGTGCGTGCCTGCAAGACGTCCTCAAGGAGAAAGGGAAGTCCCAATTGGAAAGTTTGATGCAGGGCGCCCTCGATGACTGGTCAGGCTTTCCAGCGCGAATGAAAGATGCCCCGATCCCATGGCTGAATTACGGCGCCTAGAAATCCCAGCCTTGGCTACACTCACTCCACTGACTGACGATGAGGCCGCAGGGGCCCTGGCGCTGGAGCGGGTGACGAGAATCGAACTCGCGCTCCGAGCTTGTGAATCCCAAGATCCTTGACCGTATTTCCCCAAGTCAGGGCGATATAGCCTCCACCACATCCCCCCGAGCAGGGGTCGGCCATGGCTACTGTTGCCTCCTGCGTATCGCTCCTACCGGTGCGCAGGTGGTGGGCCGAGCTTCAGGGAGGGTCAATACGGAAGGGGCGCCCCTGGCTGTCAGCCCTACTCGATAGCTTGTGGCTAACACGTGCGGCTGCGCGTGAGTCTCCTGGGGGAAGGTGTAGTTCATGGGCGCGAAAACGGGGTTGCTGATCTATTCGCACGGTGCGGCGGCCGACGCCCTGCGGCGAGCGACAACGGTGGACGACCGCCGCACGGCCGAACTTCTTACCCGCGTCTACCCTGGCTGGGAAATTCAGTCCGCAGACAGCAGCACCCTCGGCGACGGGACCTACCCACCCGATGGAGTCTCCTACCTGGCCGCCTTTGAGGACGTGGAGGTCATCTGCGATCGCCAGTGGATGGACTACCTCCCGTCCGAGTTGCCCACTCACCTTGTCAAGGCGAGCGCCGGTCGGAGACTCGTCCTGCACGCCATGCACAGCGTGGTGGACGCACTCACCTTCGCGGCCTGGGAGGACGGCCGGCTCGTCCGTTCGCTCAGCCTGTCCCCCGACAGCGGAATCGTGGAGAACATCGGTACGCCTTACGCGTTCGAAGCGCCGTACTGGGCCGGTAAGCACCCGGTGGAACTCGATCCCGATTGGGAGGATGAGGAGCCGTATCCGTTGCCGTTCCATCCCCTCGAACTCGGCGAAGATGCCTTGCGCGCCTTGGCCGGATTCATCCTGGAGGGCTGGCCGCACCCAAACGACGTGGACCCGCACATCGTCCCACTGAACGGCTACCGGGTGACCGACCCCCACGCCCCCGATCCAGCAATGACGCGAGCCGCTCTCGAACGGGCCGTGAAATCCATGGGCCCACCTCGGATCCTCCGCTTCAATCCCGACGGCTCAATCATCACGTCCGACGGCACGTAGACCGCTGAACGGCTACCGTGCAGCCGTGACCAGCCCAACGCAGCCCCCACTGCTCTTCCTCGACGTCGACGGACCGCTCATCCCCTTCGGGGCGACACCGGAGCAACTCCCGGACGGGTATCCGATTTACCAGACCCCGCCCGAACTACGGGGCCTCAGCGCGAACCCACTCCTGGCCAGAATCGACCCGGCGCTCGGCCCGCTCCTGGCGGCTCTGCCGTATGAGCTGGTGTGGGCAACGACCTGGATGGCCGACGCCAACGAGTGCGTCGCGCCCCGGCTCGGACTGCCGCAGCTTCCGGTGGTGGACTGGCCAGACCCCTCGTACGACGACGAGTTTGGCGCACTGCACTGGAAGACGCGCCCGCTGCTGGCCTATGCAGCTGGCCGCCCGTTCGCCTGGGTGGACGACGAGATTACCGACGCGGACCGTGCCTGGGCAGCCGCCCGGCACCCCGGCCCCAGCCTGCTGCGACGCATCGACCCCAGCTGCGGCCTGCTGCCGGACGACTTCACCACGCTCGCCGCATGGGCCGCCACGCTCGGCCCACACTGATCACCGGCCCGTGTCAGAAACCCCCATGCCGTCCCCTGCCCACCGCATCTAGGCTGCCGCCATGGATCGCAACCAGCGGGTGACAGGTGCCGTCGTCGGCTCGGCGGTCGGTGACGCGCTCGGCGCGCCTTTTGAGTTCAGCAGGCAGCGCACCTTCTCCACCCGCTTCCCGCAACCGGACCCCGACAACGAGATGTGCGGAGGCGGCAGCTGGGAGCCTGGCGAGGCCACCGACGACACCCAGATGGCCGTCCACCTCGCTGAGTCCCTGCTCGAACGCGGCGGCCTGGACCTGCCGGACATCTTCGACCGCTTCCAGCGCTGGGCCACCGACGACCCCATGGACATCGGCCTCCAGACGGAGACCGTCCTCACCAGCGGTGACCCCTGGAACCTAGCCGCCGCCATCCACTTCCAGACCAACCACCTCGCCGCCGGCAACGGGTCCCTGATGCGGGCCACCACCTCCGCCGTCTACTTCGCCCGCGCCGGACAGCAGGCCACCATGGACGCGGCCCGCCGCATCGCCGCCCTCACCCACGGCGACCCCGCCGCCTGGGAAGGCACCGCGATCTTCCACGAACTCGTCAGGATCGCCCTGGACGGTGGCGACCCCCTCGCCGCCCTGCCCAGCCTCCTGCCCCTGGTCGACTCCGACCAGCGTGAGCGCTACGCCGCCGTCCTCGCCCCCGACTGGCACCCCGACCAGGCCACCGAGTTCAACGGCGCCGTCTGGCCCTGCCTCGGCTCCGCCGTCTGGGCCCTACGCACCACCACCACCTTCGACGCCGCCCTCCGCACCGCCGTGGACCTCGGCGGTGACACCGACACCGTCGCCGCTGTCACCGGCGGCCTCGCCGGAGCCGTCTATGGACTCCACGCGATACCCATGCCCTGGACCCGTCCGCTCCATCTCCTGCTACCGGGATCCGGCGGCCGGGAACTGGACTTCGCCGACCTGACAACTCTCGCCACACGCCTGGACCAGCATGCCTTCGAGTAGGCCAAGACGGCCTACTCGTAGAAGCAGCCCAGGCGACTGATCAACGGGCGGTTCACAAACGGGAGGAACGACGGCGTGCCGCAACGGTGTTGAGCCGCTACTCGGCATCCGTGCTGCTCTCCGACTGTTCGATCTGACCCTTCCAGTCTGCAAATCGCTGGCGGATGGCTTCCGCTTGATGGTCGTCGACACCGTAGGCGGCGAACTGCCGGTCGGTGTAGCGCCGGACACGGGCCAGCGCGTCAGCGAACATGGGCTGATCGAACCCAGCATCGTTCGCGGCGGCGAGTTCCATCAGGCGCTCGGTGGTGTATCCGCTGTCCAGCAGGCCATTGACGTCGATCGCATCACGGACCTCGGCCCTGCCGAAGAGCGCACTGGTCTTCCCAGCGGCCACGTCGTCCATGTGGAGTACCGGGCCCAAGTCGGACTGCACGGGCGGGTGATGCAAAAACTCCGCGACGAGTTCGACCTTGCTCTGAGCGCCCGAGGCCGGATCAATCACGTTCAACCGGGTGTAGGTCGCCACCTGTTGCGCAATCTCGACCAGGAATCCAGCAGCCTGGTACGCGGCAGTGACCCGCTCGACAGCCGCTGGCATCTCGCGTTCCGCCCGTTCGATCGGAGCGAAGAGATCGACATCGTCACTCATCCGATTGACGATCTGGTGGACCTGAACGGCGTAACCGCCTGCGAGCGCATATCCGTAGTCCTGAGCGAGGGCATCCAGCCCGACGCGGATGAGCCGATGATGAAGATCCACTACGCCGCTGCCCGCGACGTGGAGAGATCAGGAAACGCAGACTGCCAAAGGTTCCGGACCTGCACTGGCAGGAACAGATCGCGCCACACCCACCGCAGGACGCTCGCATTCAGGTAGGTATCGAGATCTGCCACTGTCTGCGCCTCGCGGATGACGCGCTCGTACATCAGCAAGACGTCTGCCACGTCCGTGAGGTCGTACTCGTAGTGTGGGCCCCAGTCGATGTGCCGAGGCAGGACGACCGTGCCGACCGTCGGCCCGCTCAGCTCAGCGAGAGACGTCGGCAACGCATAGGGCTTCGCCTCCGCGTACCTGCTCATACCTCCAGCATGACGCATCCCAGCCGGCGACGGCAGCGCACACCCTCGAATGCTTGGTGCCCGTTGAAGCTCCGGAGCTTCGCAGGTACCCGCTGATGACCCCGGCTGCCCGCTACTACTGGTATAGCAGTGGTGCGTCGGTTGAAATTGGTCTAGACAGCAAAGAACCCCAGGCCACTGGCCTGGGGGTTTGCGTGGAGCGGGTGACGAGAATCGAACTCGCGCTCTGAGCTTGGGAAGCATTGTCCGGGTGACCATGGAATACCAACCCTGACCTGCTCATTCAGCCCTTTGTGGCCGTCTGCCCCGGTGGTCGGACAACCCTCGGTTTCACCGTGGCTTACCGCCTGGGTCCGTCCGTTGGGGCACACGTGGGGCACGAAGCTTCTGATCGGGTCGAACCGCCAGCAGATCCATGAGGTGGCTACCCGGGCGGGCACGAAAGCCACAGAGTACGACCGAGGAGTCGATGGGCGCCAAGCTCCCGCGGCTGGGCCCGCCCCGCTTGTGCACTCCCAACATGGAACCAGCTGCCTCAGATCACCTCCTGGGCCTTGCCCACTAGAAGCCCGGCACGTTCCTTCAAGAAATCTTCTGCATTGTCGTTCCAAGTATTCTCAGGAAGGATTGCCCGGTCGCAGATTTCCTCGAATCGCCCGTCATCCATCCGCGCCTTATAGACACTCGGAGGCGCACCCCCGATGATCTTATTGTCGATCGCCGAGATGAAGGCGAAATTTGCCAAGGCATTTTCATTGATCTCCGGAGAATCTTTCAAGAATTCACGCGGGTAAATGTGGTGATATTCGCTGCGATTGTAGTCTCGAAGAACTTCATCCAATGCGACCGGCTGTCCTCCAACAAAACTGAGGGGGTTCTCGCGCGCTAGTAGTAGAATAAAAGTCTTGGTGTTCACGGTTCCAACATTCAGGGAGTTATCCAAAAAGAATTCTGGAGTCACCGAGCAGGCAAATTCGCCGAGCCGTGAATCATTTTCTGACGCGCGTAGCACGCCCATCTCTTCGATGTCGATCTTCAGATTTCGGAGCACGCCACTGCTGTATCGCCGCGCGAAACACGTCCGCCAGAACCATCTTTCGAGCATCTTGCGCTGATGACCTGTGCACTTGACTGACTTTGACCCCTCGACTGCGAAGAATACTGACAGTGGAACGAGGATCGTGCTAAATGGGATGCTCTTCAGGCTGGCAGCATGAAAGTTTCCCTTTACAAAGTCAATTGCACCCTCGATCCCGTTTCGAATTTCTTGGAATCGACTCCGAACCGTTGCGCCTCGAAGGCTCATCAAGGCAGCTGGACTAGCATCGTGAGCAATCACCGCCGCGCAGCACCGCAGCAGAAGATTCGGATCTTCGGACACTGAGTCGAAGCCAAAGGGGCGCAGCTCACTCGATAGAAGCTCGAACTGCTCGCGCAGATCAAACTCCTCACTCCACGACCACGCAGCCAGCAGCTGCAAAGCGTCCAAGGGAGTACCAAGTCTGTTCACACGCTCAAAAACAATGGCGACCTGGCTAGGCTCCTCGGTTTCGAACGTCTGCACCGGTAGCGACACTTGCAAAAACTTCTTCTGCATCTCATCAAGACGAAGTGCCGTACTCTCTTCGAGATTCCGAGTCTGCGCTCTATAGGCGGGGGCATCAAACAAGACATTCAATGGAAAATGGCGATTACTGTCGACCTCTTCGTCTTTCAATGCCAAAAACTGAGACTCCTGAGCGTCCTCCGGCGCACTGAGATCAAAGTAGATCGGCAGCCATCCCTCTACCTCCATCGGAGGAAGTGTTGTCTGAAACACTCCGAAGATTGACGTCAATCGCTGCTGTCCATCCAGTACGTAATCAATCGGATATTGTGGGTCTTTGGCAGGAAGTTCGTAGGGTCCGATCTTCCCTTCGGTTCTAAGTGGCTTCTTGGTACGCCAGAAGAGGAGACTCCCGTAGGGGTATCCTTTATATAGGGAATCCATCAGAAAAGCTACGCGGTCGGCATCCCAAACAAATCCACGCTGAAAAGCTGGGATTCTAATCCTGCCATTAACCAGGCCATTCATGGCATTTTCGATGCTAAGAGAATCCATAACAATGTCCTCCGCTATGAAGCTATCCAAATACCCGCAATGCCACCTACAGTACAGACCAGCATAGGGCCTACGGTCTTCGTGCGTACGCCCGATGAAGAAATACTGCCGCATCAACCGTAGAGAACTACTTCGACGCTCTGATCCCCGCGGTCGGTGGAGAGGATTTGGCGAGCGTCACGTCGGGACGGTGTCCGGCATGGGCTGTACAACTGCCCTAGCTTGCGCTGTCGGCTCCGCAGGACCCACTACGGCCTTGCTGTCATCCCGTCTGCCGTCGTCCCACACGTACGTGGAGCGGGCTTGCCTCCTGGTGTCCAGGTGGAGCGCCCAACTGGACGAACGACCTGGACACCAGGAGGCAAGGCTGCTCGGCTCTGCCTGGGACGACGGCAGACGGGATGACAGCCTCCCACCTCAGCCAAGATCGGACCTGTACTCGCCGACTGGACCGTGGCCATCCCGGAGTCGGAGCGCCCCCGCCGGAGGCAGCATCCTGACCCGACCGGTTGCCCTCTACTCCGGCCCCCGGGCAACCCTGGTCTAGCAACCCGGCGCGCGGTGCGGCCGGCGCGCCGGAGCGGGGCGGAGACAGGAGCGGCGGCGCGTCGGACGCGCCGCGCGCCCGGTGAGCGCGAGCGAGCCGGGTGCCTTGAACCCGTAGAGAAGGTTGTTACTCACGAGCCTCAACGTGCATGTCTGACCAATCGCCCGGGTGTCGGAGGGATCACTTACTCTTTCGCGCACACGGCACCAAGGGGCGCCGGGCAAGCAGCATTGGAGGAGTGTCGGGATGAGTGTGGACTTCTTCTGGCGACGTGTGCCGGGCAGAGCTCTGGATGAACTGTCGCCGAAGGAGCTGGGCGCGCTGGTGCCGCACTGGTTCGATGCGGAGTTCAAGCGTCTTCGTGAAACCACCATGGTCATGGGTGTCGAACGCAATGGCTACCTGATGCACTTCGCACTGACCGCCGGCGAGGCAGCCTCAGGCCGCGTCGCTCAACTGCCGGTCTTCGGAGGCGAACAACGGGCGGAGGGCAAGGAGGACCCCGAATACGGATGGGTGGGGACGGAACTGTGGGTGCTGCGCCCCAGCGACGTGCGAGAGGCTTCGGACTTCTTGAACCACGTCACGGTCGACGACCTGATCAGAGGCTTGGACGCTTTGCTGGCGCGAGAGGTCGAGTCCCTGGGCTTCTCCACGCCGTGGAGCCCGGAGTGGGCCGAGGAGCTGGCGGTGGACCTAAGCGAGCTGAGGAGCTTCTTCACCGCCGCCGCAGCCGCAGGCGACGCAATGGTCAAGTTCGAGTCGGCGTGACCTACTGGGTACGTTCGCTCGTACGTGGCTGAACACCTTCACCTGCACGCCGACAGCCACAACTGATATTCCATCAAAGTCACGGTTTGGACTGCACGTCTACGAGGTGACCATCAATGAAGCCTGCAACGCATCGAACATGTTGCAAAGTTCAGTGGTGTCGATCGGATTGATTTCCATCTGCAAGTGACACGCGTTGTCGTCGCCGTGGGGCGTCAGATACACGAGGAAGGCATATCCGTCCTCGACGGGCTCAGCGGTCAGCGTCAGCGGGTTGTTACGGCCGGAGGTAACGGCCGTCGAGAAGCGGAGGCCCGATGGATGACGCAGGTGGGACAACATCCGAGCGGCGAAGTCCGTGGCCTCTTCGACGCTGAGGTACGCGGGGAAGTCGGCCGTCATCCAGGAGCACCAATCGGCAGTGACCCGCCAGTTCTCCTCGTCGGTCTGATTGTCCCCGCCGGTCTGAACCAGCTCCACCCACGCGTCATCGTTGCCAAGGCGTATCCGCGGTGTCTTCATCGTCATCCTTCAGCATCTGTGTCTCCGGCTGATGATCCCATGGGGCGGATCTCTGAGGTCGGAAGTCACCGTACCTGGGGCTCGATCACCAATCTGGCGAACCTACGCGATCACCTGCTCCACCATCGGCAGGAAGACTGCGGGCTGCACTGTCCATCTGATGCGGGTATCTGCATAGCTGATGTCTACGGCACATGGCTGGTTGCGGCTCAGCGCTTCGATGTCGTCGACGTAACCCGAGCGGATCCAGCTCAATGCGCCTTCGACTGCATCGGGGTCAAGCGATAGGGCTACCGTCCTGGCCACTCCCCGAATCCAGCGGATGGCCTCACTGGCGGTGGCCGCTCTGAACGGGAACCCGGCGACAACGGCGGGGCGCCCTCCGGTGGCTGGGCTTTGCGTCCAGCACTCGCACCAGTAGCCAGGGTGGAGGGGCAGTGCGTCGGTTGAGTTCACTGGGTACTCCTGGTGGGGCGGGCCGACAGGATGTAGCGGGTGGTGTCCTCGCAGATCGAGAGGGTGTACATCTCGCCGCGAGCCAGGGCGAATAGCGCTTGCTCGTGCTCGGCACTGTCGCGGAGCCATTCATGCGCCGGCCGGGTCGCTGCGGCGTCGAGCTGGTCAAGGACGTGCTGTGTGCGGTGGCGGAGCCAGCGCAGGGCCAAGCGAGGAGTCGGCGTGCTGGTCGAGCCGAGCCAGAAGCTTCGGCTGTCGTGGAGCGAGTAGGCGAGTGCTTCGCACCAATAGCCGGTGCTGAGGGGCGATTCGCGTAACCAGTGGAGTCGGTCCAGCGTCAGGAGCACGGCAGACTCCCCGGGGCGGATCGCGGCATAACAAGCTCTGCTGTGACGGTCTGGCCATGCGAACTTGGGCGGACGTCGAGGTGCGTGGCCAGGAGGGAGACCATGTCCAGCCCTCGGCCCTACGTCGCCTCGGAACCGGGGTGCTTGATCTCCGGGCTGGTGTCGGACTTCCCGTCGTCAGTCACCGAGATCGCGAGTGCGTGCTTCGACAGGGCGAGAACCACGTGGAAGGCGCCGCTGGGCTCCCCGCTGGCGGTGTGGCGGAGGGCGTTGGTGCCGAGCTCGCTGACGATCAGTACAGCCTCGTCGACGTACGGCTGATCGCCCAGGATTTCGCGTACCCAGCGGCGGGCCCGAGCGATTTCCTCCGGAAATCCTGGGCAACTGAGCCCCCAGACCCGCAGACAACTCATATACTCGTCCATACAAGTTCCTTTATGCTGGTAGGCCACCATGGGTAGTGGGTTCGGGCTAGATGAGTTTGACGCCGTCGTGCGCTCGGACTGCGGGCGGCGATACTGCGTCCAGGGCGTCCAGGACGCGGATTGCGTATGCCTCATCGACGAGATCGGCGACCTCGTCGCGGGTGGCCCAGCGGAGGGCTCGGGTCTCGTCGCCGGTGGTCAGATCGCCGTCGATCGCTTCGCAGCGGAAGACCATGGCAATGATCAAGCGGGTCATGTTCTTGTACACACCGGTGAGGGTCGCCGGGAGTGCGATCTTGATGCCGGTCTCTTCGAGCACCTCGCGCTGCAGGGCATCGGGGATGGTCTCGCCCGGCTCCAACACACCGCCCGGCGGCTCCCAGTGACCGTTGTCCCGTCGCTGGACCAGAAGCGCGCGGCCCTGGCGGTCGACGATGACCCCGGCGACACTCACGGAGTGCGGGCGATCAGCTGCAGCGGTCACGTTGCTTGGTCCCCTCGAATAACTGGGCTCCCCCACCGTAGCAACTATGCTCAGCCACTCGTCTAGATATCTGCAGGAGACTCCATGCCGCCGCTCTCCTCCGGCCTGCTCGGTGCCCTGGACCCGACCAGTGACCGCGCTGTGTTCCGGCAGATCGCCGACCAGCTCCGTGAGGCAATCGACAAAGGGCGCTTTGCCGAGAGTGACAAGCTCCCCTCGGAGACCGAGTTGGTCGGGCACTACGGCGCATCGCGGATGACCGTCCGCAACGCGATCTCCATCCTGCAGGGAGAGGGGCTGGTCGTCTCCGAGCACGGGAAGGGCGTGTTCGTGCGTCCGCGTCCCCCGGTCCGGCGGCTTGCCTCGGACCGCTTCGCGCGCCGGCACCGCGAGCAGGGCAAGGCGGCCTTCACCGCAGAAGCGGAAGCCGCAGGGAGTCGTCCGGAGGTCGACGGCCTGGTCGTGCGCGAGGAGAAGCCCTCACCGGACATCGCCACACGCCTGGGCGGTGTGCGGAAAGTCCTGACCCGCCGGCGTCGATACCTGCTGGACGGGCGGCCGGTCGAGTTCGCCATCTCCTACCTCCCGCTCGACCTGGCGCGGAACACACCGATCGCCGAGGCCAACCCGGGCCCGGGCGGCATCTACGCCCGCCTCGAAGAACTCGGGCACCAACTGGACCACTTCGACGAGGAGATCCGGGCCCGGATGCCCACCCCCGACGAGGCGAAGACGCTGCGCCTGGCCGCCGGAGTGCCCGTGATCCACCTGATCCGCACCGCCTACGACACCGAGGGTCGCCCGGTGGAGGTCTGCGACACCCTCATGGCAGCGGACGCCTACGTCCTGGCCTACCAACTGCCCGCCACCTGACAGCCAGGCGCCGAACACGGACAACAAAGAACCCCCGGGCCGCTGGCCAGGGGGTTTGTGTGGAGCGGGTGACGAGAATCGAACTCGCGCTCTGAGCTTGGGAAGCTCATGTTCTACCATTAAACTACACCCGCGTGATCGGCCGTCAGGTAGGGCCGACGGCTTTACTCTACCCCATGGCCCCGGTCGGTCGCACCGACCGTGTGGGCGGGGTGGGATCTCTCGGAGACGGTCTCCTGCGGGGTGTCCGGACAGGGTCTCCCGCAAGCCCTCGGACGGGTGATGTTTTCGCGGCCGCGGCGTGGGTGCGGCGGGTGGTGGGGGAGGGGCGCTGCGGCGTACTGTGGCGGGCGGGTTCCGGGGTGGGTATCGAGGTGGTTTCCGGTCGGCGTGCCATGGGCTTGGATGTCCGGAACATCCCCTAATGTGACAACGCCGTCCCCGGGCGACGCAGTCGGTCGAACACCCCGGACCACCAGCGCAGCAGAGCGAGTTGGCCCTGGTCGGCCACCGCCCGCGCGGTTGGGCACGGCACGTCGTCCGATGGGGAAAGGAAGCAATGGAGCGCACAGTCGTCCGTTGTGCCGAGGGGCACCTGTTCAGCACCGCCACGTTCCCGCTGCAGAATCTCGGGCCCGGGAGACTCGGCCCAGGCCGGCTCATCCGGTGTCCCCTCTGCGCCAGACTGCGCAGCTCCGTACCGGCCGATCTCGGCACCCTCACGGGTGAGCAGATCCAGCAGGCGCTGCGGCGGGAGGCCGCCGAGTTCCTGGCCTGAGCGCCCCGAGGGAGCGCGATACGTCAAGCGGGCCCCCGCCGGATTGGGCGGGGGCCCGTCGGTGCACGTAACCTCGTGGCGTGCTGCTCTCAGACAAGGACATCCGGAACGAGATCGAGTCCGGTCGCGTGGTCATCGACCCGTACGACCCGGCCATGATCCAGCCGTCCAGTATCGACGTACGGCTCGACCGGTTCTTCCGGGTGTTCGAGAACCACAAGTACCCGCACATCGACCCCTCGGTCGAACAGCCGGACCTCACCAGGCTGGTGGAGCCGGACGGCGACGACGCCTTCATCCTGCACCCGGGTGAGTTCGTGCTGGCCTCGACCTACGAGGTGATCACGCTGCCCGACGACGTCGCCTCGCGGCTGGAGGGCAAGAGCTCGCTGGGACGGCTGGGGCTGCTCACGCACTCGACCGCCGGCTTCATCGACCCCGGCTTCAGCGGGCACGTGACCCTGGAGCTCTCCAATGTCGCCACGTTGCCGATCAAGCTCTACCCCGGGATGAAGATCGGGCAGCTGTGCCTGTTCCGGCTCAGCTCCCCCGCCGAGCACCCGTACGGCTCGGAGAAGTACGGCTCGCGCTACCAGGGGCAGCGCGGGCCGACGCCGTCACGCTCGTACCTGAACTTTCACCAGTCGAAGATCTGAGCGAGCAGCCCCCAGGGCCAGGCCTCAGCGGCGCTTCGGCGTGGTGACGGCTACCAGTTCGCTGCCGTCCTCGCTCAGGCGCAGCTCGGTGCTGAGCGCGGCCAGCTCGCCCAGGTGGTGCAGATGGGTGCCGCCGCAGAAGATCGAGGCGTTGCCCTCGGGCAGGTCGCAGGCCCAGCGGCGGCGGGCGGTGAGCTCGGGGCCCGGGGCCTCGACGCGGACCGGGGCGTCGGCGGCGACCCAGGCGGCCAGCCGGGCGTTCACGGCCTCGGTGAGCGCCGGGAGCTCGGCGGCGAGGTCGTCCGCGGTGAAGCCCTTCTTCCGCAGTGACTTGCCGATGCGGTAGGTGTCGGTGCTGGCGTCCACGTCCATCCGCGAGCTGTCCATCGCCAGGCTGTCGAAGTCGGGGTGGCCCAGGGCGTCGGTGCGGCCCGGGTCCTTGCGCCAGCGCGGGGCGAGGGCCTCGTTGAGGGCCAGCGCCAGCAGGTGGCAGCCGGTGTGCGCGGCGCTGAGCGCGGCCCGGCGCTCGGCGTCGACCCGCAGCTCGACCTCGGCGCCGACGGCCACCGGCTCGTCCGTGATGTGCACGACCAGCCAGGCCCAGCCCTCCTCGCCGCGCCGCACCGGGATGTCCGTGCCCAGCAGCAGGGTCCCCTCCGGGCCCACCGCACCGGTCACGCAGTCGCGGACGGCGACCCCGCGGAGGGTGCCGCTGTCGGCCGGCTGGTCGGGCCAGCTGTGGTCCAGCGGGTGGAACGGGGTCTCCGCGGTGACCACGGCGTAGCCGCCGGCGGGCAGCGGCTCGACGGAGAGGACGGTCGAGCGGCCTTCGACCGCCCCGGCCGGAAAGCTCACCTGGGTGGACGTGGTGACGGGGTGGGACATCGCGGTTCTCCTGGGACAGGGTAACGAGGCGCGGGTCAACAGCGCAGAGGTTAATGAGGCACAGGTCGATGGGGCGTACCCGCCCCATCCTGCCTGATCCCGGCGCCGGTCAGCTCAGTGTCGGCAGCTTGATCACGACCAGCAGCAGGATCAGCTGGATCGACGCCGCCCCCGCCGCCTTCGCCCACGGCAGGTCGTGCAGCTGCCGCACCATCGCCGTCAGCAGCCAGACGCAGTACAGCCAGGTCAACCAGCCCAGCAGCTGGACGAATCCGTTGTCCGACGGCAGGAACAGCGAGAACAGCAGCCTGGGCGCGTCGGTGGCAAAGGAGATGATCATGGCGAAGCCGATGGTGGGCGCCCAGGCGCCGTCCCCGCCCAGCCTGCGGCCGAGCACATGGGTGACCCCGCCGAACATCAGCCCGGCGATGATCATGCCGACCGCGCTGGACAGCACATAGGTCAGCGCCAGCGAGAAGGTCGAGTTCAGCACCGAGTCCCGGGTGTCCCCGAAGCCGAAGACCGCGAGCGCCCCGTAGACGGCCGAGACGATCAGCGCCACCGTCCACACCTGGTGCCCGCGCATCTGCGCGAAGGTGCGGTGCGGATGCCGGAAGATGCCGGCCAGCAGCGGGCGCCAGGCCAGCCGCGCGGCGCTGACCTGCGGATGCGCGGTACCGGCCCGGTAGGTGGTGACATGGGTGGTGCCGCCGCCGGACCCGTTCGTGTCGGCCATGCCGTTGCCGGCACCGGCACCGGCACCGGCCCCGGAAGCGTCGCCGGCACCGTAGTAGGACGGCTGCCCCGGCCCCCCGTCCGGGACCTGGACGGTGAACGCCCTGGTGTGCCCCGGCTGGTCGTCGTAGCGGTCCGGCTCAGGAGTGGGGGGCGGCGCCGCCGGCATCTGCCGGCCGCCGCCCCTGCCGAAGCTGAATCTGTTGCTGCGCACGTATGGACGGTACCCGCACAACGGCCGCTGTCCCCATCGCAGTGATCGACAGCGGCCGCTTGCAGCGCAGTTGTGACACCGTCACACCCGGGTGACACGCACCGGCGCACAGGCACGCACCCGGGTACGGGTCACGCGGCCCGGCAGACCCGGGCGGCCCGGCAGACGGACCGCCCGGCACCCGGCCACCGGTCAGGCGGACGGCACCGGCTCCTGGTCGTCCGCCGGGGCCGCGGGGGCCTCCGGGACGGCCTTGACCGAGTCCAGCAGCAGCTGGGCCACGTCCACCACCCGCAGGTTCTCCTTGGCCTGGCCCTCGCTCTTCTTGCCGTTGGCGCTGTCGGACAGCATCACCAGGCAGAACGGGCAGGCGGTGGAGATGATGTCGGGGTTGAGCGACAGCGCCTCGTCCACCCGCTCGGTGTTGATGCGCTTGCCGATCCGCTCCTCCATCCACATCCGCGCGCCGCCGGCGCCGCAGCAGAAGCCGCGCTCCTTGTGACGGTGCATCTCCTCGTTGCGCAGTCCGGGGACGGCCGCGATGATCTCGCGCGGCGGGGTGTAGACCTTGTTGTGCCGGCCCAGGTAGCAGGGGTCGTGATAGGTGATCAGACCCTCGACCGGGTTGACCGGGACCAGCTTGCCTTCGTCGATCAGGTGCTGCAGCAGCTGGGTGTGGTGGATGACCTCGAAGTGGCCGCCCAGTTGCGGGTACTCGTTGGCGATGGTGTTGAAGCAGTGCGGGCAGGTGGCCACGATGCGCTTGACCGGCGCGTCCTCCAGCACCGTGTTCAGCGTCTCCACGTTCTGCGCGCCGAGCATCTGGAACAGGAACTCGTTGCCCAGGCGGCGGGCCGAGTCACCGGTGCAGGACTCCTCCTTACCGAGGATGGCGAACTTCACGCCCGCGGTGTGCAGCAGCTCGGCGAAGGCCTTGGTGGTCTTCTTGGCCCGGTCCTCCAGGGCGCCAGCGCAGCCGACCCAGTAGAGGTACTCGACCTCGGCCGGATCGATGTCCTCGCCGATGACCGGGACCTCGATGCCGGTCTCCTTCTTCAGCTCCTTCACCCAGTCCAGCCGGGCCTTGGTGGCCATGCCCCACGGGTTGCCCTTGTTCTCCAGGTTCTTGAGCATGGTCCCGGCCTCGGTCGGGAAGGAGCTCTCGATCATCACCTGGTAGCGGCGCATGTCGACGATGTGGTCGATGTGCTCGATGTCCACCGGGCACTGCTCCACGCAGGCGCCGCAGGTGGTGCAGGACCACAGCACGTCCGGGTCGATGACCCCGTTCTCCTCGGCGGTGCCGATCAGCGGGCGCTCGGCCTCGGCCAGCGCCGCCGCCGGGACGTTCGCCAGCTGCTCCGCCGTGGCGGTCTCGTTGCCCTCGGCGTCCTTGCCGCCGCCCGCCAGCAGGTACGGGGCCTTGGCGTAGGCGTGCTCCCGCAGGTTCATGATCAGCAGCTTGGGAGACAGCGGCTTGCCGGTGTTCCAGGCCGGGCACTGCGACTGGCAGCGGCCGCACTCGGTACAGGTGGAGAAGTCCAACAGGCCCTTCCAGGAGAACTGCTCGACCTGGGAGACGCCGAAGACGGCGTCGTCGGCCGGGTCCTCGAAGTCGATCGGGGTGCCGCCGGAGGTCATCGGCAGCAGCTCGCCGAGGGCGACCTCGCCGCTCTCCTCGCGCTTGAAGTAGATGTTGAAGAAGGCCAGGAAGCGGTGCCAGGCCACGCCCATCGAGGGGTTGAGGCCGATGGTGATCGCCCAGGTGAAGGAGATCGTGATCTTCAGCATCGCGAAGAGGTAGATCAGGTTCTGCAGCGTCCCGGCGCTGAGCCCCTTGAACGCCAGCACGATCGGGTAGCTGACCGCGTAGGCCGCCTCGTAGTGGCCGACGCCGCCGAGCGCGCCCTCCAGGCCGCGCAGCATCAGGATGCAGATGCCGATGCCGAGGATCACGTACTCGACGAAGAACGCCTGCCAGGCGATCGACCCGGCGAAGCGGCTCTTGCGGCCGGCCCGGCCCGGCAGCGACAGCAGCCGGATCACGATCAGGGTGAGGATGCCGAGCGTGGTGAACAGCCCGACGACCTCCTCGAAGAGCTCGTACGGCCACCAGTTGCCGATGACCGGCAGCGCGAAGTCGGCCTTGAACAGCTGGCCGAACGCGGTCACCAGGGTGAGCACCAGGCAGAAGAAGCCGGTGGCCACGAACCAGTGGGCCACCCCGACCACGCCCCAGGTGGTCATCCGGGTGTGGCCGAGGAACTCCTTGGCCACCGTCTTCACGCGCTGCGCCGGGTTGCCGGTGCGCATCCCGGCCGGCACATCTGCGCCGAGCCTGACGAAGGTGTAGATGTAAAGGGCGGCTCGCGCGGCCAGCGCGGTACCGACCAGTGTCGTGACCAGTGAGATCACGATCGCGGCGAGCTGCATCGCTCCGTCTCCTAGGGCTGGCGTGAGGCTGCGTGGGCCGGTGGGTCGGCCTGGCGGCCATGACAGTTCCACTGAGTGTACCGGTCGGTAACTTAGCCGGGAACCGGCGGGGACCGGCGGGCACGGTCAGCGGGACCCTACCCCGCACGGCGAGTCCCCGTTCATATGCCGCCGGTCACATGAGGCCATTCGGTGTATGGGCTATATAAAGTTGAGTCCGCTCCACTCAGCTCTGTTGACGAAGCGAGATCCGCAAGGCATGCTTGAGTCCGTCAAGCTCAACTTCCCCTCTGGAGGGTTCCACGATGGCTCGTGCGGTCGGAATCGACCTCGGAACGACGAACTCTGTCGTCAGCGTCCTCGAAGGCGGTGAGCCCACCGTCATCACCAACGCCGAGGGCGCCCGGACCACACCGTCCGTCGTCGCCTTCGCCAAGAACGGCGAGGTCCTCGTAGGCGAGGTGGCCAAGCGCCAGGCGGTGACCAACGTCGACCGGACCATCAGGTCCGTGAAGCGTCACATGGGCACCGACTGGAAGGTGAACATCGACGGCAAGGACTTCACGCCGCAGCAGATGTCCGCCTTCATCCTGCAGAAGCTCAAGCGCGACGCCGAGGCGTACCTGGGCGAGAAGGTCGCGGACGCGGTCATCACCGTCCCGGCCTACTTCAACGACTCGGAGCGGCAGGCGACCAAGGAGGCCGGTGAGATCGCGGGCCTGAACGTCCTGCGCATCGTCAACGAGCCGACCGCCGCCGCCCTGGCCTACGGCCTGGACAAGGACGACCAGACGATCCTGGTGTTCGACCTCGGTGGTGGCACCTTCGACGTGTCGCTGCTGGAGATCGGCGACGGCGTCGTCGAGGTCAAGGCCACCAACGGCGACAACCACCTCGGTGGTGACGACTGGGACCAGCGGGTGATGGACCACCTGGTCAAGCAGTTCCAGAACGGCCACGGCGTCGACCTGTCCAAGGACAAGATGGCCCTGCAGCGTCTGCGTGAGGCTGCCGAGAAGGCCAAGATCGAGCTCTCGTCCTCGACCGAGACCACGATCAACCTGCCCTACATCACCGCCTCCGCCGAGGGCCCGCTGCACCTGGACGAGAAGCTCTCGCGCTCCCAGTTCCAGCAGCTGACCTCGGACCTGCTGGACCGCTGCAAGACCCCGTTCCACAACGTCATCAAGGACGCCGGCATCCAGCTGTCCGAGATCGACCACGTGGTCCTGGTCGGCGGTTCCACCCGGATGCCCGCCGTCGCCGAGCTGGTCCGCGACCTGACCGGCGGCAAGGAGCCCAACAAGGGCGTCAACCCGGACGAGGTCGTCGCCATCGGCGCGACCCTCCAGGCCGGCGTGCTCAAGGGCGAGGTCAAGGACGTCCTGCTGCTCGACGTCACCCCGCTGTCCCTCGGCATCGAGACCAAGGGCGGCATCATGACCAAGCTGATCGAGCGCAACACCACGATCCCGACCAAGCGCTCCGAGATCTTCACCACGGCCGAGGACAACCAGCCGTCCGTGCAGATCCAGGTCTACCAGGGCGAGCGCGAGATCGCGGCGTACAACAAGAAGCTCGGCATGTTCGAGCTGACCGGCCTGCCGCCGGCCCCCCGCGGCCTGCCGCAGATCGAGGTCACCTTCGACATCGACGCCAACGGCATCATGCACGTCTCCGCCAAGGACCTCGGTACCGGCAAGGAGCAGCGCATGGCCGTCACCGGCGGCTCGGCCCTCCCCAAGGAGGACATCGCGCGGATGATGCGCGAGGCCGAGGAGTTCGCCGAGGACGACCACAAGCGCCGCGAGGCCGCCGAGACCCGCAACACCGCCGAGCAGCTCGTCTACACGACCGAGAAGTTCGTCAAGGACAACGAGGACAAGGTCCCCGGCGAGGTCAAGGACGAGGTCGCGGCCGCGGTCGCCGAGCTGAAGGAAGCCCTCAAGGGCGAGGACAGCGCCGTGATCCGCGAGGCCACCGAGAAGCTCTCGGCCACCTCGCAGAAGCTCGGCCAGGCCCTCTACGCCCAGGCCGGCGAGGGTGCGGCCGCCGCCGGCGGCCCGACCGACGCCCCGCAGGACGCCGCCGCCGGTGACGACGACGTCGTGGACGCCGAGATCGTCGACGACGAGAAGCGCGAGGGCGGTGCGCAGTGACCGAGGAGAAGACGCAGGGCGACGAGAAGGAGCCCGGCGCCGACTCCGCCGCCAAGGCCGAGGAGGGCTCCGGGAACGACGGAGCCCCCGAGGCCGCAGCGTCGGGCGCTGAGGAGCTGGCCGAGGCACGCAAGGCGCTCGCCGAGCGCACCGCGGACCTGCAGCGGCTCCAGGCCGAGTACCAGAACTACCGCAAGCGGGTCGAGCGGGACCGGGTGACGGTGCGTGAGATCGCCGTCGCCGCGCTCCTGGAGAACCTGCTCCCGGTGCTGGACGACATCGGCCGGGCGCGCGAGCACGAGGAGTTGACGGGCGGCTTCAAGTCCGTGGGCGAGTCGCTGGAGACCGTGGTCTCCAAGCTCGGGCTGCAGCAGTTCGGGAAGCAGGGCGAGCCCTTCGACCCGCAGCTGCACGAGGCCCTGATGCACAGTTACTCGTCCGACGTCACCGAGACCACGTGCGTGCAGATCCTGCAGCCCGGGTACAAGATCGGTGAACGGATCATCCGGCCGGCGCGCGTCGCCGTGGCGGAGCCCGAGCCGGGCGGCTCGGGCGAGGCCGAGGGCGGCAGCACGGAGGCCGAGTCGGCCGGCGCCAAGGGCGACGGTGGCGACGAGGACTGAACCGGTGGCGCCCGTGGGACCGTATGCCGGAGCTTCCTGCTCCGGGGTGCGGTCCCACGGCACCATCCCCGACAGCGGTTTTTCCAAGAGTGCAATCTGTGAGGGAAGGAGGCGATTCCGTTGAGCAGCAAGGACTTCGTGGAGAAGGACTACTACAAGGTCCTCGGCGTGCCCAAGGACGCCACCCTCGCGGAGATCAAGAAGGCCTACCGCAAGCTGGCGCGGGAGTTCCACCCCGACGCCAACAAGGGCGACCGCAGTGCCGAGGAGCGCTTCAAGGAGATCTCCGAGGCCAATGACGTGCTGTCGGACCCCAAGCGGCGCAAGGAGTACGACGAGGCCCGGGCGCTGTTCGCGAACGGCGGCTTCCGTACCGGCGGCGGCGGGACCGGCGGCTTCGGCTTCGACTTCGGCGACCTCTTCAACGGTGGCCAGGGCGGCCAGTCCGGCACCTTCGGCGGCTCCGGGGGCGGCGGCGGGCTGGGTGACGTCTTCGGCGGCATCTTCAACCGCGGCAGCACCCGTACGGCCCAGCCGCGGCGCGGCGCGGACGTGGAGTCCGAGGTCACGCTGAGCTTCATGGAGGCCGTCGAGGGGACCACGGTCCCGCTCCGGATGACCAGTCAGGCCGCCTGCAAGACCTGCGCGGGGACCGGCGCCAAGGCCGGCACCACCCCCCGGGTCTGCCCGACCTGCGTCGGCACCGGCCACGTCCAGCGCGGCCAGGGCAGCTTCGCGCTGTCCGACCCGTGCCGGGACTGCAAGGGCCGCGGGCTGATCGTCGACGATCCCTGCGAGGTCTGCCACGGCAGCGGCCGCGCCACCTCGGCCCGCACCATGCAGGTGCGGATCCCGGCCGGCGTCGCCGACAACCAGCGGATCCGGCTCAAGGCCAAGGGCGCCCAGGGCGAGCGCGGCGGCCAGCCGGGCGACCTGTACGTCACCGTGCACGTCCAGGACCACCCGGTGTTCGGCCGCAAGGGCGACAACCTGACCGTCACCGTCCCGGTGAGCTTCCCCGAGGCGGCGCTGGGCGGGACCATCCGGGTACCGACCCTGGGCGGTCCTGCGGTCAGCCTCAAGATCCCCGCGGGTACCGGCAACGGCCGTACGATGCGGGCCCGCGGCAAGGGCGCGGTCCGCAAGGACGGCACCCGCGGCGACCTGCTGGTGACCGTGGAGGTCGCGGTTCCGCCGGAGACCGAGGGCGAGGCCCTGTCGGCCCTGGAGAAGTACCGCGAGGCCACGGCCGAGGACGACCCGAGAGCAGCACTGTTCAAGGCGGCAGAGGAGGCCTGAGGTGATGGACGGCAAGAGAACCGGCTCGGCCGGGCAGTCCCAGTCGATCGGTGTGGGGCTGGGCGGCGGCCTGCCGGGCTCCGGCCGGGGGCGCGGGGCCCCGCGGGGCGGCGGTGTCGCCTACCAGCTGACCGAACTCACGCCGGTGTACGTCATCTCCGTCGCCGCGCAGCTCAGCGGGCTGCATCCGCAGACGCTGCGGCAGTACGACCGGCTCGGCCTGGTCAGCCCCGACCGTACGGCCGGGCGCGGCCGGCGGTACTCCGCACGGGACATCGAGCAGCTGCGCGAGGTGCAGCGGCTGTCCCAGGAGGAGGGCATCAACCTGGCCGGGATCAAGCGGATCATCGAGCTGGAGAACCAGGTGGCCGCGCTGCAGGCGCGGGTCGCCGAGCTCCAGGGCGAGGTCGCCTCGGCCGGCGTGGCGGCTTCGCAGCGCGAGGCGGCTGTGCATGCTTCGTATCGGCGGGATCTGGTGCCTTATCAGCAGGTGCAGCAGAGCAGTGCGCTCGTCGTCTGGCGGCCCAAGCGGTAACCGTGCACGTCGGTGGGTGGTTGCTGTTCGCGCTGTTCCCCGCGCCCATATCGGGGGGCGGGTAACTGCGCGTCAGACGGCCGGCAGCAGGACGCCCGCGGTGAGGCCCCGGACTGTGCGGAAGGCCACCACGGTCCAGGCCGTGAGGAGTAGGGCGTACAGGGCCAGCGAGAGTGCGGCGAAGAGGTCGAGACCGGTGAGGTGCCAGAGGCCGGCCGTGCCGGTGACGCAGGTGCCGACCGGGAAGGTGTAGGCCCACCAGGTCATGGCGAAGGGCATGCCGGACCGCAGCGCCCGCAGGGTGACCGCTCCGGCGACGGTGAGCCACAGCAGCGCGAAGCCGATCACCGCCGTGCCGTAGACCAGCGCGAACCCGCGCATCGCGGGGTCGGCCGCGGCGAACTGGGTGACGGCCGTGACCGACTGGCCCAGCGGGCCGAGGACCAGGAACAGGGTCGGTACCAGGGCGATCGGCAGCGGTCCGTCGTGGACCAGTCGGCTCCAGATCCCGGGCAGCAGCGTCAGCACGGCCAGCAGGCTGGCGCCGAAGAGGGCGACGCAGACGGCCAGCAGGGTGTCCCTGGCCTGGCCCGCGGGCAGGTGCGGGATCAGCGCGGGGCCGAGCGCGGCCGAGACCATCGGGGCGACCACCGGCAGCAGCCAGGTCGGCGCGGCCGCCGCCCGCTCCACCCGGTAGCGGTCCAGCAGCAGGTACATCACCCGGGCCGCGACCCCGAGTCCGTACAGCGTTCCTCCGGTCCACAGCGCCGCGTCCAGCGCGACCGCGGTGCCTGCACCGAGCAGCGGCGCACCCGCGCCCAGCGCTCCGGCGCCGACGGCCAGCATCGCCATCGGCGGGCAGCCCAGGAACACCGCGGTGGCCGGGTCGTCCAGCGCCCGGATCCGCCGCGGCAGCCGGCGCGCGGCGAGCCGGACGGTCGCGAGTGCGACGAGCAGCAGCAGCGACAGCAGCCACACCCCGGCGGCCGCGTCGGCGAGCGCGCCGCTGCGGACCGTCCCGGGCAGTGCATGGGCGCCGTTGGCGACGATCGCCGTGCCCATCACCGCCGCGTACCAGTTCGGCCCGAAGCGTCCCGGCAGGGTGAGCAGGGTCCCGGAGGCGGGGGTGGGGAAGGCGTGGGCTGTGGCGGTGGTGGACATGGTTCCACCGTCGCGCCGCGGGCGGCCGCGCGGTAGCGGCTCCGTCGCTATGAGCCCATAAGCGCCCTCTATGAGCGGGGCCTACCCTGGACCCATGAGCGGCTCCCCTCCCCTGCCCCACACGCACCTCTCGCACCGCGTCCCCGACCTGGGCGCGCTGGAGCTGCTGCTCGCCGTCATCCGCCTGGGCAGCCTGGGCCGGGCCGCGGCCGAGCTGGGGGTCACCCAGCCGGCGGCGTCCGCGCGGATCGCCGGGATGGAGCGGCAGATCGGGGTGGCGCTGCTGGAGCGCTCGCCCCGCGGTTCGCGCCCCACCGAGGCCGGCTCGCTGGTCGCCGAGTGGGCCGCCCCGGTGCTGGCCGCCGCGCAGGCGCTGGACGCCGGCATCGGCGCGCTGCGCGAGCGCCGCGACACCCGGCTGCGGGTCTCCGCCAGCATGACCGTGGCCGAGTACCTGATGCCCGGTTGGCTGATGGCCCTGCACACCGCCCTCCCGGACACCGCGGTGACGCTGCGCGCCGCCAACTCCGCCGATGTCGCCGCGCAGGTCCTGGCGGGGGAGGCGGACCTGGGATTCGTGGAGGGGCTGCGCACCCCGGCCGGGCTGGACGAGGTCAGGATCGCCGCCGACCGGCTGCACCTGGTGGTCGGACCGAGCCATCCCTGGGCGCGCCGGCGCCGACCGGTCGACGGGGCGGAGCTGGCGGCGACGCCGCTGGTCCTGCGCGAGGAGGGGTCCGGCACCAGGGAGGTGCTGGACCGGGCCCTCGCGCCGTACGGGGGGACGGCCGCACCGCTGCTGGTGCTGGCCTCCACCACGGCGCTGAAGGCCGCGGCGGTGAGCGGCGCGGGGCCGGCCGTCCTCAGCGAGCTGGCGGTGGCGGACGAGGTGGCCCGGGGCCGCCTGGTCCCGGTCCCGCTGACCGGCCTGGACCTGAGCCGCCCGCTCCGGGCCGTCTGGCCCACCGGGACACGCCCGGCGGGACCGGCCAGGGAACTGCTGTCGCTGACCCGGGGGAAGTGACGGTCCGTCGGCTCAGAACTTGGGCATCAGCCGGGCGTCCAGCGCCGTGGCCAGCACCTCCGCCAGGGCCGCACCGGTCGAGGCCAGCACCGCGGCGGCCACCGCGCCCTCCACGAACGGGGCGTCCGCCAGCACCACGTCCTGCCGCTCCAGGTCCTCCAGGACCATACGCGCCGTCAGCACCGAACTGCCCAGGTCGGGCAGGACCAGCACGCCGGCGCCCCGGTCCGCCTCGGCGACGGCCCCGGCGATCAGCGCATAGCTGGTACCCAGGCGGCCGTCGTCGGTGCCGCCCGCCACGGCGACCGGAACCAGGCCGGCACAGAGCTGCGCCAACAGATCACGCAGACCGGATGCCAGCTCAGGGCTGTGCGACACGAGTACGATGCCGACCGGCGTGATTGAACCACCTGAACCACCATCAATTGCGCTCATGTGCGCTGATGCTAGGCCCTGCCGCTTTTTGAGGAGCCGCCGCCGTGAAGAAGCTGATCAACTCGCCGGACGAGGTCGTGACCGATGCGCTGGCCGGGATCGCCGCCGCGCATCCCGGGCTGAGCGTGGACACCAAGGCCCGGGTGATCACCCGGGCGGCGCAGACCAGGATCGGCAAGGTCGCCCTGGTGTCCGGCGGCGGGTCGGGACACGAACCGCTGCACGGGGGTTTCGTGGGCACCGGGATGCTCGACGCCGCCTGCCCCGGCGAGGTCTTCACCTCGCCGGTGCCGGACCAGATGCTCGCCGCGGCGAAGGCCGTGGACGGCGGCGCCGGAGTGGTGTTCATCGTGAAGAACTACACCGGCGACGTGCTCAACTTCCGGATGGCGGCCGAGTTCGCCGAGGAGGAGGGCATCTCGGTGCAGACCGTCCTGGTGGACGACGACGTCGCGGTCCAGGACTCCACCTGGACGGCGGGCCGGCGCGGCACCGGGGCCACCCTGCTGGTGGAGAAGATGGCCGGCGCCGCCGCGGAGTTCGGCGGCAGCCTGGCCGAGGTCGCCGCGACCGGACGGCGCGTCAACGCCGCCTCGCGGTCCTTCGCGGTGGCGCTCACCTCCTGCACCACCCCGGCCGCCGGCCGCCCCGGCTTCGACCTGCCGGAGGACGAGATCGAGGTCGGCGTCGGCATCCACGGCGAACCCGGCCGCAGCCGGGAGAAGATCCGTCCGGCCCGGCAGATCGTCGCCGACGCGATGGCGGCGATCCTCGACGACCAGCCGCTGGACCCCGGCGAGGAGGTGATCGCGCTGGTCAACGGCCTGGGCGGGACACCGCTGCTGGAGCTGTACATCGTCTTCGGCGAGGTGGCCTCGGTGCTGGCCGCAAGGGGCGTGCGGATCGCCCGGAGCCTGGTCGGCAACTACGTCACCAGCCTGGACATGGCCGGGGTGTCGATCACCCTGTGCCGGGCCGACGAGGAGCTGCTGACGCTCTGGGACGCCCCGGTGAACACCCCGGCGCTGCGCTGGGGGGTGTGAGGCGATGGTCGGGCTGGAACTCCTGGACGCGGACGCCGCGCGGGACTGGATGGCGCGGACGGCGGCGGCGGTGCTCGACGAGCGCGACCGGCTGACCGAGCTGGACGCGGCCATCGGCGACGGCGACCACGGGGTGAGCATGGTGCGGGGCTTCACCGCGGTGAGCGCTGCGCTGGCGGCCGCGGGAGAGCTGTCGCTGCCGGGGGCGGTGCTGCTGCTGGCCGGGAGGACGCTGGTGTCCAGCGTGGGCGGGGCGTCAGGTCCGCTGTACGGCAGTGCGTTGCGGGCCGTGGGCAAGGCGCTGGGTGATGCGGGGGGCGCGGACGGCAAGCAGGTGGGCGCTGCGCTGGGCGCCGGGCGCGATGCGATCGCGGCGCTCGGCGGGGCGCGGGGCGGTGACAAGACCATGCTGGACGCGTGGATCCCTGCCGTGGCGGGGTTCGAGTTCGCCGTCGCGGGAGGCGGGTCGCTGGATGCCGCGGCGCAGTTCGCCGCGGGGGCGGCGGAGGGCGGAGCGGACGAGACCGTGGGGATGGAGGCGCGGAAGGGGAGGGCGTCGTATCTCGGGCCTCGGAGTGTGGGGCATCTGGATCCGGGGGCGGCGTCGACGGTGTTGTTGTTCCGTGCGTTGGCGGATGCGGTCGGCTGACAAGGTGCGGGAGGTGCCTGGTTGGTGTTCGCGCAGTTCCCCGCGCCCCTAAAAGCATGTGCAACTGAGCCAGTTGCAGACCCCTAGGGGCGCGGCCCGCACCTTTGTTCAGCCCCGCTCCACCGGTGCCGGGATCCCCATCAGGCGGTCCCGCAGGACCGGGAAGTCCGCGCGGGACTTGGCGACGAGGCCGGGGTCCAGGTCGACGGTGAGGATCTCCTCGGCCTCGCCGGCCTCGGCGAGGACCTTGCCCCAGGGGTCGACCACCAGGCTGTGGCCGCCCTGCGGCACACCCCCGTGGGTGCCGGTGTTGTTGCAGGCGAGGACGTAGGCCTGCTCCTCGACCGCGCGGGCGCGGGCCAGCAGGGTCCAGTGCTCGACCCTGCGGGCGGGCCAGGCCGCGGGGACAGTGAGGATCTCGGTGCCGGCGTCCAGCAGGGCCCGGAAGAGTTCCGGGAAGCGGAGGTCGTAGCAGGTGGCGAGGCCGAGCGTGCCGAAGGGGGTGGCCGCGGTGACGATCTCGGTGCCGGCGCCCATGGCGACGGCCTCCCCGCTGTCGAAGCCGAAGCGGTGGATCTTGCGGTAGGTGTGCACCAGTTCTCCGCTGGGCGAGAACAGCAGCGAGGTGTTGAAGATGGGCCCGTCGGGGTCGCGTTCCACGATCGAACCGGCGTGCAGCCACACCCCGGCGTCCGCCGCGGCCGCCGACATGGCCTCGGCGGTCGGCCCGTCCAGCGTCTCCGCCCCCGCTGACCAGGTGTCATAGGCGAAGCCGCCGAGCGGCCACAGCTCCGGGAGCAGGACCAGATCGGAGTCGTGCAGCCCGCGGACCAGGGCCGCGGTACGGGTCCGCCGGTCCTCGGGGGACTCCGCGGGATCGATGTCGAGCTGGATGAGCGAGGCGCGCACGTTGTCACCCTCCCAGGTGAGCGGACTACGATCGGTGCGATCAACATGTGAAAGCGCTGACCCGGTAACACTGGTGAGCGTAACGTGCCACTAGCGCTTTCGTCGGTCCGATCGGCCCTGGTCACTGCACGGCACCACCGCTCAGCGACCGGAGCACGGGGAGCGGGCCGCGTCAGATCGTCAACGCCGCACACCAATCCACACCGCCGCCCTCGGCGAACCGGAGAAGAGACGTGACCGACACGCAGATAGTCCAGGCCTACGCCGATGCCTGGACCCAGTCCATCGAGGCCGTCTCCGAGCTGGTGGCGCCCCTCACCGAGGGTGAGTGGAACCGTCCGACGGAATGCCCTGGCTGGTCGGTGCGGGACGTGGTCTCGCACGTCATCGCCATGGAGACGGAGCTGCTGGGCGACCCGCGTCCGATCCACACCCTGCCGCGCGACCTGCGGCACGTCGTCGACGAGTTCACCCGCTACTGCGAGGTCCCGGTCGACAAGCGGCGCTGCCACACCGCTCCGGAGATGACGGCGGAGCTGGAGTACACGATCATCCGGCGCTCGCGTGCGCTCCGCGACAACACCCGCTACCAGCCCACCGACGAGGTCCGCTGGCCGATGGGCCCCTACAGCCGGGAGATCCCCTACTACCACCTGCTCCGCAACCGGGCCTTCGACGTCTGGACCCATGAGCAGGACCTGCGCCGCGCCCTGCGCAAGCCCGGCAACCTGGACTCCCCGGCCGCCGTGGTGAGCCGGGACAACCTGATCGAGATGCTGCCGAAGGCCGTCGCCAAGCTGGCCGGCGCCCCGGCCGGCACCGCCGTGGTCTTCGACGTGCACGGCCCGCTGGAGTTCATGCGGACGGTGCGGGTGGACGAGAACGGGCTCGGCAGCGTGGACACCACCGTGCCGCTGGCCCCCGCGGTGCAGCTGACCACCGACTGGGAGACCTTCGCCCGGCTGGCCTGCGGGCGGCTGGGCAATGGTCGGGTGGCCTGGGAGTCGGCCAACGTCAAGGTCGAGGGGGACGAGGCGCTCGGGCGGCGGATCCTGGACAACTTCGCGGTCACCCCCTGAACCCGCCGGCAGCGGCTCAGGCCCTGAGCCGCTCAGCCTCGAACCGCTCCGCCCTGAGCTCGGCCTCGCGGCGGGCCGCCTGCGGGCGCAGCCGCAGGATCTGGGTCAGGCCCAGCACCATCGGCAGGTAGAGCATGCAGAAGGCCATCCGGAAGGCGTGCGGGGTGTAGCCGTCGCCGCCGCCGGGGGTGAGCAGGTCCAGCACCAGGCCGATGCCGAACAGCGCCAGCACGGCGGCGATGAAGCCGCCCATGTTGACGATCCCGGAGGCCGTCCCGATCCGTTCCGGCGGGTTCACCGGGCGCGCGTAGTCGAGGCCGACCAGGGAGGCCGGGCCGTTGCTGCCCATCACCACGGTGAGCAGCACCAGCAGCCCCATCGGGATGTGGTCGCCGGGCCAGCCGAGCACCACGCCCCAGAGCGCGCCGGTGCCGAGCACGACCGTGAACACCAGCGGGGTGCGCACCCCGGGCCGCCGCGACACCAGTTGGCCGAACAGCAGCGCGAAGCCGATACCGCTGACGATGACCAGGCTGAGCAGCGATCCCGCCATCGCCCTGGACAGCCCCTGACCCGACATCAGGAACGGCATGCCCCAGAGCAGCAGGAAGGCCGAGGCGGGGAAGGCGGTGGTGAAGTGGACCCACAGGCCGAGCCGGGTCCCGGGCTCGCGCCAGGCCGCCGCGATCTGCTCGCGCAGCGGCAGCCGGACCGCCGCGACGGCCGGGGCCGCCTCGGTCAGCCCGTCCGGTGAGGCCACCACCGGTGACCGGAACAGCGGGGCCCGGCGTGCGCTCTCGGGGGTGTCCCGGAGGAAGAGCAGCACCAGCGCGAGGACGGCGAGGCCCAGCAGCGCGGTGGTGGCGAAGGTCGGCGTCCAGCCCGCGCTGTGCAGGACCTGGGACAGCAGCAGCGTGCTGACCAGGTTGCCCAGGGTCCCGACCAGCCCGGTGAGCTGGGCGATGAAGGGGTTGCGGCGGGGCGGGAACCAGCGCGAGCCGAGTCGCAGCACGCTGACGAAGGTCATCGCGTCCCCGCAGCCGAGGACCGCCCGGGACACCAGCGCCGGGGTGAAGGCGGTGGAGAAGGCGAAGCCCAGCTGCCCGGCGGTGAGCAGCAGCAGTCCGGTGCTCAGGACCCGGCGCGGCCCCAGCCGGTCCACCAGCAGGCCGACGGGTATCTGCATCCCGGCGTAGACCAGCACCTGGAGGATGGAGAAGGTCGACAGCGCGGAGGCGCCGATGCCGAAGCGGGCCGCCGCGTCCAGCCCGGCCACGCCCAGGCTGGTGCGGTGCACCACGGCGAGGACGTAGACGGCGACGCCGATGCCCCAGGCCGCCCAGGCGCCGGGGACCGGGACGGTGGTCCGGAGCGCCTGGACGGACGCGGACGCGGATGCGGTGGCTGTGGCGGGCTCGTTGGCGGCGACGGCTGGGTCGGCAGACATGCTCCAACTTTCCGGGGGCGACCGCCCGAGACTGAGCCCTGTTAGTGCTGCCATCCTATGGTGGGATGAATTCTCCCCGAGCGCCGGGGCCCTCAGCCGTGCAGGTTCCAGGTGACCGTCCTGGTCATCCCGGTCGCCCGGAACGCCTCGTCCCGAACCCAGGGGGTGGTGTCCCGGACCGTCACGGTGACCACGGCGCTCTGTCCCGGGGCCAGCCCGAGCCGGCCCGCGTCCAGGGTGTCGCCGGCCACGGCGGCGGCCGGCGCCGGACGGCCGTCCAGCCGCCAGGTCACCTGGAGCCGGCGCCCGCCGGCCAGCGGCAGCGGGAAGACCTGGAGCTTCGGCAGCCCCGCCACCGCGCCCGCGGCCGGTGTGGCCCCGTCGATCGGCGACACCTGACGGTAGATCGACTCGATCACCGCCTCCCGGGACGGCAGGTTGTAGACCCCGCCGAGGGTGCGCATGATCGAGTCCCTGGTCGGCCGGTACAGGCCGTTGCCGCTGCGGTAGGCCCCCACCGTGCCGCCGCTGGGGTCGGCCGCGCCCAGCCAGCGCCACCACTTGACCCGGTCGGCACGCATCGCCCCGGCGTCCGCGGCGGAGAGGTTGGGGTAGGAGCTGTCGGCGGGCGCGGAGTCGTACTCGTCGCCCAGGCCGCCGACGGTGTGGCCCATCTCATGCTGGATGATCTTCGAGGCGTCCGGGGACCCGGCCGCCAGGGTGGTGGTCGCACCGCCGCCCTCGCCGCCGTACCGGTCCGAGTCGGCGAGCGCCAGCAGGTACTGCGGTCCGGCCGGTTCGCCGGCCCTGGACGCCACCGCGGCGTCGTCGGCGCACAGCAGCCGGGTGATGCCGTCACAGCCGAAGTGCATGCCCAGCG
The DNA here is from genome assembly GCF_042510965.1 of Streptacidiphilus jeojiensis. NCBI lineage: Bacteria > Bacillati > Actinomycetota > Actinomycetes > Kitasatosporales > Streptomycetaceae > Streptacidiphilus > Streptacidiphilus jeojiensis. Next base: position 190,683 of record NZ_JBEUKS010000004.1, read on the forward strand.
GCGAGCCCTGGCGCAGCCCCGACTGCTGGGAGACCACATCGACCCGGCGGACGTCGAAGAAGTGCTGGTAGGTGCGGAACGGCTCCACCGCGGTCAGCGCCTGCCACACGGCCGCCGCCTGCGCCCGGTAGCGGGGCAGGTCAGCAGCCGTGTAGCCGTCGCCCAACAGGACCAGGGTGATCCGCTTCGCCGGATCCCCGTTGTTCACCACCAGTGATCCGCTGCCGGCCGCCTCGGCCCGCACCGGCCCCCGGGCCAGCAGTGCGAGCACCATCAGCAGCACCGAAACGGACAGGACCAAGGCACGGGCCCTGGGTCGCATGGGGTACTCCTCCGCCTGTGGACAACGCAGTCCGCGAAGGAGTACCCAGCGGCCCCGGGCGACCACGCGTCACCCGTTAGGCCTTCACTCGTACGTGGCTCGGCCGGTCAACCCCAGCTGATGAGGCGTTTGGGCTGCTCCAGGATGGCCGCCGTGTCGGCGAGTACCCGGGAGCCGAGCTCGCCGTCGACCATGCGGTGGTCGAAGGAGAGCGCCAGGGTGGTCACCAGGCGCGGCACCACCCGGCCCTTGTGCACCCAGGGCAGCTCCCTGACCTGGCCGAAGGCCAGGATGGCGGCCTCGCCCGGGTTGAGGATCGGGGTGCCCGAGTCGACGCCGAAGACGCCGACGTTGGTGATGGTGACCGTGCCGCCCTGCATGTCCGCCGGGGAGGTCCGGCCCTCGCGGGCCGTCTCGATCAGCGCGGTCAGCGACTGCGCCAGCTCGGCCAGGCTCTGCGAGCCCGCGTCCTTGATGTTGGGGACGATCAGCCCGCGCGGGGTGGCCGCGGCGATGCCGAGGTTGATCCGGCGCTTCACCACGATCTCCTGGTTGGCCTCGTCCCAGGCGGAGTTGACCTCCGGGTGCCTGCGGATCGCGGTCAGCAGGGCCCTGGCCACCAGGAGCAGCGGGCTGACCCTGACGTTCGGGCCCAGCTCGCCGCTGGCCTTGAGGCTGCGCACCAGCTTCATGGTGCGGGTGACGTCGACCTGCACCCACTCGGTGACGTGCGGCGCGGTGAACGCCGAGGCCACCATGGCCTGCGCGGTGGCCTTGCGGACGCCCTTGATCGGGACCCGCAGGTCGCCGTCTCCGCTGGTCACGGCCAGGACCGGCGGGGCCGGGACGGGCACGGCGGCGACGGCCGGTGCAGGGGCTGCTGCCGGGGCCGCGACGGCGTGGACGTCCTCGCGGGTGATGGTGCCGTGCGGGCCGGTGGGGGTGACCGTGCGCAGGTCGATGCCCAGGTCCTTGGCCAGCTTGCGCACCGGCGGCTTCGCCAGCGGACGGTCCTCGGCGACCGGGGCGGGCGCCGGGGCGGCCACCGGGGCCGGAGCCGCGACGGGCGCCGTCGCGGGGACGGAGGCCGGCGGGGTCAGCGCCACCTTGCGGGGGCGGCGGCGGGAGGCGCCGGAGCGCGGTCCGTAGCCGACCAGTACCTCGCGGCGCTCGGGCTCCGGCTCGGCCTCGGCGGGCGCTGCCGCGGTTGTCCCCGTTTCGGGGACAGGTCCGGCGGCGCCGCCCTCGACGGCCACGGTGATGATCACCTGGCCGACGTCGACCGTGGTGCCCTCGTCGAAGAACAGCTCACGGACCACCCCGTCGAAGGGGATCGGCAGCTCCACGGCCGCCTTGGCGGTCTCGACCTCGCAGACCACCTGTCCGTCGGTGACGGTGTCACCGGGCTGGACGTACCACTTCAGGATCTCGGCCTCGGTCAGTCCCTCGCCCACGTCGGGCATCTTGAACTGACGTACCGACTCGACTGCTGTCGTCATGACGTCTCCTCAACCCCTCAGAAGGCCATGGCGCGGTCGACGGCGTCGAGCACCCGGTCCAGGTCCGGCAGGAAGGCGTCCTCGACCCGCGACGGCGGGTAGGGGGCGAAGTAGCCGCCGACGCGCAGCACCGGGGCCTCCAGCGAGTAGAAGCAGCGCTCGGTGATCCGCGCCGCCAGCTCGGCACCCATCCCCAGGAACACCGGGGCCTCGTGCACCACCACGGCGCGGCCGGTCCGCCTGACCGACTGCTCCAGGGTGTCGAAGTCGACCGGAGACAGCGAGCGCAGGTCCACGACCTCCAGCTTCAGCCCGTCCTCGGCGGCGGCCTCGGCCGCCTCCAGGCAGACCTTGACCATCGGCCCGTAGGCGATCAGGGTCAGGTCGGTGCCGGTACGGGCGACCCTGGCCCGGTGCAGGTCCAGCTCCGGGGCACCGTTCGGGTCCAGCTGGCCCTTGTCCCAGTAGCGCCGCTTGGGCTCCAGGAAGATCACCGGGTCGTCCGAGGCGATGGCCTGGCGCAGCATCCAGTGCGCGTCCGCCGGGTTGGACGGGGCGACCACCTTGAGGCCCGCGGTGTGGGCGAAGTACGCCTCGTGGGACTCGCTGTGGTGCTCCACCGCGCCGATGCCGCCGGCGAACGGGATCCGGATGGTCACCGGGAGCTTGATGTGGCCCAGCGCGCGTGCGTGCATCTTGGCCAGCTGGGTGACGATCTGGTCGAACGCCGGGTACACGAACCCGTCGAACTGGATCTCCACCACCGGGCGGTAGCCGCGCAGGGCCAGGCCGATCGCGGTGCCGACGATGCCGGACTCGGCCAGCGGGGTGTCGATCACCCGCTCCTCGCCGAAGTCCTTGTGCAGCCCGTCGGTGACCCGGAACACGCCCCCGAGGCGGCCCACGTCCTCACCCATGACCAGCGTCTTCGGGTTCTCGTCCAGGGAGCGGCGCAGCGCCTCGTTGAGCGCCTGCACCATGGTCCAGGACTTCTTCGTGCCGGTCTCGACCGCCATCAGTCGTCCTCCCCGTCCGTCAGTTCAGCCGCCGCGCTCGCGAACGAGGACGCGTAGGCGAGGTAGCCCTCGCGCTCCTCGTCGACCAGGGCGTGCCCCTCCGCGTACACATGCTCGAAGATCGAGGACGGGTCGGGGTCCGGCATGGTGCGCACGCCCTCGCGGACCCGGCGGGCCAGCTGCTCGCTCTCGGCCTCCACCGACTCCAGGAAGGCGCTGTCCGCCCAGCCCTCACGGACCAGGTGGGCCTTCAGCCGCTCGATGGGGTCCTTGAGCTTCCAGGACTCCAGCTCCTCGGCGATCCGGTAGCGGGTCGGGTCGTCCGAGGTGGTGTGGGCGCCCATCCGGTAGGTGAAGGCCTCGATCAGCACCGGGCCCTGCCCGGTCCTGGCGTGGTCCAGCGCCCAGCGGGTGACCGCCAGGCAGGCCAGCACGTCGTTGCCGTCCACCCGCACGCCGGGGAAGCCGAAGCCGGAGGCGCGCTGGTAGAGCGGCACCCGGGTCTGCTTCTCGGTGGGCTCGGAGATGGCCCACTGGTTGTTCTGGCAGAAGAACACCACCGGGGCCTGGTACACCGAGGCGAAGGTGAAGGCCTCGGAGACGTCGCCCTGGCTGGAGGCGCCGTCGCCGAAGTAGGCGATCACCGCGTCGTCCGCGCCGTCCTTGGTGATGCCCATCGCGTAACCGGTGGCGTGCAGCGTCTGCGAGCCGATGACGATGGTGTAGAGGTGGAAGTTCTTCTCGTCCGGGTCCCAGCCTCCGTGGTTCACCCCCCGGAACATGCCCAGCAGGTTCAGCGGGTCCACGCCCTTGCACCAGGCCACACCGTGCTCGCGGTAGGTCGGGAAGGCGTAGTCGGTGGGACGCATCGCCCGTCCCGAGCCGACCTGGGCGGCCTCCTGGCCCAGCAGCGAGGCCCACAGGCCCAGCTCGCCCTGGCGCTGCAGCGAGGTCGCCTCCGCGTCGAAGCGGCGGACCAGGACCAGGTCCCGGTAGATGGAGCGCAGCTCCTCCGGAGTGGTCTCCAGGGAGTAGTCAGGGTGTTCGACCCGTTCCCCCTCGGGGGTGAGCAGCTGCACCAGCTCCGGTGGGCCCGCGTCGGCGGGGCCATCGTTTGCGGCGGGGGCGGTGGTGGGCGCCCCGGCCGTGCTGTCGACGGTCACGTTCACTCCTCGGTCTCTCCGGTCTCCGCCTGTGTCCCTGGGTTAGGGCCAGTACCGGCCACCGGTCCGGTCGCCGTCTCCGTACTCGCGCGGGGTGTGCGCTGGGTGCGGATCGGCGGTAGGTGTGCCCTGATCCTGCAGGAGAACGTTACCCAGCGGAAGAGCCCACTGCTCCGCTGGTAGGACGTCCTCGTAACCTCCAGGTACCCCGGCCCATGGCAAATCAGGCTATTTTCCGGCATTCCTCCCGCGTGGGCCGAGGGGCGCTGTGCGAATCTTGTGCCATGACACAATCCGGGCATATCAGGGTTTTTCTCCTCGATGACCATGAGGTCGTCCGCCGTGGCGTCCATGAGCTGCTCTCGCTGGAGGACGACATCGAGATCGTCGGCGAGGCCGGTACCGCCGCCGAGGCGCTGGTCCGCATCCCGGCGACCCGTCCCGACGTGGCCGTGCTGGACGTGCGGCTGCCGGACGGCAGCGGGGTGGAGGTCTGCCGCGAGGTCCGCTCGCAGCAGCCGGAGATCAAGTGCCTGATGCTCACCTCGTTCTCCGACGACGAGGCGCTGTTCGACGCGATCATGGCCGGGGCCTCGGGCTACGTCCTCAAGGCGATCCGCGGCACCGACCTGCTCTCGGCGGTCCGCGACGTCGCCGCCGGCAAGTCGCTGCTGGACCCGGTCGCCACCGGCCAGGTGCTGGCCCGGCTGCGCGAGGGCTCCCAGGAGGACGAGCGGCTGAGCGGGCTCACCAAGCAGGAGCGCAGGATCCTCGACCTGATCGGCGAGGGGATGACCAACCGGCAGATCGGCAACGAGCTGCACCTCGCCGAGAAGACCGTGAAGAACTACGTCTCCAGCCTGCTCGCCAAGCTCGGCATGGAGCGCCGCACCCAGGCCGCGGCGTACGTGGCGAAGATGCACGCCGAGGAGCGCTGACCGCACCCGGGACGCCGCGTCACGCGACGCCGGATCAGCCCGGGGCCGCTGCTGTCAAGCGGCCACAGTTCCCAGCCGCATCAGCAGTACCATCAGCACCGTGACGCAGGCTCAGACACGGGCGGGGCTGCTGGACCGGGTGCACGGGATCCCGGTCGCCGGGGTGCTGCAGCGCTACGACCTCCCCGACGCCTACCCGGAGCTGACGGTGGAGCGGGTCAGCCAGGGCCTGCTCAACCGAGGGGTGAGGATCAGCGGGCCGCACGGCGGCTACTTCCTCAAGCAGTACCTGGACGACGCCGGGCACGCCTCGGGCGCCGCGATCGCCGCCCAGCACCGGGCCATAGCGGCGCTGCGCGACCGCGGGCTGCCGACCGCTCCCCCGCTCACCGCCAGGGACGGCCGCAGCAGCGTGCTGCTGCGGGGGCGCCGCTACGCCCTGTTCCCCTGGGTCGAGGGGGGCCACCGCACCGGCCGCTCGCTGGACCGGGAGGAGTGCACCGCCCTGGGCACCCTGCTCGGCCGGATCCACGCCACCCTCGCCGAGCTGCACCCGCCGGTGCCGCAGCCCCGCTCGCTGCCGTGCGCGGACCCGGCCCAGACCGAGCGCACCATCGCCGACCTGCTGGAACGCTCCCAGCTGCGGACCCCGCAGGAGCCCTTCGACGCCCTCGCCAGGGAGCGGCTGCGGGAACGCCGCGAGCTGCTGGCCGGCTACCGGCACCGCAGGCCGCAGCCGGACGCGGCGCCGCCCTCCGGCTGGGTGCACGGCGACTTCCACCATCTGAACCTGCTCTACCGGGACGCCGCCCCGGTGGCCGTGCTGGACTGGGACCGGCTCGGCATCAAGCCCTGCGCCGAGGAGGCGGTCCGGGCCTCGACGCTGTTCTTCAACCACCCCGAGACCGGGGTGCTGGACCTGTCCCGGGTGCGGCACTACGCCCGCGGCTACCGCGAGGCCTCCGGCAGCAGCCCGGAGCACCTGGCCGCGGCGGTGCACCGGGTCTGGTGGGAGCGGCTGAACGACTTCTGGATACTGCGCTGGCGCTACCAGCGCCGGGACGAGCGGGCGGACCCGCTGTTCCCGGCGGCGGCGGCGCAGCTGGTGTGGTGGTGCCAGGAGTACGAGCAGGTGCTCGACGCCTGCGTGAACTGACGCCGGCCGCTCAGGAGGTCGGCGGGGTGTTGGAGCCGGACGGGTCGCCGCCGGCCTGGTGGGTGGTGCTCCCGGTCGGCGTGCTGCTGGCACCGCCGGTGGGCGTCTGGCTGGCCGGCGCGCTCGGGCTGCTGGAAGCGGAGGCCGAGGCGCTCGCCGAGGCACTGGCGCTCGCACTGGCGGAACTCGACGCCGACGCCGAACTGCTGCCGGTCGGGGTGGGGTTGCCGGTGAACGACGAGGTGCTCGGCGGCTCGGTGCTCGGGGTGGGACTGTCCGAGGGGCTCGTCGACTCGGTCGGCGCCTGCGAGGACACGGTGTCCGAGGGCGTCGCCGGGGCCGACGAACTGGTTGAGGCCCCGGGGGAGTTGTTGCTGCCGTTCTGCATCGCCAGCACCACCCCGATGGTGATCGCCGCGATCGCGACCAGCACCGCGACCACCGCGAACAGGGCCCGGCGGTTGCCGTCCCCCTCGTCGGCCCCGTCGTTGGGGTCCTGGTAGCGGGGCGGGACCGGGCTGCCGGGGTCGGCCGGCATGGCCCGGGTGCCCATCGGCGGGGTGCCGACGGTGCGGCCGACCACGGTCGGCGCCATCGCGGCGGCCGCGGCGCTGGGCAGCAGTTCGGTCGGACCGGTGGCCGAGCCCAGGGTGCGCAGGGCGTGCTGCACATGGGCCCGGAACTCGTCGGCGCTCTGGAAGCGGTCGTCCGGCTCCTTGGCCAGCGAGCGCAGCACCAGTGCGTCCAGCGAGGCCGGCACCCGGGAGTTGGCCTGCGACGGCGGCACCGGCGGGTCCTGGACGTGCTGGTACACCACCGACAGCGGGGTGTCGCCGGTGAACGGCGGACGCAGCGTCAGCAGCTCGTAGAGCATGCAGCCGGTCGCGTAGAGGTCGGAGCGGTGGTCCACGGACTTGCCGAGGGCCTGCTCCGGGGACAGGTACTGCGGGGTGCCCATGACCATGCCGGTCTGGGTCATGGTGCTGGTGGCACCGGTCAGCGCACGGGCGATGCCGAAGTCCATCACCTTGACCGCACCGGTGTTGGTGATGATGACGTTGGCCGGCTTGATGTCCCGGTGCACGATGCCGTGGCGGTGGCTGTAGGCCAGCGCCTCCAGGATCCCGGCGGTGATGATCAGGGCCTGGCTGACCGGCGGCGGCTCGTCGCCCTGCAGCAGCTCGCGGACCGTGTGGCCCTCGACCAGCTCCATCACGATGTAGGGGACGGTCTCCCCGCGCTGCGCCTCCTCGCCGGTGTCGTAGACCGCGACGACGGCGTGGTGGTTGAGCGAGGCGACCGAGTGCGCCTCCCGGGTGAAGCGGATCCGCGCCGTGGTGTCCTCGGCGAGCTCCGGGCGGAGCACCTTGATGGCGACGGTACGGCCCAGCCGCACGTCCCTGGCCGCGAACACCTCGGCCATGCCGCCCCGGCCCAGACGGTGCGTCAGCCGGTAGCGGCCCTCGCCGAAGACGGACAGACCGCTGGTGGAACTGACCGAGGGCTCCTCGGCACCGGGACCCTGGCCGGGGGCACCGGGGAACGGGCTGCCCTGGACCGGGGTCTGCGCGGGGTCGCCGTAGCCGCCGCCGTAGCCGGGGGCACCGTAGCCGCCGGGGGTGCCGGCGCCGCCGATCATCGGATGGCCGACCGTGGGGGTCTCGCCCGGGCCGCCGCTCTCGGGGTCACCGGGTCCGGTGCCTGCCCCGCCGTCGGCCTGCTCGTTGTCTGCCATTACTCTCCGCCGTCGGTCGTTCGCCTGTGCACCGCTCCCGCATTCCGCTCGGGGCCGGAGGATCACCCGTGCCCGGCCGGCCGCTCACACTCCGCACACGATGCGCCGACCGGTAGGACCCATCAGGTGCACGCTACTGGTTTTTCGCCGCTCACGTGTCCACCGATCATCGTGTGGCCCCGGCCCGGGCCCGGTTCAGCCCAGTACGGGTGAACCGTCCCCCGCCTGGGCCACAGCGACCGGTCCCGGCCGACCCGAGCCGTTGGTGCTCGAGTTGGACCCGTTGTTCTGCAGGGCCAGCACCAGGATCAGGACCAGCAGCACCAGCACGCCCACGATCACGCCCACCACCGCCGCAGCGGCGCCGCAGCCCCGACCGCCCTTGGGGATGGGGGTGTTCGCCTGCTGGCCCGGGTTGATCGGACGACCCGTCGGACGCGGGATCGGCGTCCCCGGGCGCGGCGGCTGCGGCATCGGGGTCGGCCGCGGAGTGGGCGCGGGCGTCGGCCGGTAGGGCGGCGGTGTCTGTGCGCCCTGATGCATACCTACCTGTGGATACGGGGTGGGCGGCGGCGTCGGTACACCGGGACGGGCGTACGGCGGCGGGGTCGGGCCCGGGACGTAGTTCTGCGGCGGCGGGGTGCCCGGCATCGAGGGCTGCGGCATCGGCATCGACGGCATCGGCTGCTGCTGGTACGGCTGCTGCTGCGGGGGCATGGTGCCCAGCTGGCCCTGCGCGGGCGGGAAGACCGCGTTGGCGCCGGAGCCGCCGATGTTGGTGACCCGCGGTCCCTCGCCGATGATCAGCGGGGTGTTGGCGCCGCCGGCCCCGGCCAGCCGCTCGCACTCCCCGCGCATCTCGTCGGCGGACTGGAAGCGGTGCCCGGGGTCCTTCCGCAGCGCCCGCGCCACCAGCGCGTCCACCGCCGGGGTGACCGCCGCGTTGAAGGACGACGGCGCCGGGGGAGTGTCCTGGACGTGCTGGTAGGCCATGCCCAGCGCGGTGTCCGACTCGAACGGCAGCCGCCCGGTGAGCAGTTCGAAGAGCAGGCAGCCGACCGAGTAGAGGTCGGAGCGGGCGTCCACGGCCTTGCCGAGGGCCTGCTCCGGCGAGAGGTACTGCGGGGTGCCGACGACCATGCCGGTCTGCGTCATCGAGGTCACCCCGGACTGCATCGCCCTGGCGATGCCGAAGTCCATCACCTTGACCGTGTTGCGCCTGGTCAGCATGACGTTGGCGGGCTTGATGTCGCGGTGCACCAACCCCTGCTCGTGCGAGGCCCCGAGGGCCGCCAGCACATCGCCGGTGATCTTCAGCGCCTTGTCGGTGGGCATGGCGCCGTGCGTGGCGATGTCGTCCCTGAGCACCGAGCTGAGCGAACCGCCCTCGATGTACTCCATGACGATGAAGGGGGCATGCACCCCGTCCTCGTTGACGTCCTCGCCACTGTCGAACACCGAGACGATATTGGGGTGGTTGAGCCGGGCGACGGCCTGCGCCTCACGCCGAAAGCGCTCGCGGAACGAGGGCTCGGCGCTCATGTTGCCGAGCATGCTCTTCACCGCCACCGGGCGGTCCAGAACCGTGTCGTCCGCGAGGTGGACCGTCGCCATCCCGCCCTGCCCGAGCAACTCCCGCAGCAGATAGCGGCCGTGACCGACCGTTCGTCCCGCTGCGCCGCTCTGCCCGGTGGTGCCCTGCTCGCTCATCTGTCTTCTCTTCTCCCCCACGGCGTCAGGGGATCAGGCTAGCGGGCCGTACGGACATGCGGCGCAGCGCCATCGGACCGAATCCGGTCCGTGACCGGTCCGGGCGCGGGCCCGGCCGGAGGCCCGGCTTGCGGTCCGGCTAGAGGTAGGGACCGGAGCGGAGGTGGCCCTGGCCGTCGTCGCCGTCCTCCAGGCCGCCCTGGCCGGGCGGCAGCGCCCGCCGCATCTGCTCCAACTGCGCCCTGGCGGCCATCTGTTGGGCGAAGAGCGCGGTCTGGATGCCGTGGAACAGGCCCTCCAGCCAGCCCACCAGCTGCGCCTGGGCGATCCTCAACTCGGCCTCGCTGGGGATGGCCTCCTCGGTGAAGGGCAGCGACAGCCGCTCCAGCTCCTCCACCAGCTCCGGCGCGAGGCCCGCCTCCAGCTCCTTGACCGAACTGGCGTGGATCTCCTTGAGCCTGACCCGGCTGGCCTCGTCCAGCGGCGCCTGGCGGACCTCCTCCAGCAGCTGCTTGATCATGCTGCCGATGCGCATGACCTTCGCCGGCTGCTCGACCATCTCGGTGATCGGCAGCTCGCGGGACTCGCCCTCGGCCGCCCCCTCCTCCGATGCCGGGCGGCGGGCTCCGCCCGGGAGCGCCCCGACGGGCATCCCGTCGGGGCCGACGATCAGGACCTGGGGGCCATGGGGGCCGTCTTCGGGCCGCGGGTTCGGGCTGTTCATAGCCGTCATTCTGCCCCAACGAGCCGACTTTGGTGCGGCAGCGCCAAGAACACCTGTGCGGGTCGGGATGCGGGGGCAGCGGAACCGCCACTGCGTCCGGACCTACATCCGGCGCAGCCTCCAGCCGAACAGCGCGGCCCCGCAGCCGATCAGCGACAGACCCACCCCGAGCGGCAGCAGCCTGCGGTTCAGCAGGTCCCGTGTCGGCGAGGGGCGCGCCGCGACCGGCCCGCCGGGGAGCGGCTTCGCCGCCAGCGCGCCGGGCCCGAGCGGCGGCGGGCCCGGGCTCGGAGCCGTCCGGCCCGGGTTCTGGTCGTCGGACGGCCGGGAGTGGCGCGACCAGGCCCCGGCCGGCGCGCGGACGGCGCCCGGGGCGTCCGCGGCGGCAGCGACCGGAGCCTGGTACGGCCCGGGGACGACCACCGGGAACAGCGCGCTGAGCACCGGCTCCGGGAGGATCGACGGGCTCGCCGAAGGACGCGCCGCAGCGCTGGGGTGCGCAGCGGGCTTCGCGGGGGAGGGGGACGGGGAAGGCTTGGCCGACGGCTTTACGGACGGCTTTACGGACGGCTTGGCGGACGGCGTTGCGGAGGGCTTCGCCGAGGGCGTGGCGGACGCCGTCGGGGAAGCGGCGGCAGAAGCCGTGGCGGTCGGCGTCGGGCCGGCGGAGGGCGTCGCGACCGGGTCACCGCTGCCCGACGGCGCCGGCTCCGTCCAGACCATCTCCCCCGGCCACACCAGCCGGATCTCCCCGCCGCCCGGCAACCGCACCACCACAGAGTCGGGCCAGTACGGCGCCGGCGCACGGTCCCGCGTCGCGACCCCGGCGGCGACGGCCGCAGGAGCAGGACCGACGGCCAACGCCACGCCCACCCCCAGCACCAGCGCGGTGGTCCGAACGACAGCGGAGGGCGAGGACACACCCATACGCCGCACCCTCCAGACCGCCGCCGACCCGCCCCTCGCAAAGGAGCCCAGCCGACCCGCACCCGACCACCGCTGTCACTGTGACCATTACATATGCCGACATATCCGGCATGTTGGACAGCGGTGGTTGCGGCCGACCGGAGGACCCGGGGTTCGGACGCTGCGATCTACTGCGTCACGACGAAGTAGCCCTCCTCGTCCGCTACGAGTTGAACGGTGCCGCTGGAGCCGTTGTAGACGTTGATGCCCTTGGCGCTGCTGCCGCCCACGGACACCAGGTTGGGTACGGTCTCGCCCTTGCTGAAGTTGAGGTTGGACGCGGTCGGAAGCGCGGCCCCGCCTGGATAGACCGTCAGCACCCCGGCAGCCGTCGGCTGGGTAACCGTCACGTTCACGACGGCTGCCGCGAGCGTCGCATAAAGGCTCCCGATCGGAAGGAACCCCCCCGTCCCATGGGCCTTGATCCCGCCGTAGTTCGCGGCACCGTTGATGCGGGTGTCCTCAATGCGCTCCGGCGCGGTCGGCACGAAGGCCAACGTCGCCCCGGAGGCCGCCGTGCCGTAGTAGCCGTCCAGATCCGCCACGACCTGCACCGGCCCGGTGCTGCCGTTGTAGATGTCCGCGACACCGTTGACGACCGGGACCACGACCAGGTTGGGCACGGTCTGGCCGGCGGAGAAGTTGAGACTGGACGAGGTGGGCACGGACTCTCCGGCCGGGAACGCCGTCAGGAATCCGGCCCTGGTCGGCTGGGTCGCGGTCAGGTTCACCACAGCGGCGGTCGCGCCGGTCGGCAGTTCACCGGACAGGTTCAGCTTCAGCGTGCCGTGTGCCGACAGCGCGCCTGCTGCGGAAGCACCCTTGCCCGAGCGGGTGTCGAGGACCCGTACCGGTGTGATCGTCTTGTAGCCGTTGCCGCCGGGCCCGTAGAAGCCCTCCAGGTCGACGACCATGTGCACGGCGCCGGCGCTGCCGTTGTGAAGACGGATCACACCGTCCTTCACGAAGGTCGTCACCAGGTTGGCGACGGTCTCACCCTTGGTGAAGTTGAGGTTCGATGCGGTCGGCAGGTCGATTCCGTCCGGATAGACCGTCAGCACCCCGGCGGCCGTCGGCTGGGTGACCGTCACATTGGCGACGACCGCGGTCATCTCCTTGCCGGTGATCCCGTCGAGGGTCGGCAGCGTCACCACCGCGTCGGACTTCGCCGCCACCGGGGTCGTCGTACTGACCCCGACCGCATGACGGGTGTCCAGCACCCGGTCGGGAGCGACCGGGACGTAGCCCGCACCGACGGTGTGCTCGGAGTTCGAATCGATGTCGAAGCCCAGGTAGCTGATCCGGAAGGTGCTCGCACGGAGGTAGGAGTGGGTGACACTGGAGGCCGCGCTCGCCACTTCGGGTGAGCTGTCGCCGAAGTCGTAGACGATGGGCCGGGTGTCCGAGCCGTTGGTCGTCCAGGTGAACTTCGGCGCCGTGTGCGTCACGGTCGCGCTCAGGATGCCGGTGGTGATGGTCGCCGCGACCGGGCTGGGCAGCGGACCCTGGTACTCGTCCGCACCCAGGTCGTAGTAGCCCGCACCGGTGCCGGAGTTGCTGACAGCGGGGTCGTCGGTGCGCGGCATGCCGAAGGAGTCGGTCGAGGTCTCGCCCGGTGCGGCGGCGTCCGCCGCGTCGATGGCCGGGGAGCCGGCGGTCGGTCCGAAGCCCAGGAGATAGGCCGGGTCCCTCTCTCCCAGGTCGGGGTCGACCGCGAGGTCATGCGCTCCCTCTCCGGTCGCCGCCTGGAACACGGCCGGATCGGCGTAGGTCGTACCGCTCCAGGTGTAGGGAGTCCCACCGCTGACCGGGTCGATCAGGTTGTACTGCGCACTGGTCCCGTCGACGGAGTCGGCGGAGACGGTGAGTCCGGTCGCCGCGGCGGGCGTCTTGCAGGCGGAGAAGGCGATGGGGGACGTACTGAGGCTCGCGTAGGAGCCGGTCTCGACGATGTTGTTCTCCAGCGTCGTCCCGGTCGCCCCCGACTCCAGGTCGATTCCGCTCCCGCAGTCGGTCACCACGGTGTTGCCCACGACATCCGTGCCGGTGGCACCCTGCAGCGAGATGCCGACACCGCCGGCGTTGTAGTCCGTCATCTGATCCGAGGCCAACACCGTACCGGTGCTCCCGCCGTCCACCTCGACAGCCGGGCCGCGGTCGCCCTCCAGCGCACTCCGGGTAACCGCGACGTCGCTGGAGCCTCCGGACACATGAACTGCCGGTACCGCTGAAAGCGTGGCCGCAAAGTCGCTGTCGAGGATGACATCCGACGAGGAGTTGACGCCGATCGCGTCCGCACTGCCCGTACCGGCGGAGAAGCCCTTGATCACCACATGCTGCACACCGTCGAGTGCGAGAGCACTGGTGTCAGTGGCCCTCGCCATGACGTAGACGGGCCTGCCGGCCTCGTTCGGGACCCCCTGGAAGGTGATCGGCGCGTCCGCCGTGCCCGAGCGGGTGATGGTCACGGACTCGTTGTACTGCCCCGGCTCCACCATCACCGTCTGCCCCGGCTCGACCACGGCGGCCGCAGCCGAGATGGTGCAGAAGGGCACCGTGGCGGAACCCAGCCCGGCACTGTCCGAGCAGCTCTTGGCCTGGGACACGAACAGGATGCCGGAGGCCGTGGAAGACGCGGTCGTAGCCCCGGCCGCCGACCCCCCGAGCACGGAAACTCCGGCACCCACCACAGCCAGTGACACGAACAGCGCACCGGCAGACTTCAGGCCGCGCATCGGCCCCCCTTTTTCTTTCCACGCAGGCCGCAGCGGGCGGCCCGGGGGGACGCTACACCGCAGTCCGCACGCGGATGATCAGGGGGGTCCTGTGACTTCCTGTGAATTCAGGGACAGCGGTGCCGGCGCTCCGAGCTCACACTTCCAGCAGGATCTTGCCGATGTGGGTGCTGCTCTCCATCAGGCGGTGGGCCTCGGGCGCATCGGCCAGGGGCAGGACGCGGTCGATGACCGGGCGGACGGTGCCGGACTCGAGCAGTGGCCAGACGTGCTCGCGGACCGAGGCGACGATCGCGGCCTTCTCCGCCAGCGGCCGGGCGCGCAGTCCGGTGGCGGCGACGGCGGCGCGCTTGGCCATCAGCTTGCCCAGGTTCAGCTCGGCCTTGACGCCGCCCTGCATGCCGATCACGACCAGACGGCCGTTGACCGCCAGGGCGTCCAGATTGCGGTCCAGGTACTTGGCGCCGATGACATCCAGGATCACGTCCGCACCGTCGGGGCCCACGGCCTCGACGAAGTCCTGCTCGCGGTAGTTGACCAGCACGTCCGCGCCCAGCGCGCGGCACGCCTCCAGCTTCTCCGCACTGCCCGCGGTGACCGCGACCCTGGCGCCGATCGCCTTGCCCAGCTGGATCGCCATCGTCCCGATCCCGCTGCTCCCGCCATGCACCAGCAGCGTCTCGGCCGGCCGCAGGTGCGCCACCTGGAAGACGTTGGACCAGACCGTGCAGACCACCTCGGGGAGGGCGGCCGCGCTGACCGGGTCGACGCCCTTGGGGAGCGGCAGCAGCTGGCCGACCGGTACCGCGACCTTCTCCGCGTAGCCGCCGCCCGACAGCAGCGCGCACACCTCGTCGCCGACCGCCCAGCCGGACACCCCCGCGCCCAGCGCGGCAATGCGTCCCGAGCACTCCAGGCCGGGGTAGCGCGAGGCCCCCGGCGGCGGATCGTAGAAGCCCTGGCGCTGCAGCACATCGGCCCGGTTCACCGCCGAGGCGGCCACCTCGACCAGCACCTCGCCCGCGGCGGGCTCCGGATCCGGCACCTCCGCCAGGACCAGCGCCTCGGGACCGCCCGGCTCTGAAATCGTGATCGCTCGCATGCTTCGGACGCTACCCGATGCGGCCCCGCAGAAATACTTCCCCGGGCACCCGACTCGACGGTTCGGGCGACAGCACTCTGGACGCCCCCTGACGCAGGCGTCACACAGCACTGCCGGACGGAAGCTGACGCTGGATAAGCTGGGATGCCAGGAGCGCTCTCATCGGGAGGTCCGGCATGGGCGGTTGGCTGTGGTTGTTGATCCCCGCCGTGATCGTCGGTGGCGGGCGGCTCGGCGAGCTGATGCAGAGCAGCCTGCGCACCCGGCACGAGCGCAAGCTGGAGCTGCTGAAGGCGAGCGAGCAGCGCCAGCTCGCCATCGACGCGGCCAACCGCCCGCCGGAGCCGATCTGCGGCTGCACCCACCACCTGGCCAAGCACGACCGGAGCGGCAAGTGCCACGAGACGGTCGAGGCGCCGACCGCCTGGGACGCCAAGCGCAAACCGCTGCAGTACGAGGCCCGGCCCTGCAACTGCCAGCAGTACATCGGACCGGAGCCGCTGGGGATGGTGTTCGCCCAGGACATCGTCGACCCCGAGTCGGGGAAGTAGGGCCGGCCGCGCCGGGTCAGACCGGCTGGGGTTCGGCCCGCCTGACGGCGATGATCCGGTCGGTCGAGCGGAGCGTGGCGGCCTCCGGGTCGTCGTAGGGCAGCCTGCGGTTGCCGCGGACCACGCAGATGACCAGGTCCCCGCAGTCGTGGGGATGGCCGCCGACCTCGGTGGGACCGACCGGGCGGTCGATGACGTCCAGTCCGTTGCCGACCGTCAGCAGGTCGTGCAGCACGGCGCCGGCGTTGGGGCTGAGGGTGGAGACCCCGAGCAGGCGACCGGCCGAGCTGGAGCTGGTGACCACCACGGTCGCGCCGCTCTGCCGCAGCAGCGGCGCGTTCTCGTCCTCCCGTACCGCGACCACGACCGTGGCGTGCTTGTTGAGCTGCCGGATCGTCAGGGTGACCAGGACCGCGGTGTCGTCGCGCTGGGTCCCCACGATGATCCGGTCGGCCCGCTCGACCTGCGCTCGGCGCAGCACCTCGGTGCGGGTGGCGTCGCCGAGGATGCCGACCAGGCCGTCCTCGTTGGCGGCCTCGACCGCCTTGTGCTGGGGGTCGACGACCACGATCCGCTCTTTGGCGACGCCCTGGAGCAGCAGCGTCTCCACGGCGTTGCTGCCCTTGGTGCCGTACCCGACGACCACCACGTGTCCCTCGGAGGTCCCTTGGCTCATCTGGCTCATGGCGGCCTTCCAGCGCTTGATCCGCCAGAGCTGGCGGGTGCGGGTGGTCAGGACCTCCAGCGTGGTGCCGACCAAGATGATCAGGAAGACCACCCGCAGCGGGGTGATCACCAGGATGTTGACCAGCCGGGCGCTGTCGCTGACCGGGGTGATGTCGCCGTACCCGGTGGTGGAGAGGGTGACCGTGGCGTAGTAGGCGGCGCCGAGCAGGTCCAGGTGGCCGTGGGCGTTGTCGTGGTAGCCGTCCCGACCGACCCAGACGACGACGATGGTGACCACCATGACCAGCAGCGCGAGCACGAAGCGGCGGCGTACCTGCTGCGAGGGCGACGCCGCCGGTTCCGGCAGCAGGATCTGACGGAGCTGCAGTTCGCCGGGGTCCCGGCCGGTCCGGCCCGCACCCCGGCCGCGGCCCCTGCGCCGGTCACCGCCCGCGCGCCCGGTCCGGCTCACAGGGCTCATCCCGCGGGGACCTCCAGTACCTCCACCCGGGTGCCCGCGGCGACCCCGCCGGGCGGCACCACCGCCAGGCCCTCGGCCAGGGCCAGTCCGCGCAGCATCGCCGGACCGTCGAAGGCCAGCGGCACCGCGCCCCGCTCGGGGAGGACGACCGGCAGCAGCCGGGTGTCGGTGGGATGCCCCGGCAGCGGGACCGCGGCCTCGACCAGATAGGTCGCGGTACGGGGGAAGCCGGCCAGGGCGCGCAGCAGCGGTTCGGCGAGGGTGACCACCCCGGCCACCGCCGCCAGCGGATTGCCCGGCAGCCCGACCAGGTGGCGGGGCCCGTCCCGGCCCTCCACCGGCGGCAGCACAGCCAGCAGCATGGGGTGGCCCGGGCGCACCCGCACGCCGTCGACCAGCAGTTCCGCACCGACCTCGGCGAGAGCGCGGTGCAGGTAGTCCACCGGTCCGGCCGCCGTGCCCCCGGTGGTGACCACCACGTCGGCGGGGCTGCGCCGCAGCGCGTCACGGAGCAGGCCGAGGTCGTCGCCGACCCTGCGCACGGCGCTGATCCGCGCGCCGTGGGCGCGCAGCCAGGGCGGCAGCAGCGGGCTGAGCGCGTCCCTGGTGCGCCCCGCGCCGGGCAGCCCCGAGTCCAGCAGTTCGTCGCCCAGCACCAGCAGTTCGACGGTGGGACGGCGGTGCACGGTGAGCAGGTCGCAGCCGGCCGCCGCGGCCAGGCCGAGGACGGCGGGAGTGACCGTGGTGCCCTGCGGCAGCAGCGGCTCGCCGGTACGGCACTCCTGGCCGCGCGGCCGGATGTCCCGGCCCTGCTCCAGCGGGTTGCCGCCGCGGTCGTGCAGCAGCTCGGCGCCGTTGCGGTCGCGGCGCACACCGCCGTCCTCGCGCCGGAGCACGGCGGTGGCGCCCGGCGGCAGCTGCGCCCCGGTGGCGATGCGCACGGCGGTGCCGTCAGGCAGCGGCACGGTGCTGCCGCGACCGGCGAGCAACTGGTCGCTGTTGTCGGGCCGGGCAGGACCGATCCGCCACGGGCCGGGGCCGGAGACCGCCCAGCCGTCCATGGCGGAGGTGTCGAAGGCGGGCAGGTCGGTGAGGGCTTCCAGGGGGGCGGCCAGGGCCGCGCCGAGCGCGTCGGCGAAGGGCAGTCGCACCGGCGGGAGCGGCCGGACCACGGCGCGCAGAGCCCGTCCGCGCGCCTGGGCCCAGCCGAGCGGCCCGGAAGGACTGCCCTTGGCCCCGGCACCGGCGCCCTCGTCGGCGGCGTAGTCGTAGGGCGCGGGGGTCGCCGGTCCGGCCGTAGGGTGCCGGCCGGTCCCTGACGGTCGGCCCGGCTCCGGAATGGGCGCGGTGTAGTCGAACGGCGCACCCTCCGCAGCACCCGCGCCGCTCACCACGGCCGTACGGACCAGGAACGGATAGGCGTCGAGCAGGTCCCCATCGGTGCTCTCCTCACCACCCATCAGCCCGACTCCCCGCCGTTCGACGCCCCGCCGTTCGACTGTTCGGCGCTCGACTGCTCGGCGCTCGACTGCTCGGCGACCCAGCGCCCGACCAGCGCCACGACCTTGCTGTTGGCCTCCGCCACCGCCCCGGCGCCGCCGCCGGCCTGCGCCGCCGCATAGCCGACCAGGAACGCCGTCAGCGGGGCGGCGGGGCGGGCCACGCCATGGGCCACGTCCTTGGTCATGTCCAGCAGACCGGGTACGTCGACCTCCAGGTCGATCCCCAGTGCGGTCTTGGCTTCGGCGATCCAGTCATTCAGCACCGTCCCATCGTCGCCGATCCCAGGGTCAGGAGCGTGCAAGGTAACGTTTCGCTGTCGTGTCACTTCCCTCTCGGTGCCCGAGTACGGGCGTGAGCACGGGCCCGGGCGAGGTCGTCCCAGGTGTCGCAGTCCAGCGAAGCGCCGTCCGGATCGGCGATCCGACGGGTGGTCAGGCCACCGACGAGACGCCGCAGCGGAAGGCCGGCCGGCTCGCCCAGGGCCGTCAGGGCCGCCAGCAGCGGGGCGGTGCGGTAGGCGGCGGCGAGCGGCTGGTCGCGACCGCCGGCGTCGACCAGGACCGCGGCGTCCACCGCTCCGTCAGCCGATCCGTCCGTGGATCCGTCCAGCCCGCGGAGCAGCACCGCGGCGGTCGCCGGCTCGAAGAACGGCAGGTCCGCGGCGAGCAGCAGGATCCGGTCCGCGGTCACCGACGGCAGCGCCGCCGCCACCGCCGCCACCGGTCCGCCGCCCGGCGGCTGCTCGCGCACCCAGCCGACGGGCCGGCCGGTCGGCCGCCGGGGACCCACCACGACCGTGCTCCGGGCACCGGCGCAGCCGGCCAGCACCCGGTCCAGCAGCGCGGTGCCGTCGACCTCCAGCGCCACCTTGTCCGTGGCCCCGCCGAACCGCCGGGCCGCACCACCGGCGAGCACCACCGCGTCGTACCCACCGAGCCCGTCGTCCATCCGACCAGTATGGATCCACGCCGGGGCGCCGGATCAGAGCCGGTGCTCCGCCAGCACCGTGGCGACCTCGTCCTCGAAGGCGGCCGCCGGGCCGAGGAACAGCTCGAAGTGCTTGGCCCAGGCGTGGTAGCGGTGCAACGGGTAGTCGAGGTCCGCCCCCATCCCGCCGTGCAGGTGCTGGGCGGAGGCCGCGACCGAGCGGACGCCCTCGGCCGACCAGACCTTGGCGGTGGCCAGATCGGCGGCCAGCGGGATGCGCTCCGGGTCGTCCGTGCCGTCCGCCGCGGCGACCAGGCCGATCCGCCAGGCCGCCTGCCAGAGCGTGACCTCCATCGCCCGCAGGTCGATGTAGCGGTCGGCGACCTGCATCGACACCGCCTGGAAGGTGGCGATGGGGTGCCCGAACTGCTGGCGCTTGCCGGTGTAGTCGGCGGTCATCCGCAGGATCTGCTCCCCCAGGCCCAGGCACAGCGCCGCCGTGCCGACGATCAGCAGTCCGCGCAGGTGGAGCCAGTTGGCGGCGTCCGGCGCCGGCTCCCCCAGCTGCGCCGAGGCGTCGACCCTGGCACCGTCGAAGACCATCTCCGCGGCGAGCTCCCCGTGCGCGGTGACCTGGCGGCGCAGCTCCACCCCCGGGGCGTGCGGATCCACCAGCAGCAGCAGCGTGCCCCGGTCGGAGCGGGCCGGCACCACGATCCGGTCCAGCACCTGGGCGGCGCTCACCCCGGTCTGCACCCCGTCCAGGATCCAGCCGCCCGGGGACCCCGCCGGCCCGTCCGCCGCCACGGCGTGTACGCCCTGGTCAGCCGGCTCGTGCCCGGTACGGCCGTGCGGGGCGACGCCGAGCAGCAGCCGTCCCGCGGCGACCTCCGGCAGCAGTTGCCGGCGCTGGGCCTCGCTGCCGTAGCGCTGCACGGCGAGCGCGGCGGCGCCGGTCTCCAGCAGCGGGACCCGGGCCAGCACCCGCGCGGACTCGCGCAGCACCAGGCACCAGGCCACCGGGTCCAGGCCCGAACCGCCGTACTCCTCGGCGAGTGCGATGCCCAGCAGGTCGGACTTGGCCAGGCGCTGCCACAGCTCCCGGTCGATGTCCGCGGCCACGGGATCGGCATTGACAGCGGGGCTGGGCACACCGTCCGGAGCGACATCGGCGAAGGCCGCGCGGGCGGCTTCGACTGCGGCCTGCTGCTCCTCGGTGAAGGTGAAGTCCACGGCTCTCTCCCCTTTGCTGCCTTTGCAGCCCCTGCTGCCCGACCCCATGACGGACCGTCAGATTAGAACGGGTTCTAGTGGATGGGAAGGGCCACGGCGCCGCGGCGGCAACCTGCCGATTCCGGCATACCCACTAAACCGGTCAATGGTCCACTCTCCCTGTCACAGGCACCACAAGGTCAGTACCGTTCGGGACGGACAGAGCCTCAGCGAGCGAGCGGACAAGCGTGCCAGACCATCCGAACCAGGCCGCGCGGGACGGTGCCGCGCCGGACGAGGCGGCGGCGACGCCGCAGGACCGGAACCCCATACCCGGCCTCGCCCCGCCAGGCCCCCGAGTGCCTCCGCAACGGCCGGCCCCGGACCGGACCCCGGAAGAAGCCGCCGACCGGACGCCGGAGCCCGTACCGGCAACCGCGTCCACGCCTGCGCCTGCACCCGCCGCAGACGGCAGCACCCCCCGCCTCTGGTCCCTGCCCGCCCTGATCACCCTCGCCCTCACCGCCACCGCCCTGATCGTCGCCACCGCCTGGCACCTGGGCACCGTCTTCCTCTCCATAGCCCCCTCCAACCCGGCCTCGCAGCGCTACCAGTCGGCGATCAACTCCCACGTGCTGCCGGAGTTCGAGCAGAACTGGCAGCTCTTCGCCCCCAACCCGCTGCAGAACAACATCGCCGTCGAGGCCAGGGTGCAGACCCTCGCGCCCGACGGCAGCCGGGCCGAGTCCGGCTGGTACGACCTCACCGCCCAGGACATCTCAGCCGTCAGGGGCAACCCGGCACCCAGCCACCTGAACCAGAACCAGCTGCGCCGGGCCTGGGACTACTACACCTCCTGGCACAACCTCCCGGGCGAGACCTCCCTCGGCACCGGCGGCCCGCTGTCCAAGGAGTACCTGAAGCGCATCGCCCTGCAGCGGATCGGCAGCCGCGACTGGCAGGGGAACCAGATCATCCAGATCGAGTTCCGCTCGGCGACCACCCCGGTCACCGGCCCGTCCTGGACCGCCGCCGCGCAGAAGAAGCAGACCAGCTACGTCACCCTGCAGTGGTGGGCGGTCTCCGACGACGACTACACCGGCCTCGGGATCCACGGATGAACGCATCGACCGGCGCGCTCGCCACCGTGCGCAGCAGCAGCCTCACCGGCTGGACGGCCTTCACCGGACGGGTCCTCGCGCCCTACCAGGCCGCCGTCGTCCGGATCGGCTTCGCCCTGTGCTTCGGCGGTTTCCTGCTCCGCGAGTGGCCGCACCGCCGGGTCCTGTACGGCGACCGCTCGGCCTGGAGCCTCGACCTGGCCCGGCAGATGCTCGCCGGCAACCACGCCTTCACGGTGCTGGCCTGGTCCGGCGACCGCTGGTGGTTCGAGACCGTCTACGCGGCCGCGATCGTGGTGAGCCTGCTGCTGATGCTCGGCTGGCGCACCCGCGCCATGTCGGTGCTGTTCCTGGTGTGCGTGCTGTCGATCCAGAACCGCAGCGTCCTGATCGGCGACGGCGGCGACAACGTGATCCACCTGATGGCCATCTACCTGGCCTTCACCCGCTGCGGCACGGTCTGGTCCCTGGACGCCCGACGCCGGCGACTGCACCCGGACCGGATGGACCGCACCGGGGTGGCGCTCTGGTCGGTACTCGGCCTCGCCCTGCTGTTCACCCAGCTCACCGACCCCGGCGGGATGGGGACACTGAGCCCGGGGCTGTACACCTGGAGCACCGTCCTCTGGGCGTTCTGGCTGCTCAGCGGAGCATGGTGGTTGCTGGACCGGCGTGCGCCGGACGGCGAACCGCGGGCCGTACTGGACGCGATGGCGACCATGCTGCACAACTGCGCGATGCTGGTGGTGATGGTGGAGGTCTGCTTCATCTACGCCACCGCCGGCTGGTACAAGATCCAGGGGTCGCTCTGGCAGGGCGGCACCGCGCTCTACTTCCCACTGCACCTGGACTACTTCAACCCCTGGCCGGGACTGTCGCAGCAGCTCGCGGCGCACCCGATCCCGGTCTTCCTGATCAGCTACGGCACCGTCATCGTGCAGGTCGCCTTCCCGTTCCTGGTCTTCAACCGGCGGATCAAGAACGTCCTGCTGGTGCTGATGATGACCGAGCACGCCGCCATCGCGGTGACCCTGGGGCTGCCCTTCTTCTCGCTGGCGATGATCAGCGCGGACGCGGTCTTCCTGCCCACCTGGTTCCTGGTCCGGACCGGCAACTGGATCTCCCGCTTCGCCACCCCCCTCGCCACCCTCGTGAAACACATGTTCACGCGCGGTACCGAACGACCGCACTCCGCCGAAGGAGTGACCACGGTCTGACAATCGCGTTGCTCATGACGTCAGCACCACTCACCTGAGAGGGACGTCATGCAATACACCGAACAGCCGACCCTGCAGCACTCCGCCTTCCCGGCCACCGGGCAGCCGATCCGCGTCATCATGATCGACGGCGAGCCCTGGTTCGTCACGGCGGACGTGTGCCGGATCCTGGGCCGGTCCAATCCGAGCTGGGCCAACCAGATCGTCCAGCAGCACGAGACCCAGACCGTGGATCTGCGCGAGGTAACCCTCACTTCAAGTGAGGGTAAGGACAAAAGCGCAGGTCGGAAAAGCTACGAACGCGGAAATCCGCTGCTCGGCGTGGTCAGCGAGAGCGGGCTGTACACGCTGATCATGCGCTCTCGCAAACCCTCCGCCCAGCCCTTCCAAACGTGGGTCACCACCCAGCTCCTCCCCTCCCTCCGCCGCGGGGACACCGATCTCACCGCTGAACGCCGACGCATGGCCGAGACCCTCGCCGAGGCCATCGGGCATCAGCCGGTGGACCTGGTGGCCCGGATCGACGGAATCCAGGACAGTGACTTCCGCGTCCTCACCGACGGCTCCGTTCACTGCCCGCACGGGCGTACGGAAGTCTGCGTGCCCAAGCGCAGCGAGGACAGCGGGCCGCCCTACGGCCCGTACTTCCGCTGCCCGGAGGTGAAGCGGGTCGGCATCAGGGGCAGCAGGAGCGTGCGCAGCTGCGGCACCATCCGCTTCGTCGACGTGGTCCGCCGCCTCGCCGCACCCCGCGAGCCGGAGACCCCGGCCGCCCCGCCCCAGCCCCCGACCCCGCCGCAGGCCCCGGTGTCGGCTGGGCTGCTCTCCCTGAAGATCGGTCAGGCCCGGGTCCTGGGAACGGCGAAGGAGATCGCCGCCCTGCTCAAGGAGATGGGAGTGGAAGCCGGCTAGCTACACCGCCCCGCCGCCCCCGCCCGACATCCAGTGGAACAGTCCCATCCCCACGCTCGTCGCCAGGTTGAAGCTGGAGACCTGCGGGCGCATCGGTACCGACACCACGCGGGTGGCCATGGCTCGCAACTCGTCGGAGATGCCGTGCCGTTCCGAGCCGAAGGCGATCAGGGCGTCGTCCGGGAAGGGGACGGTACGGATGTCCTCGCCCTCCGGGTCGAGGGCGTAGAGGGGGCCGGGCGGTAGCTGATCCAGGGTCATCTGCTCGACCGCGGTGGCGAAGTGGAGCCCGGCGCCGGCCCGGACCACGGTCGGGTGCCAGGGGTCGACGTCGCCCGTCGTCACCACGCCGGTCGCGCCGAAACCCGCCGCGAGGCGGACCACGGCGCCGATGTTGCCGAGGTTGCGGGGGTTGTCGAGGACGACGACGGGCGCCTGGCGCGGGCGCCGGGCGAGTGCGGCCAGGTTGGCGGCGCGTGCCGGCCGTACTGCCAGGGCGGCGATGCCGGTCGGGTGGAGCCGGGGGACGAGATCACGCAGTACCGCCCCCGGAACCTCCACCGCCAGGGCATCGACCCGGGCCGCCACGTCCGGGGCCAGCTCCGCGGCCAGCCGGGCCACCCCGGCCCGGTCGCTGGTGAGCACCGACGTCACCTCGGCGCCGAACCGCAGTGCGTGCTTGACCGCGTGGAAGCCGTCCAGCAGCACACCGCCCCCGGCCTCCTCGGTGCGCCACCGCGCCGCTGCCCGGGTCACCTGCGTCTCGTCCGTCACCCGGCCAACACTACGTCCGTCCGGCTACTCCCCCTGCGGCTGCTCCTCCTCCGGCTCCATCAGCAGTCGGGCGTAGTTCGCCATCGACCGCTGGTAGCGGGGCAGGTGCGGAGCGAGCGCCGCCACCGCCTCCGCGACGGCCTCGCGCTCGTGCCCGGTGTCGACCAGGCAGAGCGCCAGGGTCGCGCTGATGGCGTCGTCCAGGTGGTCCGAGCCGCGCTCGCGCTCGGCCCTGAGCAGCGCCACGCCCTCCTCCGGGCGCCCCATGTTCCGCAGCGAGCTGGACATCTGGATCACCACCCGGCGCCGCCGCTCGCCGTCGAGTCCGGCCGCCAGCGCCTGCTGGTAGAGCGGCACGGCCAGGTCGGAGTGGCCGGTGGAGTCCTGGAAGGCGCCGCGCTCGAACAGCAGCACCGGGTGGCCCTCCGGAAGCTCGCCGATCAGTTTCTCGTGCCGGACCCGGAACTCCTCCTCCGGTAGATCCGGGAACTCCAGCCAGAGCGCGATGCTGCGCCGGTCCCATTCGGTGGTGATGGCGGTGGTGGGGATGGTCGTAGTACCTGTCTCCGTGGTCATGGGGAGAGCTTGGCGACCTTGCCGGTCCGCGCGCCAGTGATTAGGTTCAGACCGAATCACTCAGTGCCGACCCCGGAGCCCGCCATCGCCGTCACCCTCCGCTTCAGCCCGGCTGACCTGCGGCGGTGCCGGTTCGCCGTCTCCCCCGCCTTCGAGACGCTGTCCGCCGTGCGGGTCACCACCGGCCAGCAGCCACCGGACCACCACCGGCCCTGGCTGGACTCGGTCCGCCCGCGCCTGGACGGCCCCGACGGCCTGGACCTGCGCCCGCTCACCCTGCTGCAGCCGCGCCGCGGCTACACCCCCGACTTCCTCTCCCCGCCGCCCACCGGTCCGCAGGCCAGGTTCGAGGACGAGCTCACCCGGATCGCCGCGACCCCGCCCGGGCAGGTCCACGCCGAGATCGCGCGCTCGCTCCGGGAGACCCCCGGCGCATCCGGAACCGCCACCGGGCGGCTGTTGCTCGGCGATCCCGAACAGGTCCTGCCGATGCTCACCGGGCTGATCCGGACCGCCTGGACGACCCTGGTCGAACCGGTGTGGCCGCGGGTGCGGGCGCTGCTGGACGCCGATGTGGCGTTCCAGACCCGACGCCTGGCCGAGGGCGGCCTGGACCGGCTGTTCGCCGAACTGCACCCGATGCTGCGCTGGCAGGACAACGTGCTCACCCGGGTCCGCGGCGACGACGACCACCGCGACCTGGACGGCGAGGGGCTGGTGCTGATGCCCAGCGCCTTCAAGTGGCAGGAGGTGGTGGTCATCGTGGACCCGCCCTGGCAGCCCACCGTGGTCTATCCGGTCCGGGGCCTGGGCACCCTCTGGCCGTCCCGCCCGTCCGCGTCCAAGGACGGTACCCCGGACGGCAGTCCCGACGGCACCGCCGCCCTGGCCCGCCTCATCGGCCGCACCCGCGCCGCTCTGCTCACCGGCCTGGACACCCCGGCCAGCACCCAACTCCTGGCGCACCGCTACGCGCTGGCCCCCGGCACCGTCTCCGAGCACCTGACCGTCCTCCGCGACGCCGGCTTCGTGGTCGGCGAACGCCACCGCCACGAGATCCGCTACCGCCGCACCGAACTCGGCACCGCGGCGGCCAACGCACGACGTGCCCCGTCCCGCTGAACATCCGGCGGGACAGGGCACGTTGTCGACCTGCGGAACTACCGACGCGTCGCCCGCATCCGTCCCAGGATCGTGGACACGGCGATGATCGCCATGGTCCCGATCAGCATGATCGAGCCGATCACATTGATCTGCGCCGGGTACGACCGCTGCACCGAGCCGAAGATGTACATCGGGAAGGTGGTGCGCTGGCCGGCCGTGAACGCGGTGATGATGTAGTCGTCGATCGACAGCGCGAACGCCAGCAGCGCGGCGGCGGCGATGCCGGGGGCGACCAGCGGCAGGGTCACCTTCATGAAGGTCTGGGTCGGGGTGGCGTAGAGGTCCTGCGCCGCCCGCTCCAGGGTCGGGTCCATGCCCGCGAGCCGGGACTTGACCGTCACCACCACATAGCTGAGACAGAACATCACATGCGCGATGGTGATGGTCCAGAAGCCCAGCGAGCCGGGGCCGATGGTGTTGAAGAACAGCGCCGTCAGGGTGGCGCCCATGACCACCTCGGGGGCGGCCATCGGCAGGAACAGCAGGGCGTTGATGCCGGAGCGGGCCTTGAAGCGGTGCCGGACCATCGCGAAGGCGATCATCGTGCCCAGCGCGGTGGAGACCACGGTGGCGATCAGGCCGATCTCCAGGGACAGGCCCATGCTGCTGCACAGCGCCTGGTTGGCGCAGGGGTGGGCCCAGGCCTCGGTGGAGAACTGGTTCCAGGTGTAGTCGTACTTGCCGATCGGCTGGTTGAACGACATCACCAGGATGACCGCGTTCGGCAGCAGCATGAAGATGAAGATCACCACGGTGGCGGCGAGCAGCACGTGGTCGCCGATCCAGGCGAGCGGGCTGCGGCGGCGGATCTTCAGCGGGGCCGGCGCGATCGGGGCCGGGACTGCGGTTTGAGTCGCCATCAGATCAGGTCCTCCGTACCGGCCTTGCGGATGTACATCATGACCAGCACCAGCGTGCCGACCATCATGATGACCGACATGGCCGAACCGACCGGATAGCCGTCGGTCTTGCGCAGGAACAGGTTCTCGATGCTCTGGCCGACCACGCCGGTGTTGGCGTTGCCGAGCAGCTGGGCGTTGATGTAGTCGCCGATCGCCGGGATGAAGGTCAGCAGGGTGCCGCCGATCACGCCGGGCATGGACAGCGGAAGGGTGATCCGGCGCCAGGTCTGGAAGGTGCCGCAGTAGAGGTCGTTGCCGGCCTCCAGCAGCCGCGGGTCGATCTTCTCCAGCGAGGTGTACAGCGGGAGGATCATGAACGGCAGGAAGTTGTAGACCATGCCGCAGACCACCGCACCGGGGCTGGCCAGGACATGCGTGCCGACGGTGATCCCGAGCTTGCTGGTGATCTTGAGGATGTACAGGTCGTTCAGGATCCGGACCACGAAGCCGTTGTCGGCCAGGATGGTCTTCCAGGCGATGGTGCGGATCAGGAAGCTGGTGAAGGAGGGCACGATCACCAGGGCCATCAGCAGCGACTTCCACTTGCCGCCCTTGAAGGCGATGAAGTACGCCACCGGGTAGCCCAGCGCCAGGCAGAGCACCGTGGTCGCCACCGAGAAGATCCCGGAGTGCAGGTACTGCCGCCAGTACGGCTTGACCGCGTCGACGTAGTTGGCCCAGTGCCAGGTCAGCTTGAAGCCGTCGTCGAAGTTGCCGGTCTGCACCGAGGCCGACACCGAGGTGAGGATCGGGACCAGGAAGAACAGGATCAGCCACAGCAGACCCGGCAGCAGCAGCACCCAGGGGGTGAAGTTGCGCCGCGGCTTGCGGTCCTCCGGCGGCGCCCCGGCCGCCGGGGGGTCGGACTTGTCCAGCAGTGCGGTGCTGCTCACGCGGCGCCCTCCTCGTCCAGGGCCGCGCCCGCCCCGATGTCCTGGCTGCCGTCGAGGCCGAAGCCCTGGCTGGGATCCCAGTAGACGAAGACCTCGGTGCCGGGGCGCTGGATCGCGCGGCCGGTGTTCTGCTCGAACACCGAGATCTCCTGGCCCGAGGGCAGCTTGACCAGGTACTGGGTGGAGACGCCGATGAAGGAGGCGTCGGACACGGTGCCGCCGAGTGCGTTGAACCCGCTGGGGACGTCCGCCTCGCTCACCGCGAGCTGAACCTTCTCCGGACGGACACCCAGGATCACCTTGCCCGACACCGAGCGACAGCGCTTGGCGTCCAGAGTGAGCTTGCGGCCGTGCGCGGAGACGGTCACCACGTCGTCGGTGGAGGTCTCGACCGTCCCGGGGATCAGGTTGGACTGGCCGAGGAAGTTGGCGACGAAGGTCGTCGCCGGGTTCTCGTAGAGCTCGGCGGGGGAGCCCAACTGCTCGATCCGGCCGTGGTTCATCACCGCGATGGTGTCGGCCATGGTCATGGCCTCCTCCTGGTCGTGGGTGACATGCACGAAGGTGAGGCCGACCTCGGTCTGGATCCGCTTGAGCTCGATCTGCATCTGCCGGCGCAGCTTGAGGTCCAGCGCGCCCAGCGGCTCGTCCAGCAGCAGCACCTGGGGCTCGTTGATCAGCGCCCGGGCCAGCGCGATGCGCTGCTGCTGGCCGCCGGAGAGCTGGGTGGGCTTGCGCTTGGCCAGGTGGCCCAGCTCGACCAGCTCCAGCATCGCCTCGACCTGCGGCTTGACGCTCTTGAAGCCGCGGCGGCGGAGGCCGAAGGCGACGTTCTCGAAGATGTCCAGGTGCGGGAAGAGCGCGTAGTTCTGGAACACGGTGTTGACCGGCCGCCGGTAGGGCTTGGCGTCGGTGACGTCCTGGTCGCCCAGGAAGATCTGACCCGCCGTCGGGTCCTCCAGGCCGGAGACCATCCGCAGTGTCGTCGTCTTGCCGCAGCCGGACGCGCCGAGCAGGGCGAAGAAGGAGCCCTGAGGAATGGTCAGGTCGAGATTGTCGACCGCCGTGAAAGCGCCGAAGCGCTTGGTGAGGCCGACCAGGCGGAGGTCGCCGCCCTCGGTCCGGCCCAGTACGTCAGTGGAGCCCATCGAGATTCTTCTTTCGCGTCGGCGTCGGTGAGGTGTCCGTCGAACGGGGGCGGGCGGCCTACTGGCCGATGGCCTGCTGGAAACGGCTGGTGTAGTCGTCGAGCTGGGCGATGGTGAGCTTCATGAAGCCGTGCGCGTTGGCTTCCATCTGCTTGGTGGGGACGATCAGCGGCGAGGAGGCGGTCTCCGGGTCCAGCTTCTGCAGCGCCGCCACCGCGCCCTCGACCGAGGGGACGTAGTCGATGTAGTCGTCCAGCTCGGCGGCCACCTCCGGCTGGAGGTAGTAGTTGAGCATCTTCTCGGCGTTGGTCTTGTGCCGGGCGAAGTTGGGGATCACGCAGTTGTCCGACCAGGACAGCAGGCCCTCCTTGGGGAGGTTCAGGGTGACCAGGTAGTCCACCCCGAGCTGGGCCACGTCGCCGGAGTAGGCCATGGTCACCGCGGTGTTGCCGTTCTGGAAGTCGCTCAGGTAGTCGTTGCCGGTGAAGGCCCGCACCTGGCCCGAGCTCAGCGCCTTGCGCACGTACTCCAGCGCCTCGTTGAACTGCTGGTCGGTGAACTGCTCCGGGTTGTGCCCGAGGGCGAGCAGCGCCATCGCCACGGTGTCCTCCATCTCGCTGAACAGCGAGACCTTCCCGTGCAGGTCGGCCCGGGTGAAGACCTCGGCGATGGAGGTGATCGGCGTCTTCACCAGCTTGGTGTTGTACGCGATGGTGGTGAAGCCGTAGGCCCAGGGGATGGAGAAGCGGCGGCCCGGGTCGACCGGGTCCTTGAGCACGCTCGGCAGCAGGTTGGCGTGGTTGGGGATGTTGGCCAGGTCCAGTTCCTGCAGGTAGTCGTACGTCATGTACTTGGCCACCATGTAGTCGCTGACGACCATCACGTCGTACCCGGTGTCGATGCCCTTGACCAGGTACGGGTCGACCTTGGTGTAGAAGTCGTTGTTGTCGTTGATGATCTCCAGGTAGTCGACCTGGATGCCGGTCTGCTTGGTGAACGCGTTCAGCGTCGGGTGGACGCTGGGGTGCTTGTCGTCCTGGATGTCGATGTACGCCGGCCAGGTCGCCCAGACGACCTTCTTCTCGGTGGCCGAGTAGTCCTTCCCCGCCTGTCCGGTCGCCTTGGCGCCGGCGGGGACGACATGCCCCTGGACGCCGCAGGCCGACAGCGCTCCGGCGCCCGCCACGGCGAGGCCGCCCGCGGCGGCGCCCCGGAGCAGGGAGCGGCGGCTCATCGCGGCGGCGGTGGAACGGGCGCGGGTGCGGTTGGTGAACCGCGCCAGGTCTTCGAGGCTGAGGCCCTTCATGGGAGTGATGTGGCCTTTCTTCAGGCGGCACGGAAGGGGGATGGGGACAGAGGCTAGGACGAAAAGCTGCGGTTTCCAGGCTTCTAGGCGGCTTCGACAGCGGAATCGTTATCGTTCACGTCATTTGGCAACGTGATCCGCATCACCGCTCACCCTGAGTCACGCGGCGTCCCGAAATCCAGATACAGGATGTAAAAGGCGCAACAGAAGCCCTGCACATCTGACAGCCGCAGACGGCAGGGGCCGCACGGGAGAATCCCCCGTGCGGCCCCTGCGGCGTGAGCGTCATGGTCGGTATCCCTGCTCCGGAGTCGGTCGCCCGAACTCGGAAGCGGAGGGGCGTTCACCAGTTTCCCTAGAGTCTGAGCCCTGGTGTCGCCGTACATCAGCAGGCACTGCGTCAGTCGTCCGTACGCGTCCTTGACAGGTTGCTGCTTCCCAAGCCGGACTACCGCAGCTCGCGCCGGACCTCGACGACCCGGAAGCGGGAGGCCACGAAGGCGGCGTCGCAGTAGGCGGAGTTGGCGGCCGGGTTGGCGCCGGTGCCGTGCAGGTCGGAGAAGGCGGCGGTCTGGTTGACGTAGACCTGGCCGGTGAGGTTCAGCGACAGCGACACCCCCGCGTCCAGGCAGGCGTCCACCACGGCGGCCTCCACCTCCGCGGAGGTGGTGTACGCGGCGGCGGTCATCGCCCCGCGCTCGCGCACGGTGTCCCGCAGCTGCTCCACGGCCTGGGCGGTGGAGTCCACCGCGACCACGAAGGAGATCGGCCCGAAGCACTCCCCGGGCAGCGCGTCCCTGGCGATGTCCAGGCCGACCAGCGCCGGGGTGCGGACCACCGCGTCCGGGAAGTCTGGCACCGCGACGGCGCGCGGGGCCAGCAGCAGCTCGCCGTACTCGCCCTTCTCCGCCTGCTCCAGCCGCTGCAGCACGCCCGGGTTGACGATCGCGCCGAGCAGCCCGGCCGCGCGGGCGTCGTCGCCGAGCAGCCGGTCCAGCGAGCGGCCGAGGTCGGCGACGACCTCGGCGAAGGTCTTGTGCCCCTGGTCGGTCTCCAGACCGGCCCTGGGCAGCAGCAGGTTCTGCGGGGTGGTGCACATCTGCCCGCTGTACAGCGCCAGCGAGAAGGCCAGGTTGCCGAGCATCCCGGCGTAGTCCGCGGTGGAGTCGACCACGATCGTGTTGACGCCGGCCTTCTCGGTGTAGACCAGCGCCTGGCGGGCGTTGTCCTCCAGCCAGTTCCCGAACTCGCTGGACCCGGTGTAGTCGACGATCCGCACGTCCGGGTGCAGGGCCAGGGTCTTCGCCAGGCCCTCCCCGGGCTGCTCGGCGGCCAGCAGCACCACGTCGGGGCTGAAGCCGGCCTCGGCGAGCACCTCGCGGGCCACCGCGACGGTCAGCGCCAGCGGCAGCACGGCCCGCGGGTGCGGCTTCACCAGCACCGGGTTGCCCGCGGCCAGTGAGGCGAACAGGCCCGGGTAGCCGTTCCAGGTCGGGAAGGTGTTGCAGCCGATCAGCAGCGCGGTGCCGCGCGGCACCGCGGTGAACTCCTTCACCAGCCGCAGCGGGTCGCGCTTGCCCTGCGGCTTGGTCCACTCGGCGCGGGCCGGCAGCCGGGTCTGCTCGGCGTAGGCGCAGACCACCGCTTCGAGGCCGCGGTCCTGGGCGTGCGGGCCGCCGGCCTGGAAGGCCATTCCGGCCGCCTGCCCGGTGGTGTGCATCACGGCGGTGCCGAACTCGGGGGAGCGGGCGTTGATCCGGGCCAGGATCTCGATGCAGACCGCGGCCCGCAGCAGCGGTCCGGCCGCGGCCCAGCCGGGGCGCGCGGCCCGGGCGGCCGCGAACAGCGCCTCCGGATCGCCGGCGTGCGGATAGCTCACCCCCAGCGCGGGGCCGAACGGCGACTGCTCGCCGCCCTGCTCCGGGCCCGGCCCGACCAGCCCGTCCGTCCCGGGCTGGTCCAGCAGCAGCTCCCGCCCCTGCAGGGTGTCGAGCCCGACCGGCTCCCCGTACGCCCGGGGCGACTCGGGGTAGGCCGACCAGTAGTCGCGGGCGGCGAGCGCGGCGAGCGCGGCGTCCAGGGTGGCCTGGTGCCGGTCGATCAGCTCGTGGGGAATCTCTTGGGACATGGGGGCACTCCTCAGTGAGTCCTGGCTGCACTGCCGGAACTCAGACTAACCGAATGATCGGTCGGTTCAAGGGGTGGACGAGGACGCCCCCACGACTTTCCCCAGCACCCGTTCCAGCAGCGCCAGCTCCTCCTGGTCCAGCGCCAGCAGCCGCTGCGGCGGTCGGGCCAGGATCGACTCGGCCAGCTCCGCCATCTCCTGCCCGGCCGGCGTGTTCGTCACGATCTTGCAGCGGCGGTCGTCGGGGTGGACGCTGCGGACGACCAGACCGCGCCGCTCCAGGTCGTCCACCACCAGCGTGGTGTACGGCTTGTCGGTGCGCAGCCGCGCGGTCAGCTCGCTCATCCGCATCGGCCCGGCGGCCAGCCGCCGCAGCACCTTGCTGCGGATGAAGCTCATGCCGGTCACCTCGGCCAGCTGCACCATCCGCTCGTCCTCCTCCAACACGAGTTCGCGCATCACCCGGTAGGCCCGGGTGGCGGCGTCGACCCCCTGCTGCCCGTCCTCTGCGGCAGTGGTCATGCGGCGACCTCCGTCCTGACGGCCGCCGGCTCGCTGAGCCTGGCGGCATTGCGGGCGGCGGTCCCCCGGGCCCAGGCCCCGGTGGTGAGCACGCCCAGGACCAGCACCGCGAGCCCGCAGCCCACGGTGATCCACCAGCCGATGTGGCTGGCCGAGGTGAAGGCGGCCGCGCCCGCGGAGCCGTGCACCGAGGAGGTGACCACCGAGACGATGACCGCGACCCCCAGCGACTGCCCGACCTGACGGCTGGTGGAGGCGACGGCCGCCGCCACCCCGGCCTGGCTGCGCGGCATCCCGGAGACCGCGGTGTTGGTGATCGGCGCGTTGATCATGCCGAAGCCGAGGCCGAACAGCAGGTACGCGGCCATCAGCTGGGCCACCGGGGTGGTCAGGCTGAGCCCGGTCAGCATCAGCCCGCTCGCGGACATGGTGATCCCGGCGACGATCAGCGGGATCCGCGGACCGCGGGCACCGACGATCCGTCCGGACAGCGGTGCGAAGACCACTGTCATCGCCGCCATCGGCAGGGTGTAGAGACCGGCCCTGAGCGCGCTGTAGCCGAGCGCGTTCTGCAGGTACAGGGTGTTCAGGAAGAGGAAGCCGGCCAGCGCGGCGAAGCCGCAGACCGCTATCACGGTGGCCCCGGAGAACGGGACACTGCGGAAGAAGCGCAGGTCGATCAGGGGCTCGTCGCGGCGCGGCTCGTAGGCCAGCAGTCCGGCCAGGGCGGCCACGCCCAGGGCGAAGCAGCCGATGGTCTGTGCGGAGGTCCAGCCGGCGGTGGGGGCCTCGATGATGCCGTAGGTGATCGAGGCCAGCAGGGTGATCACCAGCAGCTGGCCGACCGGGTCCACCCGGCGCGCCTTGGCGGCCTTGGACTCGGGCACGAAGCGGCCGGCCAGGACCAGCGCGGCGATGCCGACCGGGATGTTGATCCAGAAGATCGACTGCCAGCCGACCGAACCGACCAGGAGCCCGCCGAGGACCGGGCCGAGCGCCATGCTGACCCCGACGGTGCCGCCCCAGACGCCGATGGCGCGGGCGCGCTCGCGCGGGTCGGTGAAGGTGTTGGTGATGATCGACATCGCCACCGGGTTGAGCATCGAGCCGCCGACGGCCTGGATCATGCGCGCCGCGATCAGCCAGCCCAGGCTGGGGGAGAGGCTGCAGAGCAGCGAGCCCAGGGTGAACAGGGCGAGACCGGCCTGGAAGGTCCGGCGCCGGCCGATCCGGTCGCCGGTGGAGCCGGACAGCATCAGCAGGCTGGCCAGCACCAGGGTGTAGGCGTCGATGGTCCACTGCAGCCCGGAGACCGAGGCGTGCAGATCGCGCTGGATGGAGGGCAGCGCCACGTTCACGATGGTGTTGTCGAGCCCGACGATGAACAGGCTCATGCAACAGATGGCGAGGACCAGGAAGCGCCTTCGGGCGCTCAGCGGTGATCCGGTGTCCACCGAGGTGTCGGCTTCCGGCATGGCGACCCACTTCATCAGTTTGACTTCTATAACCGTTATGACTGTACAACTATCTCTCCCGGGGTGCCACTCCGACGGCTGCCGCTAGGCTGCGCACCATGGTCGACAACTCGCGCGTGCAGCGCCGTGACGCGTACACCGTGGAAACGCTGCTCGCGGTGACGGTCCGGGTCTTCAACGAGCGCGGCTACGACGGCACCTCCATGGAGGACCTCTCCCGGGCCGCCGGGATCAGCAAGTCGTCGATCTACCACCACGTCCGTGGCAAGGAGGAACTGCTGCGGCTGGCCGTGGGCCGGGCCCTGGACGGGCTCTTCGGCATCCTGGACGAGCCCGCCGCCACCACCGGCCGCGCGGTCGACCGGCTGGAGCACGTGGTGCGCCGCACCACCGAGGTGCTGGCCGCCGAACTGCCGTACGTCACCCTGCTGCTGCGGGTGCGCGGCAACACCGCCACCGAGCAGTGGGCGCTGCAGCAGCGCCGCGCCTACGACCACCGGGTCGCGGAGCTGCTGGCCGAGGCCGTGCGCGACGGCGACCTGCGTTCCGACATCGAGCCCAGGCTGGCCACCCGGCTGCTCTACGGCATGATCAACTCACTGATCGAGTGGTACCGCCCGGGTCCGGACGAGAAGTCCGTCCAGCACATCGCCGACGCGGTCACCCTGCTCGCCTTCGGCGGCCTGCGCGCGCCCTGAGCGGCAGGCGGCGAGCTGCGGACGGCACCGGGCACCGGACGGTCAGTCCGGCAGCACCGGCGTCCGGTCGGTCTCGTCGAAGACCAGCAGGGTGTGGGTGCCCAGCACCTCGGGAATCGCCTGGATCCGGTTCAGCACCAGCTCCCGCAGGGCCCGGTTGTCCACCGTGTGCACCAGCATCAGCACGTCGAACTCCCCGCTGACCAGGGCCATGTGCTCGACCCCGGGCAGCTCCAGCAGCTGCCCCCTGACGGTGCGCCAGGAGTTCTGCACGATCTTCAGGGTGATGTACGCCGAGGCCCCCTGCCCGGCCCGCTCGTGGTCCACCCGCGCAGTGAACCCCCTGATCACGCCGGACTCCACCATCCGCGCGATCCGCGCGTAGGCATTGGCCCTGGACACATGGACCCGCTCGGCGACCGAGCGGATCGAGGCCCGCCCGTCCTGCTGCAGCAGCCGCAGGATGGCCCGGTCGATCCGGTCCAGCTGGCGCTGGTCGGAGCCGCCGCCGGCGCCCGAACCTCCGGCCGCCTCCCCCGAACCCGAGCCCGAGCCCGCGCCGGCGCCCCGTCCGTCGCCCGGAGCGGGAGCGGCGGGCTGCGGCGGAGCGGCCGGCTTCCTGCCGCGCCGGTCGGAGTCCGCCCGGCCCGCCGAGGGCCGCGCGGTGGGCACCGGTGGATGCGCCGCCCGGCCGCCGACCGATCCGGGCACGGCGGGGGACGCGGAGCGCTGGCGCGCCCGTTCGGCTATCCATTCGGCCGCCGAGCCCGACCGGATCGGGGGCAGCGGCGCATGCCGGGTCCGGCGGGGCTCACCCGATCCGGCCATCTGTTCAGCGGGCACGGTTCTTTCGCCTCCCCAGGTGGACACCCTGATTCCAGCACAGCGCGGGAGCAGCCGTTTGTCCACCACTTGCTCGTGACAGTAGCCGATTCGATCAATCGACCGAACAATCGGTAGGGAGCAGTGGCCCGTACCGGAGGAGCCCGATGACCGTTCTCGATCATGACCTGGCGGCTGCCTGGACGCCGGATGCGCACGGCCCGCGCCGTGACCCCGCACCGCTGCTCCCCGACCGCGAGCCGGTACGCGTCCTGGGCACACCCGCCCTGCGCCGTACGGTGGACTCCCCCGGCGGCCGCGAACTGCTGCGCGACCTGCACCGGCGCCTGGTCGTCGGACGGCGCTTCAACCAGCAGGCGACCACCCTCACCAAGCAGGGCCGGCTGGCCGTCTACCCCGCCTCGACCGGCCAGGAGGCCTGCCAGATCGCCGTGGCCGGCGCGCTGCGCCCGGGCGACTGGCTGTTCCCCAGCTACCGCGACACCCTCGCGGTGGTCTCCCGGGGCGTGGACCCGCTGGAGACGCTGACGCTGCTGCGCGGCAACGCCCACTGCGGCTACGACCCCTACCAGCACCAGGTCGCACCGCTGTCCACCCCGCTGGCCACCCAGGCGCCGCACGCGGTGGGCCTGGCCCACGCCGCCCGGATGCGCGGGGACTCCACGGTGGCGCTGGCCCTGGTCGGCGACGGCGGCACCAGTGAGGGCGACTTCCACGAGGCGCTGAACTTCGCCGGGGTGCTCAACGCCCCGGTGGTCTTCCTGGTCCAGAACAACGGCTACGCCATCTCGGTCCCGCTCGCCAAGCAGTCCGCGGCGCCCACCCTGGCCCACAAGGCGGTCGGCTACGGCATCCAGGGCCGACTGGTGGACGGCAACGACGCGGTCGCCGTGCACACCGTGCTCAGCGAGGCGGTACGGCACGCCCGCTCAGGGGAGGGCCCGGTGCTGGTCGAGGCGGTCACCTACCGCCTGGAGGCGCACACCAACGCCGACGACGCCGGGCGCTACCGCAGCGCCGAGGAGGTCGCCGACTGGCAGGCACGCGACCCGCTGACGCTGATGGAGCGCCATCTGCGCGAGGCCGGGGTGATCGGCGACGCCGAGGTGGCCGCGGCCACCGACGAGGCCGAACAGCTGGCCGATCGTATGCGGACGTTGTTTCACGTGAAACCTGATCTGGACCCGATGTCGCTGTTCGAACACGTCTACGCCGAGCCCACCCCGCAGCTGCGGGAGCAGGCGGCCCAGCTCGCCGCCGAACTGGCCGCCGAGGCCGCGACGGGGGACCAGCGATGACCACCGCCACCCCGTCCCGCACCCGGGCGGCCGGCGCCACCACCCTGGCCTCGGCCCTCAACCGCGCCCTGCGCGACTCGCTGCGCGAGGACCCGGCCGTGCACATCCTCGGCGAGGACGTCGGCACCCTGGGCGGGGTCTTCCGGATCACCGACGGCCTGGCCGCCGAGTTCGGCGCCGACCGCTGCCTGGACACCCCGCTGGCCGAGGCCGGCATCCTCGGCACCGCCGTCGGCATGGCCATGTACGGGCTGCGCCCGGTGGTGGAGATGCAGTTCGACGCCTTCGCCTACCCGGCCTTCGAGCAGCTGGTCTCGCACGTCGCCCGGATGCGCAACCGCACCGCCGGCCGGATGCCGCTGCCGATCACGGTGCGGATCCCCTACGGGGGTGGGATCGGCGGCGTGGAGCACCACAGCGACTCCTCCGAGGCCTACTACGCGCACACCCCCGGACTGCACGTGGTCACCCCGGCCACCGTCGCCGACGGCTACGGCCTGCTGCGGGCCGCCATCGCCTCCGACGACCCGGTGGTGTTCCTGGAGCCCAAGCGGCTCTACTGGTCCAAGGAGGACTGGTCGGCCGAGGCCCCGGCCCCGGTCGAGCCGATCGGGCGCGCGGTGGTCCGCCGCCGGGGCACCTCGGCCACCCTGATCACCTACGGTCCGTCACTTCCGGTCTGCCTGGAGGCCGCCGAGGCCGCCA
The DNA here is from genome assembly GCF_042510965.1 of Streptacidiphilus jeojiensis. NCBI lineage: Bacteria > Bacillati > Actinomycetota > Actinomycetes > Kitasatosporales > Streptomycetaceae > Streptacidiphilus > Streptacidiphilus jeojiensis. Next base: position 228,771 of record NZ_JBEUKS010000004.1, read on the forward strand.
AGGCCGAGGGCTGGGACCTGGCCGTGGTGGACCTGCGCAGCCTGGCACCGTTCGACGACGAGACCGTCGCCGCGGCGGTACGGGCCACCGGCCGCGCGGTGGTGGTGCACGAGTCCTCGGGCTTCGCCGGGGTGGGCGCGGAGATCGCGGCCCGGGTCTCCGAACGCTGCTTCCACCATCTGGCCGCCCCGGTCCTGCGGGTCACCGGCTTCGACATCCCCTACCCGCCGCCGATGCTCGAACAGCACCACCTGCCCGGGGTGGACCGCATCCTCGACGCCGTAGGCCGGCTCCAGTGGGAGCAATGATGAACGAGACTCAAGTGGGAGCAGTGATCGCCCCGATGCCTTCCGTGCGCGAGTTCCCGCTGCCCGACCTCGGCGAGGGCCTGACCTCGGCGGAGATCGTCCGCTGGCTGGTCGAGGTCGGCGACGTGATCCAGGTCGACCAGCCGGTCGCCGAGGTGGAGACGGCCAAGGCCGTGGTCGAGGTGCCGTGCCCCTACGCGGGCGTGGTCACCTCCCGCTTCGGCGAGGCCGGCGCCGAGGTGCCGGTGGGCGCACCGCTGGTCACCGTCGCGGTCGCGGCGGCACCGGACGAGCCGACGGACGCCCCGGCCGAGGGCTCCGGCAACGTCCTGGTCGGCTACGGCACCACCGAGTCGTCCGGCAGCCGGCGCCGCCGGGTCACCACCGCTGTCAGCACAGCCGCCCCCGTTCCGGCCCGCGTCCCCGCCGTCATCTCCCCCCTGGTGCGCCGACTGGCCCGGGAGAACGGCATCGATCTCGCCACCGTCACCGGCAGCGGCCCGGACGGCCTGATCATGCGCGCCGACGTGACGCTCCCTCAGGCCGCCCCCGCAGCGGCCCCCGCTCCGACCGGTGCTCCGACCGATGAGGTCGTCCCGCTGCGCGGCGTGGCCCGGATCGCCGCCGAGACCTTCTCCCGCAGCCGGCGCGAGATCCCGGACGCCACCTGCTGGGTGGACGCCGACGCCACCGAACTCCTGGCCGCCCGGCGGACCCTGGACCTCGGACTGCTCGCCCTGCTCGGCCGGATCTGCACCGCGGCCCTGGCCAGGTACCCGGAGCTCAACTCCAGCGTGGTGACCGGTCCGGACGGGGCCGCCACCGGTGTCCGCCGCCACTCCGCGGTCCATCTGGGCTTCGCCGCGCAGACCCCGCGCGGGCTGGCCGTCCCCGTGGTCAGGGACGCGCACCTGCTCAGCACCGACCAGCTGGCCGCCGAACTGGCCCGGCTCACCGCGTCCGCCCGCGAGGGCCGGCTCGGCCCGGCCGAGCTCACCGGCGGCACCTTCACCCTGAACAACTACGGCGTCTTCGGCGTCGACGGCTCGACACCGATCATCAACCACCCCGAGGCGGCCATGCTCGGAGTGGGCCGGATCGCCGCCAAACCCTGGGTGCACCAGGGCGAACTGGCCGTCCGCCAGGTGGTGCAGCTGTCCTTCAGCTTCGACCACCGGGTCTGCGACGGAGCGGTCGCCGGAGCCTTCCTGCGCTTCGTCGCCGACGCGGTGGAGTCCCCGGTGACGCTACTGCGGAACCTCTGACCGGTTGACCGGCCGCTCCGCCTGCTTGCCGATGTGACGGGTCGTCGGCTGCCCCTCCGGGAACAGCACGAAGCGGGGCAGCCCGTCGTCGGCGACCCCGTCCCGCTGGAAGCCGGACCGGAGCAGCACGGCCTGCGAGGCCTTGTTGTCCGGCTCGGTGTGCGCGACCACCCGGCCGACCCCGGCACCGGCCAGCGCATAGGCCGTCAGCAGCCGTACCGCCTCGGTGACGTAGCCGTTGCCGCGCGCCGAGGCGGCGAGGTCGTAGCCGATCTCGACGCTGCCCCTGCTGGGCGGGCCGTGGAAGCCGACCCCGCCGACGGCCGCGCCGTCCTCCAGCCGGACGATCGCGAAGACGCCCCACTCCGGCTCGAACACGCCGCCCTCGGCGGCGCGCACCACACTGCTGCAGGCGTCCCTGGTGCCCTGGAACGGGCCGTCGGGGACCCAGCTGAACCCGCCGCCCCCGCCGCTCGCCAGTTCCTCGGCGGCGTCGGGACCGATCGCGCGCAGCTCGATCCGGTCGGTGCGGAGTACCGGTCGTGCGTAGTTCATCTGGCCCCTTTGCGCTGGTTGTCCACTCAGGCCAGCATGACGGACCGGACATGTCCCGCACAGGCGATTCCCTGCAAGAGGCCGACCGGGACTACAGCACGAAGGGGTTGCCGTCCGCGCTCGTCATCGGCCGCCCGGCCGCCTCCCAGGCGTACATCCCGCCGTCGACGTTGACCGCGTCCCGGCCCTGGGCCACCAGGTACTGCACCACCTGGGCGGAGCGGCCGCCGACCCGGCACAGCACGTAGAGCTTCTGCTCCGGGAGCTCCTCGATCCGCGCCATCAGCTGGCCCATGGGGATGTGCAGCGCCCCGTCGACATGGCCCGCCTCCCACTCGTCCTGCTCCCGGACGTCGAGCAGCGCGCCCTCGGCGGGCACGGAAGCGGCGTCCACAGTGGGGACGGAGGCGTGGAACATCTGACTCTCCAGAGATCGGGTGTCGCGGTCGCGCACGTCGGTGGTTCGGTTAGGTAGTGGTGTACGTCGATTGTCGCCGACGGCGGTCACACCGTGCCGACCAGCCGGTCCAGCTCGGCCTGCCGGGTCGAGACCGACTCCAGCAGCTGCTCGGCCAGCACCTCCAGCAGCGCGTCGGGGTCGTCCGGCAGCAGCATCAGCAGCTGCCCCATCGGGCTGTCCACCAGCTCCGCGCGGGTCTCCTCGATCCGGCGCAGCCGAGCGGTCAGCCAGTCCAGCCGCTGCCGCAGCCAGGCCAGCCGCTCCGGGGTGCCCTCGGCCGGGGCGCCGTTGTCGCCGGTCTCGCCGGCCCACTCCTCGGCGAGCGCGGCCAGGGCCAGCACGTCGCCGCGCGCATAGGCCTCGTTGACCCTGGCGATGAAGGCTCCGCGGAGTTCCTGCTCGGCCGGGTCCTGGGCCAGGTCCGGGTGGGCCCTGCGGGCCAGGTCCCGGTAGAGCCGCTGGGCCTCCTTGTCCGGCCGGATCCGCTGCGGCGCCTGCGGGATGACGGGCTGTTCGGTCCCGCCCCCCTCGGCACCGCCGTCGGACTCGCCCCTGGCCGCCGCGTCCGCCTCGGCGAAGAACGCCTCCAGGTCCGGCATCGGCTCGACCACGTTGCGGGCCTCGAAGGCCCGCCTGATGTCCTCGGGGTCGCCGGTCCGGGCCGCCGTGGCCTCGGCGATCAACGCGTCCAGCTCGTCCAGCCGCACGTACATCGGGCCCAGGCGCTGGTGGTGCACCAGCGCGAAGTTGTCCAGCTCCACCCGCAGGGTCTCGACCTCGACCTCGGCGTCGACCCAGCGGGCCTCCGTCTGCGCGATCTGCTCCTCGAGCCGCTGCTCCTCCGGATCGATCCAGCGGACCGGACTGTCGGCAGCCATCTCGCAACCTCACTGCTTGTTGTTTGTCCCGCGTGCCAGCCCCGTCACCCTACTGTCCCCGGGTTGTGCTTGAGGGCGCACACTAGGGCGTGCGAGCCCGCGTGCACCACTGGCCGAGCCAAATGTTCCCCGATGTCAGGCAGCGGAGGCAGGTTTCATGCTTGCCTGGGGTATTCCAGTAGGTGCCGGCGCTCGGAGCGGCAGGTGCGCGAGAGAGGGTGAGTATGGCGGAAGAGACCTTCGCGGCTCCTGAGCGAGGGCGGCGCAAGGCTGCCCTGAACGACTCCGCCCTTGGCTCTCCTGCCCCGTACGGGGCCAAGCATCCGGCGAATCCGGTCACCCCGCCGCCGGCCGACCCGGCACGCCCCGCGCCGCCCGGCGTGGTCGCCGTGGTGCGGCTGGCCGCACTGATGATCGATCCCGACGGACGGGTGTGCCACTGGAACCGCGCCGCGGAGGAGGTCTTCGGCCACCGCCGCGACGACGTCTTCGACCGCCCCGCCTCGGGGCTGCTCCCGCTGGCCAGGACCGCCGCGGCGGCAGCCACCGGCTCCAGCGGCTCCTCCGGCGCCTCCTCCAGCGGCCGCCTCGGCAACGCCCTGGACCGGCTGGACGACCTCACCTCCTACACCCCGGCCTGGTCCGGCGACCTGCTGGTGACCGACCGCGACGGCCGGGCCGTCGACATCCTGTGCTGGGCCTACCGGTTGATCGAGCCGGTCGGACGCAGCCTGCTGGTGCTGGCCGCGGACGCCCGACCGCTGCGGGCCTCCGGGCCGCGGATCGCCCTCGGCGACCAGCTGCTGCCCTACGCGGCCACGGCCGCCAGTGGGGCGGGCGGTATCCAGGTGGCGCCGGCCCGCTGCACCTCCACCGGCTCCGCCGACTCGTCCCGCAGCGCCGAGCGGCTGACCACGGTGCTGCCCCGGACCTCGGAGGACCGCCGGCTGCGGCTGATCGGGCAGATCGTCGCCGGGGGCGCGCCCGCGCTGCTGATCGACGGCACCCTGCGCCTGCCGGTGCTGCCGCAGGAGTTCCCGGACGACCACCCCTCGTCGACCTACGCCCCGCTCGGCTGGCAGAGCGAGGACCCGCGCACCGGACGGCTCAAGGAGTTCCCGCAGCCCCGCAGCGACCAGGGCCACAGCCGGCAGGACTACGGCGACCAGGGCCGTGCCGAGCCGGGCTACAGCGAGCCGGCCCGCGCCGAGCGTCCGGTCGGCGTCCGGCTGCGCCGGCCCGGCACCGAGGAGGGGCCCTTCAGCGGCCCTCCGACCGTCCCCACGCTGCTGCTCCCGCCGGGCCTCGCCGACGGCAGCACCCCGGTGCCGCTGCCCGCCGCCGACCCCGCCAATGAGCAGCTGCGGCTGCTGAGCCACGCCGGCGCCCGGATCGGCACCACCCTGGACCTGGATGTGACGGTCCATGAGCTGTGCCAGGTCGTCGTCCCCGGTATCGCCGACTTCGCCTGCGTGGACCTGCGCGACCGGCTGATCGTCGACACCGAGCTGCCGCGCGACCGCCCCGACGACGAGACCCAGCTGCGCCGGGTGGCCCGCGCCTTCAGCGAGTCGCTGGCGGGCTGGGAGCACCAGGTCCACGAGGGCACCCTGTTCTCGCTGTCCAGGACCACCCCCTCGGGGCTTGCCCTGCAGAGCAACCAGCCGGTGCTGGTGCCGGTGGTCGAGGCCGCCGTCGCCGAGGAGTGCGCCGCCGGTCGCGGCTCGGGCCTGCTGGCGCCGCTGTTCGAGGGCCGCTCGATGCTGGTGCTGCCGCTGGCGGCCCGCGGCACCGTGCTGGGCATCCTGACGCTGCTGCGCAACGCCGACCAGCCGCCGTTCGACGAGACCGACGCCGCGTACCTGCGCGAGCTGGCCGCCCGCGCCGCGCTGTCCATCGACAACGCCCGGCTGCACCGGATGGAGGCCAAGACGGCGCTGACGCTGCAGCGCAGCATGCTGCCGAGCCGTCCGCCGAAGATCCCCGGCGTGCTGATCGCACACCGCTACATCCCGGGCGACCGCCGGGCCGAGGTCGGCGGGGACTGGTTCGACGCGGTGCAACTGCCGGGCAGCCGGGTGGCGCTGGTGGTCGGCGACGTGATGGGCCACGGCCTGCACTCGGCGGTGGCGATGGGCCGCTTCCGCACCGCGATGCAGACCCTGGCCGCGCTGGACCTGCCCCCGGGCCAGATCCTGCGGCACCTGGACAACCTCTCCCAGCGGCTCGGCGACGACCACCTGGCGACCTGCCTCTACGCGGTCTACGACCCGATCGCCCGGACCTGCACCCTGGCCAGTGCCGGACACGTCCCGCCGGTGCTGGTCCATCCGGACGGGCGCGGTGAGCTGCTGGAGATCCCCTCGGGCGCGCCGATCGGCGTCGGCGGGGTGCCGTTCGCCTCCCGCGAGATCAAGGTCGCCGACGGCAGCATGCTGGTGCTGTGCACCGACGGCCTGGTGGAGATGCGCGGCGGCGACATAGGCGATGGGCTGGCCGCGCTCTGCGGCGACATCGTCGATCCGCGGCGCAGCCCGGACGAGGTCTGCGACACCGTGCTGGAGCGGCTGCACACCGACGATCGCAGCGACGACCTGGCCCTGCTGATCGCCCGCTTCGACGGCATCCCGCCGCAGGACGTGATCTCCTGGTCGCTGCAGCTCGACTCCACCGAGGTGCGCCGGGCCCGGCTGATGGTGCGTGAGCAGCTGGCGCTGTGGGGCCTGCAGGAGCTGAGCGAGACGACCGAGCTGCTGGTCAGCGAGCTGGTGACCAATGCGCTCCGGGTCGCCAAGGACCGGGTCGAACTGCAGCTGATGCGGGTCGGCAAACTGCTGGTCGAGGTCAGCGACGACGACCACAACCTGCCGTCGCTGGAGCCCTCCGAGGCGCTGGACGAGGACGGCCGGGGACTGAGCCTGGTCAGCCACCTGTCGGCGCGCTGGGGGACCAGCCGCAAGGCGGTCGGCAAGGTGGTCTGGTTCGAGTTGCCGCTGCCGCACCGCGGCTGACGGGTCGGACTGCACAACTCCTTCTTTGGTTGTACTATGCAACCAAAGAAGGAGTCCTGATGCCGACGCCCACCCCCGCCCGCACCGCCTCCGCCCGCTCCGAGTCGATCGACTCGATCCAGCGCGAGCTCACCGCCGTGGCCCGCCGCGCGCGCTCGGTGACCGCGCAGATCCACCCCGGGCTGACCCTGGTCACCTACACCCTGCTGGACCACCTGCACGAGCGCGGCGGCTGCCGGGGCACCGACCTGGCGGCCCACTTCCTGCTGGACAAGTCCCCCGTCAGCCGGCAGATCGCCGCTCGGGAGAAGCTCGGCCTGGTCGAGCGCACCGCCGACCCGGAGGACCTGCGCGGCCAGATCATCCGCCCCTCGGCGGCCGGCGAGCTGCTGCTCGCCGACGTCCGCGAGCGGCGGCACCAGGCCTTCCTGGACCGCCTCGTCGACTGGCCGGACGACGACCTGGAGCGCTTCGCGTCCTATCTCGCGCTCTACAACGCCCGTACCTGAAGCGCCGGGTGACGCATCGTGCGATCCCACCGCGCGGACCTGCGGTGCTTGACACCGTCCGCGCCGACGCCACATCGTTGAGCCACGACTCGCGATGTATCGCGTTTAATTGGGGGATACACACAAATGAACCTCGCCCGGCGGCTCGCCGCCCTGCCCTGCGGAAGACGGAGCAAGTGGGTCGTCCTCGCCGCCTGGATCGTCCTGCTGCTCGTGCTCGCGCCGCTGGCCGGCAAGCTCACCAACGCCGAGGACAACCAGGCGTCGAGCTGGCTGCCCGGTAGCGCCGAGTCGACCAAGGTGCTGAACCTGGAGGGGCGGTTCACCAGCACCCAGAGCGCCCCGGCCGTCGTGCTCTACGTCCGCGACTCCGGGATCACCGCCGCCGACAAGGCCAAGGCCACCGCCGACGCCGCCTCGTTCGCCTCGGCACCGCACGTCCAGGGGCAGATCACCGGGCCGCTGGTGTCCCAGGACGGCAAGGCCCTGCAGACCGTGGTGCCCATCGACATGGCCAGCGGCGGCTGGAACAACCTCACCCCGGCGGTCGACAAGCTCCGGGCCACCGCGTCCCAGGGCGACCCCGGCCTGACCGTGCACGTCACCGGGCCCGGCGGGGTCGGCGCCGACCAGAGCAAGGCCTTCGCCGGGATCGACGGCACCCTGCTCTACGCCACCCTCGGCGTGGTGGTCGTGCTGCTGCTGCTCACCTACCGCAGCCCGACCCTGTGGCTGCTGCCGCTGCTGTCCTCCGGGCTGGCCCTGACCGCCGCCGAGGCCGTCATCTACCTGCTGGTCAAGCACGCCGGACTGACCGTCAACGCGCAGAGCGGCGGGATCCTGGTGGTCCTGGTCATCGGCGCGGGCACCGACTACGCCCTGCTGCTGGTCGCCCGCTACCGCGAGGAGCTGCGCCGGCACGAGGACCGGCACGAGGCCATGGCCGAGGCCATGCACCGGGCCGGGCCCGCGATCATCGCCAGTGCCGCGACCGTCGCGGTCAGCATGCTCTGCCTGCTGTTCGCCCGGATGAACTCCACCAGCGGCCTGGGCCCGGTCTGCGCCATCGGCATCGCGGTCGCGCTGGCCGCCATGGTGACCCTGCTGCCGGCCCTGCTGGTGATCTGCGGACGCTGGATCTTCTGGCCGGTCAAGCCGGCCTTCGGCACTGCCGAGCCCACCGAGAGCGGCGTCTGGGCCAGGGTCGGCGGCGGCATCTCCCGCCGCCCGCGGCTGGTCTGGATCGGGACCACGCTGGCGCTGGGGGCACTGGCGCTCGGCCTGTTCAGTCTGAAGGCCGACGGCCTGTCCACGGCCGGCTCCTTCACCGGCAAGCCGGACTCGGTGGTCGGCCAGACCGTCCTGGCCGAGCACTTCCCGGCCGGTTCGGGTTCGCCGGTGATCGTGATCACCACCGCCGGCGGAGCGGCCCAGGCCCAGTCGGTGCTGGGCGGGGTCCAGGGCATCGCCTCGACCAACCCGCCGATGGTCAAGGGCGATCTCGCCTACCTGACCGGCACCTTGTCCTCCGCACCCGACAGCAAGGCCGCCCAGGACACCGTGGACCGGGTCAGGGCCGCCGAGCACGCCGTCCCGGGGGCGCAGGCCCAGGTGGGCGGGAACACCGCGGTGCAGCTGGACACCAAGCGGGCCTCGCGGCACGACGACTACCTGATCATCCCGATCGTGCTGGTGGTGGTGCTGCTGATCCTGGCGCTGCTGCTGCGCGCGGTGGTGGCTCCGCTGCTGCTGATCGCGACGGTGGTGCTCTCCTTCGCCACGGCCCTGGGCGTCAGCTCCTTCACCTTCGCCCACCTGTTCCACTTCCAGGGCGAGGACAGCTCCTTCCCGCTGTTCGTGTTCGTCTTCCTGGTGGCGCTGGGCATCGACTACAACATCTTCCTGATGACCCGGGTCAGGGAGGAGTCCTTCAACCGGGGCACCCGCGGCGGCGCGCTCGCCGGGCTGGCCGCGACCGGCGGTGTGATCACCTCGGCCGGACTGATCCTGGCCAGCACCTTCGGGGTGCTGGGGACGCTGCCCGTGGTCGGCTTCGCCGAGATCGGCTTCGCGGTCTGCCTGGGCGTGCTGCTGGACACCCTGGTGGTCCGCTCGATCCTGGTCACCGCACTGACCATGGACCTGGACCGGCGCCTGTGGTGGCCCAGCGCGCTGGGCCGTGTCACGGCCCCGGGCTCGGTCCCGGCCGCACGGGGCGGGGCCGCGGCGCTCGACCCGACATCGGAGCGCACCGTCTGAGTTTTTTGGGGGCGCGGGGAACTGCACTGCCAGCCCTCTACGGAGGTGCATGGTTGGCAGCGCAGTTCCCCGCGCCCCTTTCGGGTTGCATGGTTCGGGAATATGCAGAGTGCAAGTTGCATTCACCATGCATGTATCCCTGATCCCCGCGCCCCCCGGAGGCCCCTGCATGACGCCCGCGATACCCGAACAGCCCGCCACGGCGGCCCCCACCGGCCGCATCGTCGCCGTCCTCGCCTTCGCGGGCATCGTGGTCGCCGTCATGCAGACCCTGCTGGTCCCGGTCATCGCCCAGCTCCCGGCGCTGCTGCACACCAGCACCTCCAACGCGACCTGGGTGATGACCGCCACCCTGCTCGCCGGAGCCGTGGCCACCCCGATCATGGGCCGCCTCGGCGACCTCTACGGCAAGCGGAAGATGCTGCTGGTCAGCCTGGCCCTGATGGTGCTCGGCTCGCTGATCGCCGGATTCACCTCCAGCCTGATCCCGATGGTGGTCGGCCGCGCCCTGCAGGGCTTCGCCATGGGCGCGATCCCGCTGGGCATCAGCATCATGCGCGACGAACTCCCCCGCGAGCGCCTCGGCTCCGCGATGGGCCTGATGAGCTCCTCCATCGGCATCGGCGGCGCACTCGGCCTGCCGGGCGCCGCACTGGTCGCCGAGCACTTCGACTGGCATGTGCTGTTCTTCGCCGCCGCCGGACTCGGCATCGTCGCCATGGGCCTGGTGCTGGCCACAGTCCCCGAGTCCAAGCTGCGCACCCCCGGCGGCTTCGACACCGTCGGCGCCGTCGGCCTCTCGGCCGGCCTGGTCGCCCTGCTGCTCCCGATCACCAAGGGCAGCGACTGGGGCTGGAGCAGCGGCACCACCCTCGGCCTGTTCGCCGCGGCCGTCGCCATCCTGCTGCTCTGGGGCGTGATGGAACTGCGCATCGCCGACCCGCTGGTCGACCTGCGCACCACCGCGCGCCGCCAGGTGCTGCTGACCAACCTCGCCTCCATCACCATCGGCGTCTCCTTCTACGCGATGTCGCTGGTCCTGCCCCAGCTGCTGGAACTGCCCACCGCCAGCGGCTGCGGACTCGGCCAGTCCATGGTCGTCGCCGGCCTGTGCATGGCCCCGATGGGCGTGGCGATGATGCTGGTCTCGCCGCTCTCGGCCCGGATCACCGCCGCCCGCGGCCCCAAGGTCTCGCTGCTGCTCGGCATGGCCGTGATCGCCGCCGGGTACGCGGCCGGGCTCGGCCTGATGGGCGCGGTCTGGCAGGTGCTGATCATCACCACCGTCATCGGGGCCGGCATCGGCTTCGCCTACTCCGCGCTGCCCGCCCTGATCATCGGCGCGGTCGACCCGTCCGAGACCGGCGCCGCCAACGGCCTCAACACCCTGATGCGCTCCATCGGCACCTCCGTCTCCAGTGCCGTCATCGGCATGGTGCTGGCCCATCTGACCACCCCCTTCGCCGGCCGCGCGGTGCCCGACATGGCGGGCTTCCGGCTCTCCTTCGCCATCGCCGTCGGCGCGGTGCTGATCGGCCTGCTGCTCGCCGCCTTCCTGCCCGGACGGCGCGACAGCGCACCCGCCGCCCCGGTGGCCCGCTCCATCGGCGAGGATGGCGCCCGGGCCGACGACCTCCAGGCGCTCGCCGGTGAAGCGGCCCGCTGACCGACCCGTCCCGTTCCCCCCTCTCCCCCAGGAGCCAGCACCGTGCCGCTCATCCAGGTCAAGCAGCTCACCGGCCGCACCGACGAGCAGAAGCGCGCCCTGGTGCGCGAACTCACCGACGCCTACGTGCGGGTGATGGGGAACAAGCCGGAGTCGGTCTGGGTCACCATCGACGAACTGCCCGCCGAGAACTGGGCCACCGGCGGCACCCTGCTCTCCGACCGCTAGCCGCGGTTCCGAGCACCGGCGGCACCACCTGGCACAGCGTCAACCCCACAACGGCACGGCGGACATAACGGTTCGGAACGGAACATCCGTCGACCCGTGCCCTCCGCCGTGCCGTTGTGCCAATCTGTGCCTGCGGGGATCCGACCGGGTACAGCAGGGTGTGGGGGAAGCAGCGCCATGAGCAACGAGATCTACTTCGCAAACAACTACCGTGACCTGTGCGAACAGCACGGCACCGGGGCCGGGTTCCAGTTCGAGTTCTCCTGCTGGCGCTGCCACGACACCTGGCGCTCCGCGTTCGAGCCCTACACCAGCGGGCGGGTGGCGGGCTGGGCCGACCGCGTGGTGGGCAGCGCCTGGGGGGCGTTCGGCCGCACCGGCAGCGAGGCCACCAGCGCGCTGGGCGGGCTGGTCGGCGCCAACTGGGGCCCGGCCAAGGACGCCGCCTTCCAGAAGTCCATCGAGGACGCCAAGGTCCACTTCAACCGCTGCGGCCGCTGCACCAACTACGTCTGCGGCCGCTGCTGGAACGCCGCCCAGGGCCTGTGCCTCAACTGCGCCCCGGACACCGCCGCCGAGGCCCTCGCCGCCCAGCAGCGCGGTCTCAACGACGCGGTCTCGCAGCGCGCCTACGAGACCGGCAGCGCCCAGGCCGCCTCCTTCGACACCGGCCAGCGCCGCCAACTGGTCTGCCCCCAGTGCAGCACCGAGACCCACGGCGCCCGCTTCTGCCCCGGCTGCGGCCACCGCCTGGCCCAGGCCGACCACTGCAGCTCCTGCAACGCCGAGGTCCCCCAGGGCGCCGCCTTCTGCCCCGACTGCGGCACCCGCCGCTGACATCCGTCCGAACCGGACAGGAACGACGGCCCCCGGCGCACCGCCGGGGGCCGTCGTCCGTTCCCGCGGTGTCGAGGAGCACAGTGCCGGGAAACAGGCAGTGCGGGAAACAAGAAGTCCCGCAGACCCTGAGGTCTGCGGGACCGTTGTGCGCGAGGGGGGATTTGAACCCCCACGCCCTTTCGGACACTGGCACCTGAAGCCAGCGCGTCTGCCATTCCGCCACTCGCGCAGTGAGTGTTGTCGTCGGCTCCACCGCCTCTGCTTTCTGCGGCAGCGCCTTTCGACAAGAAGAACATTAGCACGTCGGAGGGGTGCTCCTGCCCACCCATTACCGTGCCGGGGACGGCCCCCGGGGCGGTCGGGCCCAAGCCGAACGGGTGATCAACGGATGACCACCCCCGACTGCGGGTACGTCTCAGCCTGCACGCCCCGACTCGTACCGGTCGGGCCCCTCGCAATGGCATTCTTCATACAGTGACCCGCTGCAAGACCGCCGTCCTGCCGTGACCGACCCCACGTGGCCGCCTCCTTACCCGGAGGAACCGCACGTCGGTCCCGGGCGTAGATACGATCAGTAGGACGACAAGCATGCTGCCGCCGCGCGCCCGCGCGGCGGAGACAGAACGCCCGATGGAAGGGGGTGCCCCGTGGGAGCCCTGAAGAAGTTCGAGCAGCGACTCGAGGGATTCGTCAACGGCGCCTTCGCCAAGGTGTTCAAGTCCGAAGTGCAGCCCGTGGAGATCGCCGGAGCGCTGCAGCGCGAGTGCGACAACAACGCCAGCATCTGGAACCGCGACCGCACCGTTGTCCCCAACGACTTCATCGTGGAGCTCAGCACCCACGACTACGAGCGGCTCAGCCCCTACGCCGCTCAGCTCGGCGGGGAACTGGCCGGGATGGTCCGCGAATACGCCCAGGCGCAGCGCTACTCCTTCATGGGCCCGCTCAAGGTCGCCCTGGAGCAGGCCGCGGACCTGGACACCGGCCTGTACCGGGTCCGCAGCCGGATCGAGTCGGCCCCCGAGGCCCAGCCCCCGGCCGCCGACCCCTACGCGCAGCAGTACCAGCAGCCCCCGGCCCGGCCCGCGCAGCCCGCCTACGGCGGCCAGCCCGGCGCCGGCCAGCCCTACGGCGGCCGGCAGGCCGAGGCCTGGCAGCCGCAGGTGCCCCCGCTGCCGCCGACCGCGCCGGCCTTCCCCGCGGTGCAGCCGGGCTCCCCGCCCCCGCCGGCCGTCCGCCCCGACGCCGCCGGGGCCGACCACAACAACGTCAGGCCGCTGCCCGGCAGCGGCTACGGCGCCGGCACCACGACCCGGCGCTGGCTGGAGATCAACGGCGACCGCCACCAGGTGAGCACGCCGGTGGTGGTCCTGGGCCGCAGCACCGAGGCCGACATCCGGGTGGACGACCCCGGGGTCTCCCGCAAGCACGCCGAGATCCGGATCGGTTCGCCCTCGATGGTCCTGGACCTCGGCTCCACCAACGGCATCGTGGTCGACGGACAGCACACCCAGCGCGCTACGCTGCGCGACGGCTCACGGATCGTCATGGGCAGCACCACCATCGTCTACCGGCAAGCCGAAGGGTGACGCGGGGCACATGTCAGAACTGACCCTCACCGTCATGAGACTGGGATTCCTCGCAGTCCTGTGGCTGTTCGTCATCGTCGCGGTGCAGGTCATCCGCAGCGACCTGTTCGGCACCAAGGTCGTGCAGCGCACCGCGGCGGCCGGCCGCCGCAACGGCGCCGCCGCCGCGCCGACGGGCCGTCAGCAGCCCCCGCCGCAGCGCGAGGCCCGCGGGCAGCAGACCCAGGGCGGCGGCCGGCCGCGGCGCGGCGCCCCCACCCAGCTCGTGGTGGTCCAGGGGTCGCTGGCCGGCACCACCGTCGCGCTCCAGGGCCAGACCATCACCCTCGGCCGGGCCCACGACTCGACCATCGTCCTGGACGACGACTACGCGTCCTCGCGGCACGCCCGGATCTACCCCGACCAGACCGGCCAGTGGATCGTCGAGGACCTGCAGTCCACCAACGGCACCTACCTGGACCGGACCCGGCTGACCAGCCCCACCCCGCTCCAGCCGGGCGCGGCCATCCGCATCGGCAGGACCGTCATCGAGCTGCGGAAGTAGTCACGCATGAGGCATGGGCAGCAGCCCCCCGTCCCCGACCCGCACGGCGACGGCAGCGGTTCCGCGCACCCGCGCCCGGACAGCCGGCGCCGGGCACCGTACGATGCATCAACGCACGCTGCACCGGGGCATCGCGCAGGGGACCGAGGGAAGGGGGCGGACGGCACATGAGCCTCGTGCTGCGCTTCGCCGCCGGGTCGCACAAGGGCATGATCCGGGAGGGCAACGAGGACTCCGGCTACGCCGGTCCGCGGCTGCTCGCCGTGGCCGACGGCATGGGCGGCCAGGCGGCCGGCGAGGTGGCCTCCTCCGAGGTCCTCTCCACCATGGTCGAGCTGGACGAGGACGTGCCGGGCACCGACCCGCTGACCGCACTGAGCCAGGCGGCCGACCGCGCCAACGAGCGGCTGCGGCTGCTCGTCGAGGGCGATCCCGCACTGGAGGGCATGGGCACCACGCTCACCGCGCTGCTCTGGGACGGCCAGCGCGCCGGGCTGATCCACATCGGCGACTCCCGCGCCTACCTGCTCCGCGACGGCTCGCTGTCGCAGATCACCCAGGACCACACCTGGGTGCAGCGGCTGGTCGACGAGGGACGGATCACCGAGGAGGAGGCCAGCACCCACCCGCAGCGTTCGCTGATCATGCGCGCGCTGATGGGCACCGGCGAGGTCGAGTCCGACCTGTCGATCCGTGAGGTGCGGGCCGGGGACCGCTATCTGATCTGTTCCGACGGCCTCTCCGGCGTGGTGAGCCACCAGACCCTGGAAGAGACCCTCGGCAGCTACTACGCCCCCGAGCAGACCGTCGCCGAGCTGATCCAGCTGGCGCTGCGCGGCGGCGGCCCGGACAACATCACCTGCGTGGTCGCGGACGTCCTGGACGTCACCGACGGCGACACCATGGCCGGCCACTTCACCGACACCCCGGTGGTGGTGGGCGCGGTCGCCGACGGGCCGCCCACGATCAGCCACCACACCATGGCGAACACCCCGGCGGCCCGCGCCGCCTCGCTCGGACGCCGGCAGCAGCCCGGCGGCGTGGCCGTGGCCGAGGCCGGCTACGACAGCTCCACCGACGGCGCCCACCAGGACGGCGGATACCAGGAAGCCGGCTACCAGGACGCCGGGTACGGCGAGCAGACCGACGGCTACGCCCAGGACGAGGAGGACTACCTCCCCGAGGAGGGCGGCCGGCGCAGCCGCCGCCGGGAGCGCACCGGCCGCAGGCGCTGGGCCGTACCGACCGTGGTGCTGCTGGTGGTGCTGGCGCTGATCGGCAGCGCCGGGTACCTGGGCTACCGCTGGACCCAGACCCAGTACTTCATCGGCGCCGACGGCAGTACCGTGGCGATCTACAAGGGCGTCAACCAGAACCTGGCCGGCCTCAAGCTGTCCAAGGTCTACCAGCCCTCCACGGTCCAGCTGACCGATCTGCCGCAGATCGACCAGACCCATGTGAAGAACACCATCACCACCGCCAACCTCAAGGACGCGCAGACCCAGTTGGCAGCGCTGCAGACCCAGGCGGACGTCTGCAAGTCCGTCAAGGCCGGCACCCTGCCGGGCAGCACCGCCAGTGCGAGCCCGAGCGCCGGCGCCTCCGCCAAGCCCTCCGCCTCGGCCTCCGCGACCGCCGCGGCCACCACCCCCTCCCCGTCGGCCTCCTCCTCCCTGAGCACCCAACAGCAGCAACAGCTGGCTGCCCAGTGCGTCGCCGCCTGAGCAACCGCAGGATCTCCGGGCCCGGGGCGGCGACGCCCCGGGCGGTCGGAACATGACCGCCCCCGCCGCCCGGGGCCGCGTCCCGCGCGGTACCGGTACCGGCACCGCGACGATCATGCCGCAGGGCGCCCCCAACCGCCGCAACACCGAGCTGGTACTGCTGGTCTTCGCGGTGCTGATCCCGCTGTTCGCCTACGCCGACACCGGCCTGGCCATGGACGGCAGGATCCCGGCCGGAACGCTGGAGTACGGCCTGGGCATGGGCCTGTTCGCGCTGCTGGCGCATCTCGCGGTACGCCGCTTCGCCCCCTACGCCGACCCGCTGATGCTGCCGATCGCCGCCCTGCTGAACGGCCTGGGCCTGGTCTTCATCTGGCGCCTGGACAAGGCCCGCCAGCTCGCCCGCAACTACCCGGCCGCGCAGAACCAGCTGATCTGGACCGGCCTCGGCATCGCCCTGTTCATCGGGGTGATGGTGCTGCTCAAGGACCACCGCTTACTGCAGCGCTACACCTACATCGCCGGTCTGGTCGCGCTGGTGCTGCTGGCGATCCCGGCCTTCATGCCGGCCCGCGCCTCGGACTTCGGCGCGAAGATCTGGATCCACGTGGGCAGCTTCTCGATCCAGCCCGGCGAGTTCGTCAAGATCGTGCTGCCGGTGTTCTTCGCCGGCTACCTGATGGCCAAGCGGGACGCGCTGGCGCTGGCCAGCCGCCGCTTCCTGGGCCTCTACCTGCCGCGCGGACGCGACCTGGGGCCGATCATCGCGGTGTGGCTGCTCAGCCTGCTGATCCTGGTCTTCGAGACCGACCTGGGCACCTCGCTGCTGTTCTTCGGGGTGTTCGTGATCATGCTCTACGTGGCCACCGAGCGCACCAGCTGGATCCTCTTCGGCCTGCTGATGGCCGGTCTCGGCTTCTGGGCGGTGGCCACCACCGAGTCCCATGTGCAGTCCAGGATCACCGACTGGCTGCACCCGCTGACCGCGGCCCCGAACGGCGGCGGGGTGGGCCAGATCGGTCAGTCGCTGTTCGCGCTGGGCGCCGGCGGCGTCCTCGGCACCGGACTCGGGCAGGGCCACTCCTGGCTGATCGGCTTCGCCGCCAAGAGCGACTTCATCCTCGGCACCATCGGCGAGGAGCTGGGCCTGGCCGGGCTGATGGCCCTCTTCCTGCTCTACGCACTGCTGTTCGAACGAGGACTGCGGACCGCCCTGGCCGCCCGCGACCCCTTCGGCAAACTGCTGGCGGTCGGCCTGTCCGGGGCCTTCGCACTGCAGGTCTTCATCGTCGCCGGAGGCGTGACCGGTACCATCCCACTGACCGGTATGACTCTGCCGTTCATGGCCCAGGGGGGGTCCTCGGTCATCACCAACTGGGCGCTGATCGCCATCCTGCTGAAGATCAGCGACGTGGCCCGGCGCCCGGCCCCGGCGCCGGAGACCGCGACAGAACCGACCCAGGTGCTGGGACCGTCATGATGGGCGTGTAGACAGTAGTTGACTGACCGGTACCAGGAGGAGCAGGCAAGTGAACAAACCCATCCGCCGGGTTTCGGTGTTCTGCCTGGTCCTGGTGCTCGCGTTGATGATCAGGGTGAACTACGTCCAGGGCGTCCAGGCGAGCTCGCTCGACAAGAACACCAACAACAAGCGCGGCCTGATCGAGGCGTACAGCTACCCCCGCGGCCAGATCATCGTCGGGGGCAAGCCGGTCACCAAGGACATCGAGGTCGACGGCAACACCTACAAGTACAAGCGCGGCTACACCGACGGGCCCGTCTACGCCCCGGTGACCGGCTTCTCCTCGCAGGTCTACGGCAGCAATCTGCTGGAGAACGTCGAGAACCCGATCCTCAGCGGCAACGACTCGCGGCTGTTCATCCGCAACACCCTGGACCTGATCACCGGCAAGCCCAAGCAGGGCGGCGACGTGGTGACCACCATCGACCCCAAGGTGCAGACGGCCGCGTACAACGCCTTCACCAGCGCCGGCAAGAAGGGCGCGGCGGTCGCCCTGGACCCGACCACCGGCGCGATCCTCGGCCTGGTCAGCGTGCCGTCCTACGACCCGTCGTCCATCGCCGGCAGCGACAACCAGGCCGCCTGGACCAGCCTCAACGCGGACAAGTCGCAGCCGATGCTGAACCGGGCGCTGCGGCAGACCTACCCGCCGGGCTCGACCTTCAAGCTGGTCACCTCGGCGGCGGCGCTGGAGAACGGCGTGATCACCGACATCAACGCCAAGACCGACTCGCCCGACCCCTACACCCTGCCGCAGACCTCCACCAAGCTGGTCAACGAGGCCGGTGACAACTGTCTCAACGTGTCCATGAACGACGCGCTGAAGGTGTCCTGCAACACAGTCTTCGCCAAGATCGGCGACGAGGTCGGCAACGACAAGATGGCCGCCGAGGCGGCGAGGTTCGGCTTCAACAGCTCCTCGCTGACCATCCCGGTGGGCGTCACCAAGAGCAACTACGACACCGCGATCAACCGGCCGTCCAACGCGCTGTCCGCGATCGGCCAGTTCGACACCCGGGCCACCCCGCTGCAGATGGCCATGGTCGCCGCCGCGATCGCCAACAACGGCACCCTGATGAAGCCCTACCTGGTGGCCCAGGAGCGCTCGGCCAACCTGGATGTGATCGACACCACCAAGCCGACGGTGCTCTCCCAGGCGACCACGCCGCAGGTCGCCCAGGAGATCCAGACCATGATGGTCAACGTGGTGCAGAACGGCACCGGCACCCCGGCGCAGATCTCCGGCGCCACCGTCGGCGGCAAGACCGGCACCGCCCAGCACGGCGAGAACAACTCCGACAACCCGTACGCCTGGTTCGTCTCCTACGCCAAGATGGGCGACAAGCAGGTCGCGGTCGCCGTGGTCGTCGAGGACAGCAACGCCCAGCGTGACGAGATCTCCGGCTCCGGCCTGGCCGCGCCGATCGCCAAGAAGATGATGGAGGCAGCGCTCGGCAAGTGACCGGTCGCCCGGCTGCCGCCGGCCCGGTTCAGCCCCTCCGGGAACCGCCGACACTCGATACCGGTCTCATATCAAGCTGCCCCTCCCGCGTCGGAACCGGCTCCGGGCCCGGTAGCGTATCCGCAAGCAGCGGTGTGCCCTACCGGTGCCATGACCGCAGACCGCAGCAGGACCGACAGATCAACCTCGGCACTGGCGAGGGAGAGGGTTGGAACCATGGAAGAACCGCGTCGCCTCGGCGGCCGGTACGAGCTGGGCGGCGTCCTGGGACGCGGCGGCATGGCAGAGGTCTACCTCGGCCACGACATCCGGCTCGGACGCGCCGTCGCTGTGAAGACGCTGCGGGCCGACATGGCCCGCGATCCGTCGTACCAGGCCCGTTTCCGCCGCGAGGCACAGTCGGCCGCGTCGCTGAACCACCCCTCGATCGTCGCCGTGTACGACACCGGCGAGGACTACATCGACGGGATCTCCATCCCGTACATCGTGATGGAGTACGTCGACGGGTCCACGCTGCGCGAGCTCCTGCACTCCGGGCGGCGGCTGCTGCCCGAGCGCGCCCTGGAGATGACCACCGGCGTGCTGCAGGCGCTGGAGTACTCGCACCGCAACGGCATCGTCCACCGCGACATCAAGCCCGCGAACGTCATGCTGACGCGCAACGGCACCGTCAAGGTGATGGACTTCGGCATCGCCCGCGCCATGGGCGACGCCGGGATGACCATGACGCAGACCGCGGCGGTCATCGGCACCGCGCAGTACCTCTCCCCCGAGCAGGCCAAGGGCGAGCAGGTCGACGCGCGCTCCGACCTGTACTCCACCGGCTGCCTGCTCTACGAGCTGTTCACCATGCGCCCGCCGTTCGTCGGCGAGTCCCCGGTGGCCGTCGCCTACCAGCACGTCCGCGAGGAGGCCCAGCCGCCCTCGGTCTACGACCCGGAGATCCGGCCCGAGTACGACGCCATCGTGATGAAGGCGCTCGCCAAGGACCGCGACTACCGCTACCAGAGCGCCGACGAGATGCGCGCGGACATCGAGCGCGCCCTCGACGGCCTCCCGGTCGCCGCCGCCCAGACCGTCGCCTACGGCGCCGGCCAGATGGCCGGCTACGGCCAGCAGGCCGACCCGTACGGCCGCACCACGGCCATGCCGCAGACGGCGGGCGTAGCCGGGCAGACCAGCCTGCTGCCCGGCGTCGGCCAGGGCTACGACGTGGGCGGCGACGGCTACGACAGCGGCTCGGGCTACGACGACGGCTACGGCGGTCGCAGCGACCGCCGTAAGGCCGGCGGCAGCGGCGGCGGGAACCGCAACACCTCGTGGATCATCCTCGCGGTCGCCGCGGTGCTGGTCCTGGTCGGTGCCTACTTCGTGGCCACGTCCATGTTCAAGGGCAGCGGCAGCAGCACCGTGGCGGCGCCCCAGCTGGTCGGCCAGGACCTGGCCTCCGCGAAGACGTCGGTGACCAACGCCGGCGGCAACATCACGGTGGTCCAGGGCAACTCCATCTCCTGCGACCCCAACACCGCCGACAAGGGCAAGATCTGCACCCAGGACCCGGTGGCCGGCACCCAACTGAAGTCGGGCGCCACCATCACCGTCCACCTGAGCACCGGCGCAGCCGCCAAGGCCGTCCCGGACGTCTCCAACAAGTCGGTCCAGGACGCCACCTCGGCGCTGGAGGCCGCCGGCTTCCAGCTGGGCACCCAGACCTCGCAGTCCAGCGACACGATCGACAACAACAAGGTCATCGGCACCAACCCCGCCGCCAACTCGCAGCAGCCGCTCGGCTCGACGATCAACCTGATCGTCTCCACCGGCAAGGCGCAGGTGACGGTGCAGTACCTGGTCGGCAGCCAGGGGACTTCGGCGCAGACGACCCTGACCAACGCCGGGCTCAACCCGCTGACCACGGTGAGCCCCACTTTCAACACCAACTACGAAGCCGGTGCGGTGATCTCCGAGCAGGTCAACGGCCAGGACGTGCCCCAGTCGGGAGCCCAGGTCGACAAGGGCGCCAACGTGAACCTGGTGATCAACCCGGCCCAGCCGAGCTCTTCCAGCCCCAGCGACAGTGCCTCGGCGTCGTCAAGCCAGAGCTCGGGCACGGGGTTCCTAGGAGGAGTCAACGGAGGAAACAACGGGGGCAACAACGGGGGCAACGGCAACTAGCCCCGGGCCCCGAGTACCTCGCAGAACCCCCTGAGGGGCTGTGGCCGCCGCACCAGGCGTCCACGGCCCCTCAGGCGTGTTCGGCCTTCCTCCTGCGTGATCCGTCCGGCTGTCCGATCATGGGCGCATGGCTACCCCGATGACCGAACCGCAGTGGCGGGCCTTCCTCAGTGAGGGCACCCGCACCGGCAAGCTCGCCACCACCCGCGCCGACGGCAGGCCGCACCTCGCGCCGATCTGGTTCCTGCTGGACGGGGACGACCTGGTCTTCAACACCAACAAGGCCACCGTCAAGGGCCGCACGCTGGCCCGGGACGGCCGGGTCGCGCTGTGCGTGGACGACGACCGACCGCCGTTCTCCTTCGCCGTCGCCGAGGGCCGCGCGGTGCTCAGCGAGGACCTCGCAGAGGTCAGGCACTGGGCGACCAGGATCGCCGCCCGCTACATGGGCGAGGACCGGGCCGAGGCCTACGGCGAGCGCAACGGCGTACCGGGCGAACTGCTGGTACGGGTCCGCATCGAGAAGATCGTCGCCTTCGCCGGCATCGCCGACTGACCGTCAGCGCAGCTCCGCAGGGAGGTCGCGAGCCTTGTCGACGCGTTGGGTGCGGGTGAGCGAGGCCCAGACGGCCATGCGGTAGCGGGAGGTGTAGGCCGGGGTGCAGGTGGTCAGGGTGAGGTAGCGGCCGGGTCTGCGGTAGCCGGACTCCGCGGGGACCGGTGCGGTGACGTCGACGTCGTACTTGCTGGTCTGCTGGAGGGTGCGGTCGACCGTGTAGACGTACCAGGTGTAGCGGGTCTCCACGACGACCTTGTCGCCGGGCCGCAGTTCCGGCAGGTCGTGGAACTTGGCGCCGTGGCCGTCCCGGTGCGCCGCCATGGCGAAGTTGCCGGAGCCCGCCCAGGGCATCGCGGCGGCGTAGGGCTGCTGGTAGACCCCGGCCACGCCCTCGTTCAGGACGTCGGTGCGGGTGCCCATCTTGATCAGGACCTCGTAGTCCTTCCCCAGCCTGGGGATGTGCAGGAAGCCCACCCCGTCCCCGGCCCGGTACACCCGCGGCGCCGGCGGACGGGCGTCCGCCGCGGCGCCCGGGCCGGCCGCCTCGGCCGGGGGAGCGGCCCAGGACTGCCGGACCCTGGCCGCGTCGCCGTCCGCGCTCCGGTCGGCGACCACGTCGGTCCACCAGAGCGAGTAGACGACGAAGAGGCCCAGCAGCACCCCCAGGGTGATCAGCAGCTCGCCCAGCACCCCGGCCGCGGCGAGCAGCGGGCGGGGACGACGGGGGCCGGGGGAGGACGGCGACAGCGGCATGGGAACGGTTCTCCTCGGGCGCGGGGCCTGCGGTCGGTGACCGCACGCCCCGCCCGACGTCCCGTCATCCCTGCTGCAGCGCCGCGGGCTTCTTCCCGGAACTCTTCGGCAGGTCCTCGGTCATCGTGCCCCAGACGGCCATCCGGTACTTGGAGGTGAACTCCGGCGTACAGGTCGTCAGGGTGATGTAGCGGCCCGGCTTGGTGAAGCCGGACTGCGGCGGCACCGGCTGGATCACGCTGACGTTGGTCGGCGAGGTCTGCCCGAGCGTGCTGGTCACCGTGTAGGTGTAGTAGTCGTAGGCGGTCTCCACGACGATCTTGTCGCCGGGGACCAGCTTGTTGATGTAGCGGAACGGCTCGCCGTGCGTGTTGCGGTGCCCGGCCAGCGCGAAGTTGCCGGTCTTGGCCCACGGGAAGGCCGTCTCCAGGTCACCCGTGTAGTGCCCGACCAGGCCGTTGTCGAGGATGGACTCCTTGTCCACGCCCTCGGCGATCGGCGTCATCACATCCAGCTTGGGGATGTAGATGATGGCGAACTTGGTGCCGGCGGCTATGGAGGTCGGATAGGCGGGGTGGCTCTTGGACGCGCTGCCGGCCGAGCCGTTCGGCTGCCACTGCTGCTCCAGCGTCTTGGCGGAGCCGTGCGCGTAGTTGTCGGCGGCGACGTTGGTCCACCACAGCTGGTAGGCGACGAACAGGAACATCACCACGCCCAGGGTGATGAACAGCTCGCCCATCAGCCGCACCACGATGATGCCGACGCTCTCCTTGACCTTGGGCCGCGGCGGCCGCTGGGGCTGCGCCGACAGCACCGCCCCGGCCCAGCCGCCGCGCCGCCTGGACCGCTGCTGGGCCCGGCGGCGTTCGGCCCGCCCGCCGGCCGGGGAGGCCCCGGCCGGGTCCGCGGCCAGGTCCGCTGCCGCGCCCGGCTCCGGCGGCAGCACTCCGTCGGGGACCCGCAGCTTCAGCGTCTCGGAGCCGTCGTAGCCGTCCTGCTCGGGCCAGTAGACGCTCGGCTCCTGCCAGGGCTCCGGATCGGCGTCGGCACTGTCGCCGCGCTCCGGGCGCAGCGCGGTCATGCGACCGCCCGCCCGATCACCGGAGCCAGGCCGGCCGAGCGGGCCACGGCGTCCGGGTCGCCGCACTCGGCGAGCCAGTTCGCCAGCATCCGGTGGCCGCCCTCGGTGAGTACCGACTCGGGGTGGAACTGCACGCCCTCGACGGGCAGGTCCCGGTGGCGCAGGCCCATCACGATGCCGGAGTCGGTCCACGCGGTGACCGCCAGCTCCGGCGGCACGGTGTCGCGCTCCACCGCCAGCGAGTGGTAGCGGGTGGCGGTGAGCGGCGAGTGCAGTCCGGCGAAGACGCCGCCGTCCTCGTGGGTGACCGCCGAGGTCTTGCCGTGCAGCAGTTCAGGGGCCCGCCCGACCACGGCGCCGTGGGCGACCGCGATGGACTGCAGCCCCAGGCAGACGCCGAACAGCGGGATGCCCGCCGCGGCGCAGTGGTGCACCATCTCCACGCACACCCCGGCGTCCTCCGGCGTGCCCGGGCCCGGCGACAGCAGCACGCCGTCGTAGGTCGCGGCGGTGACGGAGTCCACCGTCACCTCGTCGTTGCGCACCACCTCGCAGACCGCGCCGAGCTGGTAGAGGTACTGGACCAGGTTGAAGACGAAGCTGTCGTAGTTGTCCACGACGAGGATGCGGGAACCCATCAGGCAGCGACTCCGGTCGGTACGAGGGGCACATAGGTGGGCAGGGCGGCCCCGTTGAGCGAGGGCGCGGTGGACGGCTTGGCGGACGACTTGGCGGATGCGCCCGCTGACGGGGTGGACCCGGGCGCGACCGGCTGCACGCTGCTGGTGCCGCCGTTGTCCACTGTGACGTCACCGAAGGGGAGCAGCGGTTCCGCCCAGGGGAAGATCCATTTGAAGAGCACCGCCACCACGGCCACGAACAGGACCAGCGAGAGGAAGGCGCGCACCAGGGCGTTGCCGGGCAGCCGGTTCCAGATCCAGGCGTACACCGCGCTCCCTCCGCTGTCCTTCTCCGACTGTCACTGCCGCACCAGCGTACGGGGCGATCGCGGAACAGGGTGCGCCACCCGGCCAGCCTTTACCGTTCCTACCGGGACCGACCGGTTTTGTCCGTTTTTCCTGTGTGCCCGCTGAGTACTCCCGGGCTACTGCCCGGCCTGGGCGTACTGCAGGTCCACCGTGCCCGAGTAGGCGGGCAGGGTCATCGCCCCGGACCGGTCGAGTTTCCAGCCCAGGCCGTAGGCGGCCACGTACTGCAGGTAGTTCTGGATGTAGCTGTTGGCGTCGATGGCCGCGAGCAGCCGCTGCTGGTCGCCGACGGCCCGGATCACATAGGGAGGGGAGTAGACCCGCCCCTGCAGGATCAGCTGGTTGCCGACGCAGCGGACCGCGCTGGTGGAGATCAGCCGCTGGTCCTGGACCTGGACCCCGGTGGCGCCGCCCTGCCACAGCGCGTTGACCACGGCCTGCAGGTCCTGCTGGTGCACCACCAGGTCGTCCGGCTGGGGCTGGGGCACCCCGGGGATCTTGGCGGTGGCCCCGCTGGGCGCGTCGTCCAGGGTGACCGTCACCCCGGCCCCCTTCAGCGGGTCGAGCCCGGCCTGCTGTTCGAGCGCGGCCAGCCGCCCGGCGTCCGCCGGGTTCTGGGCGTGCTGCGCGGCGAGCGCGTCGATCTGCGCCCGCAGCCCGGCGACGGCCTTCTCCGCCTGGGCGTTCTCCTGGCTCCGCTGCTGTATCAGATCGGAGAGCCGGAGCAGGGTGTCGTCATTGCGGAGCGACGTTCCGTGCGCGGTCTGAGAACTCACATAGAACAGAAATCCTGCGAGTGCGAAGACCATACATGTCGCGATACGCCCGACAATTCGGGTGCTCCTGGGTGACGGTTCGGTCCCGGCTTCGGTCACGGGCGGAACTTCTTGCGAATCTGCCACGTACCCTTATCTCCTTCTGACTCCGCAAGCCACTACGCTAACGGACGCTGGAGAGGTATGCGGTGCCCCCGGGCCCCGCGCCATCGCCTGCCCACACAACCCCACAGCTCAGCAGGCGCCCTAGGGGCCATGCAGTGCAGCGCATCGACAGGAGTGCTCCTCGTGCCGAAGTCCCGGATCCGCAAGAAGTCGGACTACACCCCGCCGCCGGCCACGGCCACCGCGGTGCGGCTGAGTTCGGGACGCAGTTGGATCGCGCCACTGATGCTGGGGCTGTTCCTGCTCGGACTCGTGTGGATCGTCATCTACTACGTGTCCAGTGCGGCCTGGCCGATCTCGGCCATCGGCAACTGGAACATCGTCATCGGCTTCGCATTCATCGCGGGCGGGTTCGGCGTATCCACGCAGTGGAAGTAGCGCGGACCAGGAGGTCCGGGCGCCCAGGCGGTCCGAGCCGGTCCGGCAGCGTTGTCCACATGGTTATCCACAGTGGGGAAAACCATGACTATCTGTGGATAACTTGATTCCCCCGCCGCATAAATCCACCGGCGCAGAGTCAGACGGGCGTACGAATCGGCTGGTGAACGCGGGTAGACCCGGATGCACACAGGAGGCCCGCACATCCGTGCGGGCCTCCTGTGGACAACCAGCGGGACCGTCGGGGCTCAGCTGATCGCGGCCACCCCGACCAGGGTCGCCACCAGCACCAGGACGAAGACCACCAGCACCGATCCGGCCTGGACCAGCGCCCTCCTGCGGGGCGGGGAGGCCGGGGCGTGCGCCAGGCCGAACCCGATCAGCAGACCGCCGACCAGGCCGCCGACATGCGCCTCCCAGCTGATGCCCGGGATCGAGAACGTCGCCACCAGGTTCACCACCACGATCGCCACGATCGGCCCCAGCGAGAAGCCGCGCCGGCGCTGGATCACCAGCAGCGCGCCCAGCAGCCCGAAGATCGCCCCGGAGGCCCCCAGCGCCGCCGTGTCCGGCGCCGCGATCAGCTGCAGCGCCGAACCGGCCAGCCCCGACACCAGGTACAGCGCCAGGAAGCGCCAGCGGCCCAGCAGCTGCTCCAGCGGCGGCCCCAGCACCCACAGCGACCACATGTTCATGGCGATGTGCAGGATCGCGGTGTGGAAGAACACCGAGGTGATCATCCGGTACCACTGGCCGTCGGCCACCCCGTTGCCCCACATGTACAGGTGGTCCAGCTGGTTGGCGTCCAGCACCTTCCAGCCCAGCACCCACACCACCACGTTGATCCCGATCAGGATCTTGGTGACCAGCGCCCGGTCGCCGACCAGCCGCCCGCCGAACTCGGTGCGCGCCTCCCGCACCGCCGTGTTGCCGCCGTGCACGCACTCCCGGCACTGGAAGCCCACCGCGGCCTCGACCCGGCACTCCGGGCACACCGGACGCCCGCACCGGGTGCAGGACACCCCGGTCTCCCGCCCCGGATGGCGGTAGCAGTCGGGCAGGGTGTGCGCCTGCGGCCGGTCGGAGGGTGCGGGCTGGTCGGAGAGCATCTCATCCTGCCTTCTCGGTGCCTTCGCAGGCAGCAGCTTCTCACCACATGCTCCCGGCCCGGCCCCCCGCAGAACAAGCCTACGGGCGACCGGGCCGGGGACAGCGCTGCTACCGCCGGGAGATCCGCACCGACTCGATCACCACGTCCTCGACCGGGCGGTCGTTGAACGGCGTCACCTTGGTGCCCACGATCGAGTCCACGACCTTGCGGCCGGCCTCTCCGCTGACCTCGCCGAAGATGGTGTGCTTGCGGTTCAGCCAGGTGGTCGGCGCGACCGTGATGAAGAACTGGGAGCCGTTGGTGCCCGGGCCCGCGTTGGCCATCGCCAGCAGGTAGGGGCGGTCGAAGGCCAGGTCGGGGTGGAACTCGTCGGCGAACTGGTAGCCCGGGCCGCCGGTGCCGGTACCCAGCGGGTCACCGCCCTGGATCATGAAGTCGGCGATCACCCGGTGGAAGACCGTGCCGTCGTAGAGCGGCGACTGCGACTTGGCGCCGGTACGCGGGTCGGTCCACTCCCGGGTGCCCTCGGCGAGCTCCACGAAGTTGGCGACCGTCTTGGGGGTGTGGTTCGGGAAGAGCTTGACCTCGATGTCCCCGTGGTTGGTCCTGAGAGTGGCGAACAGTTCCTCGGCCACGATGTGCCTTCCTGCAGTCCTGCGCTGACACCGGAATCCTCCCATGCCCTGCACAAACCGGCGCAGAGGAGCAGGATGCGAGGAGACGTCCGGTACCGCCGGTCCGCCCCGAGGCCGCACCGGCGCGCCTTGGATCGTTCCCGGGCGCATGAACCTTAACTGGGTGGACAGGTGAGAAATCGGACGCCATCGAGGAGGAGGTACTGGTGACCCGCATCGACGCAGCGCGTGAGGCTGCCGGGAAGACCCGGGAGCAGCTCGCCCCCTATGCCGTGAGCGCACGGGACGCGGCAGCGCACTACACCGACGAGGCATGGCAGCGGCTGGCCCCGCGCATCGAGGCCGCCGTGGAGCAGGCCCGGGCGGCGGCCTCCGCGGCGCAGCAGGCCGCCCAGAGCACCGTGGACGGCAAGGTGGCGCCCCGGGTGACCCCGCTGCTGGAGCAGGCGCGGGAGCACGTCCCGCCGACGGTCGAGGACGCGGTGGGCAAGGCCGCCCGGCGCACCCGCCGGGCCGCCGGGTCGGCGCGCAGGTCGGCCGCCGTGGCCGCGCTCCAGGCCCGGGAGACGGCCCTGCCGGCCGTCTCGCACGCCTGGGACGAGGCCGCGCAGGCCGCGGCCCAGGCCGCCCAGGTGGCCCACGACCGCGGGGCGGCGGCGCTGCCGGTGCTGCGCGGCCAGGTGTCCCTGGCCGAGGTCGAGGCGCTGGCCGCCCGGCACAGCCGCCGGCGCACCCGCCGGGCCCGGCGATTCCTGGTCCTGGTCGGCCTGGGCGCGGTGGCCGGCGGCGGCCTGATGGCCTGGAAGTGGTGGCAGAAGCAGAGCAACCCCGACTGGCTGGTGGAGCCCCCGGCCAGCCCGCTGCCGCTGCGCTCGACCCCGGCCACGGCCGGCACCGGCACCGGTGCCACCGCGTCCGCCGCCGACGCGATGCCGCTGTCCCCCGACGTCGAGGCCAAGGCGGCCGCCGAGGCCGACGCCGAGGGTTTCGCCGATCCGGTGGACGCCGCCGTGACGGACGACCCGGCCGACGCCGACAAGCCGGGACGCAGGAAGAAGTCCTGAGCCGGGGAACGACGCCGGGGAACGACGGAGCCCCCACCCGCGCTGCGGGTGGGGGCTCCGGTGCTGCTGCCTGCTGTGATCTCGTGTGGTCTCTGTGGAGCCTAGGGGAGTCGAACCCCTGACATCCGCCATGCAAAGACGGCGCTCTACCAACTGAGCTAAGGCCCCTCAGCGGGACCTGTCGGAACCGCCGCGCACTAGGGTACCGGTTCCCGGAGACAATCCTGACCTCGATTGTTCCGGGTCCAGCCCCGGCCCGGAACCGGCCGGGCCGTCAGCGGACCGGACCGTCAGCGGGCGCCGACCGGGACCGCGTCCGTCGCCTCGGTCCACAGGTCCTGCTCGGCGCGGTCCGCCTGGACCTGGCGGTACACGAAGTACCCACCAAGAGCAGCCAGGACTACCAGGAGAAGCTTCTTCACCGCGCGACCTCGTCCTTCTGTGCCGGTACTGGAACGGCGGCAGCCGGGAGGGGCTGCCGTCCTTCCGGCCGATGATACACACCTGGTAGGCGGGGCAGGACGGGCTGCACTCGGGGCCCCACCGCACCGGGTTGACGTGGTATCAGCTGTTCCGGGGGGCCGGGCGGTCCTCCGGCAGCCGGACGACCGCCCTGCCGCCGTCCAGGTCCACCCGGGTGCGCGGCGGGGCGCCGTCGCCCTGGTCGTCCCGCAGCATCAGCGAGCTCTTCCGCTCGTCCAGCTCGCGCTGCTTGCCGGCCGCGAAGGTGGCGTGCAGCTGCTCGAAGCCGGTGGCGGAGATCTGCCCCTCCCGCCCCGTCCCGCGCCAGGGGATCCACCGGGCCCGCCCGGCCCGCAGCGCCAACTGGTCGACCAGCGCGAGCAGCGCCAGCAGGCAGACCAGACCGGGGATCGTCATCGCGAACAGGGCGGGCATCGCATCCTCCGACAGTGAGCTGACGGGTGAAAGCAGCAGAGGCGGACACCGTTTCCGATGTCCGCCTCCGAGTGCGGTGGACCTAGGAGGACTTGAACCTCCGGCCTCTTCCTTATCAGGGAAGCGCTCTAACCGTCTGAGCTATAGGTCCGCGCTGCGTTGCGTTGCGTTGAAAGATTAGCGCACCTATGCCGATCTGCCCAAATCCGTTCGCAGCCCCCCGTAGCGGCGGGCTGCGAACGGTCCGCGGAGGGGCTACTCCTCCTCCGCGAGGGTCAGCTCGACACCGCCGGTGATGCCGGCGGCGGTGTTGTAGATGAAGGAGCCCAGCGTCGCCAGGGCCGTCATCAGCACCACGTCGATCACCGCGACCAGGGCGGTGAAGGTGAGCACATTGCCGAAGGACAGGTACGACTGGAGGTCGAACCCGCCGGTGGTGTCGGACCCGGTGGCCTGCTTCAGGGTGCCGCCGATCGAGCTGAACACGCCGGCGGTGTCCAGCACCATCCACAGCAGCGAGACGCCCACCACCGTGACGATGCCCATCGCGATGGACAGCAGGAAGCTGACCTTCATCACCGACCAGGGGTCGGTGCGGGAGACCCGCAGCCGCGCCCTGCGGGTCCGGCCGGACGGCGGCGCCGCGGGCCCGGCGGCGGGCCCTCCGGAACGCCTGGTGGCCGCGGGCGCGGCAGCGGCGGCGGGGGACGCCACGGCCGGCGGCACCCGGGTACCGGCCGCGGGCGTCGCCTGGCCCTTCTGGTACGTCGTCGGCGTCGAGTAGCCGGACCGCTCCGGGGCCGCCGGAGCCGCGGCCGGGGTCGCGGTGGCCTGCTGGCCCTGCGCCCCGCCCTGGCGGCGGCGCGGGTTGCCGCCGCCACCGCCACCGCCGCTGCCGCCGCCCACGGCGGGCGCGCGCGGCGGCGTGCCCCCCGTGACCGTCGGCATCATCGACGTCGTCCCGGCAGCGTTCGGGCCGGCCTGTCCAAATCCCGGAGTGCGGTCGGCAGGACTGCCTGCCGCACCGCCCGGGGGCGCACCCGGTCCCTGCCGCCCCGCGGCGGCGCCGCCGGCACCACCTGCCGCGCCGTTGGCTCCACTCACCCTGGTCCTCCCGCAATTCCCCGCCGGCACCGGTCGGTGCTGGTCCGTGTCCTTGTGTCAGTCGACTCGCAGCCGGTGCGGCGACTAGTCGGACGAAGCGTCCGCCTCTTCGCCGTCCCCGTTGTCGACTGCCCCGGACCCTGCGCCGGCACCACCCGACTCCGCTGCCGCGGTGTCCTCGGTGCCGTCCTCGCCGTTCTCGTCCAGGTCGTCCTCACCGGCTCCCTCGGCGTTGCGGGCGATGCCGACGACGGCGTCCCGCTTACCCAGGTTGATCAGTTGGACGCCCATGGTGTCACGACTGGTTTCACGAACTTCGGCAACCCGGGTGCGAATCACTCCGCCGCCCAGGGTGATTGCCAGGATTTCGTCCGTTTCCTCCACAACCAGCGCTCCGACCAGGGTGCCCCGGTCCTCGACGATCTTGGCTGCCTTGATCCCCAGCCCACCACGTCCCTGAACACGGTACTCGTCCACCTTGGTCCGTTTGGCGTAACCGCCGTCGGTCGCGGTGAACACATAGGTACCGGGACGGATGACGTTCAGCGAGAGCAGTTCGTCGCCCTCACGGAAACTCATACCCTTCACACCCGAGGTGGCCCGGCTCATCGGCCGCAGCGCCTCGTCGGTCGGGGTGAACCGGATCGCCTGGGCCTTCTTGCTGACCAGCAGCAGGTCGTCCTCGGCGGACACCAGCACCGCGCCGATCAGCTCGTCGTCGCGGCCCTCCTCGTCGGTGCGCAGGTTGATCGCGATCAGACCGCCGGAGCGCGGCGAGTCGTAGTCCTTCAGCGGAGTCTTCTTCACCAGGCCCTCGCGGGTGGCCAGGATCAGGTACGGGGCGGCCTCGTAGGTGCGCACCGCCATCACCTGGGCGATGTGCTCGCCCGGCTGGAACGCCAGCAGGTTGGCCACGTGCTGGCCGCGGGCGTCGCGGCCGGCGTCCGGCAGCTCGTAGCCCTTGGCCCGGTAGACCCGGCCCTTGTTGGTGAAGAACAGGATCCAGTTGTGCGTGGTGGTCACGAAGAAGTGGTCGACGATGTCGTCCTGCTTCAGCTGGGCGCCGCGCACGCCCTTGCCGCCGCGCTTCTGCGAGCGGTAGAGGTCGCTGCGGGTGCGCTTGACGTACCCGCCGCGGGTGATGGTGACGACGATGTCCTCTTCGGCGATGAGGTCCTCGACCGACATGTCCCCCTCGTAGGGGATCAGCGTGGAGCGACGGTCGTCCCCGTACTTCTCCACGATGACCGCCAGCTCCTCGGCGATGATCGCGCGCTGCCGGTCCGGGGAGGCCAGGATCGCGTTGTACTCGTTGATCTTGGCCATCAGCTCGTCGTACTCGGCCGTGATCTTCTGGTGCTCCAGCGCGGCCAGCCGGCGCAGCTGCATCTCCAGGATCGCGTTGGCCTGGATCTCGTCGATCGACAGCAGCGCCATCAGGCCCCGGCGGGACTCCTCGACCGTCTGCGAGCGCCGGATGGTGGCGATGACCTCGTCGATCGCGTCCAGCGCCTTGAGCAGCCCGCGCAGGATGTGGGCCCGCTCCTCGGCCTTGCGCAGCCGGAAGGTGGTGCGCCGGACGATGACCTCGACCTGGTGGTTGACCCAGTGCCGGATGAAGGCGTCGATCGCCAGCGTCCGCGGCACCCCGTCGACCAGGGCCAGCATGTTGGCGCCGAAGTTGGTCTGCAGGTCGGTGTGCTTGTAGAGGTTGTTCAGCACCACCTTGGCGACCGCGTCGCGCTTGAGCACGATCACCAGGCGCTGCCCGGTCCGGGACGAGGACTCGTCGCGGACGTCGGCGATGCCGCCGACCCGGCCGTCCTTCACCAGGTCGGCGATCTTCAGCGCCAGGTTGTCCGGGTTGACCTGGTAGGGCAGCTCGGTGATCACCAGGCACTGGCGGCCCTGGATCTCCTCGACCTCGACCACCGCGCGCATGGTGATCGAGCCGCGACCGGTGCGGTAGGCGTCCTCGATGCCGCGGCGGCCGACGATCAGCGCGCCGGTGGGGAAGTCCGGGCCCTTGATCCGCTCGATCAGCGCCTCCAGCAGTTCCTCGCTGGAGGCGGTGGGGTTGTTCAGGTACCACAGCGCGCCGGAGGCGACCTCGCGCAGGTTGTGCGGCGGGATGTTGGTGGCCATGCCGACCGCGATCCCGGTGGCGCCGTTGACCAGCAGGTTGGGGAAGCGGGCCGGCAGGACGTCCGGCTCCTGCGAGCGGCCGTCGTAGTTGGCGGAGAAGTCGACGGTCTCCTCGTCGATGTCCCGCATCATCTCCATGGCCAGCGGCATCATCTTGCACTCGGTGTAGCGCATGGCCGCCGCCGGGTCGTTGCCCGGAGAACCGAAGTTGCCGTTGCCGTCCACCAGCGGCATCCGCAGCGACCAGGGCTGCGCCAGGCGCACCACGGTGTCGTAGATCGACGTGTCGCCGTGCGGGTGGTAGTTGCCCATGACGTCGCCGACGACGCGGGCGCACTTGTAGTAGCCCTTCTCCGGGCGGTAGCCGCCGTCGTACATCGCGTAGAGCACCCGGCGGTGGACCGGCTTGAGGCCGTCCCGGACCTCGGGCAGGGCGCGGCTCACGATGACGCTCATGGCGTAGTCGAGGTAGGAGCGCTGCATCTCGCTCTCGAGCTCGACCTGCTCGATCCGCAGGTTGCCCTCGACCGGGGCGGTCTGCCCCTCGGCTGCGTCGCCCTCGGGGCCCTCGGGCGTGGTGGGGTTGTCGTCGTCGACCACTGCTGGTCAGTTTCCTCTCGTGCGTGCTGCCAGGGACCGTCTGACGTGCTCGTACTGCCGAGCGGCCGTCACACGTCCAGGAAGCGGACGTCCTTGGCGTTGCGCTGGATGAAGGAGCGGCGGGCCTCGACGTCCTCGCCCATCAGGATGGAGAACAGGTCGTCCGCGCGGGCCGCGTCCTCCAGGGTGACCTGGCCGAGCAGCCGGTGGTCCCGGTCCATGGTGGTGACCCGGAGCTCCTCGGCGTTCATCTCGCCGAGGCCCTTGAAGCGCTGGATCGCGTCGTCCTTGGGCAGCTTGCGGCCGGCCGCGCGGCCGGCGGCGATCACCGCGTCGCGCTCGGGGTCCGAGTAGACGTACTGGACGTCGTCCTTGCCCCACTTGATCTTGTACAGCGGCGGCCGGGCCAGGAAGACGTAGCCGCCCTCGATCAGCGGCCGCATGAACCGGAACAGCAGGGTCAGCAGCAGGGTGTTGATGTGGTGGCCGTCGACGTCGGCGTCGGCCATCAGCACGATCTTGTGATAGCGCAGCTTGGAGACGTCGAAGTCGTCGTGGACGCCGGTGCCGAAGGCCGAGATCAGCGCCTGCACCTCGGCGTTCTGCAGGACCTTGTCGATCCTGGCCTTCTCCACGTTGAGGATCTTGCCGCGGATCGGCAGGATCGCCTGCACCCGCGGGTCGCGGCCCTGCTTGGCGGAGCCTCCGGCCGAGTCGCCCTCGACGATGAAGATCTCGCACTCGGAGGGGTCCTTGGACTGGCAGTCCGAGAGCTTGCCGGGCAGCGAGGCGGTCTCCAGCAGGCCCTTGCGACGGGTCAGGTCGCGCACCTTGCGGGCGGCGACGCGGGCCGTGGCCGCGGTGATGGACTTGCGGATGATGTCCGCGGCCTCCACCGGGTTGCGGTCCAGCCAGTCGTTGAGGTGCTCGTGGACCACCTTCTGCACGAAGGTCTTGGCCTCGGTGTTGCCCAGCTTGGTCTTGGTCTGGCCCTCGAACTGCGGCTCGCCCAGCTTGACGCTGATGATCGCGGTCAGGCCCTCGCGGATGTCCTCGCCGGTGAGGTTCTCGTCCTTCTCCCGGAGCAGCTTCTTGTCGCGCGCGTAGCGGTTGATCAGACCGGTCAGCGCGGCCCGGAAGCCCTCCTCGTGGGTACCGCCCTCATGGGTGTGGATGGTGTTGGCGAAGGAGTACACGCCCTCGCTGTACGCCGTGTTCCACTGCATCGCGATCTCGGCCGAGATGGTGCGGCCCTTGTCCTCCGCCTCGAAGGCGATGACGGTGGGGTGGATCACGTCTCCCTTGCGGGAGTTGAGGTAGGTGACGAAGTCGGAGATGCCGCCCTCGTAGTGGTACGTCACCGAGAACGGCTTGCCGTCGTCGTCGACGTGGTCCGGACGCTCGTCGGTCAGCGAGATGGTGAGGCCCTTGTTGAGGAAGGCCATCTCCTGGAAGCGCCGCGACAGGGTGTCGAAGGAGTACTCGGTGGTCTCGAAGATGTCGCCGTCGGCCCAGAAGGTGACCGTGGTGCCGGTCTCGTCGGTCTCCTCGTGGCGCTCCAGCTCGGCCGTGGGGGCACCCAGCTTGTAGTCCTGGGTCCAGCGGTAGCCGTCGGTCCTGATCTCCACCGCGAGGCGCTGCGACAGCGCGTTCACCACGGACACGCCGACGCCGTGCAGACCGCCGGAGACGGAGTAGCCGCCGCCGCCGAACTTGCCGCCCGCGTGCAGCACGGTCAGCACCACCTCGACGGCGGGCTTCCCCTGGCCGGGGACGATGCCCACCGGGATGCCGCGGCCGTTGTCGGTGACCCGGACCGCACCGTCGGAGAGGATGGTCACCCCGATGGTGTCGGCGTGCCCGGCGAGGGCCTCGTCCACCGCGTTGTCCACGACCTCGTAGACCAGGTGGTGCAGGCCGCGCTCGCCGGTGGAGCCGATGTACATGCCGGGGCGCTTGCGGACCGCGTCCAGACCCTCCAGCACGGTGATCGCGCTGGCGTCGTAGGACGAGTTGTTCTCCGAGAGCGAGCCGGAGGAGGGTGCGAGGGCTTCCAACACCTCCGCGACCTCTTCGGTCACGGGCGCTGCGGCAGCGGCGGCCTCGGCGGACAGGTTTTCGGGGGTCTGGCTGGGGTCGCCGGAATCGGCCACGAAGCGCCCTTTCTGGCACAGCTCGGGCCGTCTCCGTACCCCGTGGGTGGGACCGGAGCGGCCTCGGCACTCGACTCAGTCACTGCTACGTCACCGCAAGCGGCGAATTCTTCCTCCAGTGTACCGGTGCGACCGACACTCATGGGCCTTTGGCGGCCCCTGGCTTCCCCCGTGCCGCACGAAATCCGGGCGGATTGTCTCCACCACACGCCCGGGGGGCGAGATGCGCTCACATGGGCACTCAGCCGGTCCGGCCGGTCACCCGCCGGTCACCCCCAGGTGTCACCCGGACCCTTGCTCCCCGGGGCCCTCAGCCGACCGTAGGAACGCGTGGGTCCCGCGGGCCCCTGGACTTTGATCAGCTTCACCGTGCCGTGGCCCAGCTCCTCGTTCAGCTTGCGCACCAACTGGGGTGCCAGCAACCGGATCTGGGTGGCCCAGGCGGTGGAGCTGCAGCGCACCGACAGCACCCGGTCGTCCTCGGAGTAGTGCTCCGGCTCGCAGTGCGCCGCCAGGTCCCGTCCGACGATCTGCGGCCAGCGGCCCATCACCCCGCCCACCGCCGCCGGGGCCTCCCAGCCGCGCTCGGCCACCAGCCGGCTGATCGCGGCGCCCAGCGGCTGCGGGTCGCGGCCGTCCGCACGCGCGCCGGAGCGCAGGCCGGTGCGCCGGGCCTCCTTCTTCTGCCGCACATGGTCGCCGCGCAGCCGCGCCTGCTCCTTGGCGTTGCGCAGCGCCACCCGGGCCAGATCCACGCCGGACAGCTGCGGCTCGCCCGCCCCACTGCCTTCTCCGGTCGAATCGCTCACAGCGGACTCACTCTCCCCAGCTTGGGGAAGCAAGCCTACGAGGCCCCACGGACATCAGCAGACATCAGGGGATCCGGTTGACCTCACCGCTCGCCACCGAGTAGCGGCTCCCGGCCAGCGCCTGCGGCACGTCCTCCGGCACCGCCGCGGTGACCAGCACCTGCTCACCGCCGGCCACCAGCTCCGCCAACCGCTCCCGGCGCCGGGTGTCCAGCTCGGCGAAGACGTCGTCCAGGATCAGCACCGGTTCGCCGCCGTCGGCCCGGAGCAGCTCGTACGAGGCCAGCCGCAGCGCCAGCGCGTACGACCAGGACTCGCCGTGGCTGGCGTAGCCCTTCGCGGGCAGCTCGCCCAGCTGCAGCCCCAGCTCGTCGCGGTGCGGGCCGACCAGGGTCACCCCGCGCTCCAGCTCCTGCTTGCGGGCCACTCCCAGTGCCCCCAGCATCGCCGCGTACAGGGGGTCCCGGCCGCCGCCCAGCGGCACGCCCTCCCCCATCGAGCTGCGGTACTCCAGCCGGGTCGGACCGCCGCCCGGCGCCAGTTCCTCGTAGGCGCCGCGGACCAGCGGCTGCAGCGCGGTGACCAGGTCCAGCCGCTGCGCCAGCAGCTCGGCGCCGGCCCTGGCCAGGTGCTCGTCCCAGACGTCCAGGGTGGACAGCTGCGCCTTGGCGCCCGCCCGGCGCGCCATCGCGGCGCTCTTCAGCAGCGCGTTGCGCTGCTTCAGCACCCGCTCGTAGTCCTGGCGCACGCCCGCGAGCCGGGGCGCACGGGCGACCAGCAACTCGTCCAGGAAGCGCCTGCGCTCCCCCGGGTCGCCCTTCACCAGGCTCAGGTCCTCGGGGGCGAACAGCACGGTCCGCAGCAGGCCGAGGACGTCCCGGGGGCGGACGTTGTCGGAGCGGTTGATCCTGGCCCGGTTGGCCCGGCCCGGGTTCAGCTCCAGCTCGACCAGGGTCGGCCGCTGCTCGCGGACCACGCTGGCCCGGATCACCGCCCGTTCGGCGCCCAGCCGCACCAGCGGGGCGTCACCGGCGACCCGGTGGCTGGCCAGGGTGGCGACATAGCCGACCGCCTCCACCAGATTGGTCTTCCCCTGGCCGTTGGGCCCGGTGAACGCGGTGACGCCCGGATCGAGGGGAACCTCGACCCGGGCGTAGGAACGGAAGTCGGCCAACGACAGATGCGCGACGTGCATGCTCTGGACTCGTCAGCCTTCTTCTCGTCAACTCTGCCGGCAGTGAAGGGTGTTACTTGTTCTCGACCGCGTGGCCGCCGAACTGGTTGCGCAGTGCGGCGATCATCTTCATCTGCGGGGAGTCGTCCTGGCGCGAGGCGAAGCGGGCGAACAGGCTGGCCGTGATCGCGGGCAGCGGGACGGCGTTGTCGATGGCGGCCTCGACGGTCCAGCGGCCCTCGCCGGAGTCGGCGGCGTAGCCCTTGAGCTTGTCCAGGTGCTCGTCGGCGTCCAGGGCGTTGACGGCCAGGTCCAGCAGCCAGGAGCGGATGACCGTGCCCTCCTGCCAGGACCGGAAGACCTCGCGGACGTCGGTGACGCTGTCCACGGCCTCCAGCAGCTCCCAGCCCTCGGCGTAGGCCTGCATCATGGCGTACTCGATGCCGTTGTGGACCATCTTGGCGAAGTGCCCGGCGCCGATCTTCCCGGCGTGCACCGCCCCGAACTCGCCCTCGGGCTTGAGGGCGTCGAAGATCGGCTGGACCCGGGCGATGTCCTCGTCCTTGCCGCCGTACATCAGGGCGTAGCCGTTCTGCAGGCCCCAGACGCCGCCGGAGACGCCGCAGTCGACGAAGCCGATGCCCTTGGCGGCCAGTTCGGCGCCGTGCTTCTCGTCGTCGGTCCAGCGGGAGTTGCCGCCGTCCACGACGATGTCGCCGGGCTCCAGCAGCTCGCCCAGTTCGTCCACGGTGTCCTGGGTCGGGCCGCCGGCCGGGACCATCACCCACACGACACGCGGCGCGGGCAGGGCCGCGACCAGGTCCTTGAGGCTGGAGACGTCGGCAAGGTCGGGGTTGCGGTCGTAACCGACCACGGTGTGGCCCGCGCGGCGGATGCGCTCGCGCATGTTGCCGCCCATCTTGCCGAGACCGATGAGTCCGAGCTCCATTGGGAAGTCCTTCGTCTTGAGGTGACTGCACAGCGCGCGGCGCCCTTGCCGCCAGACGTGAGCCTACGCCCGATGCCTTGACGGCACCGGGCGCAGGGACCCATACGCGTGAGCCGGCTCTGACCTCAGCCCGACAACCGCACCGGCATACTCCAGCTCTCTCAGCCGGACAACCGCACCGGCATGATGAGGTACTTGTACGCCTCGTCCGCCTCGGCGTCCGGTGCGTGCTTCCCGCTGAGCAGGGCCGGCTTGGTCGAGGTGGTGAAGCTCAGCTGGGCCACGGCGGCGTCGATGGCCGCCAGGCCGTCCAGCAGGTAGGCCGGGTTGAAGGCGATCGAGATGTCGTCGCCCTCCAGGTCCGCCTCGACCCGCTCGGTGGCCTGGGCGTCGTCGCCGGAGCCGGCCTCCAGGGTGAGCACGCCCTGCTCGAAGCTCAGGCGCACCGGGGTGTTCCGCTCGGCGACCAGCGAGACGCGCTTGACCGCCTCCACGAACGCCGGGGTGGGCACGGTGGCCACCGAGTTGAACTCGGTCGGGAACAGCGCCCGGAACTTGGGGAACTCGCCCTCCAGCAGCCGGGTGGTGGTGCGCCGGCCGGCCCCCTCGAAGCCGATCAGCCCCTCGCCCTTGCCGCTGCCCGCCAGGGCGATGCTGACGACGTCACCGGCGCTCAGCGACTTGGCGGTGTCCAGCAGCGTCTTGGCGGGCACCAGGGCGACCGCGGAGAGGCCCTCCTGCTCCGGCTTCCACATCAGGTCGCGGACGGCGAAGCGGTAGCGGTCGGTGGCGGCCAGGGTGACCCGGTCGCCCTCGATCTCCAC
Source organism: Streptacidiphilus jeojiensis (assembly GCF_042510965.1). NCBI lineage: Bacteria > Bacillati > Actinomycetota > Actinomycetes > Kitasatosporales > Streptomycetaceae > Streptacidiphilus > Streptacidiphilus jeojiensis. Next base: position 267,929 of record NZ_JBEUKS010000004.1, read on the forward strand.
CCGGACACCGGTCAGCACCGGCAGGGTGTCGTCGCGGCCGGCCGCGGTGGCCACCTGGGCGACCGCGGCGGCGAAGGCGTCGCCGGGCACGGTGCCGGAGACGGTGGGCATCTGCGGCAGCGCGGGGTACTCGTCCACAGGCAGGGTGGGGAGTGTGAATCGCGAGCTGCCGCAGACCACGATCACCCGCACGCCGTCGGTGGAGATCTCCACAGGCCTGTTGGGAAGTGAGCGCGAGATGTCGGCCAGCAGCCGGCCGGACACCAGGACCGTGCCCGGCTCCTCGACGTCGGCCTCGGTCTCGACCCGCGCCGAGACCTCGTAGTCGAAGCCGGACAGGCTCAGCTTGCCCTCGTCGGCCGCCAGCAGCAGCCCGGCGAGCACAGGCACCGGAGGCCGTGCCGGGAGGCTGCGCGCGGCCCAGGCCACGGCCTCCGCGAGGACGTCACGCTCGACCCGGAACTTCACCGGTAACCGCCTCCTGTGTGCTGCTGTTCATCGCTTCTTCGTCATGTGTTGCGGGTGGCTCTCGGTTTGAGCCCGTCCCCAGGGTGGGGACCATCCCTGTGGGTGCGGAGTCCGGTGCGAGTGGCCCCGGCCGCTCCCTGTTGCTGGAGACAGTCTGACGCACTCCACCGACAGCGGAGGCAGATGGGGGGAAGACGGCTCGAACCCGTGTCGGGTCGCCGTCATCCACAGATCAAGCGCCCACCTGCTTTTCGATCATCCCCGAGCTCTATACGTGGGGTAGTAGTAGTAGGCCTTGTGGAAACCGTGGATAACCCTGTTCCACCCAGCTCAGACCCGCTTTTCTGTCCACATTGGACCTGTGGGGAACCGGTGGAAAAACTACCCGGGCTGTGGACGTAGCACCCTTCCCCCACAGGGCAGTTGAGTTGTCCCCAGGTTTTCCCCAGCTGCGTCCCCAGGATTGTGCCCGGTTCTCCCCAGCCCCACTGACAACATCGTGTGTCGTCTTTCACTCGGAGAAGTGAAATGTGGATTGATGTTGCCGAACTGTGGACATTGCTGTGGAGAACCCGGCGAAAACTGGGGACAACCGGCCTGGTCCTGGGGACGGCGGGTGGATAACCCTGGCGCCGTGTTGACGGCCCTTCAGTTGTCCACACCCTGTGGACGGTCTCTTCCCACAAGTCCACAGGCAGGTGAGCTGCACGGACAGCTCCATGATGGCCCAGCCTGTGGAGGGATTCTGGATAACTCCGCTCTCCCCAGGGTGTGGACGGGGAAAACCCCTCCGTCCTGTGGACCCGCGCCGCCCCGACTGTTCCTGTTCGAACCAGCAGCACGTCCGTGCGGGCCCTGCTGGAGGCGGTGAAGGCACCGGGGACGGCAGAAGGGCCCCGGAGGCGTGCTCCGGGGCCCTTCTGCGACGTGCTGGGGGTCTGTCGACGCGGTGTCAGCTCTTGATGCGGTTGGTCAGCTCGGTGACCTGGTTGTAGATGGAGCGCCGCTCGGCCATCATCGTGCGGATCTTCCGGTCGGCGTGCATCACCGTGGTGTGGTCCCGGCCGCCGAACTGTGCCCCGATCTTGGGCAGGGACAGGTCGGTGAGCTCCCGGCACAGGTACATGGCGATCTGCCGGGCGGTGACCAGGACCCGGCTCCGGGAGGAACCGCAGAGGTCGTCCACGCTCAGGCCGAAGTAGGCGGCGGTCTGCTGCATGATGACCTGCGCGGTGATCTCCGGGCCGGCCTCCTCGCCGCCGGGGACCAGGTCCTTGAGCACGATCTCGGCCAACTGCAGGTCCACCGGCGCCCGGTTGAGGCTGGCGAAGGCCGTCACCCGGATCAGCGCGCCCTCCAACTCCCGGATGTTGCGCGAGATCCGGGAGGCGATGAACTCCAGCACCTCCGGCGGGGCGTTGAGTTGCTCCTGGATCGCCTTCTTGCGGAGGATCGCGATCCGGGTCTCCAGCTCGGGCGGCTGGACGTCGGTGGTCAGCCCCCACTCGAAGCGGTTGCGGAGCCGGTCCTCCAGGGTGACCAGCTGCTTGGGCGGCCGGTCCGAGGAGATCACGATCTGCTTGTTGGCGTTGTGCAGGGTGTTGAAGGTGTGGAAGAACTCCTCCTGGGTCGACTCCTTGCTCTGCAGGAACTGGATGTCGTCGACCAGCAGGATGTCCATGTCGCGGTAGCGCTGCCGGAACCCGTCGCCCTTGTCGTCCCGGATCGAGTTGATGAACTCGTTGGTGAACTCCTCCGAGCTCACGTAGCGCACCCGGGTGCCGGGGTAGAGGCTCCGGGCGTAGTGCCCGATGGCGTGCAGCAGATGGGTCTTGCCCAGGCCCGACTCCCCGTAGATGAACAGCGGGTTGTAGGCCTTCGCGGGGGCCTCGGCCACGGCGACCGCGGCCGCGTGGGCGAAGCGGTTGCTGGAGCCGATGACGAAGGTCTCGAAGAGGTACTTGGGGTTGAGCCGTGCCGCCGGCTCGTCCTTGCGCGGGAGCGCGGGGGCGCCGCTGGAGCCGCCGCCGGGACGGTTCCTGGGGTGCTCCGGCGGGGTCGGCTCGGGGCGCAGCGAGGGCAGGTGGTCGCCGCCGTCCTCGCGGCCCTGCTCGCCCTGGCGGTGGTCGCCCTGGCGGGGGTCCAGCTGGTGCGGGTCGGCGTGGCGGGGCGAGCCGTGCCGGGGGTCGCGTCCGTCGCGCCCGTCGCGCTCGTCCCGGCTGTCGCGTCCGTCCCGTCCGCCCTGGGCCTCGCTCTGGTGGCCGGGCAGCGGGCGGAAGGGCTCCTCAGCGGGGCGGTGCTGCTCCCAAGGGCGCTGCTGCGGCGGCTGGAGGGCGGCCGGCGGCCACTCGTCCTCGGGGTCGTGCGGTGCCCGGCCGGGGAAGGCGCCCGGGTAGCCGCCGCCGGGACCGCCGGCCGGGACGCCGTAGTAGCCGCCGCGCTCCTGGTAGGGAGGGGCGGGCCGGTCGCCGCGGCGGTCGTAGCCGTAGTCGGCGCCGAAGTCGCGCTGCTGCGGGTAGGAGGAGTACTCGTCCGGCTGCGGGTTCTGCTGCTCGGGCTCGCGCGGCGGCGGGGCCTGCGGCGCGGGGGCCAGCGGGGCGGCGTTGGCGTCCACGATCACGGCGATCCGCATCGGGCGCCCGTACTCGCGGCTCAGCTGCTCGGTGATGGCCGGCAGCAGCCTGCCCTCAAGCACCCCCTTGGCGTAGTCATTGGGGGTGGCCAGCAGCGCGGTGTCCTGCATCAGGCCCATCGGCTGGGTGCTCCGCAGCCACTGGGCGTCCATCGTCTTGACGTCCTGGTCGTTGCCCAGTCGCTCGACGACCCGCGCCCACACGGTCGCAAGGTCGCTGCTGTTATCAGCCACTGGTGCACGCTTTCTCGTTCCACCGGGGCAGGTGGTGGGGGCCGGGGTGGGGAGGACGGGCAGACGGAGTTTGCCAACGGTAGTCAGCGTGGGGCCCGCATTCAAGTTCTTGTCCACAGGCTGTGTACAGCAGTGTCGCAGACCGGGGGCGGGCAGCCGAATGTCCGGGCGCCCGACGGGCTTCGTCATCAGGGTGGTGGCGGGTGGCGGGTGGGCACGTGCGGCGCCGTCTCCGGAACGGGCTGGTTTGACCCGTGGACCGGCTTCCGCGTACCGTAACGAGGTCGAGTTGTCGATGGCCGCTGCCGCATGCCCGCGGAATATCCGCACACCACGGCGCGCAGCTACGGGCGTCGTGGATCACCGTACATAACGGTTATGGGGATCGCGCGGACGCACGGTGACGGCTACCGACGCCCCGCCACCCTTCGATTCATCCTGGAGTCCCCCCGTGAGCAAGCGCACTTTCCAGCCGAACAACCGTCGTCGTGCGAAGACCCATGGCTTCCGCCTGCGGATGCGCACCCGTGCCGGCCGTGCGATCCTCGCGGCTCGCCGCGAAAAGGGCCGCGCTCGCCTGTCCGCCTGATCCACCAGGTCATGTCGTGCTGCCTTCCGAACATCGGTTGAGGCGGCGCCAGGACTTCGCGACCGCGGTGCGGCGGGGCCGTCGCGCCGGACGACCGCTCCTGGTCGTGCATCTCAGCGAGAGCAGGGATGTCACGACCGGAGCGCCGTACGGCGAGGGCGATCCCGTGGCCACCACGGACTTGTCGTCAACGGACCCGCACAGCGCCGGGGAGAGACCCTCTCCGGCGCGTGCGGGTTTTGTCGTCAGCAAGGCCGTGGGACCGGCTGTGGTCCGCAACCGCGTGAAGCGTCGCCTGCGTCACCTGATGGCCGCGCGTATCACCGGGCTGCCCGCAGGTAGCCTGATAGTGGTACGCGCGCTGCCCCCTGCCGGGACGGCGGAATTCGCGGACCTGGAACGTGATCTGGATTCCGCACTGCGGAAACTGTCGGCCCCCCGGGGCGGGCGGCCCCGTGGGACCGGTACCGCACCTCCTGATGCATCCTCGCCGATGGGAGCAGGGCAGTGACGTACCTGCTGGTGGCGGTTGTCTGCCTGGCCGGGCTGCTGTTCGGCCGGTACCTCCTGCTGGCCCTGATCAGGCTCTACCAGTGGACGATCAGCCCGCTGCTGGGGCCGGTCTGCCGCTACCACCCCTCGTGCTCGCGCTACGGGTTCGAGGCGATCAGGGTCCACGGCGCCGTCAAGGGCACGGCCCTGACCGCCTGGCGCATCCTGCGGTGCAATCCGTGGAGTGCCGGCGGCGTCGACCATGTTCCAGCGCGCAAGCACCCTGTCTGGCATCGGCGGATGCTCAACGTTCTGTCCCGAGACCTCCCCGTCTCCCCTAAGACCGACGACTTGGGACCCCACACCTCTAGCCGGGCCGATGTGCCGGCTCCCTCGACCAACGCCCAAGGAGCATGACCGTGGGGTTTCTCGACCCGATCCTCGGCCCGCTGTACACAGCCGTCTCGTGGATCATCGTCCAGTTCCATTCGCTGTACAGCCAGGTCTTCAACCCTGACGGCGGCTGGGCCTGGGGTCTGGCGATCGTCTCGCTGGTGATCCTGGTCCGCGCCTGCATGATCCCGCTGACGATCAAGCAGACCAAGTCGATGCGGGCGATGCAGGCGCTGCAGCCCCGGCTGAAGGTCATCCAGGACCGCTACAAGGGCGACCGGCAGAAGCTCGCCGAAGAGCAGATGAAGCTGTACAAGGAGGCGGGCGCCAACCCGGCCTCCAGCTGCCTTCCGCTGCTGATCCAGTCGCCGTTCTTCATGTCGCTGTACGGCGTGCTGAGCAACGTCGCCCACGGCAAGACCGTCGGTGTGATCAACCAGACGCTGCTGAACAGCGCCACCAAGGCGCACATCTTCGGCGCTCCGCTGTCGGCCTCGTTCGTGCACTCCACGCTCACCAGCGTCAAGATCGTCACCGCGGTCATGATCCTGACGATGTGCTTCACGCAGTTCCTGACCACGCGCCAGCTCATGACGAAGAACGTCGACCTCACGGTCAAGACGCCGTACATGCAGCAGCAGAAGATGATGATGTACGTCTTCCCGGTCATCTACATCTTCTTCGGCATCAACATGCCGGTCGGTGTGCTGATCTACATGGTCACCTCCAACCTGTGGACCCTGGGCCAGCAGCTGGTGATCATCCGGCAGAACCCGACCCCCGGCTCGGTGGCCTTCAAGCAGCGCCAGGACCGGCTGAAGGCCGCGGGCAAGCTGAACGCCGACGGCACCCCGGTCAAGGCCGGTCTGGCCTCGCTGGTGAAGGGCGGCAGCGCCCCCGAGGAGGCCGCTCCGGAGGACACCGGGCCGGTGCGCCGCCAGCAGCCCAAGCGGCAGACCAAGGCCCAGCGCCAGAGCGGCGGCTCGGCCGGTGCGGCGGGCTCCGCCGGGACGGCTCCGGCGGACGCCGTGGTCGAGGCGGCCGAGAACACGGCGAAGAGCGGTACGGCGAAGAGCGGCGGCACGCCGCGGAACGGCACCCCGAAGGGTGCGGGCACGGCCGCCGGCAAGGCCGCTGCGCCCAAGCAGACGCCGAACCAGACCCGCGGGCGGGCCAAGACCGGTGGCGGTGGCAGCGCCGCGGGCGGTGGCACCGGCAGCGGTGCCGGGTCCGCACAGAGCGGCGGCCAGAAGCGCACCAACCAGCCCGGCAAGCGCAACCCGCAGCCGGCCGGTCGGCCGAAGAAGAAGTCCTAGTCCCGGGCACGTCCTGGCGACGACTTCCGCACCGATTTCCCCTGTCAGCATCACAGAATCCAAAGGAGTCCACCCGTGACGGAAGGAACCGTGGCACCCGTCCCCAGCGACGAGTCGAAGAGTGCCGCGACGGGCACCGACGTGCTCGGCCACCTCGAGCAGGAGGGTGAGATCGCCGCGGACTACCTGGAGGCCCTTCTCGACATCGCGGACCTCGACGGCGACATCGACATGGACGTGGAGGGCGACCGCGCCTCCGTGTCGATCATCGGCGAGGGGCCCGGGGCGGATCGGAGCCTGCTGCGTCTGGTCGGCCAGGACGGTGAGGTGCTGGAGGCCCTGCAGGAGCTGACCCGGCTCGCCGTGCACCGGGAGACCGGGGAGCGCAGCAGGCTGATGCTGGACATCGCCGGGTTCCGGGCGCGCAAGCGTGCCGAGCTGGCCGAGCTGGGTGCCCAGGCGGCCAAGGAGGCCAAGGAGAGCGGTGAGCCGGTGAAGCTCAAGGCGATGACGCCGTTCGAGCGCAAGGTGGTCCATGACGCCGTCGCTGCGGCCGGGCTGCGGAGCGAGTCGGAGGGCGAGGAGCCGCAGCGGCGCGTCGTGGTGCTGCCGGCGTAGGCGGACTGTTCCACACTGGGACAGGGTGATGTGAACGATGGACGGCCCCGTCTGCGATGTGCAGACGGGGCCGTACTGCCGCGGTGAGGGAAAGGTTCGGCACATGTCGGAGGCGGACGGTCGGTTGGTGGCCGAGGAGTTCTCGAAGGAGCTCCCGGAGGCCCCTGCGGCGGCACGGGCGGTGTTCGGGGACCGCTTCGGGCTGGCGGTGCGCTACGCCGAGTTGCTGGCCGACGCGGGGGTGCGGCGCGGACTCATCGGTCCGCGCGAGGTGCCGCGGTTGTGGGAGCGGCATGTGCTGAACTGCGCGGTGCTGGGCGAGCTGCTGCCGCCGGACGCCTCGCTGTGCGATGTGGGCTCGGGGGCCGGGCTGCCGGGTATCCCGGTGGCGCTGGCCCGCCCCGATGTGCGGATCACCCTGCTGGAGCCGCTGCTGCGACGCACCACCTTCCTGGAGGAGGTGGTGAAGGAGCTGGGGCTGGAGAATGTGACGGTGCTCCGGGGCCGGGCCGAGGAGATGGTCGGCAAGCTGGCGGTCGATGTGGTGACCGCGCGGGCGGTCGCTCCGTTGGACCGGCTCGCCGGATGGGGACTGCCGCTGCTGCGCCCCTTCGGGGAGATGCTGGCACTCAAGGGCGACTCGGCCGCCCAGGAGCTGGTGGACCACAAGGGCGCGCTGGTGAAACTGGGCGCCACCGAGTGGTCGGTGGCGGTGGCCGGCGAAGGTGTGGTGGAGACCCCGACGCATGTGGTGCGGGTCAAGGTGGGGGAGAGTCCGGGTGGCGTCCGGGCGGCGACCCGCCGGGCCCGAGCGGCCCGCAAGGGCGGCCGCGCTCCTGGGCAGTCGGCCGGCGGCGCCAGCCGCGGCAGCTCCAGGCGGCGTCGCTAGCCGTCGTTGGTCGTTGTTGGTCGTCATTCGACAGACCGGAAGGGCCCCTGTTTCACGTTTCACGTGAAACAGGGGCCCTTCCGGTCTCCGGAGTGTCGTTCCGTCATATATCCCCCATAACGGGCATCGTGTTTCACGTGAAACGTCGCTCGCTGCTTCCCGGGATCCTGAGCCGCAGTCGTGGAGCCGCTCAGTTCAGTCGTCGTTTGGGTGAAGATCGGCCATCAACGGGTCCAGAAGGACCACAACCGTCCCCGGGTGTCACCGGCCTGCGCGATGATTTCATCGACAGCCGTGACGGAGAGGGGGGCGATCCCTTGCCCAGCGAGACTCACACCGTAGAGGGGCCACTGCCGGGGCCGCGGGTCCGAAGTGGACGAATGGGGACCGCTGTTTCACGTGAAACAGCGACGCATGAAACACTGGCGCCCATGCATCCCATGCAGGAGTCGGAAGCCGTTCCGCTGATTGACGACACACCCATCGGACGGGCAGCCCAGGCCGCTGTCGACGCGATGGGGCGGGTCGGGGAGGCGCTACCGCGCCCCGCGGCCACCCGGGTCATGGTGGTCGCCAACCAGAAGGGCGGGGTGGGCAAGACCACGACGACGGTCAATCTCGCGGCCTCACTGGCGCTGCACGGGGCCCGGGTGCTGGTGATCGACCTGGATCCCCAGGGGAACGCCTCCACCGCCCTGGGCATCGACCATCATGCCGAGGTCCCTTCGATCTACGACGTCCTGGTCGAGGGCAAGCCGCTCGCCGATGTGGTCCAGCCGGTGGTGGATGTGGAGGGGCTCTTCTGCTGCCCGGCCACCATCGACCTGGCCGGAGCAGAGATCGAGTTGGTCTCGCTGGTGGCCAGGGAGAGCCGGCTGCAGCGCGCCATCGAGGCGTATGAGCAGCCCCTGGACTACGTACTGATCGACTGCCCGCCCTCGCTGGGCCTGCTGACGGTCAATGCGATGGTGGCCGGACGCGAGGTGCTGATCCCGATCCAGTGCGAGTACTACGCGCTGGAGGGGCTGGGACAGCTGCTGCGGAATGTGGACCTGGTGCGCGCGCACCTCAATCCCCATCTGCATGTGTCGACGATCCTGCTGACCATGTACGACGCCCGTACCCGACTGGCATCACAGGTCGCGGACGAGGTCCGCAGCCACTTCCAGGACGAGGTGCTGCGGACCAGCATCCCCCGCTCGGTGCGCGTCTCCGAGGCGCCGAGCTACGGTCAGACCGTCCTCACCTACGACCCCGGATCGACGGGGGCGCTCTCCTATCTGGAGGCCGCGAAGGAGATCGCGCTGCGCGGGGCGGAGAAGGACCAGCGGGCCGCGGACGAGCGCTTCGCTGCGTCGCCCGGGAACCCGGGCGTCTATCAGCAGCAGCCCCGTCGGATGGCGGAGCAGGACAGCACAGGACAGCACGCCGCAGTAGAGCACGGCACGATGGAGGGGCAGCGGTGAGTGAGCGTCGTAGAGGTCTGGGGCGTGGCCTCGGGGCACTGATCCCGGCGGCCACCGGTCCGGAGAGCAGGCCGGCCCCGGCCGCGATCGGGGGCACCCGGTCGCCGGGCGAGGTCCCCTCGCTGAACGGCGGAACGGAGTCGGCATCGGGTGGTGGCGGGGTCGGCACTCTGGAGCGCACCGCCGAGAGTGTCGTTTCACGTGAAACAGCGGTGGCCGGGCCTGAACTGCAGGCGGTGGACGGGGCGTACTTCGCCGAGATCCCGCTGGATGCGATCACCCCCAACCCGCGTCAGCCGCGTGACGTCTTCGACGAGGAAGCCCTCGACGAACTGGTCCACTCGATCCAGGAGGTGGGCCTGCTGCAGCCGGTGGTGGTCCGGCAGACCTCTCCGGACCGCTATGAGCTGATCATGGGTGAGCGCCGTTGGCGGGCATCCCGAAAGGCCGGGCTGGAGGCCATTCCGGCGATCGTCAGGGCCACCGAGGACGAGAAGCTCCTCCTTGACGCCCTGTTGGAGAACCTGCACCGCTCCCAGCTCAATCCGCTGGAAGAGGCGGCGGCCTACGATCAGCTGCTGCGTGACTTCTCCTGCAGCCATGAGGAGTTGGCCGATCGGATCGGGCGCTCCCGTCCGCAGGTGTCCAACACCCTGCGGCTGCTGAAGCTCTCGCCCAAGGTCCAGCGCAGGGTCGCTGCGGGGGTGCTGTCCGCCGGGCATGCCCGGGCCCTGCTGGCTCTTGACGATCCTGCCGAGCAGGAGAAGCTGGCGCATCGCATCAACGCCGAGGAGCTCTCGGTGCGTGCGGTGGAGCAGATCGTCAAGCTGATGTCGGAGGAGCAGCACCCCGAGCGGCGGTCGCGGGGTCCTCGGGCCGGGAAGCTGGTCTCCCCCGCACTGGCCAGTCTGGCGAGCCGGCTCTCCGACCGCTTCGACACCCGGGTGAAGGTCGAGCTGGGCCAGAAGCGCGGGAAGATCGTGGTCGAGTTCGCCTCGGTGGAGGACCTCGACCGGATCCTCGGTTCCTTCGCCCCTGGGGAGGGGCAGCTGCTGAAGCAGGGGATGGACGGCGAGGCGGCAGCCGGGTCCGAGGGCTGATCGGGGCAGCGCGGTTCGGAGTTCGGAGTTCGGAAGGGCCCTTGTTTCACGTGAAACAAGGGCCCTTCTTGTTGCCCGGACCGGTGACTACGATGGCGACGAAGGCTCTCGGCACCGCTGTCGCGCCCGTGGAGGGGTCATGCGTGAGCACAGACGAGCGACGTTCCTGACGGTGGAACTGGTGGTCGGTGCACTCTGCGGCTTTGTCTCCGGGATGATCCTGGACCGTTCCCGACGGGGTGCTGCGGGGCGCGCGGCGGACCTATCGTGGAAGCAGGATGCGGCGCGGCTGACAGCCGCCGAGCCCGAAGGTGTGGTGCATGGGACGCAGGCTGGTACCGCTGACTCTCGACTCTCTCGCTGAACTCCCGCTCAGCTGTCGGTCCTGCGTCTTCTGGGAGTTGGACCCGGTGAACGGGGAGGCCGCGATCAAGGCGGGCCAGGCGGAGCTGGAGAAGGAGTCCTGGATCTCGGCGGTGCTGCTGGAGTGGGGCTCCTGCGGCCGGATCGCCTATGTGGATGACGCTCCGGTGGGCTTTGTGCTCTACGCTCCGGCGGCCTATGTCCCGCGCTCGCTGGCCTTTCCGACCAGTCCGGTGGCGGCCGATGCGGTGCAGTTGATGACGGCTCGGATCCTGCCGGACTACCAGGGCCAGGGGATCGGACGGACGCTGGTCCAGGCCGTCGCCAAGGATCTGGTGCGGCGTGGCTTCAAGGCGATAGAGGCGTTCGGTGACGCCCGGTGGAGCGGCCCGGGCTGCGTCCTGCCGGCGGATCATCTGCTGGCGGTCGGCTTCAAGACGGTGCGTCCGCATCCGCGGTATCCCCGGCTGCGGCTGGAGCTGCGCTCGGCCATCTCCTGGAAGGGGGAGATGGAGGTGGCGCTGGAGCGGTTGCTGGGGGCGGTCCAGAAGGAACCCTCACTGCGCCCGCTCTGACCCCTGCGACGGGGGACTGCGATCCGGGTCCCCCGTCGTTGTTTCACGTGAAACGGGCGCTGGGGCTCAGCTGCTGCGGATGTCGGCCGGCAGGTGCAGGACGCCGGTGGGGGCGTCCTCCTCCGGGGGGAGGTACAGGCGCTGGACGGCCACCGCGATGGCCTCCACGGCCTGTGCGCGCATCTGCGGGGAGAGCAGGCGCATGGCGTCCTCGGGGTTGGTCAGATAGCCGAGCTCCAGGCGTACCGCAGCCATCCGGGTGGATCGCAGCAGGGTCCAGGTGCGGGCGTGGCTGCGGTTGTCGCCGACACCGCAGCGGGCGACCAGCTCGCGTTGGAGCAGACCGGCGAACTGCTTGCCGGTGTGGGACCAGCGGCCGCGGCTCTCGTCCCCGTAGTAGTAGCTGGAGGCGCCGGAGGCCTGAGGGTTGTGGTGGCCGTCCAGGTGGAGCGAGAGCATCAGGTTGGCGTCGGTGGCATTGGCGAACTGGGCGCGCTGCACCTCGTCGCCGCCGTGCTCGGCATTGCGGGTGAGATAGGTGCGGACCCCCAGCGCGGTGAGCCTGCCCTCCAGCCGGGTGGCGATGTCCCAGACGATGGCGGCCTCGCTGTGGCCGTGCGCGAGGACCCCGGGGTCCTCGCCGCCGTGGCCGGGGTCGATGACGATGACCTTGCCCGGCAGGGAGGCGCCGGACCGCAGCAGCATCTCGGTCTCCCGCATCACATGGGGGGCGCCGCCGACCACGGTCCGGGCCAGCCGGGCCAGCACGGTGAAGGTGGCCGGGCCCAGCGTGCCGTCGGCAAAGAGACCCATATTGCGCTGGAACTCACTGAGAGCCTGCGCGGTGGTGGGGCCGAAGATGCCGTCGACCTGCCCCGGGGTGAAGCCCATGTCCAGCAGTCGCTGCTGGAGCTGGGCGACGTCGTCACCGACCTGCAGATTGCCGACGACATGGCTGAGGACGCGGTCACCGAGCTGCCAGCGCGCCTCATTGAGGTGCCGGTAGGTCTCAGGTCCGACGATGCCGTCCGCGGTGAGTCCGCGCTGCTGCTGGAAGTAGCGCACGGCTGCGTCGACCAGGGGGTCGAACAGCGAGCCCGCGGAGGCGAGCTGGGCGCCCACGGTGCTGTCCACCGCCGGCAGCAGGCCCAAGAGGCCGAGCTTGAACCGGATCTCCGCCACTGCCGGCCCGGTGTCGCCGAGCCGCCACTGGAAGGTGTGCGCTGGTTGCTGCTGGGTCATGACGTGAGGGTCCCCTCCCCATCGGCTCCCATGATCGTACGCGCCGTCCGGGGTACTTCCACGCCTACCGGGGGAGTCCCTTCGGGCCCTTGCAAAACCCGCACTGTTTCACGTGAAACATGCGAACGCCGGGACTGCCACGGGGTGGTGGCGGTCCCGGCGTCGGATGCTCGCGGACCTGCTGCCAGATCTGCGGGAGCTCTGCCTAGGCGAGGAACTCGGCGAGGTCGCGAACCAGGGCGCTCTTGGGCTTGGCGCCGACGATGGTCTTCACGACCTCGCCGCCCTGGTACACGTTCATGGTCGGGATGGAGAGGACGCCGTAGGTCGCGGGGACATTGGGGTTGGCGTCGATGTCCAGCTTGGCGATGGTGATCTTGTCCGCGTACTCGGCCGCGATCTCCTCGAGCGCGGGGGCGACCTGGCGGCACGGGCCGCACCAGGTGGCCCAGAAGTCGACGAGCACGGGCTTGTCGCTCTTGAGGACCTCGGTCTCGAAGGTCTCGTCGGTCACGGTGATGGTGGCGCCGGCCACGGGTGCTCCTTGGGTGTGCTGGGGATGACTGATTGGCTTGGCTGACTGGCTTGGCTGACTGGCCCGGGGGTGGCTCAGACCGCGACGGCGGCGTTGCTCTCGGCGTGGGCGAGGGCGGCCAGGTAGCGCTCTGCGTCCAGGGCGGCGGCACAGCCGGTACCGGCCGCGGTGATGGCCTGACGGTAGGTGTGGTCGACGACGTCACCGGCGCCGAAGACACCCTCCAGGTTGGTGCGCGTGGAAGGGGCCTGGACCCGCAGGTAGCCCTCGTCGTCCAGGTCCAGCTGGCCCTTGAAGAGCTCGGTGCGCGGGTCGTGGCCGACGGCGATGAACAGTCCGGTGACGGGCAGCTCGCGCAGTTCGCCGGTGACGGTGTCCCGCAGGGTGAGTCCACTCAGCTTGGCGTCGCCGTGGATCTCGGCGACCTCGCTGTTCCAGGCGAAGCTGATCTTCGGGTCCGCGAAGGCGCGCTCCTGCATGGTCTTGCTGGCGCGCAGCTCGCTGCGACGGTGCACCACGGTGACCGACTTGGCGAAGCGCGACAGGAAGGTCGCCTCCTCCATGGCGGTGTCCCCGCCGCCGACCACGACGATGTCCTGGTCCCGGAAGAAGAAGCCGTCACAGGTGGCGCACCAGGAGACGCCGCGACCGGACAGCTGGTCCTCGCGGGGCAGGCCCAGCTTGCGGTGCTGGGACCCGGTGGTGACGATGACGGCCTTGGCCCGGTGCACCGTGCCCTCGGAGTCGGTGACGGTCTTGATCTCACCGCTGAGGTCGACCGCGATGATGTCGTCCGGGATCAGCTCGGCGCCGAAGCGCTCGGCCTGGCCGCGCATGTTGTCCATCAGCTCCGGGCCCATGATGCCGTCCTGGAAACCGGGGAAGTTCTCCACCTCGGTGGTGTTCATCAGTGCGCCGCCCGCGGACACCGCACCCTCGAACACCAGGGGCTTCAGCGAGGCACGTGCCGTGTAGAGCGCGGCTGTGTAGCCGGCCGGGCCGGAGCCGATGATGATCACGTTGCGGACGTCGCTCACTGCACATCTCCTGAATCGCTTCGCAAGCCTTGGGCTGACGAGTGGACGGGTCGCTGTCCACCTCGCTCAACGGTTCCCCAGTGTCTCGCATTCCCGAGGGTTCAGGTGCGCGGCACGGTGCGCTGCAGCAGGACCTGGCCGGTCTGAGCAGAACTCTGCGGGACGGTAGCGGTGCAGGACGATGCGATCAGGTAGACGTCCACGGTCTGCTGGGGGTCCTGAGCGTCGGCGTAGACGAGGGCGAAGACAGGAGTGTTCCGGTAACTGCCCTGGGTGACGACCAGAGGCTGCTCCCCACTGCGGTGAGCTGCCTGGGCGACGCAGGCCGGCACGTAGCGGCTGGTAGAGCTATTCGGTGTCTTGGCATTTGATCCGTTGGCGGGCTCTGATCCGTTGCCGGCTTCGGTAGTTCCGAAGTCGAGCAGCAACTGCTGCACCTGCTCGGTCAAGGCCGTGTCGGAGAAGGCCACCGGGCCCGAGGCGCCCGCTACCGCGTTGCCCCCTTCGGCCCCGGGGACTGCGGCGGAGGAGGCGGAGCCCTTGGAGGTGCTCTCGGGGTGCAGCTGCAGCAGTGAGGCGGTGACACCGCCGACGACGGCGAGCGCCGCCAGACCCAGCGCCGCCCGGCGCAGGGTCGGGGTCAGGACGCGTTGCCGCTGTCGGCCGGGACCCCGGCTGCCGGAGGGCCCGGACGGGCCATGGGAGCCGTTGGAGCGGCTCTCCTTGCCGAGGTTGCCGAGGGGAGCCGCCGGGGCCGCCACGGGCGCTGCAGCCGTCTCGGCGGCCGCTGTGCCCGGCTCGGTTGAGCTGAGCAGGGCCTCGGCGGCGAGGGCCGCGTCGATGCGGACGGCGATGTCCGCGGGGAGCTGGACCGGTTCGGCCTGTCCGAGCAGCGACCGGATCTCCTCGATGGCCGCGTGGGTGTCCAGGCACTCGGGGCAGCCCGCGAGGTGCTCCCCCAGCTCGGCTGCGGCCTCTGCGGGGAGCAGGTCCTCCAGGTAGTCGGAGATGGCCTCCACCGGAGGATGACCGGAGGAGTCGAGGCCGAAGGGTGGTGTGGTCTGGCTCATGTCGGCTGCTCCCCTCCTGCGTCGGGTCGTCGGTCGGCCAGTAGTGGGACGCCCGGTCCCTGGTTCGGGTTCCCTTCCCGGGGCGGTGGCGCGGTACCCCCGTCGTCAGGGGCGTACCGAAGCACTGTGCCGCCGGTCTCCTTGGAGACCTCTGTTTCACGTGAAACATCGGGCGGATTGCCGCTACGGAGGTGGGCGATCTGTGGGAGGAGACGGGCCCGGCCCCGGGCGCAGCGGCTCTTCACCGTACCGACGGGGACGTCGAGGATCGCGGCGGCCTCGGCGACCGGGTAGCCCTGGACGTCGACCAGGACCAGGGCCGCACGCTGCTCGGCCGGGAGTGAGGCGAGGGCGCTGCCCAGTTCGCGGCGGAGCTCGCTGCGCTCCGCCGCTATGTCGGCGCCCTCGCCGTGGTTCAGCAGGTCGTCGAGGGTGGACTGCTCGTCGAGCGGGCGGGTGGGGCGGCTGGCGTTGCGGCGCACCCGGTCCAGGCAGGCGTTGACCACGATCCGGTGCAGCCAGGTGGTGACCGCCGACCGCCCCTGGAAGGTGTGGGCCGACCGGAACGCGGAGACCAGGGCGTCCTGGAGGGCGTCAGCGGCCTCCTCCCGGTCGCCCAGCGTGCGCAGCGCGACCGCCCAGAGCCGGTCGCGATGGCGCTGCACCAGCTCGCCGAAGGCGTCGCGATCACCTTCGACATGGCGTGCCAGCAGTTCGGCATCGCTGTCCTGCTCCGGCGTTCCGGCCACGTGTGTGCTTCTCCCCTCGGACACCGGGCACCAGAGTGTCAGCCTGGACCGATCGTGTCAGCCCGAGTCCTGTCATCCGACGATCTGGATCTCCGAGATCCCGCCACGGTAGGCGGAGGGGTTGTTGGTCTCGGCCGGGAGGCTGGTGATGTGGATGAGGACATAGCGGGTGCGGACCGGGGTGGCGAGCAGGGGGCTGTCGAAGGTGGTGCCGACGACCTTCGGGTTGGCGATCCGCTGGCTGAAGGCGCCGGCGGAGGTGGGCGCACTGGTGGCGTCCGCGGGCGCGGCCAGGACCTCCAGGTTCTGCCCCGCCACGGGCAGGGTGAGCTTGACGCCGGAGACGCTCTGGACGCTGCCGAGGTCCACGACGATGCCACTGCCGTCGGCGCGGCTGCTGAGGTTCCCGAAGTTCGCGTAGTTCTGGTACTCCGAGGTGATCCAGGCCGTGTTGGTCTTGCCGTCTATGGCCAGTGGCACCTGGTCGGCCTGTATCGGCGGGCCGAGCGGGGAGAACTCGGACGCACCGCTGATCTTCAGCAGGTGCTGTGCCGAGGCAGACGTCTGCGGCGAGGCGGAGGTGGCCCCGCCGACCCCGGCGGTGACCGGGAGCTGGCTGCTGCCGGAGTCGGGCTTGTCCATCAGGGCCTGGGCCGTCCCCCAGCTGCCGAGGCCGACGGCGGCCAGCAGGACCAGGGAGATGCCCCACTTCAGCGCCTTCCCGGTGCGTCCGGGCAGCGCCGGCGGCGGGGTGGGCGGCAGCGGTGCCGGGGCACGCCTCGGCGGCAGGGGCACGGTGGTGCCCTGGTCCCGACGCGGATAGGTGGTGGTCGGGTACTCGGGCAGCACCAGCGGTTCCGGCTCGGGCTGCTTGATCCTGGGGAGCTGGCCGATCGCCCTGGCGAGCTCCTGAGGCGAGGTCAGCGGCTCCAGGTGACGGACCGGGGTCTCGCACAGGATCCGGGAGCACAGGTCGGAGAGGCCCCGGTGGACGCCGGCCTTGACCTGTTCCGGCGGGACGACGCCGACGGCCTTGGGAATGCCCTGCAGACCGTGGCGGTCCTCCGGGTAGGGCCAGCGGTGCGTGAGTGAGGCGAAGAGCAGTGCGCCGATGGCCCTGGTGTCGTCGAGTTCGGCCGCCGCACGGTCCTCGGATGCGAGCCCGTGCAGTGCGGCGTCCATGGCCAGACCGTTGATCCGGTACTGGCCGCTGTCGCTGCGCAGCACGCAGGACGGGGTGAGCCGGAGGTGCGACAGGCCCTTGCGGTGCGCGGCTGCGAGCGCGTCGGTGACCTGACGGACCATCTGGTAGGCCTCGTAGGCCTCCAGCGGGCCGTCGGCGAGCAGGGTGCCGAGGTCGGTGGCGTCCGGGAGCCATTCGCGGATGATGTAGACCAGTTCGCCCTCCTCGACCGCGTCGAGGACCTGGACGAATCGCGGGTCGCCGAGCAGGGCGGCTTGCCGGGCGGCGGCGACGGCGTCCTTGGAGCGCTGGTGGCCCGAGGCGAGCAGATGGATGCCCACGGCGCGGCGCAGCTTCTCGTCGACGGCGCGCCAACTGGTGAAGACCCCGGCCTGGGTGAGGCATTCCTCCAGCCGGTAGCGGTCGGCGATGCGGTCGCCGCTGTGGCGGACCGGGGCCGGCAGCAGCGGGGCCGCGGCGGGCTCGACCGGCTCGGCGGGTTCGTCCGGCTCGACCGGTTCAACGGCATCGGCAGGTTTGGCGGATTCTGTGGTTTCGACCGGCTCGGTGGGGCTGTCGCCGTCCTCCGGGACTGCCGGCCGTTCCGGGCTCTGCGGGGCTTTCGGGGCGATCGCGACGGTGGCGTCGTCGACCGGGGTGTCGGGGACAGCCTCCTGCTGCTCCCGCGCGGGTGACTCCTCGTCAGCGCGGAGTTCGCCGGCGATCTCCTCCGCGGTGAGTTCGGCCGTCAGTTCCGCGGCGGGCTCTGCGGGACAGGCGTCCGCGCTGCTCTCCGCGATCGTCTCGACCGGAGCCTTGCTGCGATCCGCCACCGTCGTCCTGCCTCCCCTGTGCTGTGGCCTCGATCATCCCGGGCCGCGGTCAATTGTGCCAATGCCCGCTACCCGACTACGACCCACGATCCCCCTCGGAGGTTGCCCCGGGGAGGTGCCCTCTTCGCCAAAAGAAGGCGAGTCGGTGTCAGCGGCCCAGTTTCGAGCGCACCATGCCGACGAGGGCGGTCAGTTCCTCGATGCGCATCCGCTGGGCGATCACGACGAACAGTCCGATCTGCAGGCCTGCGCCGACCACCAGGGCGGCGATGTCCGGCAGCAGGCCCCCGCCGAGCGAGTCGACGATCAGCGTGGAGACGGTGAAGCCGATCGCGGCCGGGATGATGCTGGCGCCGATCAGCCGTCCGTAGGTGCGCTTGCACCGGGGGCCGTCCAGGTCGCCGATGCGGCGCTTCAGCCGGGGCAGTGCGACCAGCAGCCCGACCAGGTAGGAGAAGCCGTAGGCGAAGGCCATGCCGGTCACCGCCCAGTCCGAGGGCAGCACCAGGTAGCAGAAGCCGGAGAGCAGGGCGTTGCTCGCGGCGACCCAGACGGTGTTGTAGAAGGGCGTCCTGGTGTCCTCGTAGGCGTAGAAGCCGCGCAGCAGGACGTACTGGGCCGAGTAGGGGATCAGCCCGAGTGCGAAGGCGGAGAGCATCCAGCCGACGGAGGTGCCCTGGGAGGAGTTGCCGAAGCCGTAGAGCACCGAACCGATGACCGGGCCCAGGGCGAGGAACAGGAAGGCGGCCGGCACGATGGCCACCGCCGAGGTGCGCAGCCCGTAGGAGAGGTCGTCACGGACGGAGGCTGCCTGGCCGTCGGCGGCGGCCCGGGAGATCCTGGGCAGCACCGCGCTCATCACCGAGACCGTGATCACGGCCTGCGGCAGCTGCCAGATCAGCAGGGCGTTGGAGTAGGCGGACAGACCCGCACCGTTGCGGCCCGAGGCGTTGCCGGCCGCGGTCGCCAGCTGGGTGACCACCAGGTAGCCCGCCTGGTTGGCCAGCACGAACAGGAAGGTCCACTTGGCCAGCTTCGCGGCGTGACCCAGTCCGTGGCCGCGCCAGTCGAAGCGGGGCCGGAACTTGAAGCCCGCGGCCCGCAGGTAGGGGATCATCGACAGGGACTGGACCACGAGGCCGAGCAGGGTGCCGATGCCCAGCAGCCGTACGCCCTCGGGCGAGATGCTGTGCGGGGTGACGCCGGTCTTGTTGAACGAGCCGTACACCCAGGCGTACATGCCGAAGGTGAAGATGACCACGACGTTGTTGAGGACCGGGGTCCACATCATCGCGCCGAACCGGCCCCGGGCGTTCAGGATCTGACCCATCACCACATGGACGCCCATGAAGAAGATGGTGGGCAGGCAGTAGCGGGCGAGGGCGACCGTCACCTCGGCGCTCTGCGGATCCCTCATGATCGACGCGGAGACCAGCCGCACCAGCAGCGGTGCGGCCAGCACGGTGACGAAGACCACCCCGCCGAGTCCGACCACGATCAGGGTGAGCAGCCGGTTGGCGTAGGCCTCGCCGCCGTCCTCGTCGTTCTTCATGCTGCGGACCAGCTGCGGGACGAACACGGCGTTCAGCGCGCCGCCGCCGACCAGGATGTACAGCAGGGTGGGGAGGGTGTTGGCGACGTTGTAGGAGTCGCCCATGGCACCGACGCCGATGGCGAAGGTGATGATCATGGTGCGGACGAAGCCGGTGCCGCGGGAGACCAGGGTGCCGGCCGCCATGATGGCGCTGGAGCCGAGGATGCCGCCGCTCTTGCCCTGCTTCCCGTCGGGCGGGGTTTCGGGCATGCCGGCGACGGCGCTGGGCGGCGGCGGGGCCATGGGGTTGAAGCGCAGCAGCGGAATGGTGCCGGTCGCCTCGGCGTCGCCGCCGCCGGCCTCGCCGTACCAGCCGGGGGCGTAGGAGGCCTGGTCGCTCTCGCGGAAGAGATAGGCGTAGGGGTCGGCGTCTTGATTGCTGCTGTCCTGCTTGCTGCGGGTGGCGTGGGTGAGCAGCTCGTCGACGCCGACCTCGGCCGAGGGCGGCTGGGCGGGCTGCGGCACGGACTGGCCGTAAGCCTGGGAGAAGCCCTGGGGCGGCCCGAAGCCCGGGACGGTCACCCCGTCGGGGGCGGCGGGGCCGCCGTACGGCTGTTGCTGCGGGTGGGGCTGCTGTTCCTGCTGGTACGGCTGCTCGTACTGCGGCGCGCCGTATCCCTGCTGCTGGTAGCCGGGCGGGGCCTGGACCGGGTAGCCCTGTCCCTGCTGGGGCTGCTCGGGGTAGGGCTGCTGCGGATACGGGGGCTGGGCGTACTGCTGCTGGTCGTATCCGGCCTGCTGGGGCTGCTGGCCCTGCGGGGCCTGCTGGTACGCCTGCTGCTGCGGATAGGCCTGCTGGTTCTGCGGGTAGGGGTCCTGTCCGTACGGGTCCTGGGCGTAAGGATCCTGCCCGTAGGGGTCCTGGGCGTAAGGATCCTGGGCATAGGGGTCGCGTGCGTAGGTCTCGTCCAGGTACGGGTCGGCGGCCCCCTGGCTCCGGGGGTCCTGGCCGGGGGCGGCGGGGGGCGTACCTCGGTTGGGGCCGCGTCCACCGCGTCCCTGCTGGGTTCTGCCGTCACGCGGCGCGCTCATGCCACCTCTCCGGATCCTTGGACACGGCGGCCGGGGGTCACTCGGCCGTCCACGGGGTCCACCCTCTCATCCGGTGGCTCACAGCCAGTGTTTCAGGTTGTGTTTTTCTGATCCTGACGTGCGCCTTTCTCGGGCGCGCCGTCGCCGTCCCGGTCGGCGCCGGCCTCCTCGTCCCCGGCACCGCTGTCCTCGTCGGTGTCTGCCCCGACCTGGGCGTGCTTACGCTTGGAGTACAGCCGGACCCCCGCCAGCAGCACCAGCAGCACCCCGCCCGCCACGACGGCGATGACGCCGTTGCGGAGCTGTTTGATGTTGACGGTGAACGCGACCGGGCTGCCGTACGCCTTCTGGTCGGCCGTGGTGAAGAGCTGGGCGGTCATCTCGACCGGTCCGTTGGCGGTGGCCTTCACCGAGAACCTGAGGGTCTCCACGGTGTCGCCGTTGGCGCGCACGGCCATCAGCTTGAAGCCGGGCGTCGTCTTGTCCAGGCTCAGCCGGGTCGGACTGGAGGAGGTGAGCTCGACCTCCAGATTGAGGACCGGTTGCGGCAGGTCGTTCTGGACCGTGATGGGGATGGTGGCCGAGCCGCTGCCGGACAGGGTGATCGAGTTGTTGGGCTTCGGCAGGATCGAGACCGCGCCGTACAGGTTGTTCAGGTAGTCGGTCGCGTTCTGCCGGTAGGCCGTGCCCTTGTCCGCCTGGTCGCGCCACTGGGTGGAGACCGACCGCAGCACCGCGGAGCTGAAGGCGGTGCGGATCGGCGCCGGGTTCGACATGATCTTGCCGAGGTCGGTCAGCCGGTCCTGAGTGTTCGTCACCGCGTTCAGCTCGTCATTGCTGAGCTCGTTCTTCCTGGCGGCGGACGGGTAGTCGGAGACCGGACGCACGGTGCTGCCCGCGTGCGGGGTCGGCGTCGCCGAGGCGACCTCGCCGTAGCTGGCCGCCTTGGCCCACTTGGCGCTCACCGCCGCGGACAGCGAGTTCGCCAGGGTCTGCGCGGTGCTCGCCGTCATGTCGCGCGGCGGCATGACCAGGATGCTGCGCTGGTTGTTCGGCTGTTCCAGGGTGATCGCCAGGGTCTCGGCCAGGAAGCGCTGTTCGGCGAGCGCCTGGGCGCTCTGCGTGGACAGGTCGCCGGCGAAGATGCTGTCGATGGTGGAGTCGGCGACCACGGCCGTGGTGCCGTTGCCCAGCGAGCGCGCGGCGTTGGGGGTGTAGGTCAGGCTCCGGGAGTCGGGCAGGCTGCTGCTGTCCGCGATGATCTGGGTGCTGCCGATGCTGCGGGCCAGCGAGACCACCGAGGTGTCGATGTAGCCCTGGTAGGGCCAGGCCACCGTGTGGGAGGCGCTCACCTGGAGCGGGTTCAGACCGACCTGGCCGAGGTCGCTGGTGGCGACCTTCAGGGTGTCCTTGAGCGACTGGGAGTTGCCGCCGTTGTGCGCGATGGAGGCCAGGTCGGGGTCGGCGGCGGGCAGCGAGAGCACCTGCTGGCTGCTGAGACCGGACAGGTCCCCCTGCAGGGCGGTGAGCCAGCTCTTGGCGGCGGCCTGGCCGGTACCGGCCGTGGTGCAGTGGCAGGACGCGGTGGCGCCCTTGGCGTCGCCGTCCGAGCCGGCGACCTGGTAGTCCGACTCCATGTCCAGCACGCTGGTGATCAGGTCCGGGTCGATCACCCAGGTCGGCTTGAGGGCGGAGATGCTGGCACCGCGGGACTGGAGCTGGCCCAGCCGCCCGTCCGCGCCCAGGTCGTCGGCCAGGGTGTCGTCGCTGAGCACCGCCTGGTCCGATGCCTTGGAGTCGCTGTAGGTCTGCGGCTGCACCCGGGGCGTCGCCACGATCGGCCACAGCGTGGCGATCTTCGTGGGCTGGGCGGCGGTGGTCGAGTCGTAGAGCGGCAGGTAGGTACGGGCGACGCCGAGCGGGTGCACCGAGGAGCCCGAGGTGCTGCCCTGAGCGTCCACCGCCAGCTCGTACACGGCTCCGGGGCTGATCCCGAGGTCGCTGATCTTCACGGTCAGGGTGAACGGGGCGCTGGTGGCGCCCGGCGCCAGCGTGCCCAGCTTGGGCTGCAGACCGCTCTGGTCCAGCTCCGCCGGGTCCTGGTCGCTGGGGCCGGTGAGCGCGGCCACCGCGGCGATCGCCGAGCGGTTCAGCAGCGCCTGGGTGTCCGCCCACACCCCGACATGCAGGGAGCTGATCGTGGTGCTGCCCCGGTTGGTGACCGTGCCGGTCAGCGTGACCGAGCCGTTGGCCTGGGGCACCTGGGGGTTGATCGAGTCGAGCGTGACCTGGGCCGCGCTGCCTCCGGTCGCCTCGGGGGCGCTGCTGGTGGCTGCGGTACGGACCGCTCCGGACCCGATGGTGTGGACGTCGCTGACGGTGTACCCGGTCTGCACCGCGAAGGCGGCGGCGGGTGCCAGGGTGGTGCCGGTGCCGAGCACCAGCCCCGAGGCCAGTGCCACCGCGCCCGCCCGGCGTGCCCGACGCAGACGTGCCCCGCCGTGGCCAGTGCCCCTGCGCCGACCGTAGCCGCGCTCCGCCTGCCGTGCCGCCACGTCCACGCGCCCTCGCCGTTCTCGTCGCTTACGGTGTCTCGGCCGCTGCCGCCGGTGCCCGCTCCGGGGACGCCATCCAGCCCCCGGCATCGTAACGACGTTGCCTGGCAACGGGTGCAGCAGGATCGTCCGGGCGCGCCCGGACGGCCGACGCCTGCTACGAGTCCTACGAGCTATAACGAGGCGCGGCCGGTGCGTCACGGCACGTACCCTTGTCTGTCGTGCCGTACGACAATGATCCCAGCGATTCTCCCCCGGATGCCGAGCTTCAGGGCGGTGTTGCCCAGAGCGCTCCCGCCGCGGAGCTCAGCTCCGTTCAGCTCAGCTCCGTCCAGCTCTCCGCCGTCAGCGAGGTCCTGGGCGCCTACCCGGTGGCCGAGGAGCTGGGGCGCCGTTTCCAGCGGGCCGGCTTCCGGCTGGCACTGGTCGGCGGATCGGTGCGGGACGCGCTGCTGGGCAGGCTCGGCAACGACCTGGACTTCACCACCGACGCCCGCCCGGAGCAGATCCTGGCGCTGCTGAAGCCGTGGGCGGACGCGATCTGGGACGTCGGCATCGCCTTCGGCACCGTGGGCGCCCGCAAGAAGGCCCGGCCGACCGCCGACCCGGAGCACGGGGAGCTGTTCGACTTCCAGATCGAGATCACCACCTACCGCTCCGAGGCCTACGACCGGGACTCGCGCAAGCCCGAGGTCTCCTACGGCGACACCATCGAGGAGGACCTGGTCCGCCGGGACTTCACGGTGAACGCCATGGCGGTGGCACTGCCGGAGCTCGCCTTCATCGATCCGCACCACGGCCTGGACGACCTGGCGGCGAAGCTGCTGCGCACCCCGGGCACCCCCGAGGCGTCGTTCTCCGACGACCCGCTGCGGATGCTGCGAGCCGCCCGCTTCGCCGCGCAGCTGGACTTCGAGGTCGCCCCCGAGGTGGTCACGGCGATGACGGAGATGGCGGAGCGGATCGACATCGTCTCCGCGGAGCGGGTCCAGGCCGAGCTCAACAAGCTGCTGCTGTCGGCGCACCCGCGCAAGGGCCTGCTGCTGCTGGTCGACACCGGACTCGCCGAGCGGGTGCTGCCGGAACTGCCGGCGCTGCGGCTGGAACGCGACGAGCACCACCGCCACAAGGACGTCTACGACCACTCGCTGACGGTGCTGGAGCAGGCCATCGCGCTGGAGGACGAGGGGCCGGACCTGACGCTGCGTCTGGCCGCGCTGCTGCACGACATCGGCAAGCCGCGGACCCGGCGCTTCGAGGACGGCGGCGGGGTCTCCTTCCACCACCACGAGCTGGTCGGCGCGAAGATGACCAAGAAGCGGCTGCGCGAGCTCAAGTACTCCAACGAGCTGATCGCCGACGTCTCCCGGCTGGTGGAGCTGCACCTGCGGTTCCACGGCTACGGCAGCGGCGAGTGGACCGACTCGGCGGTGCGCCGCTACGTCCGGGACGCCGGGCCGCTGCTCTCCCGGCTGCACAAGCTGACCCGCTCCGACTGCACC
This sequence comes from Streptacidiphilus jeojiensis, assembly GCF_042510965.1. Classification (NCBI taxonomy): domain Bacteria; kingdom Bacillati; phylum Actinomycetota; class Actinomycetes; order Kitasatosporales; family Streptomycetaceae; genus Streptacidiphilus; species Streptacidiphilus jeojiensis. The sequence continues at coordinate 292,396 of NZ_JBEUKS010000004.1, forward strand.
ACCCGCAACAGGAAGAAGGCGGCGGCGCTCTCGCGCTCCTACGACGGACTGGAGCAGCGCATCGCCGAGCTCCAGGAGAAGGAGGAGCTGGGCGCGATCCGACCGGACCTCAACGGCCACGAGATCATGGCGATCTTGGGCGTGCAGGGCCGGGACGTCGGCGCTGCCTACGACTTCCTGCTGGAACTGCGGCTGGAGAACGGCCCGATGGGGCCGGAGGCGGCGGAGGCGGCGCTGCGCGCATGGTGGGCGGACCGGGAGAGGTAGCGGTTTTTCTTTCCCGCCGGAAAACAGAATTGATACCAACAACAAATGCGTCGCCGATAATCCAGGATTCATGGGCGATGTAACTGTCATGCCTCATTCTCGTTACTCCGTTTCGGGGAGGCGCGGAACCTCCCGGAAACGGAGGGAATGCGATGACGGGCGATGACGTCCTGTTGGAATCACGGACCATGCGCGCCGCGCTCGCCGGACGGATCGAAGCCCTGGAGCGGGTCAAACCGCTGAGCGGGCTCACCCTGCCCAATGGCCTGCACCTGCTCACCGAGGCCGTCGCCGACTATTTCGCGGTGCCGATCAGGGCCGTCCACTCGCTGGTGCTGGACCATCGCGAGGAATTGGAGGCGTACGGATATCAGGTGCTGACCGGGCCCCGCTGACCGCGTTCAAGAATGCCAGCGGAATCCAGTCCAGGGCCCGGCAACTGGCGCTGTTCAACCGGCGCACGGTGCTCTGCGCCGCGATGCTGCTCAGGGAGAGCGACATCGCCCGGCAGGTGCGCTCGCGGCTGCTGGACCTGGAGGCCGGGGCGCGCTTCCTCCCGGTCGACAACCCGCTGCGGCCGCAGCCGGGCGGCGTTGATCCCGACCCGGTCGAGGTCGCCTCGACGGCGCTGCGGGCGGTGATCGGCAGCACCGTGGTGCCGCTGCTGAACGCGCTGCTGGAGCAGGCCGGGACGCAGGAGGTGACGCTGGGTGAGGTCCGCTGCCGGCTGGAGCAGTTGGAGCTGATGATCGTGGACGAGGACGGCTCGGCACTGCTGCCGCGCCGGTTCCACCTGGTGCACGGGGTGGAACCGGCGGATCCCGGCGACGGGGACCAGCCGTGACCCGGTCCGCGGCCGGCCGTCAGCCGCCGGCGGCGCTCCCGATCAGGACCACCAGGATCAGCAGCACCAGGGCGGCCGGCACCAGCAGACCCAGCGCCTGCGGGCGCTTCAACAGCGGCAGCCCCGGGTCCAGTTGCTGGGCGCCGGGCGCGGGGGCCGCCTCCGGCAGCGCCTTGATCTTGTTGAAGCCGATGGCGTTGCGGATCAGCACGATGCAGCTGAAGAGCCAGGAGCTGTAGCCCCACCAGCCGCGGACCAGGGTCCTGGCGGACATGTCCCGCATCACCGCGGTGCCGCAGGTGCGGCAGAACGGACCCCGGCTCTTCAGGAACTGCATGTAGATGATCATGCCCCGGTGGCCGTGGAAGGTGACCGCGGCGGCGGGGAAGCCGCCGCAGAAGCGGCAGGTCGGCGCGTTGGGGTCGTACTGCTGCGGGACCTGACCCGGGCCCGGACCGCCGTAGGGGGACTGCTGGGGCGGCGCGTAGCCCTGCTGCGGTTGCGGGTAGCCCTGCGGCGGCGCGGCCGGGTAGCCCTGCTGGGGCGGTGCGGCGTAGCCTTGCGCGGGTGGCGCGTAGCCCTGGGGCGGCGCGTAGCCCTGGCCCTGGGGCGGCGCATAACCCTGGGGCGGCGCGTACCCCTGCGGCGGTGCGTAGCCCTGGGGCGGCGGTGCGTAGCCCTGCTGCGGGGGGACGACGCCGGGGCCGCCGCCGTAGGGGTTGGGCTGCTGGGGCGCCTGTGGCGGCTGCGGGGCGTAGGGGTTGCCCGGCATGGGCGGAGGCGGGGTGGACATAGGGATCCTCTGAGGAGGGGGCTGACAGGTACGGGAGGGAACGTTGGCACGCTATCCGTACGGCGCGGTCCATGGGACACGAGCGTGCGAATCCACAGCGCCGTCGGGGCCCTGGTCATCTGTCAGAAGCCACCGGTGTCCCCAGACATGGCGAAACGGGCGGTTTGTGGCGCAGCGTCAGTCCGTACCCCACGGCGGTGGCGGCGTAGAGCGCGGCGGAGCCCAGCACCACCGCCACTGAGCGGCCGCTCGATGGCATCACGAGGGCGGCCGCGGTGGCGGCGGCCACCAGCGAGGCGTTGAACAGCACGTCGTACACGGCGAAGACCCGGCCGCGGTAGTCGTCCTCCACCACGGTCTGCACCACGGTGTCGGTACTGATCTTGATGCCCTGGGAGACCAGCCCCAGCAGGAAGGCGGCGGTCATGATCGGGGCCGGGGCGAAGGACAGCCCCAGCACCGGGGTGAGCACCGCGGCCGCCGCCGCGCAGCCGACCAGCCACTGGGACACCCCGATCCGCCGGGTCGCCCAGGGCGTCAGCACCGCGGCGGCGAAGAACCCGACGGCGGAGGCGGCCAGGGCCAGGCCCAGCCAGCGGATGCCGGCCGCCTGGTCGTCGGGGGAGGCGAAGGTGTTGCGGCACAGCATCAGCAGCAGGACCAGCAGCAGTCCGTAGCAGAAGCGGCAGACCGTGACGGCGGCCAGGGCCCAGGCGGCCGGGCGGCAGTCGCGCACCAGGTGGCGCAGCCCGGCGAGCAGTCCGCGCCCGGTGGCGGCCACCACCGTCGCCAGCGGCTCCCGGGCCCGGTCCGGGTCCGGCTGCTGCGGGCCGAGCAGGTCCGGTGCCATGGTGGCGGCGGCCAGGGCGGCGCTGCCGTAGCCCAGTGCCGCCAGTACCAGCAGGGCGGCGTTGGCCTCGGGGCCGCCGGGCAGGACCAGCCGCACCAGGAATCCGGATCCGCCGCCGATGGTGGTGGCCACCGTGCCCAGGGTGGGTGCGATCGCATTGGCCCCGATGAGCAGCGCGGCCGGGACGACCTGGGGCAGTGCGGCCGAGAGGCCGGCCAGGACGAACCGGTTGGCACCGGTGACCAGCAGGGCGGCGGCGAAGAAGACCGGGGTGGGGACCCGCAGCAGCACCAGCAGGGCGGTGCCCAGGCAGAGCAGCAGCCGGACCAGGTTTCCGTAGAGCAGGATCTGACGCCGCCGCCAGCGGTCCAGCAGCGGCCCGGCGAAGGGGCCGACGACGCAGAACGGCAGCAGCATCACCGCGAAGGCGGAGGCGATGGCGCCCGGGGTGGGCTGGCGTTCCGGGGAGAAGACGACATAGGACGCCAGCGACACCTGGAAGACGCCGTCGGTGAGCTGGGAGAGCAGCCGGGTGCGCAGCAGTCGGCGGAAGTCGGGCAGTCGCAGCAGGGCCGCGGCGCGGCCCTGGGGGGCGGGCGCACCGCGGGTGATCGACACCTGCACAGCGTGCCACGTCGCAGCGGAGATGTGCATGCCCAAACGCCTGCGGGCGGTCCTCTCGTTTCACGTGAAACGAGAGGACCGCCCGCAGGGCGTGGTGCCGGGTTCAGTGCTGGCACTCAGCGGCGAGCGCTCAGCGCTCGACCTCGCCGCGGATGAACTTCTCGACGTTGTCGCGGGCCTCGTCGTCGAAGTACTGGACCGGCGGGCTCTTCATCAGGTAGCTGGACGCGGAGAGGATCGGGCCGCCGATGCCGCGGTCCTTGGCGATCTTCGCCGCACGCACGGCGTCGATGATGACACCGGCCGAGTTCGGGGAGTCCCAGACCTCGAGCTTGTACTCCAGGTTCAGCGGCACGTCGCCGAAGGCACGGCCCTCGAGGCGGACGTACGCCCACTTGCGGTCGTCCAGCCAGGCCACGTAGTCGGACGGGCCGATGTGGACGTTCTTGGCGCCCAGGTCGCGGTCCACGATCTGCGAGGTGACGGCCTGCGTCTTGGAGATCTTCTTGGACTCCAGCCGGTCGCGCTCCAGCATGTTCTTGAAGTCCATGTTGCCGCCGACGTTCAGCTGCATGGTGCGCTCCAGCAGGACACCGCGGTCCTCGAAGAGCTTCGCCATCACGCGGTGCGTGATGGTGGCACCGACCTGGGACTTGATGTCGTCGCCGACGATCGGGACGCCCGCCTCGGTGAACTTGTCGGCCCACTCCTTGGTGCCGGCGATGAAGACCGGGAGGGCGTTGACGAAGGCGACCTTGGCGTCGATGGCGCACTGGGCGTAGTGCTTGGCCGCGATCTCCGAACCGACCGGGAGGTAGCAGACCAGCACGTCGACCTGGCGGTCCTTCAGGACCTGAACGACGTCGACGGGCTCCTCGGAGGACTCCTCGATGGTCTCGCGGTAGTACTTGCCGAGGCCGTCGTTGGTCGGGCCGCGCAGGACCTGGACACCGGTGGTCGGCACATCACAGATCTTGATGGTGTTGTTCTCACTGGCGCCGATGGCGTCGGCGAGGTCGAGGCCGACCTTCTTGGCGTCCACGTCGAACGCGGCGACGAACTCGACGTCGCGGACGTGGTAGTCACCGAACTGCACGTGCATCAGGCCCGGCACGCGGCTGTTCGGGTCGGCGTCCTTGTAGTACTCGACGCCCTGGACAAGCGAGGCGGCGCAGTTGCCCACACCTACGATGGCTACGCGAACCGAACTCATTTCGGCTGCTCCCTGTTGTGATCGATTTGGAAAACTTCAGTGCGGTACTTCGGCGGTACATGCAGTGCCACCCGTCAACCCGGTCCGCTCCGGGGTCAGCGCTCCTCTGGGGAACGCACCGGGCGGTCGGGGGGCGGTGCGGCATTGCCTGCCGGCCGTTCCCTGCCGTCCGAAATCTGTGGGGCCGTCCCGCCGTTGCGGTTGGCGCGTTCGGTCTCGATGAGCTCGTTGAGCCAGCGGACCTCGCGCTCCACCGACTCCAGGCCGTGGCGCTGGAGTTCGAGGGTGTAGCCGTCGAGCCGCTCCCGGGTGCGCGCCAGCGAGGTGCGCATCCGCTCCATCCGCTCCTCCAGGCGGCTGCGGCGGCCCTCCAGGACCCGCATCCGCACGGCCCGGTCGGTCTGACCGAAGAAGGCGAAGTGGACGCCGAAGTGCTCGTCCTCCCAGGCGTCGGGACCGGAGTCGGCGAGCAGCTCCTCGAAGCGCTGCTTGCCCTCCGGGGTGAGCCGATAGACGATCTTCGACCGCTTGCCGTTGAGCGCGGTGGCCGGGATGTACTCGGTACCGGGGTTGTCCTCGACCAGGAAGCCCTGGGCGACGAGCCCCTTCAGGCACGGGTAGAGCGTGCCGTAGGAGAAGGCACGGAAGGAACCAAGCAGCACGTTCAGGCGTTTGCGCAGTTCGTAGCCGTGCATCGGGGCGTCGTGCAGCAGCCCGAGGACGGCGAACTCAAGGATGCCGGAGCGCCTGCTCACGCTGTCCCTCACCTCTCCGTCGCTGCTGCTATGCCGTCCCGATGTATCGAGTCGATACATCGAGACGATAGGCCGCAACTGCCGTTCGAGCAAGAGGCGACTCGGTGAAGGTGATCACAGCGGGTGTTCCGGCGGGTCCTCGGGCGGGTCCTCCGGGGCTCCTGGCTATCGCTCCACGGTGCGTTCCGGGTGGGGAAGCGCTGAGGCTTTCGTAAGTATCTGCGGGCAGTTTGCCCCGAATCGTGGGGACTGCCCGTTTAACCGCCTTGAACGCCTGCGTACTCTGTCGGCTATGCAGGAAGCCGGGAACCGAAGTGACAGCTGGGGCGCCGCCGCCCCCGGTGCCGTACGGCCGACCCGGTCGGTGCCCCGGGGGACTCGCGCGCAGGCCGGCCGGGCCGCGACGAATCGGAAGTGGACCACCGCCTTCAGGCCGCGCGGCCTGTTCGAGGAGCAGCTGGAAGCATGAGCGAACATCGGCGCAAACAGTCGAATCCGGACGGTGCCCCTTCCGGGCGGCGCGGCCCGCAGCCGCCGCCGCCCGCCAGAGGCGGCCAGCCGCAGGGGCAGCCGCAGGGCCGGACGCAGAGCGGCAACGGCTCGGGGCCGGCTCCGACCGCGCCGCGCCGGACCGCTCGCCCGCAGGGCCAGACCGCGCGCAACGGCATGACCGGCCAGCAGCCCAGGCTGACCCGCGCCGAGATGCGCAAGGCAGCCCAGGGCAAGGGGGGCCGCAAGGCCGCGGCAGCCCCCACCGGGCCCCGGCCGAAGCGTTTCATCGACTACCCGCGCTGGGGCAAGACCGGGGTCATGCACTGGGTGCCCTCGTTCAAGCAACTGCTCAGCGGCGCCCTGCTGTTCTTCGCGGTCTCCGTGGGCGTGGTGGGCTACGCCTACGCCAACACCACGGTCCCCCCGATCAACCCCACCACCCAGCAGCAGAACAACATCTTCTACTGGGCCGACGGCTCGGTGATGGCGACCACCGGCACGGTCAACCGCCAGAACGTCTCGCTGCAGGACGTCCCGGTGAAGGTCCAGGACGACTTCATGGCGGCCGAGGACGAGACCTTCATGACCAACTCGGGCATCGACGCCACCAGCATCCTGCGCGCGGTCAAGAACATGGTGACCGGTGGCCAGATCCAGTCCGGGTCGACCATCACCCAGCAGTGGGTGAAGACCAGCATCCTGTCCAACTCCCAGCAGACCGTCTCCCGCAAGTTCAGCGAGATCATGATCTCGATCAAGATCGGGAACGGCCACTACACCAAGAGTGAAGTGCTGGAGGGCTACCTCAACAGCAACTACTACGGCCGGGGCGCCAACGGCATCGAGGCCGCGGCCGAGGCCTACTACGGCATCCACGCCTCGCAGCTGAACGTCTCCCAGGGCGCCTTCATCGCCGCCACGGTCAACCAGCCCAGCTACTACCAGGACGTCACCAGCGACCCCAAGGTCAAGGCCGCCGCGGTGCAGCGCTGGAGCTACGTGCTGGACCGGATGGCCAAGAACGGCTGGATCACCGCGGCCGAGCGGGCCACCTACACCCCGGCCCAGTTCCCCACGCCGAAGGCCTGGGCCCAGAACGCCACGCTGACCGGCCAGGTCGGCTACCTGGTGCAGACGGCGCAGAACTACGTCGAGGAGCACACCACTCCCAAGCTGACCGACGCCAACTTCGCCTCCGGCGGCTACCGGGTCTACACCACCTTCGACAAGAAGAAGGTGCAGGAGATGTCCGCCGCCGTCGACAAGATGACGAAGGACCACATCGACCCGAAGAAGCGGCCCAAGTACGACACCGACGTGCAGACCGGTTCGGCCGCGGTCGATCCGGCCACCGGCGCGGTGGTGGCGCTCTACGGCGGTCCGGGCATGGACAAGGGCCACTTCGTCAACAACGCCAACTCCTCCGGTGTCCCGGTGGGCTCGACCTTCAAGCCGATCGTGATGGCGACCGCCCTGGAGAAGGGCGCGATGCTGACACCCGGGACCACCTACTCGGCGATCACCCCGGACAGCAAGTTCAACGGTGACAACGGCATCACCATCAGGAACCAGCAGGGCACGCTGATCACCGACACCGATCCCAAGGACAAGTCGCCGGACGGCCTGCTGCACCAGCAGAACGACAACACCGACATGCCGGGGTACGTCACCCTGCGGACCGCGATGGACAACTCGATCAACACCCCGTTCGTCCAGCTCGGCGAGTACGTCGGCTACAGCAACGTCACCTCGATGGCCAGCAGCCTGGGGCTGTCCAGCAGCATCTTCGCCCCCGACACCCCCGGTTTCTACATCGGCACCTCCACCCCGAGCGCCATCCGGATGGCCAACGTCTACGCGACCTTCGCCGACGGCGGGGTCTACCACGACCCCTACTCGGTCACCAAGGTCACCATGAACGGGGCGGCCACCGCCGACCAGCCGGTGATGTCCAAGCCCAAGTCGGCGTCGGTGATGTCGGCCGACACCGCCAACACCATCAACAGCATGCTGCAGGAGGTCGTCCAGAAGGGCACCGCCACCAGCGTGAAGGCGCTGGGCCGCCCGGTGGCCGGCAAGACCGGTACCACCGACGAGTTCAAGTCGGCCTGGTTCATCGGCTACACCCCGCAGCTGGCCACGGCGGTCACCATGTTCCGTGAGAACCCCAAGAACCCGACCCTGGAGAGCATGGAGGGCACCGGCGACTCCGGCACCGGCAAGTTCTTCGGTGGGGCGCTGCCCGCCACCGCCTGGCTGAACTTCATGGAGGCGGCCCTGAACGGCACCCCGACGGTCGACTTCCCGGCCGCTCCCAAGCTGGGCAAGGGCGCCAACGAGTCGGGGGCACCCTCCCCGTCCGCCTCCGCGAGCGCCTCCGCCAGTGCCTCGGCCAGCCAGCCGTCGGCGCTGTCGCCGAGCCCGACGCCGAGGGTCTCGCTGTCGCCGACGGCCTCGCTCTCGGCCAGCGCGACCGCGACGGACACCTGCGGTGCGTTCGACTTCGGCTGCACCGGCGGCGGGTCGACCTCGGCCTCGGCTTCGGCCTCGGCCAGTGCGACGCGCACCAAGGCGAGCCACTCGGCATCAGCCAGCTCGTCGAACTCGTCGATCTTCGGCGGCTGACCGGTCCTGCGGCCCTCCTCCCGGCCCCGGTCGGCACCCCCCCGGTGGTCCGGACCGGGGCCGGCGGCGTTTTCCGGCGGACCTGTCCCGGAAAAGTGGACAGTTAGCCCGTTCCGGGCCCCGGCCGGGGCCCAACTGCCGGGTGCCCGGTGCGGGGACAGGAACGTGCGGCAGGATGTCCGGCATGACGTCGAGCGAGCGTGACGAGGCAGCGGCGCCCGAGCCGGACAGCACCCCCGACAGCGCCCCCGTGCGCGCGGCCGAGCGGGGCACCCTGACGATGCCCGCACCGCCGCCCGAGGACACCGTCGTGGTGCCCGCCGACGAGGACCCGGTCGCGGCCGCCGGGAGCGAGCTGTTCGGCGGGGCACCGGGGCGGCGCGCCCTGCTGGGCGTCGGCTGGTGGACGGCGGCCCGGGTGCTGGCGATCTGCACCATCGTGGTCTTCGCCCTCGGGATGGTGCAGAAGATCCCCTGCTACAACACCGGCTGGTTCTACGGGGCGACCGCCCAGTACGACCACGCCTGCTACAGCGACATCCCGCACCTGTTCACGCTGCGCGGCTTCTCCATCGGGAACATCCCCTACCTGGACAAGATCCCCAACCCCAGTCCCGACATGCAGTACCTGGAGTACCCGGTCCTCACCGGCCTGTTCATGTGGCTGGCCGCCTGGCTGACCCCCTCGGGCGGCGGGGACGTCCACCGCGAGCAGGTCTTCTGGCTGCTGAACGCCGGGATGCTGATGGTCTGCGCGGTGATCGCGGTGATCGCGGTGATGCGCACCCACCGCCGCCGCCCCTGGGACGCGCTGCTGTTCGCCCTGGCGCCGGTGCTGGCGCTGGACTCGACGATCAACTGGGACCTGCTCGCGGTCGCGCTCACCGCCGTCGGCATGGCCCTGTGGGCCGGCCGCCGCACGGTGTGGGCCGGCGTCTTCATCGGCCTGGCCACCGCCGCCAAGCTCTACCCGGTGTTCCTGCTCGGCCCGCTGCTGGTGCTGTGCTGGCGGGCCGGGCGGATGCGTGCCTTCGGCCAGACGCTGGCCGCCGCCACGGCCGCCTGGCTGGTCGTGGACCTGCCGTTCATGCTGCTCAACTTCAAGGGCTGGGCCACCTTCTACGTCTTCAGCCAGACCAGGACCATCGACTACGGCTCGTTCTGGCTGATCCTCAGCCAGAACGGGGTCATCAACTGGTCCGTCAACACCGTCAACACGGTGATCACGATGCTGCTGGCGCTGTGCTGCCTCGGTATCGCCTGGCTGGCACTGGCGGCCCCGCGCCGGCCGCGCTTCGCCCAGCTGGCGTTCCTGATCATCGCGGCGTTCACGCTCACCAACAAGGTCTACTCGCCGCAGTACGTGCTCTGGCTGCTGCCGCTGGCGGCGCTGGCCCGGCCGCGCTGGCGCGACTTCCTGGTCTGGCAGGTCTGCGAGGTCCTGTACTTCCTTGCTATTTGGTACAACTTCGCCTACACCTCCAGCTCCGCCCAGAAGGGGCTGCCCACGGACTGGTACCACGGGGCGATCGTTGTCCACATCCTGGGGACGCTCTACCTGTGCGTCATGGTCATCCGCGACATCCTCATGCCGGAGTACGACTCGGTGCGCTGGGACGGCAGTGACGATCCGTCAGGTGGCGTTCTGGACAGGGCAGTTGACATCTTCGCCAAGACGTCGAAGTCGGCGAAGCACGGCGGGGCGGTCAAGTACCCGGACACCGTGCCGGATTGAGCACAGGCACTCCTGTGGATAACTCACCCCGCCCCTGTGGACAACAAGTTGTCCACAGGGGCGGTTCGTGTTACGTCAACCCGGCGTGAGAAAGCACCAGTTGAGGCGTACGGCCGTACGATCGGTCGGGAACAATTCGGGCAGCGACCCGATCGGATGAACCCGCTGAGTCCGCACCGGTCTCACCCGGTAGGGGTCCCGGCGGGGGCGTTCAGGCGGGGGCGTTCAGGCCTGGTCGACGATCCGGTCGAAGAGCGTCGTGGTGTGCCGCAGGGTCGCCTTCAACTCGTCGCCCACCTGCGGGGGCTGGACCTCGCCCGGCAGCCACAGCAGCGAGACCTGCATGTGCGGCGGCTCGGCGAAGGCGACCTTGGTGCCGTTCCAGCTGAACGGGGAGGCCGTGCGGTTCAGGGTGGCCAGGCCGGCCCGGGCCAGGCTCTTGGCGCGCGGGGTGAGGCCGGAGAGGTTCTTCGGGGCCTCCAGGCCCACCCCGTGGGCGGTGCCGCCGGCGACCACCAGCAGATGGCCGTCGCCGGCCGCCCGGTGCTGGCGGTAGCCGAAGCGGTCGCCCTTGACCAGCGGGTGCACATCCATGACGGTGCCGCGGCTGTCCATCGCGCCGTGGTCGCCCAGCCACAGCTGGGTGCCGATCCTGGGCCGGAAGTGCACGTCCGGGTAGCGGCGCGCCAGTTCGGCGACCTCCTCCTTGCGGAGGTGGCTGACGAACATCCGCCGCAGCGGCAGCCCGGCCGCCCGCAGCCGGTCCACCCACTGCGCGGTCTCGGCCAGCGGGTCGACCCCCTCGGGCCGGTCCATCGGCAGGTGGACGGCGAAGCCCTCGACCCGGACGTCGTCGACGGCCGCGCGCAGCTTGGGCAGGTCCTCGGGGGTGACCCCGTGCCGCCGCATGCTGGTCATGCACTCGATGATCACCCGACCGCCGACCAGCCCGCGCACGCCCTCGATGGTGCCCACGGTGCGGATCACCCGCTGCGGCAGCGGCACCGTGTCCTCGCGGATCCGGTACGGGGTCAGCACGATCAGGTCCTTGCCGAACCAGTCCTTGAGCTCGGATGCCTCGTAGGCGGTGCCGACCGCCAGCACGTCGGCGCCCATCCGGGCGGCCTCCTCGGCCAGCCGGACGTTGCGGAAGCCGTAGCCGTTGCCCTTGGCGACCGGGACCAGCCCGGGGAAGGCGTCCACGACGGAGCGCTGGTGGGCACGCCAGCGGGGGGTGTCCACGTACAGAGAGAGCGCCATGGGGTGGAGGGTACCTTCCGGGGAGACAGGGATTCGAGCGGGGAACGGACCGTCAGCGACGGTTCATGTACATGTCGAGCGCCTTGTGCAGCAGCTTGTTGAGCGGGAAGTCCCACTCGCCCAGGTACTCCGCGGCCTGGCCGCCGGTGCCGACCTTGAACCGGATCAGCCCGAACAGGTGGTCGCTCTCGTCCAGGGTGTCGCTGATGCCACGCAGGTCGTAGACGGTGGCGCCGAGCGCGTAGGCGTCGCGCATCATCCGCCACTGGATCGCGTTGTTGGGCTGGACCTCGCGCTTGTGCACGGTGGAGGCGCCGTAGGAGTACCAGACGTGCTCGCCGACGGTGATCATGGTGGTCCCGGCCAGCGCGTCACCCTCGTGGTAGGCCAGGTACAGCCGCATCCGGTTGGGGTCCTCGGCGGTCAGCGCCTTCCACTGGCGCTGGAAGTAGGAGAGCGGGCGCGGGATGAACTGGTCGCGCTCGGCGGTCTCCAGATAGAGCTGGTGGAACACCGGCAGGTCGTCGTAGCCGCCCTGGACGATCTCGACGCCGGCCTTCTCGGCCTTCTTGATGTTGCGGCGCCACAGCTGGTTGAAGCCCTTGAGGACGTCGTCCAGCGAGCGGTTGGCCAGCGGCACCTGGTAGACGTAGCGGGGCTGGACGTCGCCGAACCCGGCGCCGCCGTCCTCGCCCTGCTGCCAGCCCATCCGGCGCAGCCGGTCGGCGGTGTCGATGGCCCGCGGCTCGTACCAGTCGGCCTCGACGTCGCGGAGCCGCTTGGCCTCCTTGCCGGCGATGGCGCTCTTGATCGTCTCGGCCTGCCAGCGGCGGATTATCACCGGCGGGCCCATCTTCACGGTGAAGGCGCCCTGCGACTTGAGGTGGTCCAGCATCGGCTGGAGCCAGCGGTCCAGGTTCGGGTCGAACCAGTCGATGACCGGGCCCTCGGGCAGGTAGGCCAGGTAGCGCTTGACCTTCGGGATCTGCCGGTACAGCACCAGGCCGGCGCCGACCACCGCGCCGCGGTCGTCGAACCAGCCGATGCTCTCCGAGCGCCACTCGGCCTTCACATCACCCCAGGAGGGGACCTGCATATGGCTCGCGGAAGGCAGGCTCCTGATGAAGGCCAGGTGCTCCTCCCGGCTGATGGTCCTCAGGCGCAGGCTCATATGGGGGTGCTCCTCGGGCTTCAGTTCGCGTCAATCGCGAAGCCTACTGCCCAGGTGGGGCACCCCCATAGGGACGCTGCTGAGAGCCTTCGGCCGGTTCCGGCCGAAGGCGGCGTGCCGGTGCGGTCAGTAGAGCCCGCCGTGCGCCAGGCCGATGCCGAAGCCCGCCGCGGCGGCGACCCCGGCGCAGACCAGCACGAAGCGCTCCTTGGTGGTGACGGAGATGTACTGGCCCCAGGCCGCGGTGACGATGCCGGCCAGGCCGGTCCACGAGGCGACCAGGTGCAGGCTGCGGAACATGCAGGTGGCGATGGCGATGGCGGCCAGGATCAGGGTGACCCCGGCCAGGGTGTCCGCCAACGGATGCGCCTTGCCGTCGCCGGCGTGCAGCCGTGAGCCGGGCCCGTACGGGGACATCGGCGCGAGCGAGGGCAGCGAAGAGGACGGTTGGCTCTGCTGCGGCTGTGAGGGACCGATCGAATGTGCCATGGGACCCGCCTCCTTGGGGAGGTTGCCGGAGCCGTCGGCCTGGAGCGGCCGTACGGCCACGGATGAGGATGGCGCACTGTAGCGCGCCCCCTACCCGATGTATACAGATTGCGGCGATTCGGGGGTGGATTTCAAGACCCCATTCGGGTGCCTGTAGGCTGGACCGTCTGCACCGGTGTGGCGCGGCTTTCAGCCGCGACCCGTGCGCTGATCCTGGTGGGATTCCGTCGGTCTCCGACGCCCTCTCCCCAGTGTCGTTGCGGTTCTCCGCCTCGTTGTCAGTGCCGACCACTACTGTTGCGACGCGTTCAAAAACCCTCCTGCCACGGAAAGACCGTGGCCGCTGAGTCCAGAGGAGGTGGGTTCCACATGCGTCATTACGAGGTCATGGTGATCCTCGACCCCGATGTCGAGGAGCGCGCTGTCTCCCCCCTGATCGAGAACTTCCTCAATGTCGTCCGCACCGGCGGCGGCAACGTGGAGAAGGTCGACACCTGGGGCCGTCGTCGCCTGTCGTACGAGATCAACAAGAAGTCCGAGGGCATCTACTCGGTGATCGACCTCAAGGCTGAGCCTGCGGTCGTCAAGGAGCTCGACCGGCAGCTCAACCTGAGCGAGCAGGTCCTCCGCACCAAGGTGCTCCGCCCGGACACCCACTGAGGTTTCTCCAAGTGCCCCGTTCCGGGGAGCAGTCCCCGGAGCAATGAGGCACTGCACCGCACGGCCGTCCGTACGGCCGGCGCGGTGAGCACTGCACTGAACGGAACCGCTCCCACCGAGAGGTCGTAAACCACCATGGCAGGCGAGACCGTCATCACCCTCGTCGGCAACCTCGTCGACGACCCCGAGCTGCGTTTCACGCCGTCGGGTGCGGCCGTCGCGAAGTTCCGCCTCGCGTCAACCCCCCGCACCTTCGACCGTCAGACGAACGAGTGGAAGGACGGCGAGAGCCTCTTCCTCACGTGCAACGTCTGGCGTCAGCCGGCGGAGAACTGCGCGGAGTCGCTTCAGCGCGGCATGCGCGTCATCGTCCAGGGTCGTCTGCGTCAGCGTACGTACGACACCAAGGAGGGTGAGAAGCGCACCGTCTACGAGGTCGAGGTCGACGAGGTCGGCCCGTCGCTGCGCTCCGCCACCGCGAAGGTCACCAAGGCCCAGCGGACCGGCGGTCAGGGCGGCGGTGGCTTCGGCGGCGGCAACGGCGGCGGCGGTGGCTTCGGCGGCCAGCAGGGCGGCAACGGCGGTGGCTGGGGTTCGCAGAACTCCGGCGGCGGCCAGTCCGCTCCGTCCGACGACCCCTGGGCGTCCAGCGCCCCGGCGGGCGGCGGACAGCAGTCCGGCGGCAACGGCGGCGGCTGGGGTGCCCCGGCCGGCGGCGGCTTCTCGGACGAGCCCCCGTTCTAGTCCTCATCGGACGACAGCAGTGTGCTGGGCCGCTCCCTCCGGGGCGGGGCCCGCTCAGACTTGATCCCGTGCGACCCGGGCGTCGTCCTCGCAATCGCGAGGGCAACGACCGGATCGTGAACACCAGTTGGAGTACATGATGGCGAAGCCGCCTGTACGCAAGCCGAAGAAGAAGGTTTGCGTTTTCTGCAAGGACAAGATCACCTACGTCGACTACAAGGACACGAACCTGCTTCGCAAGTTCATCTCCGACCGTGGGAAGATCCGCGCCCGCCGGGTCACCGGCAACTGCACCCAGCACCAGCGCGACGTGGCCACGGCTGTGAAGAACAGCCGCGAGGTCGCTCTGCTGCCCTACACCTCGACCGCTCGCTGAATAGGAGGGTGACCGAACAATGAAGATCATCCTCACGAACGAGGTCTCCGGCCTCGGTACCGCCGGCGACATCGTCGAGGTCAAGGACGGATACGCCCGCAACTACCTGGTCCCGCGTGGCTTCGCCATCCGCTGGACCAAGGGCGGCCAGAAGGACGTGGACGCGATCCGTCGCGCCCGCAAGATCCACGAGATCCAGACCCTGGAGCAGGCCAACGAGGTCAAGGCCAAGCTCGAGGCCGTCTCCGTGAAGCTCGCCGTGCGTGCGGGCGACGCGGGCCGGCTCTTCGGCTCGGTGACCCCGGGCGACGTCGTCGAGGCCATCAAGGCCGTCGACGGCCCGCTGGTCGACAAGCGCCGCGTCGAGATCGGCTCGCCGATCAAGACCACCGGTGCCCACCAGGTCACCGTCAAGCTGCACTCCGACGTGGTCGCCAAGATCAACGTCAACGTGGTCGCTGCCTGACGCAAGCGGTGCCGGGCCCTGCCGTTCGGCCGGGCCCTCGGAAAGGCCGGTCCCCCTCACGGGGGACCGGCCTTTCCGGCGTTCCGGCGCGTACTGAGAAGGTGCGTACTCAGAAGCGGACGGCGGGGTTCTGAGTACCGGTTTTGAGTAGCGGCCTGAGTAACCGCACGGATTCCAGGCTCCCCGGCGGCGCGCACGATGAAGTGGTACTGACCGGTAACTTATCAGGGAGAGGTCATGGCCATCGAGGTCACCAAGGTGACCGACCAGGCGTCACTGCGGGAGTTCTGCGAACTGCCGCTGCGCCTCCATCCGCGGTCCCACTACGTGCCCGTCCCGGAACGCCGGATCAGGGCCTGGTACGAGGGGACCGGACCGCAGCGCCGCTACGGTCCGGTCGACCTCTACCTGGCCCGCGACTGCCGCGGCCGGGTGGTGGGCCGCACCTGCCTGCACCGCAACAGCGCGCTGGACGCCCGGGTCGGCCGGCAGGTCCAGCTGTTCGGGCTGACCGAGTTCGCCGACGCGCGCAGCGATCCGGCGCTGGTGGTGGACGGCGCCGACCCGGCCAAGGAACTGCTGGACCTGGCCGAGCAGGCGGGCACCGTCAGCGGCTGCGACCTGCTGCTCGGCCCGGTGGAACTGCTGCCGGACCAGTCCCCCGGGGTGCTGGTATCCGGCTTCGACGAGCGCGGCTTCAGCGGGGGCGGCTGGAGCCCGCCCTACTACCCGACCGCCTACGAGCGGTTGGGCTTCACCCGGCGCTGGCCCGGGCGGACCTGGATCTGCGAGGGGCTGGACGACCCCGGGCGGCTCCGCCCGGAGAAGGCCTTCGTGGTCGACGAGCAGCGGATGCAGGACGAGGAGCTGCGGGTGCACCGGGGGAGCCGGCGCTCGCTGCGACGGGTGCTGCCGGCGCTGCGGCACATCCTCAACGCCTCGGCGGAGCAGGTCGAGCAGCGGACCGAGGTCTCCGCGGCGGACTTCGCCGAGCGGGCCGCCGGGCTGAGCCGGGTGCTGGACGAGCGGCTGCCGCTGTACCTCACCAGGGCCGGCGAGCCGGTGGCCTTCCTGCTGGCCGTCCCGGACGTGTCGCCGTTCCTGGTGGCCACCCGGGGCCGGCCCTCGCAGCGGCAGCGGCTGGCGCTGCGCGCGGCGGCCTGGCGGGGCGACCACCCGGACCAGGCCGCGCTGGTCGCCTCGGGCACCCTGCCGCAGTGGCAGGGGCGCGGCTACCTCACCCTGTTGGCGCGGGAGCTGTACCGGGCGCTGGGGGAGGCGGGCTACCGGACCCTGCGCGGCTACCGGGTCCCGGAGGGGGACCGGGCCGCGGAGGCGCCGTACCGGGGGATGGGCGGGCGGCCGCTGCACGGGACGGCCTTCTACGAGCGGCGGCTGCGCTGAGGCCGCTCGGGCCCTTGCCGGTCCGGGGCCCAGGGGCCCCGCACTGCTCAGGCTCGTACCGCTCAGGCTCGTACCGCTCCGGTGACCAGCCAGGCGCCGGTGCGGGCGCGCAGGGCCAGGAACAGCAGTCGGACGGCCATGCACAGGGCGATGGCGCCCCAGAGCGCCACCAGGCTGCTGCTGCCGAGGGTCAGCGCGACCGGGGCGTACGCCGCCAGCGTGCCCAGCATGGCCCAGGCCAGGTAGGGCCCGTCGCCCGCGCCCATCAGCACGCCGTCCAGCACGAAGACCACACCGCACAGCGGCTGGGTGGCCGCGGCGATCAGCAGGACGGTGCCCAACTGCTGCTTGACCGCGGGATCGTCGGTGAACAGCGGCAGATAGAGGGGGCGCGCGAGCAGCAGCAGCGCCCCCAGCAGGACGCCGGTGCCGATCCCCCACTCCACCATCCGCCGGGTCGCCGCACGGGCGCCGCCGGTGTCGTCGGCGCCCAGGTAGCGGCCGATGATGGCCTGTCCGGCGATGGCGATCGCGTCCAGCGCGAAGGCCAGGAAGTTCCACAGCGACATGGCGATCTGCTGGGAGGCCATCGCGGTGTTGCCGAGCCTGGCCGCGACCGCGGTGGCGATCAGCAGGATGGCCCGCAGGCTGAGGGTGCGGACCAGCAGCGGCGCCCCCGCGGTGGCGCAGGCCCGGATGCCTGGCAGGTCGGGCCGCAGGTCGGCGCGGGTGCTGAGCAGTCCCAGCCGGCGTGCGCCGCGGACCACGACGGCGAGATAGGTGGCGGCCATGCCCCACTGGGCGATCACCGTGCCCAGGGCGGAGCCGGCGATGCCCAGCCCGGCGCCGTAGACCAGGCCCAGGTTGAGCAGCAGGTTGACGGTGAAGCCGGCCACCGCCACGGCCAGCGGGGTACGGGTGTCCTGGAGGCCGCGCAGCACGCCGGTGGCGGCCATGACGATCAGCATGGCCGGGATGCCGAGGGCGCTGATCCGCAGGTAGTCGACGGCGTAGGGGGTGGCGGTGGCGGAGGCGCCGAAGAGCCGGATCACCGCCGGGGCCAGGCCCACGGCCAGGGCGACGACCGGGACGGACAGGAAGACCGCGAGCCAGATGCCGTCGATGCCCTGCCGCACCGCGGCGGGGCGGTCGCCGGAGCCGATCCGGCGGGCGACGGCCGCCGTGGTGGCGTAGGCGAGGAAGACGAAGACCCCCACCAGGGTGGAGAGCAGCGAGGCGGCCACCCCGAGGCCGGCCAGCTGGGCGGTGCCGAGGTGGCCGACGATGGCGGAGTCCGCCATCAGGAACAGCGGTTCGGCGATGAGGGCGCCGAAGGCCGGCACCGCCAGG
The DNA here is from genome assembly GCF_042510965.1 of Streptacidiphilus jeojiensis. NCBI lineage: Bacteria > Bacillati > Actinomycetota > Actinomycetes > Kitasatosporales > Streptomycetaceae > Streptacidiphilus > Streptacidiphilus jeojiensis. Next base: position 310,514 of record NZ_JBEUKS010000004.1, read on the forward strand.
GCCAGGATCTCCCGGTCGTGCCTGGTCCGGCGGACCGGCGGCTGGGGGAGGGCGGGGGAGGTCGGTCGCATGGTCCTACCGTAGTCATCCACAGGTAATGTGTGCACGCGTATTTTGAGTATTACACGCGCGTGCTCCGCGTAGCGGTTCGGGCACCCCTGGTCGTGATCTTCATGCTCCGTGTGAAATTTTTCTCCTGCACAGGAGGTGATGGGTGTTATTCCAGGTCAGCGAGTTGACGGTGGAAAGATCTTCGGGTTATCCACAGGTTGTCCCCCGAGCCGTGCACAGCTTGGGGTCGGTTCTCCACAGTCCGGGGCCCGTCATCCACATGGCCTGTGGATAACCATCTTGGCCGATGGGCTGATCCCCCCTTAGCGTGAGCGTTCCGCCGACGCGCCGCAGGGGGTGCAGGTGCTCCGGTGTCAGTGGGGTGCCGTATAGAAGAGAGTGACGGCGGGGCGGACGGGTACGGGGCGGAACGACCAGGAGGCGCGGCATGGAGCAGGGACGCGAAGGGGCCTCCGGCGGAGGTGCCCGGTGAGCGACGTGCCGTACGACGACCACGACGAGGTGCCGCCCCCGGACGAGGAGTGGCCGCCGCCCCCGAGCGAGGGTCCGGGCGACCGGCTGCCGTTCAAGGGGAAGGGCGGCTCCGGCGGCAGCGGCCCCGGTGGCGGCGGTGGCGGAAGGGCCAGCGGCGGCAACCAGGCGGACCGTTCTTCCTACGACAACGCCGGCGGCGGCAAGGGCGACTCGCGCGGCGACTCGGCCGGCTACGAGCGGGTGCCCCCGCAGGACCTGGCCGCCGAGCAGTCGGTGCTGGGCGGCATGCTGCTGTCCAAGGACGCGATCGCCGACGTCGTCGAGGTGCTGAAGCCGGTCGACTACTACCGACCCGCGCACGAGCTGATCCACAGCGCCATCCTCGACCTCTACGCACGCGGCGAACCGGCCGACCCGATCACCGTCGCCAGCGAGCTGGTCAAGCGCGGCGAGATCACCCGCGTCGGCGGCCCCTCCTACCTGCACACCCTGGTCAACTCGGTCCCCACGGCCGCCAACGCCGAGTACTACGCCGAGATCGTCCACGAGCGCGCGGTGCTGCGCCGGCTGGTCGAGGCGGGCACCCGCATCGCGCAGATGGGCTACGCCGCCGAGGGCGACGTCGACGAGATCGTCAACGCCGCCCAGGCCGAGATCTACGCCGTCACCGAGCAGCGCACCAACGAGGACTACGCCCCGCTCGGCGACATCATGGAGGGCGCCCTCGACGAGATCGAGTCCATCGGCTCCCGCAGCGGCCAGATGTCCGGCGTCCCCACCGGCTTCGCCGACCTGGACTCACTCACCAACGGCCTGCACCCGGGCCAGATGATCGTCGTCGCGGCGAGGCCCGCGATGGGAAAGTGTGTCGCATCCACGACAATCCTTGTTGAGGCTGACAGCGGCGAGCGCATTACGGTCGAGGATTTCGTACGGCGAGGGCAGGCCGGTGAGCGGCTGACCGTGCACACCCTTCGGGATGACTGGAAGTTGGCCCCGATCAGGCCGTCCGACTTCATCCCGAACGGTCGCCGGGCGACCTTCAAACTGACGACCCAGCTCGGCCGGTCCATCGCGGCCACGGCGAACCATCCCTTCCGCTCACTGCGCGGTTGGGTTCCCCTGGAGGAACTGCGTCCAGGGGATCGGATCGCGGTGCCTCGGTCCCTGCCGTGTCTGCCTTCGGTCGAGTTGCCCAGTTCGCTGGTGGCGCTGACGGGCTACCTTCTGGGAGACGGCTCCCTGACGAGCGCCACACCGCAGTTGACCGCCTACTCCGAAGCGATCCGCGCGGATGCCGCGCGATGGGCGAAGGACTCCCTGCTTCGGGTACATCAGGCTGTGCCCAAGGGATGCCGTGACGCAGACTGCTCCCTCCTCGGTGTCGACGAGCACGAGCACCCCTCCCGGCTGGGCTTCTCCGCCGCGACGCTGGGGCAGAATCCGCTGACGGCCCGGCTGTCGGAATGGGGCCTGATGGGGGCGAGCAGCCACACCAAGTTCGTTCCCGAGGTCTTCTTCCGGCTCCCTGAGCACCAGATCGCGCTCTTTCTGTCCCGCCTCTACGCCACTGACGGCTGGGCCTCGGTGTCCAGGCCGGGCAACCAGCCGCAGATCGGCTACTGCTCCGTCAGCAAGCAGCTGGCCGACGATGTCGCCCACCTCCTTCTCCGCCTCGGCATCGTGGCCAAGGTGGTCCGCCGTACCGTCGCCTACCAGGGCGAGCGGCGGGTTGCGTTCCAGGTCCTCATCCATGACATCGACCAGATCCGCACGTTCGCGGCGCGGGTCGGCATCTTCTCGAAGGAGCGTCAGGTCGCAGAAGTTCTGGCGGCCTGCGGCGAGCGTGTGGGGCAGCCCAATCTGGACCTGATCCCCGCCGAGGTCTGGGACCTGATCAAGGCCGAGAAGGGTGACCGCAGCTGGGCCGAGATCAGCGCCCGCACAGGGCGGTCCCGGACGCACAACTGGCATGTCGGACAGCAGGTCAGTCGCCACCGGCTGCTGGAGCTTGCGAAGGCGCTGGACTCCCAGATGCTGGCGGACATCGCCACCTCCGATGTCCAGTGGGACCGGGTCGAATCCGTGCTCCCGGACGGAGAAGCCGAGGTCTACGACCTCACTGTGGACGGTACGCACAACTTCGTCGCCAACGACATCGTCGTTCACAACTCCACGCTGGCCCTGGACTTCGCCCGATCCTGTTCGGTGAAGCACAAGATTCCGAGCGTTTTCTTCTCCCTGGAAATGGGGCGCAACGAGATCGCCATGCGTCTGCTCTCGGCGGAGGCCCGGGTCGCGCTGCACCACATGCGGTCCGGGAACATGACCGACGAGGACTGGACCCGACTGGCGCGGCGGATGCCGGAGTTGAACGATTCTCCGCTCTACATCGACGACTCCCCCAATCTGTCGATGATGGAGATCCGGGCCAAGTGCCGCCGCCTCAAGCAGCGCAACGACCTGCGGCTGGTGGTGATCGACTACCTCCAGCTGATGCAGAACGGCGGCTCGCGACGGCCCGAGAGCCGGCAGCAGGAGGTCTCCGAGATGTCGCGAAACCTCAAGCTGCTCGCCAAGGAGCTGGAACTCCCGGTCATCGCGCTGTCGCAGCTGAACCGTGGTCCTGAACAGCGGACGGACAAGAGGCCGATGGTCTCCGACCTCCGTGAGTCGGGATGCGTGACGGCGGGGACGCGGTTGCTGCGGGCCGACACCGGTGCGGAGGTGACGATCGGCGAGCTGATGGAGTCCGGGGCGCGAGACGTCCCGGTGTGGTCGGTGGACGAGCGGATGAAGCTGGTCAGCCGGACGCTCACGCATGCCTTCCCGAGTGGGACGAAGGAAGTGTTCCGGGTGCGGCTCGCATCGGGCAGGGAGGTGGAGGCGACGGCGAACCACCCGTTCCTCACGTATGACGGCTGGAAGCCGCTCGGCGACCTGCTGATGGGCGACCGAGTGGCGGTCCCCCGGAGGATCGGAACCCCGGAGAACACCACCGCATGGCCTGAGGCCGAGGTGGTCATGCTGGCGCACCTGATCGGCGACGGATGCATGGCTCCCCGCCAGCCCATCCACTACACCAGCAACGACGAGGCCAACCTGGACGCGGTGGAGCTGGCAGCGGCGCACTTCGGCGTCACCCCCCGCCGTGAGGCGCAGGAGAACTGGTGGCACACCTACCTGCCTGCTCCGTACAGCCTCGCCCGCGGACGACGCAATCCCATCGCTGCCTGGTTGGACCGGTTCGGCCTGTACGGGAAGCGGTCGTACGAGAAGTTCCTGCCGGGTGCGGTTTTCGGCCTTCCAGATGACCAGGTGCGGTTGTTCCTGCGTCACCTGTGGGCCACGGACGGCTCGGTGACTGTCTCCAACGCAGGAGCAGTCAGGGTCTACTACGCGACGACGTCAGAGCGGCTGGCACGGGACCTTCAGCAGCTCCTGCTGCGGTGCGAGATCCAGTCGCGGTTGAGAAGGGTCGGAAACACCAAGGGCCGCCCAGGATGGACCGTGGATGTCAGCGGAGTAACCGATCAGCGGCGGTTCCTGCACGACATCGGTGTGCACGGCGCACGCGCGGTGCAGGTCAACAAGGCACTGCACCGCCTGGCGGCGGTTGTCGCCAACACGAATCTCGACACCGTCCCCGTGCAGGTATGGGACCGGGTCAGGGCAGCGATGAAGGAGCGGGTTGTCACCACCCGTGCGTTCCAGGAGCAACTGGGTACGGCCTACTGCGGCTCCACGATCTACCGTGCCGCACCGAGCCGCAGTCGGCTTCACCAGGTGGCGGAGATTCTCCAGGATGCGGAACTCGATCTGCTCGCAACGAGTGACGTGTTGTGGGATTCGATTGTCGAAGTGGAGAGTATCGGCGACCGGCCGGTGTTCGACGCCACGGTGCTCGGAACGCACAACTTCATCGCCAATGGCACGGTCCTGCACAACAGCATTGAGCAGGACGCCGACATGGTCATCCTGTTGCACCGTGAGGACGCCTACGAGAAGGAGTCACCGCGTGCCGGTGAAGCCGACCTGATCGTGGCCAAGCACCGCAACGGGCCCACGGCGACGATCACGGTGGCCTTCCAGGGCCACTACTCCCGCTTCGTGGACATGGCCCAGAGCTGAGCGAGCCGGCTACCAGGGCAGTGGGCCCTCGGCGTCGACGTAGGTGCCGGTGGGGCCGTCCGGGGTGAGGCGGGCCATTCGGACGATGATCTCGGCGCCCTGTTCGACGGTCTGGATGCCGGTGTTGCCGTTGAGGTCGGTCTTGGTGAAGCCGGGCTCCACCGCGTTGATGCGCATGGCGGGGAACGCCTTGGCGTACTGGACGGTGATCATGTTGACGGCCGTCTTGGACGCCGGGTAGGCGATGCCGGGGTAGGCGTAGGTCGGGGTGCCGGCGGTGCTGACCCGGGTGAGCGAGGCCAGGCCGCTGCTGAGGTTGACGATGACGGGGGCGGGCGAACGCTGCAGCAGCGGCAGGAAGGCGTGGGTGACCCGCACCGTGCCGAAGACATTGGTCTCAAAGGTCCGCCGCATCAGCTCGGCGGTGAGGTCCGCGGCGCCGATGACGCCGTTGTCCTGCGCCCGCTCCTCGATGCCGGCGTTGTTCACCAGCACGTCCAGACCGCCCTCGGCCTCGATGGTCTTCGCCGCGGCGGCGACGGAGGCGTCGTCGGTGATGTCGATGACGACCAGGCGCGCGCCCAGTTCCTCGGCGGCCCGGCGGCCGCGCTCCGGGTCCCGGCTGCCGATGTACACGGTGTGGCCCGCGGCGACGAGTTGACGGGCGGCCTCGAAGCCGAGGCCCTTGTTGGCTCCGGTGATCAGTGTTGTAGTCATGCCTCCACGATGCGGTCCGGACCGGCGCCCAGCCAGACGTCCCTGCTTCCTGGGACTGCCAGTACCAGGCACCCGCGCGCCCGGCGGTGCAGAGTGGGGGCATGGCTACCACGGAGTTCGGGCGGACGGTGCGGCGCTGGCGCGACCGGGTCCCGCCGGAGGCGGCCGGGCTGCCGGTCGGCGGCCACCGGCGCGCGGCCGGGCTGCGCCGGGAGGAGCTGGCCCTGCTGGCCGGGATCTCGGTCGACTACGTCACCCGGCTGGAACAGGGCCGGGCGGCCAACCCGTCCGAGCAGGTGATCGAGGCGCTGGGCCGGGCGCTGCGGGTGTCCGGGGACGAGCGCGAGCACCTGTTCCGGGTCGCCGGGCTGGTCGCGCCGGGGCGGGGCACGGTGCCCGGCTACATCACGCCCAGCGTCCAGCGGATGCTGGACCGGCTGACCGGGACGCCGGTCGCGGTCTCCGACGCGGCCTGGACGCTGCTGCTGGCCAACCCGCTGTACACCGCGCTGATGGGCGAGCGGCACGGCAGGGAGCGCAACGGGGCGTGGCGGAACTTCCTGGGGGCGGGCACCAGGGTCCGGCACACGCCGGAGTCCCGGCGGGCGCTGGAGACCGCGGTCGTCTCCGACCTGCGCGCGACGGCGCTCCGCTATCCGGCGGACCTGCGGCTGCGGCGGCTGATCGCGGACCTGCGGGCCGGCAGCGAGCGCTTCGCCGAACTCTGGGACTCCGGTGCGGTGGGGCACCAGGAGGCGTCGCGCAAGACCATCGACCACCCCGAGGTGGGCCCGTTGACGCTGGACTGCGATGTGCTCAGCGTGGCCGGCAGCGATCTGCGGATCATGGTCTACACGGCCGAGCCCGGCACCGAGGACGCCGAACGGCTGGCGCTGCTGGCCGTGGTCGGCACCCAGGCACTGGCGGAGCAGAGCTGACGGAGCGTCGACCGGCGCAGCGTCAGGTGGTGCCGAAGCGGCTGTCGAGTTCTGCGGCGCGGCGGGTCCGGCCGGCGAAGACCGCCTCGCGGCGTTCGGCGGTCTGCCGCAGTGCGTCCTTGCGGTCGCGCTTGGAGAGCCGGTCCAGGTAGAGCCGGCCCTCCAGGTGGTCGGTCTCGTGCTGGAGGCAGCGGGCGAAGTAGCCCCGGCCCTCGATGACCAGCGGGTTGCCGTCCTTGTCGAAGCCCCGGGCGGTGGTGCGCTCGGTCCGGGGGACGACCATGTCGGCGCCGGGCACCGAGAGGCAGCCCTCGGCGTCGTCGATCAGGCGCCGGTGGGTCGGGTCGGGCTGGTCCAGGACCGGGTTGGCGATGTGGCCGACGTGGCGGACGCCGTCCTCGTCCAGGCAGTCGAAGACGAACAGCCGCAGGTCGACGTCGACCTGGTTGGCGGCAAGGCCTGCCCCCTCGGCGACGTGCATGGTGCGGAACATGTCGTCGACCAGGCGGGAGAGTTCGGGGCTGCCGAACTCCGAGCCGGTCACCTCGCGGCAGCGCCGCCCCAGGATCTCCTCGCCGACCTCGGTGATCCGCAGCATCGAGCCGCGCTGCGCCTCGGGCGGCAGCGCGGGGTAGCTGTCGACCGGCTCGCCCTGGACCCGGACCCGGCGGTCCACCGTGCTGCGGGGCGTGTGCCGGCTGTGGATCAGGGGCGTCTCGGACATCGATTCCTCACTCGGGGCGTGGGGACGCTTGTGGACTGCTTTGCAAAGTAGCAGGCTTTGCAAAGTGACCGAGGAAGAAATGCGGAATGACGCCGATGCCGGGGCGGGGACAGCGGCGGGTACCGGAGCGCTGCCGCGCCATGCGGTGCGCGACGGGCTGCTGGACCTGCTCGCCGAGGGGGGCACGCTGACCTCCACCGAGGCGGCCGCGCGGCTGGGGTACAGCTCCGGGCTGTGCTCGTTCCACCTGCGGCAGCTGGCGCGCTACGGGCTGATCGAGGAGGCGCCGCACAGCGGGGGCCGGGCGCGGCCCTGGCGGCTGCGCCGGACGGAGCCCGAGCCGGAGGCACTGCCGGAGGGGCCGCCGGAGCCGCTTCCGGCCGAGGGCTTCGGCGAGCTGGCGCGCGGGCTGGAGGACGAGAGCTACCAGCGCTGGCTGGACCTGCGGGACCGGGCCCCGGAGCAGTGGCGCGGCCGGGACGAGGCGTTCAGCGCCGTCGTCTACCTCACCCCGGAGGAGCTGGGCGGGGTGGCTGAGGCGGTGCGGGAGGTGCTGGCCGGCTACCGGCGGCGCGAACAGCAGCCCGAGTCCCGCCCGGAGCGGGCCCTGCCGGTGGCCCTGATCACCCGGCTGTTCCCGTTGCTGCCCGGTGGACCGGACGGCAACGGGGAGGCCGGTGGCGACGGTCGCTGACCCCGACTGCACCGACTGCACCGACTGCAGTGACTGCACCGACTGCACCGCCTGCGGCGACGCACTGGTGAACCGGGGTCAGGGCCGGATCGGGGTCAGGGCAGCAGCACGATCTTGCCGCGACCGCCGCCCTGCTCGCTGAGCCGCTGGGCGGCGGCCGCGTCCGCCAGCGGGAGGGTGGTGCGGACCGGGGCCGACAGGGTGCCCGCCGCGTGCAGGGAGAGTGCCCGGCTCAGGCCCTCGACGGCGGTTTCGGCGGTGCCGCCGCTGGTGAAGGTGACCCCGAGCGGGCCCGCCTCCTGGGCGGCGGCGATGGTGACCACCCGGTCCGGGCCGCCCACCAGCGCCACCGAGTCGGCCAGGACGCCGTCGCCGCTGGTGTGCAGCACCGCGACCACGGGTTCGCCGGCCGCGGCCGCGCGGACCCGGTCGATGACGCCGTCCCCGTAGAGCACCGGGGTGGCGCCGAGGTCGCGCAGCGCCTGCTGGTCCCGCTCCCCCGCCGTGCCGATCACCCGGACGCCGTCCTCGACCGCGAACTGGACGGCCAGGGTGCCGACCGCACCGGCGGCGCCGTGGATCAGCAGGGTCTCCCCCGGCTTCAGGTTCAGCAGCCGCAGGCCCCGCACGGCGGTGTCGGCGACGACCGGCAGTCCTGCCGCCGTCTCCACCGGGAGGTCGGCCGGTCGGGCGGCCAGGGTGGCGGCGTCGGCGACGGCGTACTCGGCGTAGGCCGCGAGTGCCAGGCCGAGCACCTCGTCGCCGAGCTGCCAGGAGTCGACGCCGGGGCCGAGGGCCACCACCGTTCCGGCCGCCTCCAGGCCGGGTACGTGCGGGAAGGTGACCGGGAAGATCCCTTGCATGAAACCGCGTCGGAGCTTCCAGTCGAGGGCGTTCACGGCCGCGGCGGAGACCCGGAGCAGGACCTGTCCGGGGCCGGGCTGAGGGACGGCGGTGTCGGTGAGCCGCAGTTCGTCGGGCTCGCCGTACGCGGAGAAGGTGACGGCCTTGGCGGTGGTGGGGAGGGTGAGGTCGGACATCGTGATCGCCTTCGTCCTGGAGCGGTGGAGAGTGCGTGCGGGCGGCGGTTCCGCCCTCAGGAAGACACTTCCACGGGACCGCCGCGGCGACGAGCGGAGCGCTTTACCTAGGACCGGGAATCCTGGGCTCGTGACGGAGTTCGGGACGGAGTTCGGGACGGCCCGATGGACTCCGGGCGTCGGTACCGCCCCGACGCGATACTGGTGGCATGTACCAGGAGCGGGCGGCGGTGGCGGTGCCGGGCGCGGTGCTGTGGACGCGCCGCACCGGGCCGGCCGCCGAGCGGTTCCGGGTGCTGCCGGACGGCTGCATGGACCTGATCTGGATGGACGGGGCGCTGGTCGTCGCGGGTCCGGACACGGTGGCGCAGGTGGGGGAGAGCAGGGCCGGGGACAGCATCACCGGCCTGCGCTTCGCGCCGGGGACGGCGGCTTCGGTGCTCGGGGTGCCGGCCTGGGAGCTGCGGGACCTCAGGGTCGCGCTGGACGGCCTGTGGCCGGACCGGATGGTCCGGGAGCTGACCGAGCGGGTGGGGGCCGCAGCGGATCCTGGAGCGGAGCTGGAGGCCGTCGCTGCGGCGCGGCGGTCCGGGGTCGAACCGGATCCGGACCGGGACCGGGTCCGCTCCGGGGTGCTGGACGGCCTGCGGCGCGGGGTGCGGGTGGCCCTGCTTGCGGACGAACTGGGCCTGAGCGAGCGTCAGTTGCGCCGGCGCTGCCTGGAGGTCTTCGGGTACGGGCCCAAGGTGCTGGACCGGGTGCTGCGGTTGGACCGGGCCCTGGCGGCGGCGCGCGGCGGCGCGCCGTTCGCGCTGGTCGCGGCGGACGCGGGCTACGCCGACCAGCCGCACCTGGCCCGGGAGGTGCGGGCGCTGGCCGGCGTGCCGCTGCGGGAACTGCTGGGGAGGCCGGCGGCGGACGGGTGAGCGCGGCAGCCGGCCCGGCGTCGGTCAGGAGGGCAGTGGGGCGAAGAGGTCGGTGGGGTTGCCGTCCGGATCGAGGACGACCGCGTAGCGCTGGCCCCAGAAGGCGTCCCAGGGTTCCCGGTGCGAGCGGTAGCCGGCAGCGGTGAGCTCCGCGTACACCTTGTCGACCTCGGCGGGGTCCTCGCACCGGAAGGCCAGCGCACTGGGGTGACCGCCCTGCGGCGGGGTCCACCCGGGGTCGAGGCTGCGCACGGTCGCGACGGTGTCCCAGGCGACCCGGAACCCGCCGGGCAGGGTGGTCTCCACATGCGGTTCGTCCTCGACCCCGAGCGGGATGTCGAGGCCCAGGCGCCGGTAGAAGGCGAGCGCGGCCGCCATGTCGGCGGTGACGATGCTGATGAGGTCGGGTCGAGGAGTCATGCGTCCACGCTAGGCGCCGGGAACCCCAGCGGTCTTGAACGAATCGGACGGGCCTGGACGGTGCGCCGCGATATGGGTTGGCCTGTCCGTGGAACCCGGGGTTACCGTCGCCGCATGGATTCTCCGGAGAGCTTCGCCGACCTGCTGCCCGCCACCCGACGTGCCCTGCTGCACCGCATCGCGGTGGCCCAGAGCGAGGGGCGGGCGCCGTCGTTGGTCGCGGCGGTGGTGCGCGAGGGGCGGCGGGTGTGGGACGGGGCGCGGAGCTGCGTGGAGGGGCACGAGCCCGATCCCGATGTGCAGTTCAGGATCGGGTCGATCACCAAGTCGTTCACCGCCGTGCTGGTGCTGCGGCTGCGTGACGAGGGCTTGCTGGAGCTGGACGACCGGCTGGTGGAGCACCTGCCGGAGACCGCGTCCGAGGCGGAGTTCGGCACGGCCGGGCGGGCGACGATCGGACAACTGCTGTCGCACAGCGCCGGGTTGACCACGGAGTCGGCCGGGCCGTGGTGGGAGCGGACACCGGGTGCGCTGCGGCCCGGGCTGGTGGACGTGGTGCAGCAGCCGTCGACGCGGCACCCCGCGGGGCGCGAGTTCCACTACTCCAACGTCGGATACGCGCTGCTGGGCGCCTTGGTGGAGCGGCTGCGCGGCGATTCCTGGGGCGCGGTGCTGCGGCGCGAGGTGCTGGAGCCGCTGGGGATGGGGCGGACCACGGTGCTGCCGGAGGCGCCGCACGCCGGCGGCTGGGCGGTGCATCCGTGGGCGGACGTGCTGCTGCCGGAGCCGCTGGAGGACACCGGCCGGATGGCCCCGGCCGGCCAGCTCTGGTCGACGGTGGGGGACCTGTGCCGCTGGGCCGGGTTCCTCGCCGAGGGCGACGGGAAGGTGCTCGATGCCGCGACCCTCGGCGAGATGCGGCAGCCGACCGGCGCGGTCCACGCCGGTGAGGGGTACGGCCTCGGCATGCAGCTGCTGCAGGCGAACGGACTCGCCCACGCGGGCCACACCGGTTCCATGCCAGGGTTCCTGGCGGCGCTGTGGATCGTGCCCGAGCAGCGGCTGGCGGCCGTGGTGCTGACCAACACCACCACCGGGATCGGCGGCGTCGGCACCCTCGCCGCGGACCTGCTGCGGATCACCGTCGAACACGAACCCCGGATCCCCGACCCCTGGCGTCCGCTGCCCTCCGTCGATCCGGAACTGCTCGCGCTCACCGGTCCCTGGTACTGGGGGCCGACCGGCTATGTGCTGCGGTTGCGGGCCGAGCGGGGTCTGGAGCTGACGTCGGTCACCGGCCAGCTGCGCGGCATCCCGCTGCGCGCCGAGGCCGACGGCAGCTGGACCGCGACGGAGGGCTACTGGAACGGCGAGAGCCTGCGGATCGTCCGCGGCCCGGACGGCTCGGTCAGCCATCTGGACCTCGGCACCACGGTGCTCACCCGCGAGCCCTACCCGATCGCCGGGCCGACCCCTGGCGGTGTCGACCCGGCGGGCTGGCGGGGGCTGTGAGGGGCGGGGTCGGCCGGGGCGTCAGGCGCGGGCGTACTGCGGGGTGCTCGGCAGCTCGTGATCCAGGGCGCGGGCGGCGTGCCGGGGCCAGTAGGGATCGCGCAGCAGTTGCCGGCCGAGCAGGACGGCGTCGGCCCGGCCGGAGGCGATGACGGACTCGGCCTGGTGCGGGTCGGTGATCAGGCCGACGGCGGCGACCGGCAGTCCGGTCTGCTCGCGGACGGCGGTGGCGAAGGGGACCTGGTAGCCGGGTGCGACCGGGATGTCGGCGTCCGGGACGTTGCCGCCGGTCGAGGCGTCGAGCAGGTCCACGCCGTGCGCCTGCAGCTCCTTGGCCAGCCGGACGGTGTCCTGGCCGGTCCAGCCGGGGGTGCCGGTGTCCTCCAGCCAGTCGGTGGCGGAGCTGCGGAAGAACAGCGGCAGTTCCTCGGGCCAGACGGCGCGGACGGCGTCGACCACCTCCAGTGCGAAGCGCATCCGGTTCTCCAGCGAGCCGCCGTAGCCGTCGGTGCGGGTGTTGGAGTAGGGCGAGAGGAACTCGTGCACCAGGTAGCCGTGGGCGCCGTGCACCTCGGCGACCTTGAACCCGGCGGCCAGGGCGCGTTCGGCCGCCTCGGCGAACTGCCGGACCACGACCGCGATCTGGTCGGTCGTCAGTTCCGCCGGTGCCGGGTGGGAGTCGAAGGGGAGGGGGCTGGGGCCGAGGGTCTGCCAGCCGCCCCGGTCGGCGGGGACGGCGCTGCCCCGGTCCACCCAGGGGGCGTTGACCGAGGCCTTGCGTCCGGCGTGGGCCAGCTGGATGCCGGGGACGGCGCCGGCCGCCTCGACGAAGGCGGTGATCCGCCGGAAGGCCTGCTGCTGGTGCTCGTTCCAGATGCCCAGGTCGGCGGAGCTGATCCGGCCCTCGGGGCTGACCGCGGTGGCCTCGGTGAGGATCAGCCCGGCGCCGCCGACCGCGCGGGAGGCGAGGTGCTGGAAGTGCCAGTCGTTGGGGGTGGCGGTGTCCGGGCCCTCGGAGGCGGCCGAGTACTGGCACATGGGAGCCATCCAGGCCCGGTTGGGAAGAGTGACTCCGCGCAGGGTCAGCGGCTCGAACAGCTTGCTCATCGGTCGTCGTCCTCGGTTGCTGGTGCTCAACAGTGCCGCGTCCAACGATAGAAAGCGTAGACAATATTTGCAAGTGCATGAATATGCTCACCCGTTCGCACGGGGGAGGCGGCGGGGTCCACCCGATGCGCGCAGGCTGGGGGGACGATCGCCCGCAGCGGAGGAGTAGCGCGATGACGGACAGCGAAGCCGGGGACGCCGGCGCCGGGGCGGCCGGGATCGAGGTGGAGGTCTTCACCGGCCCCGAGTCGGCGTTCTTCAGCACGTCCGCGCTGGTCCACGGTCCGACCGAGGCGCTGCTCGTCGACACCCAGCTGACCCTGAGCGCCGGGCGGGAGCTGGCCGAGTGGGTCGCCGGGCGGACCGGCCGGCTGACGGCGGTGCTGATCAGCCATCCGCATCCGGACCACTACTTCGGCACCGCCGAGGTGCTCCGCCTCTTCCCGGGGACCCCGGTGTACGCGGTGCCCGAGGTGATCGAGGGCATCATCGCCACCGGGCTGGCCAAGGTGGCGCAGTGGCAGCCGGTCTTCGGCGACGACGTCACCTCCTTCCCGGTGGTGCCGGGGCCGCTGCCGGGCCACCGGCTGCGGGTGGACGGGGCCGCGGTGGACGTGCTGGCGCTGGGCCAGGGCGACTGCTCGGCGAGCAGCGTGGTCCATGTGCCGGGCGCCGACGCGCTGATCGCCGGCGACCTGGTCTACAACGGGACGCACCTCTGGACCGCGGAGACGACTCCCGGGCAGCGGGCCGACTGGATGGCCAATCTGGAGGTGCTGCGCGGCCTGGGCACAGCCCGGGTGGTGGCCGGGCACCGGGCCCCGGGGCAGGACGACGACGCGCAACGGGTGCTGGACTTCACCGCGGACTATCTGCGCGCGTTCGACGAGCGCCTGGCGGAGCACCCGCGTGACGCGGCGGCGCTGGTGTCGGCGATGAACGAGACCTACGCCGAGCTGACCCTGCCGGTGCTGCTGGAGCTGAGCGCGGAGGCCAACACCGCGGAGGCCAACACCGCCGAGGCCGACGCCGCCGACGGGGATCCCGCCGAGTAGCCGTGCTGGCCTTGACGTCGGCGTCAAGGTCTACCGTCGTGTGCAGAGGCACGGCGGAAGGCGGGGCAGGGCATGCGGATCGGTGAGCTGGCGCAGCGCGCGGGGACGACGACGCGCACCCTGCGGTACTACGAGTCGCGCGGACTGCTCCCGGCCCGGCGGGCGGTGAACGGCTACCGCGCGTACGGCGAGGAGGACCTGCGGCTGCTGCGGCAGATCCGGCTGCTGCAGGACTTCGGATTCGAGCTGGAGGAGACCCGGCCGTTCGTCGACTGCCTGCGCGCCGGGCATCCGTCCGGGGATTCCTGCCCGGCCTCGCTGGAGGTGTACCGGCGCAAGCTCGCGGAGATCGACGAGTGCCTGGAGCGGTTGCAGGCGGTGCGGGAACAGGTGCAGGGGCAGCTGCTGCGGGCGCAGGTGGAGGCGTCGGCGGAGCACCCGGGCGAACCGTTGTGCGAAGTGAAGCCGAGTGAATGGGTGGAGGGGAACTGAGATGACCACGAGTACCGATGTGGTGAAAGTGACGGACGAGACGTTCGCGTCCGAAGTCCTGGAATCCGAATTTCCGGTTCTGGTGGACTTCACCGCGGACTGGTGCCCGCCGTGCCGGATGCTGGCACCGGTTCTGGCGGATGTCGCGGAGGAGCAGCGGGGCCGGCTGAAGGTGGTCACCCTCGACGTCGACGCCAACCCGGTGACGCAGGCCGCCTACGGGGTGCTCTCGATGCCGACGCTGATCGTCTTCCAGGCGGGTGAGCCGGTGAAGTCACTGGTGGGGGCCCGTCCCAAGCGGCGGCTGCTGCAGGAGCTCGAGGAGTGGTGCGCGGACTGACGGCGGGTCGGCCGGCGCGGGTTCGGACCTGGGCGGCGCCTCGGGGGGCGTGTGGGAACTGCGGACGGTAGCGCGTTTGCGTCCCGCGCGCCCCATTCTTCTCACTATTTATGGGATGAGCTGTTTGCTCATGCCACGCTGCGGTTGGCAGGAGGTCTGCCCGCCGCCGCCGCACGAATCGTCGCTGTCGGACTGCGCTGATACGACGGGAGAAGAAACCGAAAGGTGTCGATCGGAAGCGCTCTCAATCGAAACGGCCTGCCGCGTATTCGGCAGCCGAAGCAGTCGAAGCCGTCGTCCGGACAGTCACAGCCCCCACTGTCCGCCCCTCCCCCGCCGCCGCCCCCTCCGCCGTCCGAGAGCCAGGAGGAGCCGACCGCGGAGGAGGCGATACCCGGGCCGGATCCGGTCGCGCCGCTCGCGCCGCCCACGGGCGTGGTGGACAACCTGCCCGCGCGCCCCACCTACGCCCCGATCATCACCGACGCGCCCGGCCTCAACTGGGTGGGTCCGGGCGACGCCTGGACCCGGGCCTGGGGTGTCACGGCGCAACAGCCCTACACCTCCCCGGTGCTGCCCGCGCCGGTGCTGCCCGCCCCCGCCCTCTCGGCGGCGGGGACGTTCGGCCCGGCCGGCGGGTCCGGGGTCCCGCCGATGCCCTCGACGCCGCCACCGCTGGTCCCCCAGGCAGCCGTGGCGGTGCTCCCGCTGGCCGGACGGGCCCAGGCGGCCGCCGCCCAGGCCGGGCCGACGGCCGCGGACATCGCCCTGGTGCGGCGCAGTCTCGGGGTGCTGGAGTCCGTCGCCGACCGGGCCACCGCGCACTTCTACGCGGTGCTGTTCCTGCGCCACCCGGAACTGCGCGCGCTCTTCCCGGCCGCCATGGACCTGCAGCGGGACCGGCTGTTCCGGGCGCTGCTGGCGGCGGGCCAGGCGGCCGACAACCCGGCCGCGCTGACCGAGTACCTGGACCGGCTGGCCAGGGGGCACCGCAAGTACGGAGTCCTCAACGAGCACTACGGGCCGGTCGGCGAGGCGCTGCTGACAGCGCTGGAACGTTACTGCGGGCGGTACTGGGACCCGGAGACCGAGCTGGCCTGGCGCCGGATCTACCGGGCCGTCTCCGAGGTGATGATGGCCTCGGCCGAGGCCGACGCCCGGGTCGCGCCCGCCTCCTGGCAGGCCGAGGTGGTCGCCGTCGACCGCCGGGCCGGCGAGGTCGCGGTGGTCACCCTGCGCACCGACCAGCGCTACCCGTACCTGGCCGGGCAGTACACCACCCTGGAGGTGCCGCTGTGGCCGCGGGTCTGGCGGCACTACTCGCCGGCCACCGCCCCGCGCGCCGACGGGCTGGTGACGCTGCACGTCAAGGCGGTGCCCGCGGGGTGGGTGAGCAACGCCCTGGTGCACCGGACCAATCCGGGGGACGTGCTCAGGCTCGGGCCCGCGTCCGGCACCATGCACGTGGACCTGGACGGCGACGCGCCGCTGCTGCTGATCGGCGGCGGTACCGGGATCGCCCCGCTGATCGCCATGGTCGAGGCGGTGGCCGAGCACGGCCGGGCCCGCACCGTGGAGGTGTTCTACGGCGCCCGGCGGGAGCAGGAGCTGTACGCCAGGGAGGAGTTGGAGGCACTGGCGCGGCGCCACCCCTGGCTCGCGGTGCGCACCGCGGTGTCCGAGGGGCGGCCGGAGGGGGCGGGCTTCTCCGGATCGCTCCCGGCGGTGGTCGACCGCTACGGGCCGTGGGACGAGTACGAGGCGTTCGTGAGCGGGCCGCCGGCGATGATCCGGCGCACCGTCGCGGTGCTGCGGGAGGAGGGGGTGCAGGGCGCCCGGATCCACCACGACCTGGCGGACCCGGCATGACCCGGCGGACCGGTGCGACCGGCGCCGCTACCGCGGGCCGAGGTCGTCCGCGAGCAGTGCGGTGATGCCCTCGATGTTCGCCGCCAGGTACGCCCGCAGCGACGGCGGCACCACGTTCACCGAGGTCACCCCCTCGCGGGTGAAGGGGAGACGGACCACCTCGTACTCGCCGTTGGGCTCGTCGACCTCGGGGCCGTGGCGCTGCGAGAGGTCGATCGACTCGACCCGGCAGGCGAAGAAATGCTGGACCTTGACCTCGTCGTTCATGACGCCGTCACCCACGCCGCCGACTCCCGGGCCGCCTGCTCCCGCGCCGCTGTCGGTCACGGTGTCGTGCAGGGCGGTGCTCACCGTGTCGACGAAGGCCGGCACCACGTTCCCGGCCTTGCCGCCGAGCTCCTCGGAGAGCTCCCGGTGCAGGGCGTCCACGACGGTGGGGTCGGTGGGTTCCACACAGCCGCCGGGGGTGATCCAGTACGGCGGCCGACCCGGCTTGGTGCGCTTGATCAGGACGAGTTCGGGGCTCTGCAGGTCACCGTCGAGCAGGATCGCGCGAGCGGTTCGCTTGACCACCGGACGTGGCATGGAGTCCTCCGGGTATTGCGGCAGTGCGGCGTTCCGTTCCCAGCAGTGTGCCGCGCGGGGCGGCTGGTGAAACAGGGCGCGCGCGATTACAGCCGCACAACCCGGGGTCGACCCCCTCCGGTCGGCGGGGGCACGAACCAGCCGTTTGGTCGAGGCAGAAGCGGAGGAAAGCGTGCATGATGTGAAGAAGCCGGACCAATGCGGTAGTTGAGCACTGCCATTGCATATGTATGTCCGGGTATGCCGCGAGACAGGGGGGACCCGGAGATGGAGACCGCCGAAAGGCCGAGACTTTCCGGCGTCGCGGAGCGTTTGAGTGTGCGGATGGGGCAGGTGATGGAGCGGTTCTCCCTCACCGTGTGAGATCCGCGCCCCGGCGCGGATCCGGCACGACGACGACACATCCAGGCGCGGGTCCGTGCGACCCCGGGAACGAGAGGTGCTGAGCGATGCACGCAGCGGACGACGAGAGCGCCCGGAGCCAGGACTCGGGGAGTCACTGCACCGGGCGGCTGGTGATGAGCCTCCAGGTCACCAGCGAGCTCGCCTTCGACGTCGACGTCCGCCTGCGCTACGACGCCGCCGACCCCTATGCGGTCGAGCTCACCTTCCACCTGCCCGGCGATCCGCCGGTCCGCTGGGTCTTCGCCCGCGAACTGCTGCTGGACGGGATCAGCCGCAGCACCGGTGAGGGCGACATCGTGGTCGAGCCGGTGCCGGGCCCCGACCCCGACTTCCAGGACGTCAGGATCCGGCTGCGCTCCCCTGCCGGTGAGGCCGTGCTCTACTCGCCGGCGCTGCCGCTGATCGCCTTCCTCGGGCGCACCGACCGGCTGCTGCCGATGGGCGGCGAGCAGACGGTGAGCGACCTGGACGCGGCGCTGGAACTCATCCTCAACGGACACGGGCACTCCCGCCGCGCGGGCTGACCCCGGCGGGAGCGTCCCGGCGGGCGGTCAGTCCTCGTCGCGGAAGACCATGTGCAGGGCCCAGGCCACGATGCTGATGATCAGCGACCCGAGCAGGGCGGCCACGAAGCCGTCCACGTGGAAGTCCAGGCTCAGCTTGCCGGAGGCCCAGGAGGTCAGCCAGAGCATCAGGGCGTTGATCACGAATGTGATCAGCCCCAGCGTGAGGAAGAACAGCGGCAGCGAGAACAGCTTCACGATCGGCTTGATCACGAAATTGACCACGCCGAAGAGCAGCGCCACCAGAATGACGGTGAGCGTCTTGTGCTGCCAGTCGCCCGAGGTGAGGGTGATGCCGGAGACAACCGCCGTCGCGACCCAGATGGCCGCCGCGTTGATCAGAGTCTTGACTACGAAGCGCAACATGGGGTGATCGTCGCAGGAGTCCGGGCCGCGGCGGAAGCCCTGGCGGTCGTGTGTTGCGGGCTGATACCTACCTGGTACGCAGTGCGGACGTGACCGCCCCGACTGGTTGAATACGGCTAACCGACCGCTGGGAGTGGGGAATCCGATGCAGGTATTCCGGATGGACGACCTGGACGCCGAACGCGCCGCCAATCAGGGCGCCTACCTGCGCTTTCTCAATGAGCGCACGATGTCCGTCGGCCTGTACGCGCTGGACCAGGGCGGGCAGGACCCGCAGCAGCCGCACAAGCAGGACGAGGTCTACGTGGTGGTCAGCGGCAGGGCCTACCTCACCGTCGGTGACGAGACCACGACCGTGGGTCGGGGCAGTGTCGCCTATGTGCCCGCGGGCATGCCGCACCGCTTCCACCACATCAGCGAGGACCTGCGGGTGCTCGTCGTCTTCTCGCCCCCGGAGAGCTGAGCCGTGGAACCCGTGCGCTCCGACCGCTTCGACCGATCCGACCGCTTCAGCGACGAGCTGTGGCACTCCGCCGAGTCCACCTACCGGGCGGTCCTGGACCACCCCTTCCTGCTCGGACTCGCCGACGGCACCCTCCCCCGGGCGGCCTTCCGGCACTTCGTGGTCCAGGACTCGCACTATCTGCGCGACTACGCCAGGGCGCTCGCGGTCTGCGCCGCCAAGGCCCCGACCGAGGCGGACGTGCGGGCCTTCGCCGACGACGCGGTCGGCGCGCTCGCGGCCGAGCAGGAGATGCACGCCGCCTTCTTGAAGGACCTGGGTCTGGACGGTCCCGGCGCCCCGGTGGACGACGCCGAGGTGCTGCCGACCACCCGCGCCTACACCAGCTACCTGCTCGCCACCGTCTACGGCGGCTCCTTCGCCGAGGGCCTGGCGGCGGTGCTCCCCTGCTACTGGATCTACGCCAGGGTGGGCGAGGCGCTGCTGCGCACCTCCTCGCCCGACCCGCTGTACGCCCGCTGGATCGAGAGCTACGGCGACGATTCGTTCCAGGCCGTGGTCCGCCGGGTGCTGGAACTGACCGACCGGGTCGGCGCCGAGCTCTCCCCGCTCGAACGGCGGCGCGCCGTCGGGCACTTCGCGACGACCGCGCGCTACGAGTGGATGTTCTGGGACGCCGCCTGGCGCGGTGAGGGCTGGCCGGTCTGAAAGCGACCCCGACCTGCGGACGACTGTCCCGGGGGTCGGCGGTAGGGGGCTTATCCGGGTTCTCTCAGGGGTGCGAAACGTCCACCGGCGCCCGCTGCGGCCTTACGATCGAGTCAACAGGAAGAAGCAGTCGGGCCGGTGGCCCCGAGGCCCCGGGACGACAGACCCCGCGGGGGAGGACGGACAACATGAACGAGATCTGGAAGACGCTCCCTGGCTGGATGCGCAACATCGTGGTTCCGGTGATCGTACTGATCGTGGCGCTGTGGGTGGCTTCCGCGGTGGTGGGCGCGATCTTCGGGGTGATCGGCTTCCTCTTCGGCTGGATCATCAAGGTGCTGTTCGTGGTCGCGCTGGGAGCCGTGGTCGTCATCCTGGTGAAGCGGGCGTCGCGCTGACGCCGACCTGACCTCTGTTCACCAGGGCCCCGCACCGGAATCCGGTACGGGGCCCTGGCGCTGACGGCGGTGGTGCTAGCGGCGGTGGCGGTGCCGGCCGGCCGTGCCCGCCTCGGTCGCAATCGCGGTCGTGGCCATGGCTGCGGCCGTTGTCCGGGCCTGGGCCGGGATCGAGGCCATCGCCGCTGCCGCCGTCGCCGGGCGGCCGTTGTGGCTGGCCACCAGCGCGGCGAGGAAGGTGGTCAGCGGCACCGAGGCGATCAGACCGATGCTGCCGACCAGCGTCCTGACCACCTCCTCGGCGACGATCTCGCTGGTGGCGACGGTCCAGACACCCCGGTTGGCGATGGTGAACAGCAGCATCAGCGGCAGTGCGGCCCCGGCGTAGGCCATCACCAGGGTGTTCACCGTGGAGGCGATGTGGTCGCGGCCGATCCGGATACCGGACCGGTACAGCGCCCGGGCGCCCATGGTCGGGTCGGCCGCGCGCAGCTCCCAGACCGAGGAGGCCTGAGTGACCGTCACATCGTTGAGCACACCCAGGGATCCGATGATGACCCCGGCCAGCAGCAGCCCGGGGAGCTTGATCCCGGTGAAGAGGGAGTGGACCAGGGCCGTCTCGTCCGAGGTGTTGCCGGTGAGATGGGTCAGTCCGATGAAGACCTCGCCCAGCACGCCGATCAGGGCCAGCGACACCATCGTCCCGATGACCGCGACGGAGGTGCGCGCGGACAGGCCGTGGCACAGGTAGAGCGCCATCAGCATGATCGCGCCGCCGCCGACGACGGCGACCCGCAGCGGGTCCTCGCCCTTGAGGATGGCCGGCAGCACGAACTGCGAGAGCACGGCGAAGCTGATCCCCAGCGCGACCAGGGCGGCGAGTCCGCGCAGCCGTCCGACCAGGACCACGGCCAGGGCGAAGATCCCGGCCAGGATCGCCATCGGCATCGAGCGGTCGGCGTCGCCGATGGTGTACTGCAGTGCCGCCGGGGCGGTCGGGGAGTAGTCCAGGACCACCTTCTCCCCCGCGCTGTAGACGGCGGTCTGGTCCGGGGTGAGCGTCAGCTGGACGGTCCTGCCGGAGTCCTTGCCGCTGGTGATGGCCACGCTGACCAGCGAGCAGGCGTCCGCGGTCGCGGACGTCGCCGATGCGGTGGACGCGGCTCCCGCGTCGCAGGGCGCCGCCTTGGTCGCGGTGACCCTGCCGCTCACCGTGGGCTGGTCGAACCCCAGCCCGGTGGACGCGTGCGCGGGCAGCCTGCCCGGCCACATCAGCACCATCCCGGCCACCACGGCCACCGCGAAGGGGATCAGCACGGCGGCGATGACCGCCCGCAGCCGGCGGGAGGCGGGGGTGGCCGGACCGTGGTCGTGACTGTGGCCGTGCCCCTGGGAGGAGGGCCCGTTCACCGAGGACCCCTTCACGGAGGGGCTGTGCTCGTGCTCGTGCGGGTGGTCGGCCACGGGAACAGTCCCTTCCGGATGCGCTGCGGCAGTGCACCGTACCGGAAGCAGGTGAGAGCCGGCAGGACGGAGGCCCCCTGGCGCACAGCGAGTCGCGGTCGCTACGGTGAGCGCGTCTAGATTGCAGACGCGGGAGCTCGGAGCACCGGGCTGAGAGGGCGCTGACCGCCGTACGCGGAGTTCGTACGGCAGCTGCTTGCGCCGACCGCAGGAACCTGACCGGGTAATGCCGGCGTAGGGAGAAGTGGGTCTGATGACCAGCACGCACGACGCACAGCAGCATGCTGCCCAGCAGCACGACGCCCAGCAGCATGCCGTCCAGAGCCCGTCCAGCACCGGGACCGGCTACCCCACCCCCGCCTGGACCAAGGCGTACCACCAGGGATCGCGCCCCGACCTGCGCGTTCCCTACCGGGAGGTGCGGCTGGGCAACGGCCGTACCGTCCCGCTGTACGACACCTCGGGGCCGTACACCGACCCGGCGTTCGAGCCCGACGTCCGGCGCGGGCTGCCGCCGCTGCGGGACTGCTGGATCGGCCAGCGCGGCGACACCGAGGACTACCACGGCCGCGAGCCGCGTCCGGAGGACGACGGCCTCAAGCACACCGCGCCGCGTGGCGGCCTGGGTCTGGCCAACCTGGACGCGGTGTTCCCCGGCAGGCCGCGCCGGCCCCGACGGGCCTGCGCGGGCGCGGCGGTGACCCAGCTCGGCTACGCCCGGCGGGGCGAGGTGACCGCCGAGATGGAGTTCGCGGCGCTGCGGGAGGGGATGGACCCGGAACTGGTCCGCGCGGAGATCGCGGCCGGCCGGGCCGTCCTGCCGGCCAACGTCAACCACCCCGAGGTCGAGCCGATGCTGATCGGCAGCCGCTTCCTGGTGAAGATCAACGCCAATATCGGCAACTCGGCCGTCACCTCCTCGATCGAGGAGGAGGTGGAGAAGATGTCCTGGGCCACCCGCTGGGGCGCCGACACCGTCATGGACCTCTCCACCGGGCGCAACATCCACACCACCAGGGAGTGGATCCTGCGCAACTCCCCGGTGCCGATCGGCACGGTGCCGCTCTACCAGGCACTGGAGAAGGTGGACGGCCGGGCCGAGGAGCTGAGTTGGGAGGTCTACCGGGACACCGTCGTCGAGCAGTGCGAGCAGGGCGTCGACTACATGACCGTGCACGCCGGCGTACTGCTGCGCTACGTCCCGCTGACGGCCGGGCGCAGGACCGGGATCGTCTCCCGGGGCGGCTCGATCATGGCGGCCTGGTGCCTGGCGCACCATCAGGAGAACTTCCTCCACACGCACTTCGAGGAGCTCTGCGACATCCTCCGGGCCTACGACGTGACCTTCTCGCTGGGGGACGGGCTGCGCCCGGGCTCGATCTCCGACGCCAACGACGAGGCCCAGTTCGCGGAGCTGACGACCCTCGGCGAGCTGGGACGGATCGCGCGGTCCCGGGACGTCCAGGTGATGATCGAGGGGCCGGGGCACGTCCCGATGCACCGGATCCGGGAGAACATGGACCTGCAGAAGGACCTCTGCGACGAGGCGCCCTTCTACACCCTCGGCCCGCTGACCACGGACGTCGCGCCCGGCTACGACCACATCACCTCGGGCATCGGCGCCGCGATGATCGCCTCCTGGGGCACCGCGATGCTCTGCTACGTCACCCCCAAGGAGCACCTCGGTCTGCCGGACCGCGACGACGTCAAGACCGGCGTGATCACCTACAAGATCGCCGCCCACGCCGCCGACCTCGCCAAGGGCCACCCCGGTGCCCAGGCCTGGGACGACGCCCTCTCCGACGCCCGCTTCGAGTTCCGCTGGGAGGACCAGTTCAACCTGGCCCTGGACCCCGAGACGGCCCGCGCCTTCCACGACGAGACCCTCCCGGCGGAACCCGCCAAGACGGCGCACTTCTGCTCGATGTGCGGTCCGAGGTTCTGCTCGATGAAGATCTCGCACGGCATCAGGGAGAGCTTCGGCGACGGGACGGCGCCCGCCGGTGGCGACGGTGCGGTGGAGGCAGAGGTGGAGCTGGAGGTGGGGATGCGGGCCAAGGCTGAGGAGTTCAGGTCCTCGGGGGGCCGGATCTACCTTCCGCTGGCCGACTGAGGCCGGGACGGACGGGAGCCGCCCCGCACCCACCGCTGCCGGGCGGCTCCCCTC
>NZ_JBEUKS010000004.1:334153-366377 GCF_042510965.1 Streptacidiphilus jeojiensis
GGGCCCCGCCGGGCCGCCTGGGGGGCGGGGCGGCTCCCGTCGTCCAGGTGTTCCGGTCAGAAGTTGATGGACGCGCCCTCGAAGTCGCCGAGCAGGTCGATCGAGCCGGTGCTGTGATTGGTGATCACGACCTTGCCGGTCTTCGCGGGCACCAGCGTCAGGTTGGAGACGCTCTGTCCGGCGTTCCAGTTGGCGTTGGAGACGAAGGGCTGTGCCGATCCGTAGGGGTAGACCGTCAGATAGCCGCTGCCGGTGGTGTCCAGCACGGTGAGGTTCAGTGCGATCGACTTGGTGTCGAGGCCCCCGAAGCCGAGCATGTCGTTGATGTCGACGGTCAGGGAGGCGCCGGCCGCCAGTGGGGTCGGGCCGGTCGGCACCCCGCTCTGGGCGACGGTGTCGAGGATCCGCTGCGGTGTCGACAGATCGAAGGTGGAGAGGCCGCCCGGGCTGAAGTAGCCCTGGAGGTCGGCGATCACGTGGGTGCTGCCGGAGTAGTTGTAGAAGTCGATCTTTCCGTTGTGCACCGGGACGATGACCAGGTTGGGGACGGTCTGACCGGCGGAGAAGTTGAGGTTGGAGACGACCGGCCGGGCGATCCCGTCCGGGTAGACGGTCAGGTATCCGCCGGTGGTCGGGCGGGTGACCGTCACGTTGAGCACGACCGCCGTGGCGTTGGCGGGGACCCCGTTGCTTCCGGTGACCGGGAGGGCGACGGTCCTGCCGGAGCCGATCGGTGCGGTTCCGGGCACGCCCTTGGCGGCGCGGGTGTCCAGGATGCGGACCGGTCCTGTGGTGTTGTAGCCGTTCGGGGCGGTCTGGGAGAAGTAGCCCTCCAGGTCGGCCACGATGTGGACGGTGCCCGAACCGGTGTTGGTGAAGGTGACCGTGTCTCTGCCGGCCGGCACCGTCACCATGTTGGCGACGTTCTCACCGCGGCTCCAGGTCAGGTTGACCGCCTTGATCTGGTCGATCGGCACCTGGTCCCCCCCACCGTCGTACGGGTGGGTCGGGGTGACCTTGAGCGTCCCGTTGGTGCTGCCACCGGTCGCCGTCACGTTCAGGGCGACGGCCTCGGCGCCGGCCGGGATCCGGTGGGTGCCGCTGAGGTCCAGGGTGACCGACTTGCCGGCGGCCACCGGAGTGGTGGTGCTGACACCGACGGCGGAACGGGTGTCGAGCACCCGCACCGGTGACATCGGGGCGTAGGAGTTGCCGGTGCTCGTCTCCTCCGCACCGCGGTCGTAGTAGCCCACGCCGGTGCCGGTGTTGGGCACCGAGCGGACGTCCACCCGGGGGTTGCCGAGGATGTCGGTGCTCAGCTCACCGGGTGCCCCGGCGTCGGCGGAGTCCACGGCGACGGTGTTCTGCGACGAGTCGCCCACCGCACCGGTGTCGCCCAGGACGTCGTGGGAGCCCTGGCCGCTGGCGGCCGCGAAGGCGGCGGCGCTGGTGTAGGTCTTCGCGCCCCACTGGTACGCCGGGCCGCCGCTCTTGGTGCCGAGGAAGTTGTAGGCCACCTTGGTCCCGGTCGTGGAACCCGTCGGCACCAGGACCTCGGTGTCCTGCGAGCCGGCCGGGCAGGCCGCGTCACCGGGGCTGCCGAGGGCGGCGGAGTCCACGATGTTGTTCTCGACGACACCGTTGGGGGAGGCACCGTCGAACTGGATGCCGCTCTCGCACCAGCTGGTCACCGTGTTGCCGGTCACCACGGTGCCGGGGGACTTGGTCACGGAGACGCCCGCGTACTCGATGTTGCGCAGGACGTTGGTCGTCACCACGGTGCCGCTGGAACCGGACACCGCGATCCCGGTGGTGGTCAGGACGCTGCGCTCGACGGTGACGTTCTGGGATCCGCCGGTGACCCCGATCGAGTCGTACTGGCCGACGGGGCTGAAGCCGTCGATCACCACGTGCTGGGCGCCCTTGACCAGGATTCCGTGGAGCGTGGAGGTCGACGGGTCGCTGGCGTCCCCGATCTGCGGCAGTGAGCTGTCCCCGCCGTACTCCCCGGGCAGTCCCTTGAAGGTGATCGGCGCGGTGGCGGTGCCGGAGCGGGTGATGTCCAGCTCCTGCGGGTACGTCCCGGAGGAGACCAGCACGGTCTGGCCGGGCTGGACCGCGGCCGCGGCGGCGACGACCGTGCAGTAGGGCACGGCCTGGGTACCGGTGCCCTTGTCGCTGCAGTGGGCCCCGGCGGCATTGTTCACGTACAGCGTGCCGGTGGCGGCGTCCGCGGTGCCGGTGCCGGTGAGCGCGGGCAGAGCGAGGGCGGCGCCGATGAGCAGCGCGGCCGGTGGTGCGATTCGTTTGCGGCGCATGGGGTCCCCCGGGAGGTCTGGGTGTGCGGAGCAGGGTGGTGACGCGTGGCAGCCGACGGGGGCCGCCCCCGCGCCGGTTCGGCGGAGTGGGGCGGCCCCCGTCGGGGTGAGGGTCAGGGGGCGAAGTAGCCCGCGTAGTCACCGATCACATGGACGGTGCCTGCGTAGTTGAAGATGTTGACCTTGCTGCCCGTCCCCACCGGGACCGTCACCTGGTTGGAGACGGTCTGCCCGCTCACCCAGTTGAGGTTGGACGCCGTGGGCCGGGCCTTGCCGGCCGCGTACATGGTGAGGTATCCGGCGGAGGTCGGCCGGGTCACCGTCATGTTGAGCACCACCGCGCTCACGGTGTCGCCCTGGTTGATGAACTGGGAGTTGTACGGCAGGACGGAGACCGTCGCGCCCGCTCCCAGCGGTGTGGTCGTCGACACGCCGAGCGCGGTCCTGGTGTCGAGGAAGTTGTAGCCGTTGGACGGGTGGAAGGTCTGCACCGCGGTCGGACTGTAGTAACCCGCCACGTCGGCGACCAGGTGCACGCTGCCGTTGTAGTTGTAGAAGCTGGCCTTCCCGTCGGCGCCGACCGGCACGATCACCTGGTTCGGCAGCGTCTGACCCGCGCTCAGGTTGAGGTTGGAGACGGTCGGACGGCTCTGCCCGTCGGGGTACACGGACACGTAGGTGGACTTGGTGGGCTGCGTCCCGGTGACGTTCAGGACGACCGCGGTGGCATTGGCGGGCACGCCGCCGACACCTCTGACCGGCACCGAGATGACGCCGCCGGCGGGGACGGGTGTCCTGGTGGACACACCCACGGCGCTGCGGGTGTCCAGGATCCGGCTCGGCGGCAGCGCGCTGAAGCCGCTGGTGCCGTCCATGGCGTAGTAGCCGGACAGGTCGGCGACGATGGCCACCGTCCCCGAGCTGTGGTTGGTGAAGGAGACGCTGTTCTCGTTGATCGGGAGCGTGACCGAACTGGCGATGACCTGTCCCTTGCTCCAGGTCAGGGTCGAGAGCGCGGGACCGCCGGGCTGGGCGCCGTCGTAGAGGGAGAACGCCGACAGGTATCCGGCGGCGCTGGTGTTGGCCACGGTGACGTTGAGGACGACCGCGAGTTTCTGGACGTCGGTCGGAATGCCGTGCGTGCCCGCCAGCGGCAGGTTCACCGTGGCGCCGGCCGCGACCGGGGTCGTGGTGGCCACGCCGACGGCGGCCCGGGTGTCCAGCACGCGCACCGGGGCGACCGGGGTGTACGAGGAGCCGACGCCGCTGAACTCGTCGGCTCCGCGGTCGTAGTAGCCCACCCCGGTACCGGTGTTGGCCACGGTCCTGACGTCCAGGCGCGGCTGCGCGTAGACACCGTCGAAGTCGGTGGCCGTCTCGCCGGGGGCGTTGGCGTCGGCGGAGTCGATCACCGGCGACTTGCGGTCGGGGTAGCCGTTGTCCCCGGCGATCAGCGGGTCGGCGACCAGGTCGTGCGAGCCCTGTCCGCTGGCCGACGTGAAGGCCGCGACGGTCGAGTACCTGGTTCCGGCCCAGGAGTAGGCCGAACCGCCGCTCTTGGGGTCGATGACGTTGTAGGCGACCTTGGTACCGCTGGTCGAACCGGATGCGACGGTGATCCCGGTGTCGCTGGAGCCGGCCGGGCAGGCCTGGGCCGGTGCCGTCTCGTACTGCGCGGCCTCGACCACATTGTTCTCGACGGTCGCTCCGGTGGACGCCCCGGCCAGCACCAGGGCCGGCGCGCAGCCGGACATCAGGGTGTTGCCCGTGACCACGGTTCCGGGCGCGTCCGTGACGGTGATGGAGTTCTCACCGCCGGTGGGGATCAGGTTGCTGCTGAGCACGGTCCCGGTCGCCCCGGCGGCGACGTCGATACCGCGGCGGCCCGCGTCCTGGAACTGGTTCTGGCTGACGGTGACCCGGGCTGACGTCCCGGCGACCTGGACCTGCGCGGCGTCCGTGCTCAGGCCCCCCATGAAGTTGCGCTGGACGGTGACGTCCGAGGAGTTCTCCACCCGGACCTCGCCGGCGTCGGCCATGAACAGCAGTCCCTGGACCACGACGTGCTGGGCTCCGCTGATCTTCACCGCGTAGGGGACCGCCTTGCTGCTGTCCGAGAAGGAGTCGCCCACGAGGGCGTAGGAGCTTCCACCGCTCCCCGGGGCGGCCGGCTGGCCGGCGAAGGTGATCGGTGCGTCCGCCGTTCCGGACCGGGTGATGTCGACCTCTTCGTTGTAGCCCTGACCGGGCGCGATGCTCACGGTCTGGCCGGGGAGGACGACCCGCGCCGCAGCCGAGATGGTGCAGTACGGCGCGGCCTGCGTGCCGGTGCCCTGGTCGGTGCAGTGGGCGCCGGTGCTGTTGTCGACATGGAGTACGGTCGCTGCCGCCACGGCGACCGGCGTCCCGAGGGCCGGGAGGCCCAGCGAGGCGGTGAGTGCGGCTATGGCAAGGCCGACGGATCTGTACGGCGCCAAGAGGGACCCCCGAGATGGACATGGATAACGGCCGCACATTACTCTCCGCTGTGATCTTTCCAGGTGAGAGATTGGTATGAGTGGTGGACGGACGGTTCCGGGGCGAACCCTCCGGGTGGGAATTGCCAGGGATCACCCCGGACCTGCGGGAATGGCATGAGTCCGTCGGTATGTCCGGCTCGCCCGCCGCTGCGGACGGAGGGCCGTCGGCTGCCTCTTACGGTCCACCCGGTCTTGACAGGACGTCAGCGATCGCCTCGACGCCGACCTCGAAGTAGTCGGCGACCATTCTGGTGGTGCCGTGCATGTCGTCCGGCAGCAGGACGAGGACCTTGACCCGGTCCAGGGCGAAGGAATTCCCGACCGTGTGTGCGGGCGGCGGAAGACTTGCGGGGCGGGGCCTGGGGCCGGTGTCCGGGCGGTGGATATTCGGGTCGGTCAGCCGGGCGGGACGCATACGCTGTGGGTATGAAGATTGGAATTGTGGGTGCCACGGGCCAGGTCGGGGGCGTTGTACGCCGGATCCTCGAGGAACGGGACTTCCCGGTGACGGAGCTGCGGCTGTTCGCCTCGGCTCGGTCGGCCGGCAAGGAGCTGCCCTGGAAGGACGGCGTCGTCACGGTGGAGGACGCGGCCGCTGCCGACTACCGCGGCCTGGACATCGTGATCTTCTCGGCCGGCGGTGCGACGTCCAAGGAGCTCGCGCCCAAGGTCGCCGCGGCCGGCGCCGTGGTGATCGACAACTCCTCCGCCTGGCGGATGAACCCGCAGGTGCCGCTGGTGGTCTCCGAGGTCAACCCGCACGCCGTCGCGGACCGTCCGCTGGGGATCATCGCCAACCCCAACTGCACCACCATGGCCGCCATGCCGGTGCTGAAGCCGCTGCACCGCGAGGCGCAGCTCACCGCGCTGGTGGTGGCCACCTACCAGGCCGTCTCCGGCAGCGGGCTCAACGGCGTGGCCGAGCTGCAGGGCCAGATCGACGCGGTCGGCAGCAAGGCCAGCGCACTGACCCACGACGGTGCCGCGCTCGACTTCCCCGAGCCCAGGCAGTACGTCCGCCCCATCGCGTTCAACGTCCTGCCGCTGGCGGGCTCGATCGTGGACGACGGCCTCAACGAGACCGACGAGGAGCACAAGCTCCGCAACGAGAGCCGGAAGATCCTGGAGATCCCCGACCTCAAGGTGTCTGGCACCTGTGTCCGCGTCCCGGTGTTCAGCGGGCACTCGCTGCAGGTCAACGCCAGGTTCGCGACGCCGCTCAGCCCGGAGCGGGCCCGGGAGCTGCTGGCCGGGGCGCCGGGTGTGGAGCTGTCCGAGATCCCGACCCCGCTGCAGGCCGCCGGGCAGGACCCGTCCTACGTGGGCCGGATCCGCGCCGACGAGACCGCGGAGAACGGGCTGTCGCTGTTCATCTCCAACGACAACCTCCGCAAGGGTGCGGCGCTGAACGCGGTGCAGATCGCGGAGCTGGTCGCCGCCGAGCTCACGGCCGGGTAGCTAGCCGGGTTGTTCGGGTCCGGTCCGGCGGGCTCAGGACTGCTGCTCCTCCTCGGCGTCGGCGTCGTCGGCGTTGGGGAGGAAGCGGTTGCCGGCGGACCCGTGGCCGTTCGCCTCCTGGGTCCGTGACGGCGGGACGGGCGGCGCCGGGGCGGAGACGGCCGGGTGCGCGGGGTGCTCGAAGGGGTCACGGACCACCTCGAAGGTCGGGCTGCTGTACCCGGGGCTGCTGAAGTGGCTCTCGTCGTCGTCCGACTCGAACTCCTCGCCGCGCTGGTTGGTGATCCCCTCGGGTCCCGGGCTGGTGAAGCCCGGGCTGGTGAAGTGGGTCTCGCCGCCCTCCTCCGGTTCGATCTCCTCGCCGCGCTCGTTGGTGATCCGCTCAGGTCCGGGGCTGGTGAAGCCCGGGCTGGTGAACCCCAGCCGCGGACGGGTCCGGACCAGGCTGACGCCGGCCGGCCGCGGTCGCGGCGGCCGCGGGGTGGTGCCCAACTGGGCCAGCAGGTAGGGGAGCAGGCCGCGGTCGCGCAGCGCGCTGTGCCAGGCCTCGCGGGCCTTGGCGAGTTCCGCGTACAGCTCGGGGTTGCGGCCCTGGGGCGGGGACGAGGCGTCGCGGGCGGCGGTGAGCAGCAGTCCGATGATGTCGGCGGCGATCGCGGCCACGCAGATCACGGCGGCGACCAGGCCGGCGGTGACCAGTGGCTGGCCCAGGCTCTGGCCGTCCGCGCGCAGGCCGTAGCCGAGCAGGAGCAGCAGCAGCGCGCTGAATCCGGACAGGATCGGCAGCAGCACGGCGACCAGCGGGACCAGTCCGGCCCGCTCGGCGGCGATCAGCGGGCTCTCGGGCTCCTGCCACTGCGCCGGGTCGTCGCCGCCCAGGCGTTCCCAGTCCGGGACGGGGGCGGTGCGCCGGGCCTGCTCGCGCAGTTCGACGAAGTAGGAGTACTCGACGGCCGCGGTGCCGGCGACGGTGGCGGAGTCGCGCATGGCCCGGGTGTGCAGCTGTTCGGCGTTGGGTCCGGTGGGCGCGCGGCGGAGGGCGGAGCGGACCTGTTCGTTGTGGAGGAGCTCCTCCAGGATCCGCTCGTAGTCGAGCTTGTCCTCGGCCTGCAGGTACGGAGCGCTGTCCATGTTCTACCCAGCCCTCATCTCGTCGGCCCTCTGCATCCTGCCCGCTGGTTCCGGGTTGACGCGGGGTCCGGGGTCGCCCCCGGAGGAGATCGGAGCCACCTGTCCCCCGTACGCCCCGTCAGCATCCTGGTCCGGAACGGCGGATCGGAAGCAGCAGGGACTTAGATGGTAGAGGTCGGCGCGGACCGGTCGACAGTCGGTTTCCGGAATTTCCGGGGCAGTTGGGGCACGTGATGCCATTGGCACGTGCCGCTGGCATTCCGTCGGTTCGTGGGCGAAAAAGCGGTCGGACTGTGCCTGACCAGCGCTCGGCCAGCGCTCGACGAGCGCTCGGCCGTCGGGTCCCGACGGCTCCGGTCAGGCTGCTCCGGTCAGGCCAGCGGGAGCCGGGCGATCAGCAGCCGGCCCTCGCCCTCCATGGTGACCCCGCCGTCCATGGCGATGGCGAGGTCGTCCGCGTACACATGCGGTCCGGTGACCTGCTTGGCGGGGTGTCCGTCCTCGGACGGGGCGTCGCCGAGCAGGTAGGGGATCGGGCTGTGGCCGTGCACGATGCGCCGGCCGCCGAGCACGTCCAGCAGTTCGTGCGCCGCGGCCGGTCCGGTGTCGCCGCGGAAGGCGAAGCGCTTGGTCATCCGGCGGAAGCAGTCCCACCACTCGTCGCCGTCGCCGCGGTTGAGCACCTCGTGGATGGCGTCGTTGACGGCGTCGACCGAGTCGCCGTACTCCAGGTAGGCGGTGGTGTCGGAGTGCAGCAGCAGGTGGCCGTCCTCGACGGCCATCGCCGGGAGCCTGGTGAGCCAGGCGACGTGGTGGTCCTCCAGCCGGTCCATGTCGGTGGGCTGCCCGCCGTTGAGGCGCCAGGCGGCCAGGAAGGAGGCGGTGCCGGCGCTGGACTGGACGGCCTCGTCGCCGAAGCGGTCGGCGCCCAGCAGCAGCAGTTCGTGGTTGCCCATCAGCGCACGGCAGTAGCCGCCCGAGGCGGCGGCCTCGGCGGCCAGCTGCATCACCAGGTCGATGACGCCGATGCCGTCTGGGCCGCGGTCGGTGAAGTCGCCCAGGAACCAGACCCGGGCGCGGCCGGCCGACCAGTGGCCCTCGTCGTCGATGAGGCCCTCGGAGTGCAGGCCGTCTAGGAGCTCCTGCAGATAGCCGTGGATGTCGCCGATGACGTAGAGCGGGCCGACCGGGTCCTCGCCCTCGTAGGGCTCGTGGCTGTCGTGCGGCTGGTGCCCGAGCGGTCCGACCAGGGTCGGCGGGTGGCCGTGGCCGTACGGGTCGGGGCGGGCGCCGGGCGCGGCGGCCAGCGGCGGCCCGAGCTCCAGGGTCGGCGGGTCGTGCGGGGCCGGGGCCGGCGGTGGGGGCGGCGGGGCCATGGCCGCCGGATAGCCCGGGCCGGGGGCCGCCGGGGCGGGTGCGGCGCCCGGGGCGGAGTAGCGCTCCGGTGGCGGGGTGAAGAAGTCGTACGTCGTGGACCCGTCGCCGTGGAAGGGAGCCCCGTCGGGGCGCTCTGGCGTACGGGGGCCTGGGTCCGGCAGGTCAGGCCGGGCGTAGGGGTCCACCGATGTCATTCGCCCATCATAGGAAGCTGCTCTTCGCGGTGTACGCACCTGGGGCGCATCAATCCCGCGAGGCGGGTGGGACGATGCGCCGAAGATGAACGTTTGTCATGGTTTTTCTCGGCGGTGACAGGCGGAAGACCTCTTACTCCTCACCCGGTTCGCGCGGTGCGCTGACTGTGGTGCGGGGAGGGCGCCGCTGTGAGGAGCGACGGACGATCAGTTCGGTGGGCATCAGCTGCCCCTCGGGGGTGTCGGTGCCGGGGACCGGTCCGATGCCCTCGATGGCGTCGATGAGCAGGTTCACCACGGTGGTGCCGATGCGCTGCGGTTTGAGCGAGAGGGTGGTGATGGGCGGCTCGGTGGTGGCGTAGACGTCGCTCTCGCTGCAGCAGACCAGCAGCAGGTCCTCGGGCACCCGCAGCCCGTAGCGGCGGGCGGCGGCGAGCAGGTCGGTGCCGTTGGGGTCGAAGAGGCCGTACACGGCGTCGGGCCGGTCCGGGCGGGCCAGCAGCCGGTCGGCGGCGACGGCGCCCGCGCAGGGGTCGTGCGCCGGGTACTCCTCGTACAGCGGTTCCTGGCCGACCCGGTGGCACCAGCCGAGGTAGGCGTCGGTGCTCAGCCGGGTGTAGGTGTCGGTGCTGGTCCCGGTGAGCAGGCCGATCCGGCGGGCGCCGGCGGCGGCCAGGTGGTCCAGGATCTCCAGGACGGCGCTGGCGTGGTCGTTGTCGACCCAGGCGGTGACCGGGCAGTTGCCCGGTCTGCCGTCGCTGACCACCGGCAGGCCCTGCCGGTAGAGCTCGGCGACCATGGGGTCGTGGTCCGGCGGGTCGATCACCACGGTGCCGTCCAGGGCGACATTGCCCCAGACGTCGTGGCGGGAGGTGGCCGGCAGGACCACCAGCGCGTAGCCGCGGGTGAGCGCGGCGGAGGTGGCTGCCCGGGCCATCTCCGCGAAGTAGGCGAACTCGGTGAAGGTGAAGGGTTCCTGGCCGTAGGTGGTGACGGTGAGACCGATCAGGCCGGAGCGCCCGGTGCGCAGGGTCCGCGCGGCCGCGGACGGGCGGTAGCCCAGCCGCTCGGCGACCTCGCGCACCTTGCTGCGGGTCTCGTCGGGGAGTCTGCCCTTGCCGTTGAGGGCATCGGAGACGGTGGTGATGGACACCCCCGCCGCGGCGGCGACATCCCTGATCCCGGCACGCTCCATGCGCCGGGCGTGGGTGGGTCGCCGGCCGCTCTGGTTGGCTGCTGCTGCTGTCATGTCTGACCGATCGTATGGCTCATCACCGTCAGTAGATGGGGGTCTGGGACGGTTTGTTGAAGATACGTTTCTCCATGAGCATTTATGCCCTTTGCCCTTCCTGGGACGACCAGTTGGGTTCGTATACCTGCGTTTCCTGCATGGACTGCATGTGCCGCCGAGGAAGCCTCGGCGGACAGCGGGTGGAACATCTCACCCGCACGGGTGAGATATCGCCGATCGGCTCGTATGGTGATCTCGACCGGGTGCACGGCGAGGTGCACGGCGTGATGTACGAAGGAAGACCACGTGAGCGAGACTCCACAGCCGCAGCAGGGCCCCCGTCTGCGCGAGGCCCTGCGGGGCATTCCGGCCTACAAGCCGGGCAAGCCGGCCGCCGGCGGCGATGGCGCGCCCGCCTACAAGCTGTCCTCCAACGAGAACCCGTACCCGCCGCTGCCCGGCGTCCTGGAGGCCGCGGTCGCCGCCGCCGACAGCTTCAACCGCTACCCGGACATGGGTGTCAGCGCGCTGGTCGCCGAGCTCGCCCAGCGGTTCGGGGTGCCCGAGTCGCACATCGCCACCGGCACCGGCTCGGTCGGCGTGGCCCAGTCGCTGCTGCAGGCCACCTCGGGCCCGGGCGACGAGGTCGTCTACGCCTGGCGCTCGTTCGAGGCCTACCCGATCATCGTCCAGATCAGCGGTGCCACCTCGGTGCAGGTGCCGCTGACCGAGGGCGACGGGCACGACCTGGACGCCATGCTGGCGGCGGTCACCGAGCGCACCCGGCTGATCTTCGTCTGCAACCCCAACAACCCGACCGGGACCGCGGTCCGCCGGGACGAGCTGGAGCGCTTCCTGGACGCGGTACCGGCCGACGTCCTGGTGGTGCTGGACGAGGCCTACTGCGAGTTCGTCCGCGACGGCGAGGTGCCCAACGGCATCGACCTCTACCGCGACCGCCCCAATGTCTGCGTGCTGCGCACCTTCTCCAAGGCGTACGGGCTGGCCGGGCTGCGGGTCGGCTTCGCCGTCGCGCACGAGCCGGTCGCCGCGGCGCTGCGGCAGACCGCGGTGCCGTTCGGCGTCAGCCAGCTCGCCCAGGACGCGGCGGTGGCCTCGCTGCGCGCCGAGCGGGAGCTGCTGCGACGGGTGGACGCGCTGGTCGACGAGCGCACCAGGGTGGTCGCCGCGCTCACCGCCCAGGGCTGGACGGTGCCGGACTCGCAGGCCAACTTCGTCTGGCTGCGGCTGGGCGAACGGACCCTGGAGTTCGCGGCGGCCTGCGAGGCGGCCGGCGTCGTGGTCCGGCCGTTCGCCGGGGAGGGCGTGCGGGTCAGCATCGGCGAGGTCGAGGCGAACGACCTGTTCGTGGAGACTGCCGGAGTGTTCCGCAAGGGCCTGTAACAGGCAGCCCCCGGCTTCCCCCGCCCGGTGGCGGGGGAGGCCGACGCTTAGCAGGGGCCTGTCCGGAGATTAGGGGCTTGCTGGTAGCCGGAGGCCCCCGGGCGTCGCCGAAGGTAAGAATCGACGGCGCTGACAGGGGAGTTGGTCCGGGTTGTCGGTTTTGCGGCCGACGCGGCTGTCAGCAGACTCTCAGGAACCGTCCAGCGGATCGCTGGCAAGCCCGGCCAGAGTCCCGGCCATGAAGGCGCTTCCACGACGGCGCAGGGCCGTCCTGCTCAACTCCCTGCTCGCGGTGGGTCTGTTGGCCGGGGCCGGGGCTGCCTACGCAGCCGTCGGGACCTCCTCCAGCACCAAGGCGAGCAGCAGCACCAGTACGACGGCGACCGTGGAGAAGGGCACCGTGCTCGCGACGGTGTCCGGCTCGGGGAGCCTGGTCTCGCCCTCGGACGCCGGCGACAGCTTCGTCACCGGCGGGACGGTCACCAAGGTCTACGTCCAGGCCGGTGACAAGGTCACCAAGGGCGAGGTACTGGCCAAGGTCGACCCCACCGACGCCGACGCCACGCTGACCCAGGCCGAGGCGGCGCTGGTGTCGGCCAAGGCCAACCTGACCTCCGCCGAGGAGGGGACGACCACCACCACGACGGTCGCCAGCACCTCGAACACCTCCAGCGGCTCCGGCGGTTCCTCCGGCGGCAGCGGGGGCTCCAGCGGCTCCACCGGTACCACCTCCGGTGCGACGCCCACCGCCACGGCCACCGCCACCACGAAGACCACCACCACGGTCAGCGCCAGCGCCGTGGCCTCCGCGAAGTCCGCGGTCACCCAGGCGGAGAACGCCGTCACCGCCGCGCAGACCGCGGTGGACGGCACCGTGCTGAAGGCCAGCGTCAGCGGCACCGTGGCCTCGGTGAGCAACAAGGTCGGCGACACGGTCTCCAGCTCGGGCTCCAGCTCCGGCACCACCAGCACGAGCAGCAGCAGCTCGACCACGCCCACCGGCTTCGTGGTGATCACCAACCCCAGCGGGATGCAGGTCACCGCGGACTTCTCGGAGACCGACGCGCTCAAGCTGAAGAAGAACCAGGGCGCCACGGTCACGCTCAACGCCGAGTCCAACACCACCCTGAACGCCAAGGTCGTCTCGGTCAGCTCGCTGCCGGTCAGCTCCTCGTCGAGCACCGGCGGCAGCTCCAGCAGCGCGGTGGAGTACGAGGCGGTGCTGAAGATCACCAGTGACACCAGCAACCTGCGCACCGGCCTCTCGGCCACGGTCGCGGTGGCCACCGGTGAGGCCGACAACGCGCTCTACCTGCCGACCGCGGCGGTGACCGGCACCGGGACGACCAGGACGGTCCAGCTGATCAACGCCGACGGCAGCACCACCACCACCTCGGTGACCGTGGGCGTCGAGGGGACCAGCGGCATCCAGATCGTCAGCGGTCTGACCGAGGGTCAGAAGGTCAAGGAGACCACGGTCTCCACCTCCACCAACAACGGCTTCCCGGGCGGCGGCGCGGCAGGCGGCGGCTTCGGCGGCGGCGCCGGCGCGGCCGGCGGTGCCCGCGGTGGGGCCGCCGCCGGCGGTGGTAGGTGATGTCGCCCCTGCACTCGGCCCTGGCCAGGCGCACCAAGGCCGACAAGGCCGCCCAGGCCGAGGCGCCCAAGGCCCGGCCGCCGGTCATCGCGGTGCGCCGGCTGGTCAAGTCGTACGGCTTCGGCGACGCCGCGGTGCACGCGCTCCGCGGCCCCGAGGACCTGGAGGGCAACCCCCAGGGGGTCGACCTGACCATCACCGAGGGCGATTTCGTCGCCATCATGGGCAGTTCGGGTTCCGGCAAGTCGACGCTGATGAACATCCTGGGCTGCCTGGACGTCCCGACCTCCGGCCGTTACCTGCTGGACGGGATCGACGTCGGTTACCTGGACGAGCACCAGCTGTCGCTGGTGCGCAACCGCAAGATCGGCTTCATCTTCCAGTCCTTCAACCTGGTCCCGCGCACCACCGCGGTGGCCCAGGTCGAACTCCCGCTCGCCTACGCGGGGGTGCGCAAGTCGGAGCGCCGCCGGCGGGCGATGGCCGCGCTCACCCTGGTCGGCCTGGCCGACCGCGCCGACCACCGCCCCAACGAGCTCTCCGGCGGTCAGCAGCAGCGCGTGGCGGTCGCCCGGGCCCTGGTGACCAGCCCGGCGATGCTGCTCGCGGACGAGCCGACCGGCAACCTGGACAGCCGCTCCACCGACGACGTGCTGGCCATCGTCGACCGCCTCAACGCCGCCGGCCGCACGGTCGTGCTGATCACCCATGAGGACGAGGTGGCCCGGCACGCCAAGCGGGTGGTCCGACTGGTCGACGGCCAGATCTACGAGGACATCCGGCAGGCCCCGGTGCACGGGCTTCCCCCCGCCCTGCTGGACCCGGTGGAGTTCGCCTCGCACACCCTGCACGTCCAGAACGTCAGGGCCAACGCGGTCGGAGGGGCCCGATGAACCCCTTCCAGACCCTGCTCTTCGCCCTCGGCGGCCTGGCCGCCAACAAGATCCGGTCCCTGCTCACCATGCTCGGCGTGCTGATCGGCGTCGCCGCCGTGATCCTGCTGCTGGCCGTGGGCAACGGCTCCTCGGCGGCGGTCAAGGCGTCGATCACCTCGCTCGGCGCCAACTCACTGACCATCACCTCGGGTACCGGGAACAGCAGCACCTCCACCGCGACCAGCACCAAGCCGCTGACCGTCTCGGACGCCACGGCGCTGGCCGACACCACCAAGGCCCCCGACATCAAGAGCGTCGCGCCCGAGGTCAGCACCTCGGGGACGGCGATCTACCAGGGCGTCTCGCACTCGGTCAGCTCCATCATCGGCACCTACACCGGGTACTTCGAGGCGACCAACAGCAAGGTCGACAAGGGCGACTACTTCAGCAACGACGACATCCTGAACGACCGCAAGGTCGCGGTGATCGGCTCCACCACCGCCACCGACCTGTTCGGCACGGTCGACCCGGTCGGCAAGACCATCACCATCGGCAGCACCCCGTTCAAGGTGGTCGGAGTGCTGGCCACCAAGGGCAGCACCGGCCTGACCTCGTCCGACGACGTGGTGGTCGCACCGCTGACCACCGTGCAGAACGCCTTCACCGGCTTCGGCTCGCTCACCCAGATCGTGGTGGAGGCGACCTCCTCGTCCGCCATCACGGCGGCCACCAGCGAGATCAGCACCATCATGATGAACCAGCACGGCATCACCAGCGCCACCGCGGCCGACTTCCAGATCAGCAGCGCGACCTCGCTGCTGAGCACCCAGGCCTCGACCAACAAGACCTTCACGGTGCTGCTGGGGGCGGTGGCGGCGATCTCGCTGCTGGTCGGCGGGATCGGGATCACCAACATCATGCTGGTCACGGTCACCGAGCGGACCAGGGAGATCGGCATCCGCAAGGCCATCGGCGCCCCCAAGGGCGTCATCCTCAGCCAGTTCCTGGCCGAGGCGGTGCTGCTGTCGGTGTTCGGCGCCGGGCTCGGCGTCATCGTGGCGCTGATCGGGACCAACTTCACCATCGTCAGCATCAAGCCGGTGATCATGCCGGCCTCGGTCTGGGGCTCGTTCGGCATCGCCGTCGCCATCGGCCTGTTCTTCGGCAGCTACCCGGCCAACCGGGCGGCGAGCCTGCGGCCCATCGAGGCGCTGCGCCATGAGTGACGGCACCAAGGACGGCGCGAACGGCGCCGTGAACGACAGGCCCCATCACGGAGAGAGGACACCGACCATGGCTGCCAAGCAGTCCGAGGAACTCGCCACCACGGCCCGGGTACCGGTGGTCAACCTTCCGGTGCCCTACGAGGCCGGTTCCGCCGTGCCGGCGCTGCCCGGCGGCGAGGACCCGGAGGCGATCCTCGCCGAACCCCCGGACACCCGCGACATCAGCGCCGAACTGGCCGAACCCCCGCGCCGCAAGCTGCCGCTGCTCAGCATGCTGCTGTTCGCCGGCATGATCGCCGGACTGGGCTTCGCCGGCGGCGCCTACTACGAGAAGCAGAACCCGAGCACCAGCAGCACGGCCGGCGCCGGGTTCGCCCGCACCGGCGCGGCCCCCGGCGGGTTCAGCGCCGAGGGTGCGGGCGGCGGGTTCGGCGGCGGCGCCCCCGGCGGCACCGGCGGCACCGGCACCGGCTCGTCCACCAGCTCGACCTCCGGCACGGTGAAGCTGGTCGACGGCAGCACCGTCTACCTGACCACCAGCTCCGGGAGCGTGATCAAGGTGACGACCAAGAGCTCCACCAAGGTGACCACGACCAAGACCGGCAAGACCACGGACCTGACCCCGGG
This sequence comes from Streptacidiphilus jeojiensis, assembly GCF_042510965.1. Classification (NCBI taxonomy): domain Bacteria; kingdom Bacillati; phylum Actinomycetota; class Actinomycetes; order Kitasatosporales; family Streptomycetaceae; genus Streptacidiphilus; species Streptacidiphilus jeojiensis. The sequence continues at coordinate 350,111 of NZ_JBEUKS010000004.1, forward strand.
TCAGACCGTGACGGTCGAGGGCACCACGGACAGCTCCGGCAGCGTCGCTGCGACCACGGTCACCGAGGCCGCCCCGACCACCTCGGGCTGACGGCGGCCCCGGATGGAGGCGTCAGCCGGTCGCGCTGGGGGAGGGGCTGCTGCTCCTGGTCGGCAGCAGCACCTTGCAGGTCTTGTAGGCGGCCGCGGTCTTGGGGTCGGTGGTGTTCAGCGAGCGCAGGCCGTTCGCCGCCACGGTCACCCCGTGGTCCTTCATGCAGCTGGTGAACGCGGCCAGGTCGGTGCTGTTGAAGCCGCCGCCCCTGCCGCCGCCGAACCCGGCGGCGCCGCTCGGGCGGTCCGAGGCGCAGGCCTGGATCGCGGCCTGCGTGCTGGGGTTGGCCGAGGCACCGCCGAAGCCGAAGCCCCCACCGCCGTAGCCGCCGCTGGGACGGACGCCGCTGGGCCTGGCACCGCTGGGGAAGCCGCTCGGTCGGCCGCTCGCCCCGGCGCCGCCGGGTCGACCGCTGGGCAGGGTGACTCCGTGCTGGGACAGGCAGTTCCGGTACGCCGAGTCCTGGGCGCTGCCCGAGGCCGACGAGTTGGGCTGGGCCGAAGCGGCCGTGCCGGACGAGGAGCAGCCGGACAGCACCAGAGCGCCGAGGCTCAGGACTCCGGCTGCCGCGAGGGCGCGAGGGTGGAGTGCGGTCATGACGCCAGACAGAACCGTACCGGGGTGGGGGACGCCTGGACGCCGTCTGGCAATTGCCTGTGAGCCGGAGCGTAGCCGAGGACCGTAGCAGCCGGCTGGACGGCAGCTATGCGTTGTATGTCAGCTTATGGCCGCCCGGGCACGGCGTACGGCACACAGGGAACTCCCAGACCACTCGCAGAGCATGACAGGGCGACCGGGCCAGTCTGTGCGCCATGAAGGTGCTCCCACGACGGCGGAAAGCCGTCCTGTTGAACTCCGTCCTCGCCCTGGTGCTGGTCACCGGAGCGGGGGCCGCGTACGCGACCGTGAACAACGGCAGTAGCAGCACCGCCAAGAGCACGGCCCGAACGGCCACCGTCGAGCAGGGAACGGTGACGGCCACGGTCTCAGGCTCCGGCTCGCTGACCTCGCCGACCGACGCCGGTGTGAATTTCACCACTGGCGGCACACTCACCGAGGTGGACGTCACCGCAGGTCAGAAGGTCACCGCCGGGCAGGTCCTGGCGAAGGTCGACCCGACCACGGCGAACGAGACGCTGACCGAGGCGCAGGCCCAGCTCACCTCCGCGCAGGCGAACCTGACCGCGGTGGAGGACGGCACGGCCACCAGCAGCAACAACAACAGCGGTGGCGGCAGCTCCTCCGGCGGCAGCAGCACCAGCGGCGGCAGCAGCAGCGGTGGTACCACCGGGGGCAGCACCACCGGGTACACCAGCACCGGCGGCACCTCGGGCGGCAGCAGCAGCGGTGGCTCCAGCACCGGCGGCCGCAGCGCCACCCCGACCACCAGCCCGTCGGCCTCGGCCAGGCCGAGCCCGTCCGCCAGCGCCTCCGCGAGCGCCTCCGCCTCCGCGTCCGCCTCGGCCTCCGCGTCGAATAGCAAGGCCGCCACCGTCCAGGACGCCGGCTATGTCACGGACGTCACCGCGAGCGCCACGCCCTCGGTCGACCCGGCCCAGCTGGCCTCGGCCGAGCAGCAGGTCACCACCGCGCAGAACTCCGTCGACGCCGCCCAGCGCGCGGTGGACGGCACGGTGCTGAAGGCCCCGGTCAGCGGCACGGTCGCGTCGGTCACCGGCAAGGTCGGCGACACGGTGTCCGGCACCACCAGCTCCGGCGGCTCCGGTTCCGGCGGCAGTGGCAGTTCGAGCAGTAGCAGCAGCAGTTCCTCCTCCACCCTCAGCGGTTTCGTGGTGATCACCAACCCCACCGGGATGGAGGTCTCCGCGGACTTCTCCGAGTCGGACGCGCTCAAGCTGAAGTCCGGCCAGGCCGCCACGGTCACCCTGAACGCCGAGACCGGCACCACGCTCACCGCCAAGCTGCTCTCCATCAGCTCGCTGCCGGTCAGCAGTTCCAGCTCCGGCGGCAGCTCCAGCAGCGCGGTGCAGTACGCGGCGCTGCTGGCGATCACCAGCGACACCTCCAACCTGCGCACCGGCCTGAGCGCCAGCGTCCAGGTGACCACCGGCGAGGCCCAGAACGCGCTCTGGGTGCCGACCACCGCGGTCACCGGCACCGGCGCCAACAGCACGGTGACCGTCGTCAACGCGAACGGCACGACCACCCGCACCCCCGTCACCGTGGGCATCCAGGGCGACACCGAGGTGCAGATCACCAGCGGCGTCCAGCTCGGCCAGAAGGTGCAGCTGACCGTGGTGTCCACCACCGGCAGCAACGGCTTCCCGGCCGGCGGCTTCCCCGGCGGCACCGGACGAACCCGCACCGGCACGGCCGGCGGCGCCGCCGTCGGCGGTCTGGGCGGTGGTCGGGGATGAGGCTGCGCAGCAGGCCGCAGCAGCCACCGCCGGCCGAGCCGCCGGTCCCGCGCGGCCCGGTGCCGATCCTGGCGGTGCGCCGTCTGGTCAAGACCTACGGCCACGGCGACGCCGCGGTGCACGCCCTGGCCGGCCCGGTCGACGACCAGGGCGTGGAGCAGGGCGTCGACCTGACGATCTACCAGGGCGACTTCGTCGCCATCATGGGCAGCTCGGGTTCCGGGAAATCAACCCTGATGAACATCCTGGGCTGCCTGGACGCCCCCACCTCCGGCCGCTACCTGCTGGACGGCATCGACGTCGGTTACCTGGACGAACACCAGCTGTCGCTGGTGCGCAACCGCAAGATCGGCTTCATCTTCCAGTCCTTCAACCTGGTCCCGCGCACCACCGCGCTGGCCCAGGTCGAACTCCCGCTCGCCTACGCCGGAGTGAAGGCCGCCGAGCGCCGCCGCCGGGCGATGGCCGCGCTCACCCTGGTCGGCCTGGCCGACCGCGCCGACCACCGCCCCAACGAGCTCTCCGGCGGCCAGCAGCAGCGCGTGGCCGTCGCCCGGGCCCTGGTGACCAGCCCGGCCATGCTGCTCGCCGACGAGCCGACCGGAAACCTCGACAGCCGCAGCACGGACGACGTCCTGGCCATCGTCGACCGCCTCAACGCAGCCGGCCGCACCATCGTCCTGATCACCCACGAGGACGAGGTGGCCCGGCACGCCAAGCGGGTGGTCCGGCTGGTCGACGGCCAGATCTACGAGGACATCCGGCAGGCACCGCTGCACGGCCTGCCGCCCGCCCTGCAGGACCCCGAGGAGTTCGCCTCGCACACCCTGCACATCGGCCACGTACGGGCCCACGCGAACGGAGGCGACCGGTGAACCCCTTCCAGACCCTGCGCTTCGCCTTCGGCGGCCTGGCCGCCAACAAGATCCGCTCCGGGCTGACCATGCTGGGCATCCTGATCGGCGTCGCCGCCGTGATCCTGCTGCTGGCGGTCGGCAACGGCTCCTCGCAGGCGGTCAAGGACGCCATCCAGGCCCTCGGCACCAACTCGCTGACGGTCACCTCGGGTTCGGGGTCGAGCACCTCCACCGCGACCACCATCAAGCCGCTGACCGTGGACGACGCCAGGGCGCTGGCGGACACCAGCCAGGCCCCGGACATCAAGGGCGTGGCACCCGAGGTCAGCACCTCGCAGACGGCGATCTACGAGGGCACCTCGCACACCGTCAGCTCCGTGGTCGGCACCTACCCGGCCTACTTCGAGGCCTCCAACAGCAAGGTCGACAAGGGCGACTACTTCAGCAACGACGATGTGCTCAACTCCCGCAAGGTCGCGGTGATCGGCTCCACCACCGCCACCGACCTGTTCGGCACGGTCAGCCCGATCGGCAAGGTGATCACCCTCGGCGGCACCCCGTTCACCGTGGTCGGCGAGCTGGCCACCAAGGGCGGCACCGGCTTCCAGGACCCGGACGACACCATCATCGCGCCGCTGCCGACCGTCCAGAACGCCTTCACCGGGTTCAGCGGCTCGCTCAGCCAGATCCTGGTCGAGGCCACCACCGCGGACGCCACCACCAACGCCACCAACGAGATCACCACGATCCTGATGGGCCAGCACTCCATCACCAGCGCCAGCGCGGTGGACTTCCGGGTCTCCAGCCAGACCTCGCTGCTGACCACCCGCACCTCCACCGACCAGACCTTCACGGTGCTGCTGGGGGCGGTGGCGGCGATCTCGCTGCTGGTCGGCGGGATCGGGATCACCAACATCATGCTGGTCACGGTCACCGAGCGGACCAGGGAGATCGGCATCCGCAAGGCCATCGGCGCCCCCAAGGGCGTCATCCTCTCCCAGTTCCTGGCCGAGTCGACCCTGCTCTCCCTGGTCGGCGGCGGACTGGGGGTCGCCGCCGCACTGATCGGGGCGCATTTCAAGATCGTCGGAATCAAGCCGGTGGTGATCCCCGAGTCGGTGTACGGGGCCTTCGGCATCGCCGTCGCGATCGGCCTGTTCTTCGGCAGCTATCCGGCCAGCCGGGCGGCGAGCCTGCGCCCGATCGAGGCGCTGCGTCATGAGTGACCGTCACACATCTGAGGGGACAACGGACATGGCCGGACGACACGGCGAACTCGTGAAGGCGAACGACTCGTTCGTCCCCGGCCTGCGCGAGGAGGAGCCCACCCAGGTGCTCGACGTGGTGGCCGGTTCCGAGCTCAGCCCGGAGGAGATCCTCGCCGAGCCCCCGGACACCCGCGACATCGTCGGCGAGCTGGCCGCGCCGCCGCGGCGCAAGCTGCCCTGGCTGACCCTGGCGCTGGCCGGCGGCGTGATCGCCGCGATCGCCTTCGCCGGCGGCGCGATGGTCGAGAAGAACGTCAAGCCGGCCGCCACGACCGCGGCCGCCGGCGGCTTCGCCGGCTTCACCCGCGGCGCGGCCGGCGGGGCGGCCGGCACCGGCGGACTGGGAGCCGGCACCGGCACCGCCGGCGGAGCCACCACCGGCACGGTCAAGCTGGTCGACGGCAGCACGGTCTACCTCACCGACTCCTCCGGCAACATCGTGAAGGTCACCACCGGCAGCTCCACCAAGGTCACCCTCTCCAGCACCGGCAAGGTCGGCGACCTCAAGGCGGGGGAGACGGTCACCGTCCGGGGCACCACCGACTCCTCCGGGAACCTGGCCGCGACCACCGTCAGCGAGGGCGCGACCACCACGGCGGGGGGCTTCGGCGCAGGCGGCTTCGGCGGCGGGACGACCGGCGGATAAGGACGTTTAGCTGTTCCTCATCCAGGACCCATACGGTGCACAGTGCAACCGTCTTGGATTCAACCCCCTCACCCTCCGTCTTACCTGTCAGGGGCCGCACATGGACAGCACCGAAGCCAGTCTCCTGGTCGTCGACGACGAACCGAACATCCGGGAACTGCTCTCGGCCTCGCTCCGCTTCGCGGGCTTCAACGTCTCCTCCGCCGCCTCCGGCGCCGAGGCCGTGGCCGCCGTCGCCAGGCAGCGGCCCGACCTGGTGCTGCTGGACGTGATGCTGCCGGACATGGACGGCTTCGCCGTGGTCCGGCGGCTGCGGGACGAGCAGCCGGGCACCCCGGCCGGCCGCGGCGGCGAGCGCGACCGGATCCCGGTGATCTTCCTCACCGCCAAGGACGGCGTGGACGACAAGATCAGCGGCCTGACCGCGGGCGGCGACGACTACGTCACCAAGCCCTTCAGCCTGGAGGAGCTGATCGCCCGGATCCGGGCGATCCTGCGCCGCACCGGCGGCCCGGCCGACGCGGGCCGGCTGGTGGTGGCCGACCTCGAACTCGACCCGGTCGGCCACCAGGTGGTCCGCGGCGGCAACCAGGTCTCGCTCTCGCCGACCGAGTTCAAGCTGCTGGAGTACCTGATGAGCAACACCGGCCGGGTGGTGTCCAAGATGCAGATCCTGGACCACGTCTGGGCCTACGACTTCGGCGGGGACCTCAGCATCGTCGAGTCCTACATCTCCTACCTGCGGCGCAAGGTCGACTCCGGCGCCAACGGACACCCCAAGCTGATCCACACCGTCCGGGGAATCGGCTATGTCCTTCGTCGTCCGCCTGCTTAACCGGGCCCGCGGCGCGGTCGGGCGCCGGCTGTCGCTCCGCGGCCGGCTGCTGGTGCTGGCGATCGCGCTGGTCACCCTCGGTCTCGCGGTCAGCGACACGCTGGTGCTGACCACGGTCCGCTACCAGCTGGTGCAGCGGGTCGACGACCAGATGCGCCGGGTGGTGGCCCCCAACAGCGGGCGGCTCTGGGCGCCGCCGAAGGGCCGCGACAACGGCAGCCCCACCCTGCCCAGCAAGTTCGTCATCACCATCCGTGAGCCCGACGGCAGCTACCGTCCCTTTCTGGACCAGCTGGTGACCGCCTCCGACCCGGTCCCCAGCCTCCCGGCGCTCAGCGCCGACCAGGTGAGCGCACATCTGGACAAGCCGTTCACGGTCCCCAGCAACCACGGCGGCGGCAGCTGGCGGGTGCTGATGCAGCAGCGGACCGAGGACGGCATCAAGGTCACCGTGGTGGTCGCCTCCTCGCTGGACGACACCGACGCCACGGTGGCCAAGTTCGACGAGGGCTTCCTCGCCATCGGTGCCGCGGTGGTCCTGCTGATCGGGCTGGCCGGCTGGTTCGCGGTCCGCCGCGGCCTCAAGCCGCTGCGCCGGATCGAGGCCACCGCCACCGAGATCGCCGCCGGGCAGACCCTGTCGCACCGGATGCCGGAAGGCTCCCAGCGCACCGAGGTCGGCCGGCTGGCCGGCTCGCTCAACTCCATGCTGGCCCAGATCGAGTCGGCCTTCGCCGCCCGGGCCGCCTCCGAGGACCGGATGCGGCGCTTCGTCGCCGACGCCTCCCACGAGCTGCGCACCCCGCTGGCCGGGATCCGCGGCTTCGCCGAGCTCTACCGGATGGGGGCGCTGAGCGAGGAGGCCGACATCAAGCGCACCATGGCCAGGATCGAGAGCGAGGCGCTGCGGATGGGCGGCCTGGTCGAGGACCTGCTCACGCTGGCCCGCCTGGACGAGCAGCGCCCCCTGGAACTGGCGCCGATGGACCTGCGCACCCTGGCCGCCGACGCCCTGCACGACACCACCGCACTGGACCCCACCCGCCCGGTCGCACTCACCGGCCCCGGCGGCAGCACCGCCCCGACCGCCGCCCTGGTCCTGGGCGACGAGGCCCGGCTCCGTCAGGTGGTCACCAACCTGGTCGGCAACGCCGTCAAGCACACCCCGCGGGGCACCGCGGTACGCATCGGCGTCGGCACCGTCGACGGCCAGGGCGTCATCGAGGTCGCCGACAACGGCCCGGGGCTGACCCCGGACCAGGCCGCCCGGGTGTTCGAGCGCTTCTACCGCGTCGACTCCTCCCGCAGCCGCCAGGACGGCGGCGGCGCGGGCCTCGGCCTGGCCATCGTCTCCGCCCTCACCGCAGCCCACCACGGGCAGGTCGACCTGCTCACCACCCCCGGCGAAGGCGCGGTGTTCCGAGTACGGATCCCGGCTGCGCGCTAGTACCTGGCTGGGCGCGCAGTTCCCCGCGCCCCTGGGGGCTGCAACTGAACCGGGGACCCCCCTGCAAGCTTCGAAAACCCGTAGGTCATAATACTTTGTGAATGTGTTCACGTTCACAAGAGAGCGATCGCGTCGTGCCTGCGCTGTGGAAACGGCAAAAAATGCATAACTAGGCATGACAATCGTTCAGAACACGACCGAGGGAGGCACCGACGTGGAGCTGGCACTCGCCCACGAGACGATGGCGCGCTGGCAGTTCGGCATCACCACCGTGTACCACTTCCTCTTCGTCCCCCTGACGATCAGCCTGGCCGCACTCACCGCAGGACTGCAGACCGCCTGGGTCCGCACCGACAAGGCCAAGTACTTCAAGGCCACCAAGTTCTGGGGCAAGCTCCTGCTGATCAACCTCGCACTCGGGGTGGCCACCGGGATCGTCCAGGAGTTCCAGTTCGGCATGAACTGGTCCGCCTACTCCAAGTTCGTCGGCGACGTCTTCGGGGCGCCGCTCGCGATGGAGGCCCTGCTCGCCTTCTTCTTCGAGTCCACCTTCATCGGCCTGTGGATCTTCGGCTGGGAGCGGCTGCCGAAGAAGATCCACCTGGGCTGCATCTGGATGGTCGCCATCGGCACCATCCTCTCCGCCTACTTCATCCTGGCCGCCAACTCCTGGATGCAGCACCCGGTCGGCTACACCATCGGCGCCAACGGCCGGGCCCAGCTGACCGACATCGGCAAGGTGCTCTTCCAGGAGACCACCCTGGTCGTGGTCTTCCACACGATGATGGCGTCCTTCCTGACCGGCGGAGCCTTCATGGTCGGCATCGCCGCGTACCAGCTGCGCCGCCAGCACCGGCTGCAGGAGACCGACTCCGCCAAGATCGGCGCCATGCGCGCCAGCCTGCGCCTGGGCCTGGTGATCGCGGTGATCTTCGGCATCGGCACCGCCGTCAGCGGCGACAGCCTGGGCAAGGTGATGTTCCGTCAGCAGCCCATGAAGATGGCCGCCGCCGAAGCCCTCTGGGACACCCAGCAGCCGGCCCCGTTCTCGATCTTCGCCTACGGCAACGTCAACGAGGGCCGGAACACCATAGAGCTCACCATCCCCGGACTGCTCTCGTTCCTGGCGACCAGCAACTTCCACGACGCCGTCCCCGGCATCAACGACGTGCAGGCCCAGGAACGGGCCAAGTACGGGGACAAGGCCCCCAGCTACGAGCCCAACATCCCGACCGCCTTCTGGGGCTTCCGCTGGATGATCGGCTTCGGGATGACCTCCTTCGCCATCGCCGCCGCCGGTCTCTGGCTGACCCGCAAGCGCTTCTGGCTGGCCCCCGAGCACCGCCGCGGCGAATCCGAGATCCCGCTGCTGATGCTCACCAGAACCAAGGAGCTCAACCCGTTCCTCAACAAGTGGGCCTGGCGGATCGCCATCCTCACCATGGGCTTCCCGCTGATCGCCAACTCCTGGGGCTGGATCTTCACCGAGATGGGCCGTCAGCCCTGGGCCGTCTACGGCCTGATCACCACCGCCGAGGCGGTCTCTCCGACCGTCTCCGTCGGCGAACAGATCACCTCGCTCACCATCTTCACCCTCCTCTACGCCCTCCTGGCCGTGATCGAGATCCGCCTCATGATCACCTACGCCAAGGCCGGCCCCACCGACGAGGAACCCCCGAGCCAGGACCCCACCCTCCGCGGCCCGTCCGGCGACGCCGACCAGCCCCTCGCCTTCGCGTACTGAGGAGAGAACCATGCAACTCCACGACGTCTGGTTCGTACTGATCGCCGTCCTCTGGATCGGCTACTTCTTCCTCGAGGGCTTCGACTTCGGCGTAGGGATCCTCACCAAGCTGCTGGCCCGCGACGAACCCGAGCGCCGGGTGCTGATCAACACCATCGGCCCGGTCTGGGACGGCAACGAGGTCTGGCTGCTCACCGCCGGCGGCGCCACCTTCGCGGCCTTCCCGGCCTGGTACGCCACCCTCTTCAGCGGCTTCTACCTGGCCCTGCTGGCGATCCTGGTCTGCCTGATCGTCCGGGTCCTGGCCTTCGAGTACCGGGCCAAGCGCAGCGACCCCCGCTGGAAGCGCAACTGGGAGCACGCCATCTTCTGGACCTCCCTCCTCCCCGCTTTCCTCTGGGGGGTGGCCTTCGCCAACATCGTCCACGGCGTGAAGATCAACGAGGCCGGCGACTACGCAGGCAACTTCCTCGACCTGCTCAACCCCTACGCCCTCCTCGGCGGCCTGGTCACCCTCTCCCTCTTCACCTTCCACGGCACGGTCTTCGTCGCCCTGAAGACCCTGGGTGACATCCGCACCCGGGCCCGCACCCTGGCCCGCACCACCGGCCTGATCACAGCCGTCCTCGCCCTGGCCTTCCTGATCTGGACCCAGACCTCCAGCGGCGACGGATGGTCACTGACCGCGATGGTCATCGCGGTCCTCGCCCTGCTGGCCGCCCTCGCCCTCAACGAGGCCGGCCGCGAGGGCTGGGCCTTCATCTGCTCCGGCGTCACCATCGTCGCCGCCGTGGCGATGCTCTTCCTCGCGCTCTTCCCGGACGTCATGCCCTCCAGCCTCGACCCGGCCTGGTCGCTGACCGTCTCCAACGCATCGTCCTCGCACTACACCCTCAAGGTCATGACCTGGGTGGCCGGCATCATGACCCCGCTGGTCCTCGTCTACCAGGGCTGGACCTACTGGGTGTTCCGCAAGCGCATCGGCGTCCGCAACATCCCCGCCCACTGAGGTGCCATGAAGCCCGTCGACCCCCGCCTCCTCCGCCACGCCGCGACGACCAGGACCTTCCTCCTGCTCTCCACGGCCCTCGGTGCGCTCAACGCCGTCCTGGTCATCGCCCAGGCCGTGCTCATCGCCGACATCGTCGTCGACGCCTTCCAAAAATCGAAGCACCCCACCACCCCCCTCCTGGCCCTCGCCGCCGTGGCCATATCCCGCGGCCTGACCTCCTGGGCCACCGAGACCGCCGCCCACCGCGCCTCCGCAGCCGTCAAGTCCGAGCTCCGCGCCCAACTGCTCGCCCGCGCCACCGCCCTGGGCCCCAACTGGCTCACCCGCCGGCGCAGCGGCGAACTGGTCACCCTGGCCACCCGCGGCATCGACGCCCTGGACGACTACTTCGCCCGCTACCTCCCCCAGCTGGCGCTGGCCGTAGTCGTCCCCATCGCCGTCATCGCCCGCATCGCCCTCGCCGACTGGCTCTCGGCCCTGATCATCGTCCTCACCCTCCCCCTCATCCCCATTTTCATGGTCCTCATCGGCCTGGCCACCCAGTCCCGGATGGACCGTCAGTGGCGCACCCTGGGCCGCCTCTCGCACCACTTCCTGGACGTGGTGGAGGGCCTTCCCACCCTCAAGGTCTTCGGCCGCGCCAAAGCTCAAGCAGCGGCCATCCGCCGCACCACCGACGACTACCGCCAGGCCACCCTGCGCACCCTCCGCATCGCCTTCATCTCCTCCTTCGCCCTGGAACTGCTCTCCACCGTCTCGGTCGCCCTGGTCGCCGTAGGCATCGGCACCCGCCTGGTCGACGGCAGCCTGGACCTCCGCACCGGCCTGCTGATCCTGGTCCTGGCCCCCGAGGCCTACCTGCCGATCCGTCAGGTGGGCACGCACTACCACGCCAGCGTCGAGGGCCTGGCCGCCGCCCAGCAGATCTTCGCCGTCCTGGAAACCGAGACACCCACCCCCGGCACCCGCCCGGTACACCGCCCGGTCATCGAACTCCGTGACGTGACCGTCCCCCACGCCCCCGCCATCCAGTCCCTGAACCTGACCATCGAGCCCGGCGAAACCCTGGCCGTCACCGGCCCCTCAGGAGCAGGAAAGACCACCCTCCTCTCCCTCCTCCTCGGCTTCAGCACCCCCGCCACCGGCACCATCACCATCGACAACAAGCCCCTGAACACCTACGACTGGCGAACCCAGATCGCCTGGGTCCCGCAACACCCCTACCTCTTCGCCGGCACCATCGCCGACAACGTCCGCCTCGCCCGCCCCGAAGCGACCGACGCCGAACTCGCCACCGCCCTCCACCGGGCCCACGCCCACGAGTTCGTCAACGCCCTCCCCCTCGGCGCAGCGACCCCCCTTGGCGAACACGGCTCCGGCCTCTCCGCCGGCCAGCGCCAGCGCCTGGCCCTGGCCCGCGCCTTCCTGGCCGACCGTCCGGTGCTGCTCCTGGACGAGCCAACCGCCAACCTCGACACCGCCACCGAACAGGCCGTCGTGGAAGCGATCCGCGACTTCGCCCGCGACCGCACCGTCATCCTCACCGCCCACCGCCCCGCCCTCCTCGCCCTGGCAGACCGCACCGTCACCCTGACGCCGTCTCTCTTTTCTCCCCCCACCGCACGGGAGGGGGTGGGACGGGGCGGGGTGGTCGCGGCAGGGGCCGTCAAAGCGAAGAACGAGTCAGCGCCGCTCAAGGACGGAAACACGCTTACAGACTCGTTCTGCAGCAGGCCCCAGAGCGACCCCCCCCCCGCCCCGGCCCGCCCCCGCCCCACTGCACCAACAGCGCCGCAGGCAAACCCGAACCCCCTGTCCCGCATCCGCAAAGCCGCCCACCGCAAGGGCCAATCCCCCCGCACCGCCCTCGCGGTATCCCTCTCCGCCCTGGCCCTCCTCAGCGCCACCGCCCTCCTCGGCACCTCCGGCTGGCTGATCGACCGCGCCTCCCAACAGCCGCCGATCCTCTACCTGATGGTCGCCATGACCGCGGTCCGCACCTTCGGCATCTCCCGAGGCGTGCTCCGCTACGCCGAACGCCTGCTCAGCCACGACAACGTGCTCCGCTCCCTCGGAGAGCTCCGCACCACCGTCTACCGCCGCCTGGAACGCCTCAGCCCCGACGGCGCCGACGGCCGCCTCCGTGGCGACCTGCTCTCCCGCATGGTCGCCGACGTCGACGCGATCCAGGACTACGTCCTCCGCTACCGCCTCCCCGCCGCCGCAGCAGCCCTCACCGCCACCGCCACCGCCGCCGCCCTGGCCGTGATCCTCCCCACCGCCGGAGCGATCCTCGCCGCAGGCCTGCTCCTGGCCGGCGTCGCCGTCCCCGCCCTCACCGCCCGGCTGTCCTCCCGGGCCGAGGAACTCCACGCCCCCGCCAAGGGAAGACTCGCCGCCGAGGTGGTCGACCTCCTCGACGGCACCCCCGAACTCACCATCAGCGGCGCCCTCCCGCACCGCCTGGAGACCCTCCGCCGAACGGACGCCACCCTCACCACCCTCTCCCGCCGCTCCGCCGCCGGCGCCGGCGTCGGAACCGGCCTCAGCACCGCCCTGACCGGCCTCACCGCCACCGCCTGCGCCGCCGCAGGCGTGGCCGCCGTCGCGTCCGGCACCCTCAACGGAATCTGGCTGGCCGTCGTCATCCTCACCCCCCTAGCCGCCTTCGAGGCCGTCACCGGCCTCCCCGTCGCCGCCCAGATCCGCCGCCGCAGCGCCCGCTCCGCAGCACGCGTCCTGGAACTGGTCGACGCCCCCGAACCCATCACCGAACCCACCACCCCCAACGACCTCCCCACCACCCCCCTCCCGCTCCGCACCACCGCCCTCACCGCCCACTGGCCCGGCTCAAAAACCGAAAACCCGGCCCTGACCGAAATCACCCTGGAACTCCCCCAGGGCCACCGCATCGCCGTGGTCGGCCCCAGCGGCTCCGGCAAGACCACCCTCGCCCACGTACTCCTCCGCTTCCTGGACCCCACCTCCGGAACGGTCACCCTCAACGGCACCGACACCACCACCCTCCTCAGCGACACCGTCCGCACCGCCGTCGGCATCTGCGCCCAGGACGCCCACATCTTCGACAGCTCGCTCCGCGAGAACCTCCGCCTGGCCCGCCCCGACTGCACCGAGGACGACCTCTGGCAGGCCCTCGACACCGCCCGCCTGGGCGACTGGATCCGCGACGACCTCCCCGAGGGCCTGGACACCATGGTGGGGGAGCACGGCGCCCGCCTCTCCGGCGGCCAGCGCCAGCGCCTCGCCCTGGCCCGGGCCCTGCTCGCGGACTTCCCGGTGCTGCTCCTGGACGAACCCGCCGAGCACCTGGACCTCGCCACCGCCGACGCCCTCACCGCCGACCTGCTGACCGCCACCGAGGGCCGGACCACGCTCCTGATCACCCATCGGCTGGCCGGCCTGGACGCCGTCGACGAGATCCTGGTGCTGGACCGCGGCCGCATCGTCCAACGCGGCACCTGGACCGAACTGGTCGCCACCGACGGCCCGTTCCGCCGCAGCTGGGACCAGGAACGCCAGGCCGAAACACTCCTCCCGGTCTGACCAACCGGGCTAATCGACCAACCACCCCGAACAACCGCAAAATACCCTTTCCCCATGGAGCACCCCCCGCCCGCCCTGGGCCTGGACGCCCTCGTCACCGAGGTGTCCGAACGCCTCCACGCCGTCGCCGCCGTCAACGACCGGATGCGGGAGCTGCTGGAGGCCGTGGTCTCGGTCAGCTCGGGGCTGGACCTGCACGCCACCCTGCAGCGCATCGCCGCCGCAGCCGCGGACCTCGCCGACGCCGAGTACGCCGCGGTCGGCGTGCTGGCCCCGCACACCTCAGGGCTGGTCGACTTCATCCACGTCGGCCTCACCGACGAGGAGGCCGCCCGGATCGGCCACTACCCCGAGGGCCGGGGCCTGCTCGGCGCGATCATCGAGGACCCCCGCCCGCTGCGGCTGGACGACCTCACCACCGACCCCCGCTCGGTGGGCGTCCCGCCCGGGCACCCGGTGATGCACTCCTTCGTCAGCGTCCCGATCCGGGTCCGCGACGAGGTCTTCGGCAACCTCTACGTCACCGAGAAACGAGGAGCAGGAACCACACCCCCCGAACCCCCCAGAGCCTCCTTCAGCACCGAGGACCAACAGGTCATGGAAGCCCTGGCCGCCGCCGCAGGCGTAGCCATCGCCAACGCCCGCCTCTACGAGGAGGGCCGTCGCCGCGAACGCTGGATCGCCGGCGCCGGAGAGGTCACCACCGTCCTGCTGACCTCGGAGGACGCCCACGCCGCCCTCACCATCGCCGCCGAACAGGTCCGCGACCTGGCCGCCGCCGCACTGGGCATGATCCTGCTGCCCACCGGCGACGGAGGCCTCCGGGTGTCGCACGCGGCCGGTGAGGCCGCCGACTTCGTCGTGGGCGAGCACGTCCCGGCCAGCGACCAGGTCGCCCTGCTGATGGACGGTCAGAACGTGATCATCGAGGACCTGGGCAGCGACCCCCGGGTCTCCTCCAGGATCGCCAAGGCCTTCGGCCCCAGCATGGCGCTGCCGATGAAGAGCGCCGGACGCATCCTCGGCGCCGTCGCCGTCTGGCGCCGCTCCGGCCGACCACCCTTCAGCGAGGACGAGGTGCAACTCGCCGCCGCCTTCGCCGGCCAGGCCGCGCTGGCCCTGCGGCTGGCCGAGGGACAGCAGGACCAGCAGCGGCTCGCGGTCTACCAAGACCGCGACCGGATCGCCCGGGACCTGCACGACCTGGTGATCCAACGGCTCTTCGCCACCGGCATGATGTTGGAGAGCGCGGCCCGCAAGGCCCAGGTCCCCGAGGTCGGGTCGCGGATCGGCAAGGCGGTGGACGAACTGGACGCCACCATCCAGGAGGTCCGCACCACCATCTACGCCCTCCAGCACGACGACACCCCTGCCGACGCCGACCTGCGCGGCCGCATCCTCCGCGAGGCCAAGCAGGCGGCCGGACCGCTGGGCTTCAAGCCCTCCGTCGGCTTCGTCGGCCCGGTGGAGACCATGGTCAGCGAGCGGATCGGGCGCCAGCTCATCGCCGCGCTGCGGGAGGCCCTGTCCAACGCGGCCCGGCACGCCCGCGCCGCCACGGTGGCGGTGAACGTGGACACCACCGCCCACATCGACGACGAGGGCCGCCTCACCACCGGTCGGGACGCCTTCGAGCTGCCCGAGGGCGCCGACCTCTCCACCGCCCTGCGCGAGGCCGGGGCGGGCCGCCCCGCGGTGCTGCTCACCGTGCTCGACGACGGCATCGGCATCCCCGAGGGCGGCCGCCGCAGCGGTCTGCGCAACCTCGCCGACCGTGCCACGGCGCTCGGCGGCGCGGCCTGGCACCAGCCCGGTCCGGACGGAAAAGGCACCCTGCTCTCCTGGACGGCCCCGTTGTAATCCGGACCGAATCCCAGGCGCGACGAGTCGCACGTGATTGCTAACCCGTGCACGGCTCGCTGACAGGACCTCGTGGTGGGCTGATGTTTCGTCCGCATAAGTAACTGAGGAGCCCACAGCGATGACCACTGCCCTGAGTAGCACCCTCAAGCGCCGGGTCGCCCCCGCAGCGGCGATCCTGGTGGCGGGTGGCCTGATGCTGACCGCATGCGGATCCAGCTCTTCTTCCTCGTCGACCACCACGACCAGCAACGCCAGTTGCAGCCGCCCGTCGGGGATGCCGTCCGGTGGGGCGATGCGCTCGGGCGGTGCCAGGCCCTCGGGGATGCCCTCCGGCGGTGCGATGGCGTCCGGCGGTGCCAGGCCGTCCGGGATGCCGACCGGCGCCCGTCCCAGCGGCAGCGCCGGCTTCGGCGGCGGCCAGGGTGGCGGCTGCGGCTTCGGCGGAGGCCAGGGCGGCCAGGGCGGTGCCCCGGGCGGCGCCCCCAGCGGCAACTAGGTTTCAGGACCCGGCCGCCGCCGAGGCCGCAGCCGAGGTCCGGGGTGGGGTGGGGGGGGGGGG
>NZ_JBEUKS010000004.1:366387-596745 GCF_042510965.1 Streptacidiphilus jeojiensis
CCCCCCCCCCCCCCACCCCACCGCGTAGCCCCGACCCCGCCCCGTAACCCCGACACCGCAGCGACCCTCAGCCCTGCGCCCCGGCCACCAGTGCCTCGATCACCTCGGCGACCCCGTCCCGGTCGTGGTCCCCGGCCCGTAGCGTGCAGCTGCCCAGCACCGCCGGGTGAGCGTTCGCCATGGCGTAGCCGCGGCCGGCCCAGGCCAGCATCGGCAGGTCGTTGGGCATGTCGCCGAAGGCCACCACCTCGTCCGCGGCGATCCCCTTCTCCGCGCACCACCGGGCGAGCGCGGTGGCCTTGGTCACGCCCCGGGCCCCGATCTCCAGCAGTGGGCTGGACCGGGTGATCTCGGCCAGGTCCCCCGCCGCGCCGCAGGCCCGCCGCAGCATCTCGTCCGGGTCCATCCCCGGCACCTGCGCCAGCAGCTTGAACACGGTGCCGCCCTCCGCTCCGCCGAGGAGCTCTTCGACGGAGGCGATCCGGTTGGCCGGCGACCAGTCGAGCATCGAGCGGTACCCGGGCTCGTGCGAGAATCCGCCCGGGTACTCGATACCGAAGGCCACCTCCGGCAGCTCGGCCCGCAGCGCGGTCACCACCGCCAGCGAGTCCTCGACCCGCAGCGGCGAGGTCTCCACCAGCTCCTTGCGCCGGACGTCGTACACGGCGCCGCCGTTGGAGCAGATGGCGACGCCGTGCCGGCCGGTGTGCTCGGCCAGCGACTCCAGCCAGCGCGGCGGCCGTCCGGTGACGAACACGATGGAGATCCCGGCGTCCTCGGCGAGCGCCAGCGCGGCCTGGGTCCGTGCGGACACCGTGCCGTCGCTGCGCAGCAGGGTGCCGTCGAGGTCGGTGGCGATCAGGCGGGGGCGGGTGGCGGGGGTGGCTGTCACCTCCCCATCTTCGCTCAGTGGAGCCGAGCGGCATGCCGGTGGGCCGCACCCCCGGAGGGATGCGGCCCACGGCTCGACGGGACCGACCGGTCAGCCGACGGTCGGGAGCGGGCCCTCCGCCACCTCCTCGTCCCGCTCGGACCCCGCCCGCTGGTAGCCCGGCTGCCCGAGACCGGACTTCCCGTGACCCGGCTGCCCGGACTGCCCGGACCCCACCAGCCCGGACTCCGGGTCCTCGATCACCGCCGGTACCCCGCGCAGGGCGTACAGCGCCGCCACCGCGCCGACCGCGAGGATGCACGCACCGATCACGGTGCTGACGTGGATCCCGTGGACGAAGGCCTGCTGTGCCGTGCTGACCAGCGCCGGGCCCTGCGGCGCGGGCAGCGCCGCCCCGGCGGCCATCGCACTGCCGACGTTCTGGTGCGCCGCGGCCACCACCTGCTCGGGCAGCCCGGACGGCAGCCGCAGCCCGCCCCGGTACGCGCTGGTCAGCACGGAGCCGAGGACCGCGATCCCCAGACCGCCGCCGAGCTCCATCGCGGTCTCGCCGATCGCCGCCGCCGCGCCGGCCCGCTCCTTGGGGGCGGTGGCCATCATGGTGTCCTGGGTGACGCCGAAGATGAAGCCCATCCCGATGCCGTTGACCACCACGATCGGGGCGATCATCCAGTACGGGGTGGACACGCCCACCCAGCTGAGGCCGACCATGCTCACCGCCATCAGCCCAAGCCCGATCGCGGTGGTACGGGCCCGGCCCAGCCAGGAGATCATCGCCGCGCTGCTCGGCCCGCCGATCATCGCGCCGAGCGGCCCGGCCAGCAGCGCCAGCCCCGCCGACAGCGGGGACCAGCCGCGGACGTCCTGGAAGTACTGCGAGAAGGCCAGCGACAGCGCCGACACCGAGACGATGGTGACCAGGTTCGCGCCGACCGAGCCGGCGAAGGCCCGCTCCCGCAGCAGCGGCAGGTCGATCAGCGGGTTGGCGATCCTGGACTGGCGCAGGACGAACACGGTCAGCACCACGATGCCGCCGACCCCGGCGACCAGCACCGGCAGCGACCCGAAGCCGTCGTGCGCACCGGTCTGCACCGCGTACACCGCACCGAACAGCCCGACGACCGACAGCAGCAGGCTGGGCCAGTCCATCCGCCCGGGTGCCGGGTGCCGCGACTCGATAAGCAGCACCGAGCCCGCACCGACCAGCAGCACCAGCACCGGCACATTGATCAGGAACACCGAACCCCACCAGAAGTGGTTCAGCAGCGCACCGCCGACCACCGGCCCGATGGCGAAGCCCATCGCCGCGACGCCGCCGGAGATCCCCATCGCCAGGGTGCGCTCCTTGGCCACGGTGAAGGTCGAGCGGATCAGCGAGGCCGTGGACGGCATCACCGTCGCCCCGGCGACGCCCTGCAGCACCCGGGCCAGGATCAGCAGGTCCGGGCTGCCGGAGTAGGCCGCCAGCAGCGAGGCCAGCCCGAAGCAGCCGGCGCCCACCAGCAGCAGTTTCTTGCGACCGATCCGGTCCCCGAGCCCGCCCATCACCACCAGCAGGCTGGCGAGCGCGAAGCTGTAGGCGTCGGCGATCCACAGGATCTGGGTGGAGGAGGGGTCCAACTCCCGCACCAGGTCCGGGATGGCGAGGTTGAGGACGGTGTTGTCGATTCCCAGGAGCAGCCCGGCCACCGTGCAGATGGCCAGCGTGCCCCACTTACGAGCGGCGGAGATGTTCGTCGAGGAGGTCATGCCCCAACATTCGAGCCCCCCGCTGACCAACCCCTGACCAACCGCTGACCGTCACCACGCAGCCCCTCAGGGGCGCGGGGAACTGCGCGAGAAACCCACCCAGGAGCCGCACCCGCCGCAGCTCAGCACCCCCCACCCTGCTCCTGCGCCGCCTCCGTCAACACCTGCGCCGCCGTCTCGACGGAGCCCCCTTCCCCCCGCAGCACCCCCGCCACCCCCGACAACTCCTTGGCCCGCTCCGGCTGCCCCTCCACCCGCAGCAACTCCGCGACGACTTCGGCCGCAGCCGCCAGCGCCGGCCGGTTACGGATGTCCACCCCCACCGGCAGCGCCTCCCGCAGGTACCCCCGAGCCGCCACCGGATCCCCCTCCGCCATCGAGATCCGGCTCAGCTCCAGCAGCACGCTGATCCGCTGCCAGTCCCCGCCGAACCACCCCGGCGCCTCCGCCTCCAGCAGCCCCGCGCACAGTTCCCGCGCCGACCGCAGGTCCCCCCGCAGCCGCGCCACCGTGGCGAGCAGCAGTCGTGGCCGTCCCACGTTGTCGACCGCGCCGACCCGCCGGAACAGCGCCTCGGACTCCTCGCAGTCGGCGACGGCCGCGTCCAGCTCCCCGCTGCTGATCCGGCGTTCGGCCCGGGCGTACAGCTGGTCGGCGATGTCCTCGGTGGCGCCCAGCTCGTGCGCCAGCTGCAGCGCGCTCGCCGAGTACCGCTCCGACGCCGCCGCATCGCCGCGCCGGTAACTGAGCACCGCCAGCTCGCCGGCGGCCATCAGCCGGCCCCAGCGGTCGCCCAGCGCCCCGAACTCCTCCGTGGCGGCCAGGAACTCACGTTCCGCCACTGCCATGTCCGCCAGGACGTACTCGGCCCGGAAGCCGTTGCCGATGTGCATCAGGCCGCGGTACCAGGGGTCGGCCAGCCACTGTTCGGCCGAGGCCAGGTCGATGTCGTCCAGGTCGGCGGGTGCGCCGGTGATCGGCGCCCACAGCAGCAGGACGGCCGGCAGCCGGCAGGGCGACATCCGCAGCCGGCCCATCAGCGCCTCGGCGACGGCGTAGTGCTCGGCCAGGGCCTCGCGTCCGCCGGGGGTCTGCACGCCGAGGATCACGCAGATCGCGTACTCCTCCTCCAGCCCGGGCACCGGCTCCGGGGGGAGTGACCGCAGCGCGGTCCTGGCGTACGGGCCGCCCTCGAACCGCAGGCCGCGCAGCAGCCAGTAGCCGCTGAGCTCGCCGATCAGCCGCAGCGCCTCCCGGGGTCCGGCGCTGCCGAGCGCGGCGTGGAAGTTGTCGTGGTCGGCGGACAGCCGGCGCAGCCAGTACAGCTGGTCCGCGCCGCGCAGCAGCGGGCCCGCCTCGGCGGCCAGCCCGGTGAACCAGCGCAGATGGGCCTGCCGGGTGCGTTCCTCCTCGCCGGACTCGGCCAGCTTCTCGCCGGCGTAGGCGCGGACCGTCTGCAGCAGCCGGTAGCGGACCTCCCCGTCCCTGTCCGGCTCCATGCCCACCAGGGACTTGTCCACCAGCGCGCCGAGGAGTTCCACCACATCGTCAGCCTCCGTGCAGCAGACCGCCTCCGCGGCGTCCAGGGTCCAGCCGCCGGAGAACACCGAGGCCCGGCGCAGCACCCCGCGTTCGGCCTCGGGCAGCAGCTCCCAGCTCCAGTCGACGACCGCGCGCAGGGTCTGCTGCCGGGGCTGCGCGGTCCGGCTGCCGCCGGTGAGCAGCCGGAAGCGGTCGTCGAGGCGGTCCGCGACCTGACGGGGCGACAGCATCCGCAGCCGGGCTGCGGCCAGCTCGATGGCCAACGGCAGGCCGTCCAGCCGGCGGCAGATCTCGGCGACGGCCTCGGCGTCGCGCCGCAGCTCGAAGTCCGGGCGGACGGCGGTGGCCCGTTCGGCGAACAGGGCGACGGCGGCGGGCTCCGGCAGGGCCGGCACAGGGAACAGCCGCTCGCCGGTGATCGCCAGCGCCTCCCTGCTGGTGGCCAGAACGGACAGGCCGGGGCAGGCGGTGAGCAGGTCGGTGGCGAGCCGGGCCGCGTCGGCGATCAGCTGCTCGCAGTTGTCCAGGACCAGCAGCAGCTCGCGCTGGGCCAGGGCCGAGGTCAGCCGCTCCAGCGGCGCGGGGCCCTCGTGCGCGCCGAGCAGACCGGAGCCGCGGAGCCCCAGCGCGCTGAGGACGACCTGCGGCAGATCGGCGCCGGCGGCGAGGCCGGAGAGGTCGGCGAAGCAGCTGTCCGCGGGGTGCCGGGCGGCGGTCTCCACGGCCATCCGGGTCTTCCCGGTGCCGCCGGGGCCGGTCAGCGTGACCAGCCGTCCCTCCCGCAGCAGTGCCGCGACCCCCGCCAGTTCCTCCCCCCGCCCCACCAGCCCGCTGAGCCGGACCGGCAACGCCAACCGCTCCGGCCCACCGGCCCCACCGTCCCCGTCGGCCGTCCGGCCCGGGACGCGATCCACCCCCCTCGGTGATGTTCCACGTGAAACATCGGCCGCAGGCCCCCGCAGCACCGCGAGGTGCGCCGCCGCCAGCTCGGGACCTGGATCCGCGCCGAGCGCGTCGGCGAGGGCCTCGCGGGCATCAGCGAACGCGTTGAGGGCCTCCGCCTGCTGCCCGCTGCCGTGCAGCGCCCGCACCAGCTGGGTGCTGAGCCGCTCCCGCAGCGGGTGTGCGGCGACGAGCTCCCGCAGTTCGGGGACGACCGCGCGGGGGTCGTCCAGTCGGAGGTCGGCCTCGATCCGGTCCTCGGTGGCGGTGAGCCACTGCTCCTCCAGCCGGACGGCCTGCGGTCCGGCGAAGGGTGCGTCCCCCACATCGGCCAGCGCGGGCCCGCGCCACAGCGCCAGCGCGTCCCGGAGCAGTTCGGCCGCCTTCGCCGGATCCCCCGCGCCCAGCGCTTCCCGCCCCTGGGCCGCCAGCTGCGCGAAACGGTGCACATCCACCTGCTCGCGGTCGACGGCCAGCCGGTACCCGGCCACATGGTTCT
The DNA here is from genome assembly GCF_042510965.1 of Streptacidiphilus jeojiensis. NCBI lineage: Bacteria > Bacillati > Actinomycetota > Actinomycetes > Kitasatosporales > Streptomycetaceae > Streptacidiphilus > Streptacidiphilus jeojiensis. The sequence goes on from NZ_JBEUKS010000004.1 coordinate 372,012, forward strand.
CGATGACGTCGCCACCACCGCCACCCGCCCCGCCGACACCGCCAGCGCCCCGCAACGCCCTCCGCAGCCGGGAGACCTGCGACTGCAGTGCGTTGCCGACGCCGTTCGGCGGGTCCTCCCCGTACAGCCCGTCGATCATCCGTTGGACCGTGACGATCCGTCCGGCGTCCAGCGCGAGCAGCGCCAGCGCGGCTCTCCGCCCCGGTCCGCCGAGCGCGACCGGGGCCCCCTCGGCGTCCCACGCCTGCGTCGCGCCCAGAATCCCGAATCTCACCCGACGATTCTCCCGCACGCCCCCACCGACCGTCGGAGAGATCGTCCACCCCGGTGGAACCTTCCGGCCCGGTGCGGCCGGCGAGAGCCGGTCAGCCCAGTTGGGCCAGGCCCTCGGTGGCGATCTTCTCGAAGACGGCGAGGTCGTTGGCGAAGATGGAGTCGGGAACCGGCCAGTGCACGACGATCTCGTCGATGCCCAGCGCCCGGTAGGTGCCGGCGTAGTCGACGAAGGCGTCGAGGGACTGCAGCGGCCGCTCGGCGGTGGAGCCCTGCAGCAGCATCCGGTCGATGGTCGCGTAGTCCCGGCCCCGGGCCTCGCAGGCGCTGCGGAGCTTGGCCAGCTGGGCCTCGATCACGGACGGTGCCTGGTCGACGGGCACGTCGGCCGGGCCGCGCGGGTCGCCGTAGCTGACCCAGCCCTGGCCGTACTCGGCGGTGAGCCTCAGCCCGCGCGGTCCGGTGGCGGCCACGTAGAAGGGCACCCGGGGCTGCTGCACACAGCCGGGGATGTTGCGGGCCTCGACGGCGGAGTAGAACTCGCCCGAGCGGGTGGTGGAGTCATGCGTCAGCAGTTCGTCCAGCAGCGGCAGGAACTCGTCGAACCGGTCCGCCCGCTGCCGCGCGGTCCACTCGTCCTGCCCCAGCGCGGTCGCGTCGAACCCGGTCCCGCCCACCCCGATGCCGACGGTCAGCCGCCCGCCCGAGATGTCGTCGACCGTCAGCAGTTCCTTGGCCAGCGTCACCGGATGCCGGAAGTTAGGCGAGGTCACCAGCGTCCCCAGCCGGAGCCGCTCGGTTGCGGTCGCGGCGGCCGTCAGCGTCGGGACCGCACCGAACCACGGCTCGTCCCGGAACGACCGCCACGACAGGTGGTCGTAGGTGTAGGCGGCGTGGAACCCCAGCTCCTCGGCCCGGCGCCAGACCTGCCGGCCTTCGGACCAGCGGTGGATCGGCAGAATCACAGTGCTCAGACGCATGGATCCGACCCTACGGGAACGCATGCGCTCGGGAGCACGGCTCTGCCCCCGTACGGATGACATGCGGTCCGGATTCTCAGGCGAAGTAGCCCTCGACGTCGACGATCAGTTCGGTGCTGCCCTTGGAGCCGTTGTGGAACCAGACCCATCCGTTTGATCCGGTCGTGGCGACATCGGCGTTGGCCACGGTCTCGCCCGCGGTGAAGTTGACGTTGGACGTCGTCGGGGCCGATGACTCCGTCGGGGTAAGCGACATGAATCCGGCGGCCTTCGGACCGGTGACGGTCGTGTTCAGCAGTGCAGCCGCGGGCATGTGGTAACTGCCGTCCCTGCCTGACATCGAGAGGGACTCGCCGACTCCCAGGCTGAGGCTCAGGCCCGGTGTCAGCGGACTGTCGACCGGGGTTCCCTGCGTGCCGGGCTCGGACCGGCTGTCGTACAGCCGGGTCTGGTCCGGGAAGAAGCTGAGGCCTTCCCCCTGCTGGTAGTAGCCCTGCAGATCGGCGATGAGGTCCACCGGTCGGCTCGAACCGTTGTAGAGGGTGACTGTTCCATCGCGGCCGACCGGGACGGTGATCAAATTCGGCACAGTGCTTCCAGCCGTGAAGTCCAGGTTGGAGGCCGTGGGCAGAGCGGTGCCGCCCGGGTAGGCGGTGATGAAGCCGGCCGCGGTGGCACCGGTCTCGGTGGTGTTCATCACGACCGCCGTGACCCCGGTGCGCGGGATGCCGTCGGTACCGGTGATCTGGACGGTGACGGTGCCCCTGGCCGGGACCTGCCCGGCGTGGCGGGCGACGTTGGTGGTGCGGGTGTCCAGCAGGCGCTTGGGCGTGGTTGGCAGGTACCCGTTGGCGGCCGACTGGGTGTAGTAGCCCTGGAGGTCGGCGACCACCTGCACGGTCCCACTGGATCCGTTGTAGAAGTCCACATAACCGTTGGCCGCCACCGGGACGGTGACCTGGTTGGCGACGGTTCCGCCACGCGGGTAGTTCAGGAAGGACGTGCCGGACGAGCCGCCGTCCGCGTAGCCGGACAGGTAGCCGGCCGCTGTGGGGCCCGTCGCCGTCACATTGAGGACGGCCGCCGTGACCGGGCCGGTCGGCAGACCAGCACCCTGCGCGACCTGCAACCGGACCTTGGCGTGCGCGGCCACCGGCGTGGTCCCGTCGCGGGTGTCGAGCAGTCGGCGCGGGGTGAGCGGTACGAAGTCGCTTCCCGGTGGGGTGACCGTGCGGGTGTACGTCGCCGACTGCCCGGCCGCCGTTTCGCTGAAGACGAGTTGGTAGCCGCCCGCCCGCGCATAGGTGTGCGTGATCGTCGGACTGGTGGACGTGTACGAGCTGCCGGTGGTGCTGGTCCCGTCGCCCCAGTTCACGGTGTAGCTGTCGGCCACGTTCAGGTCGGCGGTCACCAGGGGCTGGAACATGACCTGGTGAGTGCTGTTCCACCACAGCTCGGTGAGGTCCTTGTTCGTCGTCAGGCAGAGCGGCAGTTGGACGGCGCCGCGGTCGTAGGCGTCAGCGTCGGGAGCGGTGCGGCCCGCCGCGATAGTGGCAATTCGTGGCGCGCCGTTGATGTCGGTGGTGAGTTCGCCTGGTGCGAGCGGGTCGGCCGAATCGATCACCGGTGAGCCGCTGCCCGGTGTCGGCGTCACGCTGCACGCGGTGCCGTTGTTGACGTACTCGGGGTTGGACGCGAGGTCGTGCCCGCCCTGCCCGGTGGCCGCGTTGAAGGCGGCGCCGCTGGTGTATCCCGTTCCGCCCCAGGTGTAGAGCGCCCCTCCACCGGGGGAGTAGACGTCGTTGTAGTCGGCGGTCGTGCCGGAGATGGAGTCCGCCGAGACCTCCATCCCGGTCTTGACGGGCGAGGTGCAGTAGGCGACCGCTCCGAGGGACGGCGTGAGCACGTTGTTCTCGACCACTGAGTTGACCGATCCCCCGGAGAGGTCGATCTCCGCCCCGGCGCAGGGCGTCTGCAGAGTGTTGCTGACCACGTCGGTACCCGGGGCACCGTCGACCGAGAGGATCGGCGTGCCGACCGCATCGGTCGAGCTGTCGAGCAAGTTGGTGGTGACGACGATGCCGGTCGATCCGGGATCGACGACGACGGCTGACGCCCGGTCGCCGTACACCCAGTTCCGGCTCACTGTGACGTCCGAGGAATCGCCGCTCAGGTGTACGCCGTCGGTCCCTTGGGAGGGAAGGACATAGAGGCTGTCGAGCGTGACGTTCTGCGAACCGCTGACGGTGACGCCGCCCACGGTGGTCTCGATGCCCCGGACCAGCACATGGGAGGCCCCGCTGAGGCTGATGCTCCTGACCTTCGGCTGCTGCTCGAAGGCCGGGTACTCAGAGGTGATGGTGATCGGTGCGGCAGCCGTCCCCGAGCCGGTGACGCTGACGTTCTCGGCGTAAGCGGCGCTCCTGCCCTCCAGGATCACGGTGTCCCCGGGCCCGGCCGCGTCGACAGCCGCCTGCACCGTGCAGAACGGAACCGCCTGGGTCCCCGTCCCGCTGGGACTGCAGGCGGAACTCTTCGCCACGTAGAGGGTTCTGCCGGTCGTGCCATCGGCATGGGCGACCAGTGGTGCTGCCGCCACGCCGAGCACCGTGACAGCAGAAACCACTCCAAGTCTCGTTATTCGCAACGCAACCCCCCAATGGGCCCCGCGTGTTCCCGACAGGAATCACAGGAGTAGTTCTACGCGCACCCGCCTCCCGGCCATTCACCGCCCCGGCAACTTCGGCGATGAACTCTCGCAGGAACAGGCGGAATCCGGGCAACTGCGGTCCAAGCGAACTGTCGAGAACCGCACGAGCGGGTCCGACCTCACGGGAGCGTCCCGCCGTCGTAGGCGAGGCGGGCCGTCTCGACGCTGTCGAGGTGGTCGGCGGACCATTCCGCGAGTTTGGCGAAGAGCGGGGCCAGGCTCCGGCCCAGCTCGCTGATCTCGTACTCCACCCGTGGCGGCACCTCGGGGTGGTAGGTGCGCAGGACCAGGCCGTCGCGTTCCAGCTGGCGCAGCCGCTGGGTCAGCACCTTGGGGGTGACCGTGCCGATGTGTCGCTGCAGCTCCACGAAGCGCATGCGGCCCTCCCGGTGCAGGGTCCAGAGGATCGGGGTGGTCCAGCGGCTGAAGACGATGTCGACCACCGGGGTGATCGGACAGGCCAGCCGGGGGTCGTCCGACCCCGCTGACGTCCAGCTCTCCTGTTTGCTCATCCGGCTCCGCATCCCTTCGGCATAGCCACTATCTCCTAGGTACCTACTATCCCGACGATGTTAGCTTCGTCCAGTCGCCGCGGGGAAGCAGCCGGGGCGGCGACAACTCCGCCTGTTCCGGCGTGAGTTGACCTGACGAATACACAGAGGTGTTGATCATGATCGTAGTCACCGGAGCCACCGGCAACGTCGGACGACCGCTGGTGCGGGCACTCGCGGCGGCCGGTGCGCAGGTCACGGCGGTGTCCCGGGCGAACCCCGGCGATCCGGTGCCGGAGCGGGTCCGGCACCGCGCGGCGGACCTGAACGACGCCGAGACCCTGCGGCCGGTCCTGGACGGCGCCGAAGCGCTGTTCCTGCACGACGGCGGCGGAGGCACGCAGGGGTTCAGCGTGCCGGACCTCCTCGACGTCGCCAAGGCCGGCGGGGTTCGGCGGGTGGTGCTGCTGTCCTCCCAGGGGGTCGGCACCCGGCCGGAGTCGGTCTCGCACGGGGTGGTCGGGCGGGCCAGGGAGGACGCGGTCCGGCAGTCGGGGCTGGAGTGGACCGTGCTGCGGGCCGGCGGGTTCGACTCCAACGCCTACGCCTGGGCGGAGTCGGTACGGACCCGACGGACCGTCAGCGCCCCGTTCGGCGACGTCGGCCTGCCGACCGTCGACCCGGACGACATCGCCGAGGTCGCCGCGGCGGTGCTGCTCGGGCAGGGACACGGCGGCCAGGTGTACGAGCTGACCGGGCCCGCCGCCGTAACGCCGCGGCAGCAGGCCGAGGCGATCGGCGCGGCGCTGGGCGAGCCGGTCCGCTTCGTCGAACTGACCGCGGACCAGGCCCGCGAGCAGATGCTGCGGTTCATGCCCGAGCCCGTGGTCGCGACCACGCTGGACATCCTCGGCGCCCCGACCGCCGCCGAGCTGCGGACCAGTCCCGACATCGAGCGGATCCTCGGCCGTCCGGCCGGGACCTTCGCCGGCTGGGCGGAGCGCAACGTCGCGGCCTTCGGCTGACCACCGGCCCCCGCCGCCCCAACGGGCTTGCCCGGCAAGGCAACCATTCCGGCTTCCCGGGCCACTTGGGGGTACGGCGCGCACCGAGCGGGCCGTATCCGCCAGAGACGGACCCAGGGAGCGCGCATGGCCGGCACACGACGCAGGAGTCAGGGAAAGAGGTGGCGTCGCGGGACCGTCGTGGTCCTCCCGCTCGCGGCGGTGGCGACCGCCGTGGGGGTGTCCGTGCACGCCGCAGCGGGGGGAGCGCCGCACGAACGCGCGGTGGGCAATGTGGCGGGAGTCGCCGAGGCGAGCCGTGCCGCCGCCGGGTCGGTGTCGTCGTCGCCCTCGTCGCCCTCGTCGTCATCGTCGAAGACGCCGACCCCGCCGTCCAAGCGGCCCTCCAAGTCCGCCGCCGCGTCGGGCGCCGCCGCCTCGGCCCGCGCCTCGGCTGCCGCGGCCGCTCCCGCCGTCTCCGCCGCCACGCCGCTGGCCCAGCGGATCAGCAGCACGACGCTCACCCTCTCCAGTCCACTGCACTATCTGGAGCAGGGCTACAACGAGACGCCCCAGTGGACCCGGGTCGCCGTCGCCGCCACGCCCGGCGGCAAGGTCCAGGTCGCCTGGCCGGCCGCGAACGGCATCCATGTCACCCCGCTCGGGACGAACCTGACCCGCAGCGGCGCGGACACCGTGGTCGCCGGGGCCCAGGAGGTCGGCGGGCTGGTGGCCCACGACGACGGCTTCGCGCTGCTCACCAGGGTCGCCGACAGCAACAAGTGGAACGAGACCGCCGCCGCGCTGATCCGCTACCGCAACGGCGCCCGGGCCTTCACCGACAAGCTGACCGGCACCGCCAGCGACGACACCGCACCGGTCCTCGACGGCCAACTCGCCTGGAACGGAACCGAGTACGGCGCCTACTTCGTGGTGCACGGCGCGGGCGGATTCGCGGACGGGCACTTCGGCGACAAACTGGTCTACACGGGCGCGACCGGAACCCGGCTGAGCGGCGGCTGGAGCTGGGGCTGCAGCCACAACGAGGGCATCGCCCTCTACCCGGAGAAGTCCGCCCCGTTCACCTCGGTCTGCCTGGACGACTGGCGCTCCGGACTGTTCGTCAGTACCGGAATCGGAGCCCCGGACGTGGCACCGGTGCTGGGGCGGGAACAGTGCTGGGCAGGCTACTGCGGCGGGGCCTTCCCGGACGGAACCGGGGCGATCGTCAAGTCGGCCGCGGGCCGCTACGCCGTCGCCCTGGCCTCCCGCGGGGCCGCCTCGGCGGTGAAGAACGCCGCCGACACCAGCGGCCGCGGCTGGACGGTGACCCCGCGCTGGAACACCCACCAGGTCGCCGTGGACTTCCTCGGCAACTCCTCCACGCCCAGCGGGAAGACCGTCTACCTGACCGACGACCCAGGCACCGACCACGTCAACGTCCGCATCGCGCCGTACGGCGGGAGCCGGCTGCTGGTCTCCTGGGAGTCGGTGACCGGGGCCAAATGCACCAGCGGCACCTGCACCGGCAGTTTCGGCGGAACCCACCTGGAACTGATCGACTACACCGGCAAGGTGGTCACCCCCGCGGTGGTGGTCCCCGAGCACATCTCCGGAGACATCGCGGTGTTCCCGGACGGCGACCTCGCCTGGGCCTCGGTCAAGGCCGCGCCGAACTACTCGGCGGCACTGGGGACTTCCCCCAGCACCACGACGCTCTCCGTCTCCAGGCTGCGGCTGGTCAGTGGTTGAGCGGGATCCCGCCGAATTCCGGCGGATTCGCATAAGGGGCGGAAGGGGTTATTCCACAACGCAATTCCCTTGGCGCAGCGGTATTGCGTATCGATCCTATAAACGAGTTGTGCAGTAGGTAAGGAGATGGACATCATTGCTGTTCGTGCCCCTGCCAATCCTCTCCCGGCGGTTGCGGCGCGTTCGGCCTCCCCAGGGTGGGAATGAGGCGAATCACCATTCTGTGGGGTTGTCGTGGGGGAAAGCGAAGACGTGTCCGGTGTGCCCCAGGGCGGCTACTATCCGCCCGTTCCGCCGCCACCGGTGGGATATGCGGCAGCCCCGGCCGAACCCCCGGCGCCTGGCTCGCGTAAGGGTCGCCGGGTGGCCCTGGCCGTCACCTGCTGGCTGGTGATCGCAGCGGGTACGGCCACCGGCGTGGTGCTGGTGGGCGACGGCGGCGGTACCACGCAGGCCGCCGCGGCGGCACTGCCCAGCGCGAGCGCCTCGCCCTCGGCGGCGGCCAGCAGCTCGGCACCGGTGATCGCCCCCACGCCGACGGTCGCGCCCAGCCCCAGCTCCACCGTGAAGGGCACCGTCCAGGGCTCCACGCACAGCGGTGACCTGCGCTTCTTCCTGCTCCCCGTGCCCACGGACGCCGAGGCGTACGGCGACTCCGACGGCAACAAGATGACTGTCGCCGACATCGCCAAGACCCTGGGGAACCCCACCACCAGCAAGAAGATCCTCAACGAGTACGGCTGCTCCGGCGGCGCGTACCGCAGCTACCGCAGCAACGACGGCACGGTCACCGTCGACGTCCAACTGCTGCACTTCGACGGCTCCGGCCACGCAAGTGACTGGGCGTCAGGACTCACCTTCGGCAAGGGCAAGGAATTCAGCGTCTCCGGGATCGACAACGGCAGGGGCATCGCCTTCGACCCGGCCACCGCCGACGGCGACGGCGAGTTGCTCGGGATCTCCCATGTCGGCGACGTCGAGTACGAGATCACCGTCTCCGGGACCGGGAAGCTGGCCCACTCGCTGCTGACCCCGCTGATGAAGCGCGAGGAGCAGCGGCTCAGCACCGGCCACTGAGGCGCAGGTGCGCTGCCGCGCCTTCCCGAACTCCCTTCCCAGACCGTCCCGTGGAGGACCGACCGTTGACCACCGAAGCCGCCGAGCCGGCAATCCCTGAACCAGAGGCTGTTCCAGAAACGGTAACTGACGCACCGTCTGAGGCCGTACCAGTAGCTGAGACTGAGCCGGGGACGGAGGCCGAGGCCGGGCCCGAGCCCGAAGCCGAGGCCGTGCCGAAGGCCGAGCCCGAGCTGGCGCCCGAAGCCGAAGCCCAGGCCGAGCCGGAGGCCGAGCCCGGGCCCGAGCTGGCGCCCGAAGCCGAGGCTCAGGCCGAACCGGAGCCGAAGCCCGAAGCCAAGACCGTGCCCGAAGCTGAGCCCGCTGCCGCTGTCGCAACTGCGCCCGCAGCTGCTGCCGACGCCGTGGCGGAGCCGGCTCCCACCGTCGCGCCCGAAGCGGTCGCGCCCGAAGCCGTCGCGCCTGAAGCGGTGGCGCCCCCCGCAGCCCGGAAGCCCCGACGCCGTGGGAAGACGGCGCTGATCATGGCGGTCGCCGTGGTCCTCGGAGTCCTGGGCGGCGCCGGCGTCGGCTACGCCGTGCAGCAGCACCGTGCCCCGACCCCGTTGCCCCCGCTCTCCGTCGCCCAGCCGTCCTACCCGGCCGCCCACTCCACCGCCGCGGCACTCACCGCGGCCCAGGACGACATGGTCAGGACCGACGGCGACCTCACCAAGCTCCTGGTCCCGGTCCCCAAGGGCGCCAAGAAGAACGCTGACGAGTCCGGCGACAACGGCTGGTTGGCCCTCGACGGTCTGGCGGAGACCTACACCAAGCCCGGTGTGGAGTTCACCTGGCAACTCGACCACGGTTTCCGCAGGGCTGCCGTGGTGGCCTGGGACCAGGGTGGTGTCAACTACCAGGTCAACCTGATCCAGTTCCAGCACACCGCCGAGGCGTCCACCGCGCAGTTCCTCGTCGACCAGTCCGACTACCTGGTGACCGATGCCGGTGGGGCGAAGTACCGGACCGCCGTCCCGGGAACCGTCAACGGCGCCGTGTTCGCCGGCCACAAGCAGTTGCACGACGACGGCGGCACGTACTACCGGGGCGGGGGTCTCGCCGTCCACGGCGACATCGTCGTCGCCGTGTGGGTCGACTCCTCGCACCCGATCGACGGGAAGGCCCTGATGGCCGTCGTCCAGGACCAGTTGGAGCGACTGTGACCACCGAACTGCCCACCCCCGGGCTGCCGCAACCCGAACCGCAGCAGGCCGAAATCCAGCCGGCCGCAGGCCAGGACCCGGTGCGCCGTCCCGGCAGGCGCCGGGCATTCGTGCTGGGCACCCTGCTGGTCCTGTCGGCCGTTGCGGTCGGCGGCGGTGTCGGCTTCGGCATCCTGCAGGCCGACAAGAAGCCGGACAAGCCCGTCGCGGCCGCCGCCGCGTCGCCCGCACCCTCTGCGTCGCCCTCTTACGGCGCCCACGCCGACGGCGACCACTTCGGTGCGCTGAGCGATCTGCTGCTGCCGCTGCCCGTCGGGTACAACCTCGGTCCGGACGACCCGGGAATCGGCAACGACACCACCCTGACCACGGCGCAGTACCGGGCGATCTTCGACGAGGACATCGCGTCCCTGTCCGACAGCGACCGGAAGAAGCTCGACGGCGGCTTCAACGCGAGCTTCGTCAAGGGCGACGCGGTACGCACCTACCAGTCGACGGGCAACATGGTCATCGAGGTGGAGCTGCGCCAGGAGAACCAGCAGGCCGCCTCCTACGGTGCTGCCTGGCTGAAGGAACTGGCCGACAGCACGCAGGCGTTCCGGGCGGGCCCTGCGGTGCCGGGCTTCCCCAAGGTGCACTGCTACCTTCCCCCGCTGGCCAGCGGCGACAAGCTCGACTACATGGACTGTGACGCCTCGGTGGGCGACATCTACGTCCGCCTGTCCGCCTACGGAGTGGCGCCGTTGGACTCCGCCTCTGCCACGGATCTGCTCCGGCAGCAGCTCGAACGACTTGCGATCCCGGGAGCCCAGATATGAGCGAGCTGACGGAACCCACGCCCACACCGGCGCCCGCACCCGCATCCACATCCACATCCACACCCGCGCCGGTGCCCGTCCCCGTCCCCGCCCCCGTCCCCGTCCCACCGCAGTTCGACCCCAGCACCGTCTGGGCGGTGCCACCGCTGCTGTCCCCGGCTCCCCCGCGCAACCGCACCTGGCTGCGCACCGCGCTGCGCTGGACCACCGCCGTGGTGGTCTGCGCGGCCGTCGGCACGGGTACGGCCTTCGCAGTGGCCGCCCCGCGCCGCACCGACATCCCCGGTCTGAAGACCCCGACCGACGGACGCTATGCCTTCCCCGCGCTGACGCTGCCCGCGCTCCCCTCCGGGGCGGTCGGTCCGGCCGAGCAGAAGACCTCCTCCGGAGTCGAGGAGACGCACGCGGCCGACCTCCGGCAGCTGCTGCTCCCGATGCCGGTGGGCGGACAGGCCGACGCGTCCTACCCGGGCCGTTCCGGCTGGTACTCCACGACCGCCTTCGCCCAGAAGTTCGTGGACGCGTCCGGCATGGCGAAGCACCTCCAGGACGACGGCGTCCGCCACATCGCCGCGACGGCCTGGACCGGCCCCGACGGCACCCGGACCGAGATCTACCTGCTGCAGTTCCGTTCCTCCTCCAGCGCCGGCGATCTCAACAGCCTGACCTGCGACACCTCACCGGCGGCGGCGCCGGACGCGCTGGTGGACCCGGAGTTCTCCGCACCGGACATCCCCACCGGCATCTTCCTCTCCGGTCGGGCCGGGGACGCTCAGAGCGGACATCCGGCCGCCCGGGTCACCTGCTTCGACCACGGGGAGGTCGCGGCCGTGGTGATGATGACCAACCCGTCGAAGGTCAACCCGGTCGTCGCCCAGCAGGTGGCCACGCTCCAGAGCGAGCTGCTGCTCGGCTGACCGCAGCCGTCGCGGGTGGGTCCCGGGGTGCGTCCCCTAGGGGACGCACCCGCACCGGTACGCCGGAAGAGTGGGGCAAGCCGCTGCCTCCGGACTGATGCGGTGCGGATCGCCGCCCCGATACGGTCCTCCTGTGTCTGTCATCATCACGGACAACCTCACCAAGAGGTTCCCCCGGGTCACCGCGCTGGATCGACTGACCGTCGATGTGCAGCCCGGAGTGGTCGGCCTGGTCGGAGCGAACGGCGCAGGCAAGTCCACACTCATCAAGATCCTGCTGGGGCTCGCCCCGGCCACCGAGGGCACGGCCCGGGTACTCGGGTTGGATGTCGCCACCGAGGGCGGTGCCATCCGGGAACGGGTCGGCTACATGCCCGAGCACGACTGCCTGCCACCGGACGTCTCGGCCACCGAGTTCGTCGTCCACATGGCGCGGATGTCCGGCCTGCCGGCCTCCGCCGCCCGTGAGCGGACCGCGGACACGCTGCGCCACGTCGGCCTCTACGAGGAGCGCTACCGCCCGATCGGCGGCTACTCCACCGGCATGAAGCAGCGGGTGAAGCTGGCCCAGGCGCTGGTGCACGACCCGCAGCTGGTGCTGCTGGACGAGCCCACCAACGGCCTCGACCCGGTCGGCCGGGACGACATGCTGGGCCTGATCCGGCGCGTCCACGCCGAGTTCGGGATCTCCGTGCTGGTCACCTCGCACCTGCTCGGAGAGCTGGAGCGGACCTGCGACCACGTGGTCGTCATCGACGGGGGCCGGCTGCTGCGCTCCTCCTCGACCGCCGACTTCACCCAGGTGACCCAGCTGCTCGCGGTCGAGGTGACGGACAAGCAGTCCGACCCGACCCTGGACACCGACAAGGCCCTGCTGGAGGCGCTCGCCGCAGCCGGGCTGACGGCCAAGGCCGACGGCGGCCGGGTGCTGCTGGTCGAGATCAAGGGCGAGGAGACCTACGACCTGGTCCGCGACGCCGTGGCCGACCTGGGCGTGGGCCTGGTGCGGATGGAACAGCGCCGGCACCACATCTCCGAGGTCTTCAGCTACGACCAGGCCGAGGAGGAGACCGCGCATGTCTGAGGCAACCACCCCGGCGCTGCCCGAACCACGGGCGGACGTCATCCATGACATCGGCTACCGCCACTACGACGGACCCCGCCTCGGCCGCTCCTACGCGACCCGCTCGCTCTTCACCCTGAGCCTGCGCGGCAGCTTCGGCCTCGGACGGTCCGTCAAGTCCAAGATCCTGCCGATGGCGCTGCTCGCGGTGATCTGCCTGCCCGCGCTGATCATCGTCGCGGTCAGCGTCTACACCAAGCTGTCGAAGTACCCCGAGACGGCCAGCTATCCGCACTACCTCTCGATCATGCAGTTCGTCATCGCGGTGTTCGTCGCGGCCCAGGCGCCGGTGGCGCTCTCCCGGGACCTGCGCTTCATGACCCTGCCTCTGTACTTCTCCCGCCCGCTGACCTCGCGGGACTACGTCCAGGCGAAGTTCGGCGCGATGGCCTCGGCCATCTTCGTGCTGACCGGCCTGCCGATGCTGATCATGTGGATCGGCTCGATGCTGGCCTCGATGGACTTCGGCTACAACCTGGAGCACTTCGCCTACGGGCTGGTCGCCGCAGCCTTCTACTCCCTGCTCTACGCCGGGATCGGACTGGTGATCTCCTCGGTGACGCCCCGTCGCGGCTTCGGGGTGGCCGCCATCATCGCGGTGCTGCTGATCTCCGAGGCGATCGCCGGGATCATCTACGCGGTGCTGCATGTGCACGGCCATGCGTCCGGGGCCGGCTGGGCACTGGTGATCAGCCCCAGCAGTCTGGTCGCCACGACCGTCGACTGGCTCTTCGGGCTCAGCAGCAGGGGCGACGGCCCGCACGTCCCCTCGGACCTCGGCGGCTTCGTCTTCCTCGCCGAGATCCTGGTCATCGCCGCCGCCTCGTTCTGGCTGCTGGTCCGTCGCTACCGGAAGATCTGAGAGGCCGCCATGACCACCATCAGCATCGACCAGGTCTCCCGCTGGTTCGGCAACGTCGTCGCGGTCAACGACGTCAGCATGACCATCGGGCCCGGGGTCACCGGCCTGCTCGGCCCCAACGGCGCGGGCAAGTCCACCCTGATCCACATGATGAGCGGCTTCCTGCCGCCCTCCTCCGGATCGGTCACCCTCGACGGCGTCCAGGTGTGGAAGAACCAGCAGGCCTACCGGCAGATCGGACTGGTCCCCGAGCGGGAGGCCATGTACGACTTCCTGACCGGCCAGGAGTTCGTGCTCGCCAACGCAGAGCTGCACGGCCTGCCCGACCCCGGCGCGGCGGCCCAACGCGCCCTGGCCACCGTCGAGATGGAGTACGCGCAGGACCGCAAGGTCACCACCTACTCCAAGGGCATGCGGCAGCGCGTCAAGATGGCGTCCGCGCTGGTCCACGAGCCCGACGTGCTGCTGCTCGACGAGCCCTTCAACGGCATGGACCCGCGCCAGCGGATGCACCTGATGGAGCTGCTGCGGCGCTTCGGGGCCGACGGCCGCACGGTGCTCTTCTCCTCCCACATCCTGGAGGAGGTCGAGCAGTTGGCCCGCCACATCGAGGTCGTCGTCGCCGGACGGCACGCCGCCTCCGGCGACTTCCGCAAGATCCGCCGGCTGATGACCGACCGTCCGCACCGCTACCTGGTGCGCTCCAGCGACGACCGCAAGCTCGCGGCGGCGCTGATCGCGGACCCGTCCACGGCCGGCATCGAACTGGACTGGACCGAGAAGGCGCTGCGGATCCAGGCCATCGACTTCTACCGCTTCACGGAGCTGGTGCCCCGGGTCGCCAAGGAGGCAGGCATCCGCCTGCACACCGTCTCCCCAGCCGACGAGTCCCTGGAGAGCGTCTTCTCCTACCTCGTCACCTCCGCCCGATGAAGCCCGACAAGAAGGTGACCCGCCCGTGAACATCACCGTCGCCCGGCTGACCGTACGCGGCCTGCTAGGCCGCCGCCGTGGCCTGCTGCTGCTCGCGGTGCCCGCGCTGCTGCTGATCCTGTCGGTGGTGATCCGGGCCGCCGCCGGCCAGGACGAGTCCACCACCGTCAACATCCTGGGCACCCTGGCCCTAGGCACCCTGGTCCCGCTGCTCGGCCTGATCGCCGGGACCGGGGCGATCGGCCCGGAGATCGACGACGGCTCGATCATCTACCTGCTGGCCAAGCCGCTGCCCCGCTGGAAGATCATCACCACCAAGCTGGCGGTGGCCATCGGCTGCACCGTGGTCTTCGCGGCGGTCCCGACCTACATCGCCGGGGTCATCCTCTTCGGCAACTTCGAGAACCTGGCGCTGGCCTACGGCGTCGGAGCGCTCATCGCCGGGGTCGCCTACAGCTCCATCTTCCTGCTCTTCGGCGTGATCACGCGGCACGCGGTGGTGGTCGGCCTGATGTACTCGCTGCTCTGGGAGAGCATCGTCGGCAACTTCGTCTCCGGGGCGAAGACACTGAGCGTCCAGCAGTGGGCCCTCTCGGTGGCCCGCAAGATCGCCGACCCGGGCGTGGTCAGCTCCTCGGTGCACCTGCCTACGGCGATTCCGCTGCTCATCGTGGTGACGCTCGGCGCAAGCGCCTTTGCGGCCGTCCGGTTGAGTCGATTGACGCTGGCGTCGGAGGAGTAGGCTGTACCGCCGTTTCGCGCACGCAGTTGAACAAGCAGAGCCCCGCGCCCCTGGACGTTTGCAACTGACCCTTCGTTGCAATTGCTAGGGGCGCGGGGAACTGCGCGACAAGCCAGCTACGGCCTGAGCGTGTGAGCCCGCCCCGCACCCAACCCCGCCGTAAGCGCCACCCCGCAGCACCCCAGCAGCAGCACCAAGGGAAGAGTCCACCCCCCGGTCAGCTGATGGAGGGCCCCGAACCCCACAGGCCCGCACGCCGCGATGAAGTACCCCACCATCTGCGACATCCCCGAGAGCTGCGAAGCCACCGCCGCACCCCCCGAGCGCAGCACGATCAGTGCCATCGCCAGGCCGAAACCGCCCCCCTGCGCGATACCGAGCAACACCGCCCAGAGCCATGCGCCGCCCACCGGCGCCAGCACCAGGCCGAGGATGCCGCCGACGTTGCAGGACACCATCAGCGCCACCAGCACCCGCTGACTGTGCATCCGTCCGGCCAGCGTCGGCACGACGAACGCCCCGCCGACCTGGACCAGGTTGCAGAAGGCGAAGACCGCCCCGGCCGTGCCGCGGTCCATGCCCTGGTCGGTGAGGATCGTCGGCATCCAGGCGATCAGGGTGTAGGAGAGCAGCGACATCACGCCCATGTAGACGGCGAGCTGCCAGGCCAGCGGATGCCTCCACAGCCCGGCCACCCGCTCCCCGACCGGCTGGGCCACCCGCCCGGCCGACCCCGCCGGACGGCGGACCTGCGGGAGCCACACCGCTGCGGCGAACAGCGCCAGCACCGACCAGGACGCCATCGACCCCTGCCAGCCGCCGAAGGCGTGTTCCATCGGGACGGACAGCGCCGCGGCCAGCGTCGCGCCGACGATCATCGAGGTCGTGTAGACGCCGGTCATGGTCGCCGCACGGTCCGGGAAGTCCCGCTTCACCAGGCCGGGCATGGTCACGTTGAGCAGCGCGATGGCCGCGCCGATGACCACGCTGCCGGCGAACAGCGCCCAGGTGCCGGAGACCACCCGCAGTCCGATCCCCGCCGCGAGCAGCGCCAGCGCGCCGAGCACCACCCGCTCGGGGCCGAGGCGGCGCACCAGCCGGGGGACGAACGGCGCGGTGAGGCCCATCAGCAGCACCGGCAGGGTGGTCAGCAGCCCGCCCGCCGTCGCGGAGAGTCCGTAGCCGTTGCTGACATCGGTGAGCAGCGGCGACACCGCCGACAGCGCGGCGCGCATGTTCAGCGAGACCAGCAGGATCCCGACCAGCGCCGTCGCCGGGTGGACGGCGATCCTGGCCGCCCGGGAGGGTGCGGGGGCGTACGACGTCCCTACGGAGGGGGTCGGGGCGTCGAGGGTGGTGCGCGGCATGGCGTTCTTTCCGGAGTTGCAGGTGGGGTGGATCAGTTGTCGCCGAGCAGGCGGCCCACGGCCGCCATCGGCTCGGCCAGCAGCAGTCGGCAGGCGGCCTCGGCCGCGTCCGGGTCGCCGGACTCGACCGCGTCGATCAGCGCGCGGT
Organism: Streptacidiphilus jeojiensis; assembly: GCF_042510965.1. Classification (NCBI taxonomy): domain Bacteria; kingdom Bacillati; phylum Actinomycetota; class Actinomycetes; order Kitasatosporales; family Streptomycetaceae; genus Streptacidiphilus; species Streptacidiphilus jeojiensis. The sequence goes on from NZ_JBEUKS010000004.1 coordinate 388,414, forward strand.
GCGAGGCCAGGTCGACCTCGGGCATGTCCTGGTCCCCGGAGGAGGAGCGCATGGACTCCCGGACCGAGGAGCTGAAGTAGCGGTAGACCTCGGTCAGCGCCGGGTTGTGCGCGGACTCGACCAGGGCGGTGTGGAACTCCAGGTCGTGCTCGACGGTGGCCTCGCGGCCGCCCCGCTCCGGTTCGTCGCGCAGGATGGTCTCCTCCGCGTCCAGCGCGGCCCGCATCCGGGCCAGGTCCTCCCGGGTGTGCCGGAGCGCGGCGAAACGCGCGGCCTCGGTCTCCAGCGCGCCGCGGACCTCCAGCACGTCCCGCACCCCGGCCCGCTGCACCCCGTGCAGCACGGCGGCCGGGTCGCTGCTGCTGCGGACGAAGGTGCCCTCGCCCTGCCGCGACTGCAGCATCCCGGAGTGCACCAGCACCCGCACCGCCTCGCGCACGGTGTTGCGGCCGACCTGGAGCAGCGCGGCCAGCTCGTGCTCGGTCGGGATGCGGTCGCCGACCTGCCAGGCGCCGCCGCTGATCTGGGCCCGGAGCTGTTCGATGGCGGAGTCGACCAGGGAGGTGCGGCCGGCGGCGTGCAGGTTGCTGCTCATCGGTGCGAGGTCCTCCGGTCGTCCTACATCCTCTTGCCCAGTCATCCTACAACTGGAACCCGACCGGTCCGGCCACCGGGTGGGCCGGCTCTCAGCCCCGGTGCTCAGCCCCGGTGCTCAGCCCCGGTTCTCAGCCCCGGCCGAGCAGCGGCATCGCGCTGGCCATCACCGTCACGAACGGGATGTTGGCGGCCAGCGGCAGCGAGGCCATGTGCAGCACGGTGCGGGCGACGTCGGCCACGTCCATCGTCGGCTCGACCGCGGTGCGGCCGTCGGCCTGGAGGGTGCCAGTGCTCATCCGCTCGGTCATCTCGGTGGCGGCGTTGCCGATGTCGATCTGCCCGCAGGCGATGTTGTGCCGGCGTCCGTCCAGGGCGAGGGACTTGGTCAGGCCGGTGATCGCATGCTTGGTCGCGGTGTAGGCGACGCTGTTGGGACGGGGCGCCTGCGCGGAGACCGAGCCGTTGTTGATGATGCGGCCGCCCTGCGGGTCCTGGGCCATCATCAGCCGGTAGGCGCCCTGGGCACACAGGAACGAGCCGGTGAGGTTGGTGTCCACCACCCGGCGCCACTGCTCGTGCTCCAGTTCCTCCGGCGGGGCGGACAGCGCGGCGACTCCGGCGTTGTTGAACAGCAGGTCCAGGCGTCCGAACCGGGCCTTCACCGCGGTGAACAGGGCGTCGACGGAGCCGGGATCGGTGACGTCGGTCGGCACGACCAGCACGTCGTCGCCTGCGGCGGTCTCCCGCAACGGCGCCTCACGCCGTCCGGCGAGGGCCACCGCCCATCCTGCTTCGAGCAGGGCGCGCGCCGTCGCCCGACCGATGCCCGAACCTGCTCCGGTCACCACTGCGACCCGTGTGTCCATGGCGGCACCTTAACGCGGTGGGTGGTCACCGTGGTCGGAGGGCTCTACGGCCGTAGCTGGCTTGTCGCGCAGTTCCCCGCGCCCCTGAGGTTCTGCAACTGGCTCAGTTGCAATCAGCCAGGGGCGCGGGGAACTGCGCGACAAGCCACCCACCAGCGGAAAGGTTCACGCAGTCGGGAACAACAGCTCCAGCACCACGGCCACCCCGTCCGCGTCGTTGCTCGACGTGACCTCGTCCGCCGCCGCGACCAACGCGGGGTGCGCATTGGCCATGGCCACCCCGTGCGCCGCCCAGGCGAACATCGGCAGGTCGTTGGGCATGTCGCCGAAGGCCAGTGCGCGGTCCCGCTTCACGCCCAGCCGGGCCGCCGCCAGGGCCAGCCCGGTCGCCTTGGACAGGCCCAGCGGCAGCACCTCGACGAACCCGGGACCGGCCATCACCACGTCCACCAGCTGCCCGCCGACCTCCCGCACGATCTGCGTGAGCTCGTCGTCGGTCAGCGTCGGGTGCTGCAGGAAGAGCCGGGTGATCGGCTCCGCCCAGAACTCCGCGGGGTCGGTGACCGCGCGGAGCTCCTCCTCGCCTTCGCCGTCGCCGGGCATCCGGTAGCCCTCGCCGACCAGGATCTCGCCGTCCAGCCCCTCGCGGCCCACCGCGAGGAACACCGGGCCGGTCTCCGCCTCGATCTTGGCGAGAGCCACCTGGGCCAGCTTGCGGTCCAGGGTGATCGAGGTGAGCAGCCTGTGCGCGCCCGCGTCGTAGACCTGGCCGCCCTGGCTGCAGACGGCCAGGCCGGTGTAGCCGATGGCGTCCAGCGTCGGCCGGGTCCACGAGGCGGAGCGGCCGGTCACCACGATGTGCTGGGCCCCGGCGGCGGCAGCCGCCGCGAGTGCCCGCCGGGTGCGCTCCGACACGGTGTGGTCGGAGCGCAGCAGCGTGCCGTCGAGGTCCGTCGCGATCAGGTCGTACGGGCGGGAGGGTTTCCCGCTGGTGCCGCTCACTTGCCGACCGGCTCCAGGACGGAGCGTCCGCCGAGGTAGGGCCGGAGCGCCTCCGGGACCACCACCGAGCCGTCCGCCTGCTGGTGCGTCTCCAGGATTGCGACGATGGTGCGCGGCACCGCGCACAGCGTCCCGTTCAGCGTCGCCAGCGGACGGTTGCCGCCCTCGCCGCGCATCCGGATGTCCAGCCGGCGCGACTGGTACTCGGTGCAGTTGGAGGTGGAGGTGAGTTCGCGGTACTTGCCCTGGGTGGGGATCCAGGCCTCGATGTCGAACTTGCGGGTCGCCGAGGAGCCCAGGTCGCCCGAGGCCACGTCGATGACCCGGTAGGCCAGGCCCAGCTTGTCGAGGAACTGCTTCTCCCACTCCAGCAGGCGCTGGTGCTCGGCCTCGGCCTCCTCGGGGGAGGTGTAGACGAACATCTCGACCTTGTCGAACTGGTGCACCCGGATGATGCCGCGGGTGTCCTTGCCGTAGGTCCCGGCCTCGCGGCGGAAGCAGGGCGAGAAGCCGGCGTAGCGCAGCGGCAGCCGGTCCGCGTCGATGATCTCGTCCATGTGGTAGCCGGCCAGCGGCACCTCGGAGGTGCCGACCAGGTAGAAGTCGTCCTCCTCCAGGCGGAAGACGTTCTCGGCGGCCTGGCCGAGGAAGCCGGTGCCCTCCATGGCCCGCGGCTTGACCAGGGCGGGGGTCAGCATCGGGATGAAGCCGGCCTCGACCGCCTGGGCGATGGCCATGTTGACCAAGGCCAGCTCCAGCAGCGCGCCGATGCCGGTCAGGTAGTAGAAGCGCGAGCCCGACACCTTGGCGGCGCGCTCGATGTCGATGGCGCCGAGGATCCGGCCGAGCTCCACGTGGTCGCGGGGCTCGAAGCCCTCCGCGGCGAAGTCGCGGGGGAGGCCGACCTCCTCCAGGGTGACGAAGTCCTCCTCGCCGCCGATCGGGGCGTCGGGGTGCAGCAGGTTGGCGAACTGCCCCTGCAGCCGCTTGACCTCGTCGTCCGCCTCGGACTGCTCGGCGTTGGCGGCCTTCGCCTCGGCGGCGAGGGTGGAGGCCTGCTTGAGCAGGCCGGCCTTCTCCTCGCCCTGGGCGCTGCGGATCTGGTTGCCGATCAGCTTCTGGGCGTTGCGCAGTTCGTCGAAGCGGGAACCGGAGGACCTGCGCCGCTCATCAGCACTGAGGAGGGCGTCGACAAGGGCGACGTCCTCTCCTCGGGCACGCTGCGAGGCGCGCACACGGTCAGGGTCCTCACGGAGCAGGCGAAGGTCAATCACGGGGACGAGCCTACCGGTCCCAGGCTGCCGCCTGCCGCTCCTTATGCTGCGCAGGGTCCGTGCCACTGACTTGCCACTACCGGTGATCGCCGATGGTCTGCTGTGCGGTGGTTTGTCACATATCTGTCCCTGTCCGCCACCAGGACGGTACAGCGGCTCCACAGCCGCCCGACGGCCTGCCAGGGTGGGGACCGGCAACAGAACGACTTCGGGGGGATCCCATGGGCATGCGTACGAACATCCGAATAGCGCTGGCGGGTGCGGCGGTCGCGGCGCTGGCCGTGACACTGACGGGATGCGGGTCCGGTGGACGGGTCCAGGCCGGCAAGCCCGCGGCGGGATCCTCCGGGGCCTCCGGGGCTTCGGGCGGTGCCGCGCAGCCCTCCGGCTCGCCGACCTCGAAGAGCACCTCCGGCGACAACGTCCCGCCCGGCGGGACGGCGGCGGTCAACCCGCTGATCGAGTACACCACCGGGGCCAAGGGCCATGTGGTGGCGCTCACCTTCGACGACGGTCCCAGCGCGGTGTGGACGCCGAGGATCCTGGCGGTGCTGGCCCAGTACCACGCCCATGCGACCTTCTGTGAGATAGGCCCCAACGCCAAGGCCTCCCCGGCCACGGTCAAGGCGATCCTGGCGGCCGGCGACCGGCTCTGCGACCACTCGGTGTCGCACAACGAGGCCATGAGCAAGTGGACCGCGCAGCGGCAGACCTACGAGATCGCCGGCGCCAAGACGATGATCGAGAACGCGGGCGGTCCGGGAACCCAGGTCGACTGGTTCCGCGCCCCCGGCGGTGACTTCTCCCCGCTGAACCGGCACATCTCCGCGCAGAACGGATTGCGTCCGCTGGGCTGGACCGTGGACAGCCAGGACTGGATGCGACCGGGCGTTCCCAGGATCCTCTCCAATATCCACAAGGAATTGGTGCCGGGGGCGATCATCCTGATGCACGACGGGGGCGGGGACCGCTCGCAGACGGTGGCGGCACTGAAGCAACTGCTCCCCGAACTCGTCAGCAAGGGCTACTCTTTCGAATTCCCCGTCAAATGATCACAGACTGACACTCTCTGTCCTACTATGACTGCAATGAGTGAGTCTGTGACAATGGGGCCGCCTGGGGATAACCCGCTCCGCCCTGTGGATATCTCGATGACTCCCGAGGATTCATGGATTTGTCCACAGTTGGCGAAGCCGGCCTGTGGATCGCCGAGGGGGCTCGGGATGGTACTCCGGACCACCTTGGTGGGCGGCTAAACCTCGGCTTTGGTGGCGTGGGTGTGATTTTTGGCGAACCTCGGGCGGCGAAAAGGGAAACAGGCGGCCCGTATGCCGAAATGTCCGATCTATCCGAAGGGCTCGATCCAGGGCCGCCGCAGAGGGATTTGTCGATTCATCCCCAGCCTGTGGATAACTCACCCTCCATCCACACCCGGCCTGGCCTGGGGAAAACTCGCACCCGTGGATGAAGGGTCGTCAACGCGGTGCCGTCAAAAGGTGATCCAAAGCGATCCAACATGATCACCGGGGATGGGCCGGCAGGGGTACCGGCGACGTACTACTGCTCTCCGCGCCCGTCCAGGCAGCGGGAGAGCCAGTCGGCGGCCCGGCTGAACTCCTCGTCCGAGGTACCGGGGCGGACCTGCGGTGCGACCTCGTCAGCCCGGGGATAGGACCCGAGGAAGCGCACCTGGGGGCAGATCCGGTGCAGGCCCATCAGCGCCTCGCTGACCCTGCGGTCGGTGATGTGCCCCTCGGCGTCCACCGAGAAGCAGTACTGGCCCAGGCCCTCACCGGTCGGCCGGGACTCGATCCGCATCAGGTTGACCCCGCGCACGGCCCACTCCTGCAGCAGCTCCAGCAGCGCGCCGGGGTGGTCGTCGGCGAGCCAGAACACCGCCGAGGTCTTGTCGGCGCCGGTGGGCGCCGCGGTCCGGCCGGGGCGGCCGACCAGGACGAAGCGGGTGGTCGCGCTGGACGCGTCGTGGATGTCGGTGGCCAGCGGCTCCAGCCCGTACAGCGGCGCCGCGAACTCGCCCGCGAAGGCCCCGTCGAAGCGCCCCTCCTGCACCAGCCGGGCGGCGTCCGCGTTGGAGGCCGCCGACTCCCAGTGCGCGGTCGGCAGGTGCTCCGCCAGCCAGCGGCGCACCTGCGGCTGGGCCACCGGGTGCCCGCTCACCGTCTTCACGTCCGCGAGCGCCGTCCCGGGCCGCACCAGCAGTGCGAACGCGATCGGTAGCAGCACCTCGCGGTAGATCATCAGCGGCCGGCCGGTGGCCAGCTCGTCCAGGGTGGCGGTGACCCCGCCCTCCACCGAGTTCTCGATCGGCACCAGCGCCGCCGCGGCCTCCCCGTTCCGCACCGCGTCCAGCGCCGCCGGCACCGACACCGAGGGCACCAGCTCCCGCGTCGCCGCCTCGGGCAGCGTGCGCAGCGCGGCCTCGGTGAAGGTGCCCTCGGGACCGAGGTAGGTGTAACGGGTCGCGGACAACCGGGGCCTCCGTAGGACGGGCTGCCGGCCATCGGCCGACGAGAGTGGACCACAGCAACGGTAACCACTGCCGCCCCGCGGCGTCCCGAGGTCTCATCCTATGGTCGCTGCTGCTGCGATGCGTGGCAATCCTCCAGGTCGAGGGCTTCTACGGTGCGTAGTAGCCCTGGACGTCGGCTACTACGTCAATGCTGCCGGTGTAGTTGTAGATGAGGATGGTGCCGTCTGCGCGAATGGGGACAGTGACGAGGACGGGGCGGGTCTGGCCCGGGACCAGGTTGATGTTGGACGTCTTCGGGACTGTTCCGCCGCTGTACGCCGTGAGGTAGGTGGCGGCGGTTGAGCCCGTGCCGGTCAGGTTGAGGGTGACCGCGGTGGCACCGGTAGGGATGCCATGGGTGCCGCTGACGTTGATCTGCAGGGTCGAGTTCGGGCCCAAACGCTTCTTCGCGGTACCGAGTCCGGAGCGGGTGTCCACCAGGCGGGCGGGAGCGAGCGGAACATAGAAGGTCCCCCTGGCCTCGTTCGTGAAAACACCGAGGACATCCGCAATGATCGCGGTCTGACCGGCCCGGTTATAGAACTTGATCTTATGGGAGCTGTCCACCGGGACGATCACCAGATTGGAGGTGGTCTGGCCGACGCTGAAATTGAGATTGGACGTGGTCGGCAATGTTCCGTCGCCGGCGTAGGCGGCGATCCAACTGCGGGCACTCGGCTGAGTGGCGGTCACATCGACCATGACGGCGGTGGTGCCGCTGTCTACCAGGGAGGACGGCAGAGGCACCGAGATGGTGCTGCCCGGGCCTACGGGCTTGGCAGCCACGCCTATGCCGTGACGGGTGTCGAGGATCCGGGTGGGGGTGTTCGGCAGGAACGTACTGGCATGCCCGTCGTTGGACGGGGTGATGTCGTACTCCCCCTGGATGTCGGCGATGAGGTCGACGTAGCCACTCGCGTTGTAGAGGTCGACACAGCCATCGGCGCCCACAGGGACCGTAACCAGGTTGGGATTGCTCTGTCCGGCCTGGAAGTTGAGATTGGAAGCGGTGGGACGTGCGGAGCCGTCCGGATAGGCGGTCACCCAACTGGCGGCGGTGGCATCGGCATCGGTCACGTTCAAGGTGACTGCGGTCGGTGCAGTGCCGGTGTCTGCTGACGTCCCGGTGATCCTCAGCTTCAGGACGCCTCCTGGACCGACCTTGCGCTTCGCCGCTCCGAGTCCGGACCGAGTGTCGAGGATCCGCTCAGGACTGCTGTAGGCCTCGTATGCGGTGCCGGCGACCCCCTGGACGGTGTTGGACACTGAGTGCCCGGCGGCATCGATCACCGTCTGTACGGCGGTGTGAACGCCGGGGTCGGCGTACCCGTGCCGGATGATCTCGCTATTCCCCGGGGTGAGATTCTCGGGTGCGGAGACCGTGGGAGCGGAGCCGTCGCCCCAGTCCGTGGAGATCTTTGTGATCTTGTAGGGGTCGTTCGACTGGTCGTAGAGCGTGACCACCCCGGCTTCCTCCGGATGGGCCAGAGTCGACTGCCACGCCTCGGCTACCAGTGGGCCGTCCTTCAGCACGCTGAGCCGCTGGGAGAAGGTGGTCGACGTACCCGAGTCCCGTTGGACGGTGACCCTTACGGTGAAGACGCCGCTGTCGTCGGAAGGGGGCCCGGTGTACGTGTGCTGCTGGGGACTGGGGTCCCTGGTGACTGTCGGCCTCGTGCCGTCACCGTAGTCGTAGCTGTAGGTGGCACCTTCCGACCAGGGATTGTTGACCGAGGTGGTCGTGGTGACGGCCAGCGGATAGGTCTGGTCGCCGAGGCCGGTCGTGGTCGTGGTGGCGGAGGCTGAGAAGCGGTCCTGGTATTCCATGCCGCCCCGGTCGACGTAGCCGTTGCCCGTGCCGGTGTTCGCCACCAGGAGGTCGTCGACTCGGGGCTGCCCGCGGTAGTCGGTGCTGGACTCCCCGGGGGCGTCGGCGTCCCCCGAATCGATGACGGGCGACCCTTCCACGGGGGTGGCGGACAGACCCGGTGGGTTGTCCACATCATGCAGGCCCTGGCCGGTAGCGGCATGAAAGGCCGAGGTGGACGTGTAAACAGTGGCGCCCCAGGAGTACTCCGCCCCGTTATTGAAGGGGGTGACCACGTTGTAGTCGGCGCTGACGCCGCCTGACGCCTCGGCCGAGACATAGACGGCGACGTTGCCGACCGTGCCGGTTCGAAAGTCGGGGACTACCACCGTGTTCTCGACCGAACCGGTGGACGTTCCGGTGATCCGGACTCCACCGCCGACGTTCAGGATGGTGACGCCCGCGACTTCGAGGTCGTCGACGCTGTCCGCGTTGACGGCGGAGCCGACCGAGACAAGCGCGTCGCTGGCCAGGACGATATGAGCGGCCCCAGCCTTGGCGGCGATCGCGCTCCCTGCACTTCCCTGGTTCTGGGAGTGGCTGATCACCACATCGGACGACGTGCCGTCGATGTCGACACCGTCCGCGGGAGAGGCGACGGGCGTGAGAGGGGAATCGGAGCCGATCACGTCGACGTGATCGAGTTCTATGTGCTGAGAGTTGATGGATCTGACCGCCGTCTCCGTGTGCGACTCCAGCCGCAGGTTGCTCAACGAGACATACTGCGCGTTCTCGATGGAGACCAGGGCTTGACCTGTGTTCGGGGCCGAGGGCGCGGCAATGGCGGTGAAGTCGGGCGAAGAGCCAGAGCCGACGAAGGAGACGGGTGCGTCCGGCGTGCCTGATCGGCTGATGACTATGGGTGCCGTCGGCTGAGCCGAGCTCAGAATGTGTACGGTCTGCCCAGGGTCCACCACGTCGGCGGCCTCCTGGACGGAGCAGAACGGAATCGCCTGTGTGCCAGGGCCGGTCTGGTTGCAGGTACTGGAACTGCTGTTGACGTATAGGTCCGTGACCGGTGCCTCGGCGTGGGCCGTGGCTGTGCCGAGGCCGCTGAGTAGGAGGGCGGCACTGGTGATGGCTATTACGGCGCGGGTGCGCGGCATGTGGGAGGCTTCCTCTGGGCTTTTCGGTACGGCCGGGCGGCTAGGGAAGGGGCGCGACGGGCGCGTAGTAGCCCTCGAGGTCGGCTACGACGTCGACGGTGCCGTTGTAGTTGTAGACGGTGATGTAGCCGCTGCTGTCGACGGGGACGGTGGCCAGGATTGGCCGAGTCTGGCCGGGGGCGAGGTTGATGTTGGACGCGGTGGGGCGGGTGCCGCCGCTGTAGGCGGTGAGGTAGGTGCCCTTGTCGCTGCCGATACCGGTCAGGTTGAGGGTAACCGCGGTGGCACCGACGGGGACGCCGTGGGTGCCGGTGACCTTGATGCGCAGGGTGGAGTTGGGGCCCAGACGCCGCTTGGGCGCCCCGGTCCCGTTACGGGTGTCGACGAGCCGGCTCGGAGCGAGCGGGAGATAGCCGGTGGCCGGTTGCCCGCCGTAGGAGAAGTAGTACCCCTGTACGTCGACGATCAGGCTCACACTGCCTGCGTGGTTGCAGAACTGAGCGCCGTCGGAGACAGGGACGACGACGAGGTTGGAGGTGGTCTGTCCGGCCTGGAAGTTCAGGTTCGAGGCGATGGACTGGACCGATCCCTCGCGGTAGACACCGATCCAGCCGCCTGAACTCGCCCCTGTCGCGGTGACGTTGAGTACTGCCGCCGCCACCGCGCCGTTGCCGGGCAGCACGGCGGGAAAGCTGTGGGTGAGGCACTGTCCGGGCTGCAACGGCGCCTTCTGTCCACCGGTGCCGATCCGGGTGTCGACGACCCGGGTGGGCGTCGTCGGCAGGTAGTACGTAGCGGACGGATCCCAGGCGTTGACGGGGGAGGTGCGGAAGTACCCCTGGATGTCGGCGACGAGGTCGACACTGCCGCTGGCGTTGTAGAGGTCGACGTAGCCGTCGTTGCTGACCGGGACCGTCACCAGGTTGGGGTTGACCTGCCCGGCCCGGAAGTTGAGGTTGGAGGTGCCGGGGCGGGCCGAGCCGTCCGGGTAAGCGGTGATCACGCCGTCGGTGGAGGCGTTGACATCGGTCACATTCATCGTGACCGCCGCTACTCCCTTGGCGGGGATGCCCTGCGCGCCTGCGACCTTGATCTTCACGATGCCGCCTGGGCCGATCTTCGCCTTGCGTCCCCCGGTGCCGATACGGGTGTCCAAGACCCGCGGCGGGTACACCAGCGGAGTGAAGGACGTGCCCAGCGTCACCTGCTGGGTGGCCGTCGCGGACCGGCCGCCGGCGTCGGTGGCGGTGTCCGTGACCGTGTAGGTCCCCGGGCCGGGGAAGGTGTGCTGCAGCTGCGGCTTGGGTCCGTCGGCGTGCACCACGGGTGAGCCGTCACCGAAGTCGACCGTGTGGCCGGTCACCGCCCAGGGGGAAATGGCGGAGAGGGTTGCCCCGACGGAGCTCGGACTGGTGGACGACGTGCTGAAGCCCAGGTGCGGGACCAGCGGCCCGGGGCTGCCGACCTTGATGGTTCCCGTTCCCTTGCCCGACACCCCGTCCGCCCCGTGCACGGTGACGGTCACCGTGTAGGTGCCCCCGGCGGCCAACGCGGGGTTCTGGAACGTGTGGCTGATGCTCGGTACCGTCGAGTCCTGGGTCGGGGTGCCGTCGCCGAAGTCGAAGGTGTAGCCGGTGACCGGAGTCGACCACGTGTTCTGGACAGCGGCGGTCACGGTCACCGGCAGGGGCGCCGGTCCCTGGGTCGGCGCCATCGTCACGGCCGAGACGGTGAGCGGGTCCTGGAACTCGGAGTCGCCGCGGTCGGTCGTACCTGCGCCGGTCCCGGTGTTGGGCACGAGCGGGTCGTCGACACGGGCACGACCGCCGACGTCGGTCGCGGACTCGCCCGGGGCGTCGGCGTCGCCGGAGTCGATCAGCGGGGACCCGTCGGCGACAGCGGGGAACGGGGCATCAAGCGCAAGGGTGTCCAGATCGTGTCGCCCCTGGCCGGTGGCCGCGTAGAACTCCGCGCTCGACGTGAACCGCTGTCCGCCCCAGTTGTAGGCGGAGCGGTAGGTGTCGGTGCTCGGGTCCGCTGTGACGGCGTTGTAGTCCGCCGTGACGAAGGCCGCCGAGTCGGCCGAAACGACGATCTGTGTATGGGACAGCGGCGAGATCGCGGTGTTCTCGACGGATCCGGATGAGCTTCCGGTGATGCTGAGACCCGTCCCGTTCTGCACTTCCACGCTGACGCCTGCGACACGCAGATCGGTCGTGCCCTCGGCGTCGAGACCTATGTCGTTCGCCTGTGCGACAGTGAGCCAGGAACTGGCCACGGTGACGTGGGACGCACCGGCGGCCACCTTGACTGCAGTGCCGAGGTAGGCGAGGAAGCTGCTGGCTGTCACGTTCACATCGGACGAACTGCCATCGATGTCGAGACCGTCCCTGGTCCCTGAGCCCGCGCTCATCAGCGTCGACCGACTCAGGTTGATGTGCTGTGCGTTGACCAGAGCGACGGAGGCTGCGCCGCCGGTCGCATGCGTCCGCAGACTGTCGAGGTTGACGTACTGGGCGTTCCTGATGGTCAGCAGAGCGCCGTCAATACCGGGGACGCTTTGGTTCGTGAGCACTCCGGAGAAGGTGATCGGTGCCGCTGCCGTCCCCGACCGACTGATGACAACCGGCCCAGAGGCGGTTGCGTTGCGAAGCATGACGGTCTGTCCGGGTTCCACTGTGTCGGCGGCCGCTTGCGCTGTGCAGAAGGGGGCAGCGTCACTGCCCGGCCCGGTGTCGCTGCAGGCGGTGGACGTCCGGTCGACATACAGCGTCGTCGGGGTGTCGGCGCGGGCGGCGGCGGTGCCGAGGGCGGTGAGGAGCAGGGTGGTGACGGCGGTGGCTGCGGTCAGTGCGCGTCTGCGCGGCATGCGGATGTCCCCCCGGGCCGGGGGAGCGCGTGTGGGCGCGCTGCTGACTCCGGCCGGTGCTTCGTGTGAGGTCTGTGTGGGGGCTGAGCGTAGCGCGTGAGAATGCTTCCAGGTCAAGGGGGTTGGTCAGGACTCCAGGAGGGACTGGCCGACATATCCCCCACCGGCGGGCACACCGCCCGGGACGGCGTAGAGGCCACTGGATTCGTGGCGGATGAAGACCGAGAGGGCGTCGCCGCGGGCGAGCTTGCGCTGGACCGGGACGAAGCCGGTGAGCGGGTCGGCCTGGAAGGCGGTGAAGAGCAGGCCGGCGTCGGGGGCGCCGTCGCTGCGGAAGCCGTCGTGGTAGGAGTAGCCGCGGCGGAGCATCGCGGCGCCCTGGTTGGCGTCCGGGGTGGCGACCCGGATGTGGGCGTCGCCGGGGATGGCCAGCGAGCCGTCGGCGTTCTGCTTGTCGAGGTCGACGGCGGTGGTCTCGGTTCCCCCGGACAGCGGGGCGCCGGAGCCCTTGCGGCGGCCGATGACCCGTTCCTGACGGTCCGTGGACTGCTGGTCCCAGCTGTCCAGCAGCATCCGGATCCGCCGGAACACGGCGTAGCTGCCGCCGGCCATCCACGCCGGGTCGCCCTTGGCGGGGACGAAGATCCGGGCGTCGAAGGTGGAGTCGGTGGGCTTGGGGTTGTTGGTGCCGTCGATCTGCCCCATCAGATTGCGGCCGGTGTGCGGCTGCGCGGTCGCGCCAGGGGAGCGGCTGAAGCCGCTCATCTGCCAGCGGACCGTGGCGGCGCCGGCCGCCAGCCGCTGCAGGGTGCGCATGGCGTGATGGGTGACCAGGGCGTCGTCGGCGCAGACCTGCACCCAGAGGTCGCCGTTGCTGCGGCTGCGGTCCAGCGCGTCCTCGGGGAAGGCGGGGAGCGGGGCGAGGGCCGCGGGGGCGGTGGCGGAGATCTTGGGGAAGGCCGAGGCGCCGAAGCCGAAGGTGACGGTCAGTGAGGAGGGGCCCGCGTCCAGGGCCACGTCGTCGTCGGCCAGGCCGGGCGGGGTACGGCCCTCGGCCAGCGCCGCCGCCGCTGCCGACCAGCGCTTCATCAGCGAGACCAGGCCGGGCCGGGCCGTGCCCGGGGTGAGGTCGAAGGCGGTGGCCACCAGCCGCGCCTGCATCGGCTGGACGATCCCGGCCTGGTGCGCGCCGTGGAAGGGCACGCTGTCCGCGCCGAGCGAGGTCAGTGCGGTGGCGGCCGGGGCCGCCGCCAGCGCGTGCGCGCCCAGACCGCCGCCCGCGCCGACGGCGAGGCCGGCCGCGCCCGCAGTCCCGGCGGTGGCGAGCAGCCGCCGCCGGGACAGCCCCTGCCGGGTGTCGTGCCTGTCGTCCTGGTCCTGCGTCATCTCAAGCGCTCACGTTCATGGTCGCGGTCACGGTCGTCTCGTCGATGGCGTCCGAGCGGACGCTCACCGACAGCTGCCAGCTGCCCGCCATCGGCAGTTGCAGGGCCGAGGCGGCCCAGTGGCCGATGTCGAGCTTGGACAGCTTCACCGGCAGCGGGCCGAGGCTCTTCGCCGGGAGGGTGAGGGTGACGTCCAGCTCCGGCTCGTCCACGGGCTTGCCGTTGCTGTCGTAGACATAGGCGTGCAGCACGTTGCTGCCCACCCGGGCCGGATCGACCTCGATGCTGACCTTGCCCTTGGCGTTGGCGCCGGGACCGCCGGTGTCGAACGGCAGGGTGAGGTCGGCCGGACCGCTGGTGATCTGCTGCACCTGCCCCGCGGCCCTGGCCTGCTCGCTGACGGAGCGTCCGGGCGGTGCGTTGGTGAGCAGGGTGGTGACGATCAGCACGATGACGGCGAAGGTCACCTCCAGCAGGACGGAGCGCAGCAGCATCCCGCGTGCTGGGCTGGCCTCGCGGACCCGCTGCGCGGTCGCCGTGCGGCGGGCGGCGTCCTGGCGTTCGAGCTGCGCGCGGCGGACCGGGTCCGGTTCGTCGGCGGGCGTCTGAGCGGGGTCGGCCTCCGCCGTTGCCGTTGCCGCCGCCGTTGCCGCCTCCGTGACCGCCACCGCCTCCGGCTCGCTGCCGAGCAGTGCGGTCCAGCGGCGGGACATCCAGGCCGCGGCGAGGATCACCACCACCGCGCCGATCTTCACCAGCAGCAGCCGGCCGTAGGTGGTCGAGGTCAGGGCTCCCCAACTGCCCAGGCCGCGCCAGGCCTGGTAGACGCCGGTTGCGACCAGCGCCGACACCGAGCCCATCGCCACCGCGGAGAACCGCCGCACCTGGGCGACGCCGATCCCTCCCTCGGCGACCGGGGTGCGCAGCCCGACCAGCACCGTGGCCAGTCCGCCCAGCCAGAACGACATGGCCAGGATGTGCACCACGTCCAGCGGGACGGCGAGGCCGACCTGGATGCCGACCGAGGCGTGGTCGGCCAGCGCCCAGGTGCAGGCGAGAGCGATCGCGATCACCGCGCCGGCGATGCCGAGGGTGAGCCGCAGCCGGCGCTCGGTGGCGGGGTCCGTCTCCCCGGCGATCCCGGCAGCCCCGTCGACCGCGCCGTCCTCGCCGTCCTCGCCGACCTCGACGGAGTCCCCGGCGTCCCCGGCCGGCCGGCCGACCCCGTTCTGGCCGCCCAGCATCGACAGGAACACGCCCGCCGCTGCGAGCAGCAGCATCCGCACCACCAGCATCGTCCCCAGATGCTCACTGAGGGTGCGTTGAATGACCGTCAGATCGAAGGCCTGACCGATCCCGGTGGCGGCCTCGTACGGCCCGCGCAGCAGCAGTTCCGCGACCGTGGCCAGCAGCAGCCCGGCCCAGCCGGCCAGCATCAGCCGCTGCACCGAGCGCCGCCGCACCCCGGCCGGCCAGCACAGCAGCACCAGCGCCACCGAGCCGACCAGCAGCGCGCAGGCGGCGTACTGCACCGTCCGCGAGCCGCCGTAGAGGGCGCCGACCAGGGTGGTGCCCTTGATCGGCTGCTCCCCGGCCACCGGGGTGGTGCTGGAGGTGTGCCCGTACGAGAAGGTGAAGGCGCCGGAGACCGGGTGGGTGTCGGCGGAGACGGCGCGCCAGGCCACCGTGTAGGTGCCCTGGGCCAGGCCGGACGCCAGCGCCACTCGGGCGGTGGTGTCGTCGCTGCCGTTGTGCCCGGTGGGGCCGCTATCCACGCGCTTGCCGGACGGGTCGAACACCCGGAGGTCGTCCGTCGCCAGCGTGACCTGCTCGCTGAAGTGCAGCACGATCTGCGTCGGCGCGCTCTGCACCACGGCGTTCTGGGCCGGGTCGCTGGACAGCAGCGCGGCGTGCGCGGACGCGCTGGTCGCCCCGGCGAGCATCAGCGCGAGCAGCAGCCCGAGCAGGACGGTCAGGGAGGCGACCCGGGTACGGGGGGCAGTCTGCATGGTCCGCATGGCCGTCACTTGGTCGTCGGGGTCGGGGAACCGGTCGGGGGCTCGTAGGTCAGCGGCTGCACGGTGGCCTCGACCGTGACCGTTCCGGAGTGCTGGAACGACAGCCGCAGCTCGATCTGCTGGCCCACCCTTGGTGCGGGTTCGATGCCCATCAGCATCACATGGGTGCCGCCCCGGGCGAGCTGCGCGCCGCCGTGCGCGGGCACGTCCACGCCGTCGATCTGCTCCATGGACGTCTCGGTGGACCGGTTCAGCGCGGCGCTCTGCACGGACGGGCTGCTCACGCCGGTCAGCCGGTCGGCGCTGCCACCGGTGTTGCTGATGTCGAAGTAGGCGACGGCCATGTCCGGGGTGGCGGAGAGCGGTATATAGGCGTTGCTCACGCTGATCCGCGCGGCGGAGCCGGCCGTGGACGTGCCGCCGCAGCCCGCCAGTCCGAAGCCGAGTGCGAGCGCCGCGGCAACGGCTGCGCCGGCCAGGGCCGCCCTGCGCATCATGCCGTCACCCCTTTGATCAGCAGCGGCAGGTCGTGCAGGTAGGTCGCCGAGGTGGTGCCGCTGGTGTAGAGGAGGTGCGCCTTGCCGTCGGTCGGCGAGTACGCCAGGACCTGGGCGCCGTGCACCGGTTCCTGGCCCTTGGTCGGGGCCTCGACCGCGACGCCGACCGACTTGGCGGCCGCGATGATGGTGTTGATGTCGCCGGTCAGCCCGATGAAGCCGCTGTTGAAGGAGTTGAGCCAGCTGCGCAGGGTGGCCGGGGTGTCCCGGGCCGGGTCGGTGGTCACGAACACCACCTCGACCGACTTCTGCTGGGCCTTGGGCAGCTTGGAGATCGCCACCGCGATGTCGCCGATGGTGGTCGGGCAGACGTCGGGGCAGTGGGTGTAGCCGAAGTAGAGCAGCACCGCCTTGCCGGCGGTCTGCTTGGCGATGTCGAAGGGCTTGCCGCTGGTGTCGGTGAAGGTCGCGGCGGGCTTGTCGAAGGTCCGGCCGAGGCTGACGCCCTGGTAGCCGGAGCTGCTCTGGCCGCTCAACTGGTTGACGGTGCCGGTGCTGTCGCCGGAGGACGATCCCGAGGAACTGCCGCAGGCGGCGAGCAGCAGGCCGGCGGAGGCGGCGACGGCACCGGTGAGCAGGGAGCGGCGGCGGAGGTGCGGCGGCTTCGGTTCATTCATGACGCGGTCCATTCCTACGGCGAGGCTGTTCGTTCGGCTGGTCCGGGGACCTTCTGGGTTCAAGGGGGGTGCCGGTGCGCGGGGGCGGGCCTTCCGGACCCGGCCGGTGGGGAGGGCCGAAGGCCCGCCCCCGCGCGGGATCAGATCACTCGCCGCCGGTGCCGCGCGGAGAGCCGCCGCGGCGCCAGCCGAGGAAGCCGAAGCCGACGCCGAGCAGGCCGATCACCACGCCGACGCCGGCGAGCACCCGGGCCGTGGTGTCGCTGCCGACCTTGGTGGCGGCCGTCGTGGTGGTGACGCTCGGCTGCGCCGAGGCGGAGGCGCTGTCACTGCTGCCGGAGGCGGCCGCAGCGGTCAGTCGCAGCACCGGGGCCGGGTTGGCCGGCTCGGCCTGGCCGGCGACGGTCGGCTGGATCCAGCGGACGACCGAGCCGTCGCTGTAGGTCTGCAGTGCCTTGAAGGTGAGCGAGTCGGTGTCGGTGGGCAGCGGGCCCAGCGACAGCGCGAAGTCCTGGAACTGGCCGGGCTTGATCGTGCCGCCGCTCCAGGTGATCTCCGAGACCGCCTCGGTGACCTGGCCGTCGTCGGTGGTGATCGGCTTGGTCAGCTTGGTCTTCTGCACGGTGACGGTCCAACCGGGGATCGCCTCGGTGGCCACCGAGGCGATCGGGTGGTCGACCGGCAGGTACAGCTCCACCTTGGTGGTGTTGGTGCTGGTCTCCTCGTTGGGGACGCGGACGTTCACCTCGGTGTAGCTGCCCTGGACGGCGGTGCCGGGGTTGACGGTGACGTGCGCCGAGGCGGGCCCGGCGAGCAGCAGCAGGGCCGTCGCGGCGAGACCGGTGACGGCCGCCGCACGGCTGCGCAGCAGCTTGGGACGGCGTGGTTCGGGGCGCGACTCGGACCGGCGTGGTTCGGAACGGCGTGACGCCGACAGGATGGTGGAACGCATGGTGGCAACTCTCCAGCGGTGGAGGTACGGGGGCAGGGAGGCATGGCCGACCTGCCCTGCCCGTACTGCCGGAGAGATGCGGCGTCGGGGCGGGTCAGGCCGGAAGGGCGCCCAGCGGGGGCCCGCGCCTGACCACCTGGTGGCGCAGCAGTGCGCCGCGCGGCCGTTGCCGTCGCTCCCGGCCGTGCCGCCGGCGGACGGCCGCGGCGCCGTCCTCGGAGCCGCCGAGCCGGCCGCGCAGCAGCGCGGCGGCGAGGGCGAGCAGGGTGCGCAGCGGCGCGGTCCAGGTCTGCGCGAGGGTCTCGGCGACCTGGCCGGTGAGCCGGAGCAGCCGCCAGAGCGCCGCCTCGCCGCGGCGGAGCCACCAGCCGGCGGTGAGCGCGGCGAGGAGGTGGCCCAGCAGCATCAGCGGGGTGAGTCCCAGCAGCCCGCTGTGGGTCCAGAACGAGGACAGCTGCGGGGTGGTGCCGCTGACCACCAGGTGCGGGTCGATGCCGGCCCGCTGGACGATCTGTGCGGCGGTGGTGCCGCGCGGCAGCGCGGCCGTGGCCGAACCGGCCGGGCCGCAGAGCAGCTTGGCGGCGAGCGCGGCGAGGGCGCTGCCGCTGCCGGACGAGCTCCCGACGCCGTCCATGCCTGCCATACCTGTCATGCCACTCATGCCACTCATGCCACTCATGCCGGACATGCCATCCATGCCGCTCATGCCCTGCATGCCCGCCATGCTGCCCATGGCCGCCTGGTGGAACAGCAGGTGCAGGCCCAGCTGGCCCGCCGCCAGGGCCCCGACGATGGACGGCAGCCGTCGTTCCCGTCCGGCCAGCGCCGTCGCGATCGCCCACACGGCGAGGCCGCCGAGCAGCAGCGCGGCCGTCGGGATCCGTCCGCCACCGCCGAGGCAGTGCCCGAGCGCGGACACGACGACGCAGACCACCGCGAAGGGCAGTGCCCTCAGCATGCGGAGGTCCAGCGCGGCGGCGCGGTCCGGCGTGGCGGCCGGGGCGGCTGGGGACACAGACATGACGTCGGTCAGTCTCTCACCGTGCCCGGGGCCGGCTGCGGCTGGGTGCCGCGAAGACCGCTCCTACGGGTGGAGCGTGCGCCCGCGTACGCGCTCGTGGATACGCCCCGGCGATGCCTCCCACTACGCGCTCCGCTTCGGTACGTCCGCTAAGGGGGTGACAAGTTCCCGCCGTGACGATTGATTCCCCTGACGGTCGGTTATAGGTAGTGGTATGTGGAGCCGCAGCCAGGAGGAGCCTGCCGTGGACATCTGGTGGTCTCTGCACCTTCGGCGTGAGCCGGCGAGCGTTCCGCTCGCCCGACGCATCCTGTTGGGGACCATGGCCTCGGCCGGTGTCGACCCCGACATCTCGCACGAGGTCGGCGTCGCCCTCACCGAAGCCTGTGCCAACGCGGTGGAGCACGCGGCGCATCTGACGGACACCGGCGAGGACAGCGGGTTCCAGGTCACCGCGACCATCGAGGACGGCTGCCTGCGGGTCGAGATCACCGACACCGGTCCCGGCTTCTCGGCCGACCCCGACTGCGCCTCGCCCGCCCCCGGGACCGCGGCCGAGACCCCGGCGTCGACCCGGATCCGTCCCTGCGTGACGGCCCGCAGTCGGCACGGCCGCCGCCGGGCCGCGCCTGCCCGTACCCGTCCGGTTCCGGTCCCGGTGCGGGCGGGCCGTCCCGCCGCCGGCCTGGACCTCGGCCCCGGCGAGACCGCGGCGGCCTTCGCCGACGCCGGCCACGAACTGCCCGACCTGTGCGCGGAGAACGGCCGCGGGCTGTTCCTGATCCGGGCGCTGATGGACCATGTGCAGTTCCGGAACCACCCCGGCAGCGGCGCCGTGGTCTCCTTCGACAAGGTGCTGAAGTACCGCGACCGGCCGCTGCTGCACGCCTCCTGAGCGGGACCCCTCCCGGTCCGGTCCCGGTCCGCTTGACCCTCACGCGACGTGAGGATCCAGGCTGGTCCGCGGAAGGGAGAGAGCCATGAGCTACTCGGTGGGCCAGGTCGCCGGCTTCGCCAGGACCACGGTGCGCACCCTGCACCACTACGACGAGATCGAGCTGCTGACGCCGAGCGGTCGCACGGCGTCCGGCTACCGCCGCTACGACGACGCCGACCTGGACCGGTTGCAGCAGATCCTGTTCTACCGCGAGCTCGGGTTCTCCCTCGAAGAGATCGCCACCATCCTGGACGACCGCGAGGTCGCGCCCTCCGAGCACCTGCGGCGTCAGCATGCGCTGCTCACCGGGCGGATCGAGCGGCTCCAGCGGATGGCGGCGGCCGTAGCGGAAGCACTGGAGGCACGCACCATGGGAATCAAGCTGACCCCCGAGGAGAAGTTCGAGATCTTCGGCGAGGGCTACCAGGAGTACGAGGACGAGGCGCAGGAACGCTGGGGCGGGTCCGACGCGTGGAAGCAGTCCCAGCAGCGGACGGCGAAGCTCAGCAAGGACGACTGGATCCGGATCAAGGCCGAGGGCGACGAGATCATGCGGCGCATCTCGGCGGCGGTGCGGGGCGGCGCGGCCGCCGACAGCGAGGTGGCGATGGACATCGCCGAGGAGCACCGGCAGCACATCTGCCGCAACTTCTACGACTGCAGCTACACCATGCAGCGGGGGCTGGCCGAGATGTTCGTCGCCGACGAGCGCTTCCAGGCCACCTACGAGGACCTGGCGGAGGGCGCGGCCCAGTGGTTCCACGACGCCGTCCTCGCCAACGCGGACCGGGGCGAGGGTCGGTAGCGGGCTCAAGGTTGGCGATGGTTGCTGTTCGCGCACGCCTTTGAAGCAAGCAGAGCCCCGCGCCCCTAAAAACACATGCAACCGGGCCAGTTGCAGCACCCCAGGGGCGCGGGGAACTGCGCGACCAACCCGCTACGGAGGTGCATGGTCGGCAGCGCAGTTCCCCGCGCCCCTGAAAAGACGACTACGCCGCCGTTCCGAAGGAACGCCGGTACCCGGTGGGGGTGGTTCGCATGGCGCGGGTGAAGTGGTGGCGGTAGGTGGCCGGGCTGTCGAAGCCGACCGCCGCGGCGACCTCCTCGACGGTGCCGTCCCCGGCTTCCAGCAGCGGGAGGCTGGCCGCCACCCGCTGTGCGACCACCCACCGGATCGGGCTGGTCCCGTTGCGACGGGTGAAGTGCCGCAGGTACGACCGCTCCGACATCCGTGCGACCCGTGCCAGCGCCGACACGGTCAGCGGCTGCGCCAGCCGACCGAGCGCCCAGGCCATGCTGCGGGCCACCCCGTCGTCCTCCTCGGCCACCGGCCGCACCGCCGCCTCGATGAACTGGGCCTGCCCGCCCTCCCGGTGCGGCGGCACCACGAAGCGGCGGGCGACCGCGTTGGCCACCCGCGCGCCGTGGTCGCTGCGGACCAGGTAGAGGCAGAGGTCGATGCCGGCCGCGCTGCCGGCGCTGGTCAGCACACTGCCGTTGTCGACATAGAGGACGTCGGGATCGACCTCCACCCCCGGGTACCGCTCCGCGAGCAGCGCGGCGTAGCGCCAGTGCGTGGTGGCCCGCCGGCCGTCCAGCAGCCCGGCCGCGGCCAGGGCGAAGGCGCCCGAGCAGATCGACACCAGCCGCGCGCCGCGCGCATGCGCCGCCTGCACCGCCGCGACCAGCGCCGGCGACACCGCGCCCCCGGCGTCGGGGACGCCGGGCACGATCACGGTGTCCGCGGCGGCCAGCACGTCCAAGCCGTGCTCGGCCTTCAGGCTGAACCCGCCGACGGCCCGCAGCTCCCGCCCCGGCTGCTCGGCGCAGACCTTCAGCTCGTACCAGGGGAGTTCACCGAGCTCGGGCCGGTGCAGTCCGAACACCTCGACCACGACGCCGAGTTCGAATGGCGCCATGCCGTCGAACGCGAGCACGGCGACCGTGTGCGCGCTCTCGGACGGCGGGCGCGAGGCGATGGTCAGCATGGCGGGATCTTAGCGGGAGGGACAGTTCACGCCAGTCCAAAGAAACTTTGAACCCACCCGCAACCTCGCCGGGGGATGGACGTCTATGGCTATGAAGGCGCGGGGAGCGCCTTCAAAAACCGAGATACGACACCTGTGGGGGAACTCCGTCATGAGCGCATACCTTTCGTCACGTATTGCGAAGAACATCACCGCTGTTGCCGTCGTGGCCGCCGCCCTCGGCGTGGCCGGGGCCGGCGCTGCCCAGGCGCAGACCAACTGCGGCGGTGACACGGTCATCGTCGACCGCCCCGGTGCTCACCCGGTCAAGAACGCGCCGGTCCACCACGGCGGCATCAGCCTCGGATACAGCGCGCCG
This sequence comes from Streptacidiphilus jeojiensis, assembly GCF_042510965.1. Classification (NCBI taxonomy): domain Bacteria; kingdom Bacillati; phylum Actinomycetota; class Actinomycetes; order Kitasatosporales; family Streptomycetaceae; genus Streptacidiphilus; species Streptacidiphilus jeojiensis. The sequence continues at coordinate 410,358 of NZ_JBEUKS010000004.1, forward strand.
ATCGCTCCGATGACCGTCGGTTCGCCCTGGGAGTTCACCCTCAGCGAGTACAACGGCACCGGCGCCGGCTACCGGAACGTCGCCGTGGAGCCCAGCTTCATGGGCTGGGTCAGTGTCGGGGGCGACCGGCTCGGCGGGATGACCCCCGCCAACACCCATCTGCAGGCCCTGATCGGTGGGGTGTGGAAGAACGTTCCGCTCGCGACCGGCTGCGACCCGGCGATGGGCATCAACAGCACCGTGGTGGACCACCCGCTGGCGGCGGGCGCCCACTGGTCGCAGAAGTTCCGGCTGACTGTCGACCCCGGCGTGGCAGCCCAGCTCACCAGCTTCGACTTCCTCGATGCGGTCATCGCGGACGGCTCCGACCAGTTCGTCAAGCCGTCCGGTGACAACGGCGACCCCATAGCCGTGACGCGCCCCGCTGCCTCCTCCACCTCCACTTCCACCCCCAGCGCATCTGTGACCGCGACCCACTCGGCCGGCGCCTCGCCCACCTCCTCCGCCTCCGCCTCCGCGAAGGCGTCCGCGCCGGCGACCACCGCCCCGGCTACCACCGCGCCCGTCACCACCCCCGCGTCCACCTCGCCGGCGACCGGCGCCCCGCAGCTCGCCCGCACGGGTGCCTCCACTCCCACCACCCCGCTCGCCGCCCTCGGGGCAGGTCTGCTGGCCCTGGGTGGACTCGTGGTGACCCTCTCCCTGCGGCTGCGCCGCGGGCGGCGTGGATAATCTCGGTCGCTTACAAGATCACGACCAGGGGGGATCATGTCCGCACTGACAGCACCTGCCGGGGTGACGCCGTTCGGCAGACCGGCCCGAGGGGGGCTGCGCCGCCTGCTGGTGGCGCTCTTCGGGGCGGCCGCCGAGGTGGAACCGCCGCAGCGTCCACGATTCCGGCTCCTGAGGGGCGGCGAGGCGGAGCACGAGGAGGAGCAGTCGCCCACCCTCACCGATCTCTACCACCACCACCGCCTGGGCCTGGTCAGGCTGGCGATCCTGCTGGTGGACGATTTGCAGAACGCCGAGGACGTGGTGCAGGAGTCCTTCACCGCGCTGTACCAGCGTCACGGTGAACGCCTCGACGACCTCGACAACGCGCTCGCCTATCTGCGCACCACCGTGGTCAACAACGCCCGATCAGTGCTGCGACGACGGCAGACCGCACGGGCCTACGTCCCGCCGCACGAGCCGGACGCGGGGTCCGCCGAGGACCAGGCGGTCCTCAACGACGAGCACCGCCGGGTGCTGGCCGCCCTGCGTGAACTGACCGATCGTCAACGTGAGGTGCTGGTGCTGCGCTACTGGTCGGACCTGACCGAGGCGCAGATAGCAGAGACCCTCAACCTGTCCCGCGGTGCAGTGAAGTCGACTGCCAGCAGGGCTCTCGACGCCCTCGAGAAGAAGCTGGAGCAGGTGCGATGACCGACCCCGGAAAGCCGCACGACCCCGACCGGCCCGAGGATGAGCGCCCGGTGGAGCGACTGCTCCGGGCCGCGCTCGGGGAGCGGGCCGCCCAAGTCGGCCCCAACGACCTGCGCCCGGCGGCCCCGCCCGCGACCACCGTCCGCCGCACCCGGCATCTCTACACGATCACGCTGCCGCTGGTCGGCCTGGCCGCGGCGGGAATGATCGGCTACTTCAGCTTCGACGGCGTCCGGACCAGCGCGGACCACACGGTCGGCCCGGCCGTCAGCGCGAGCACCGCGCCGTCACCGCGTCCGTCGCCGCCAGCCTCGCCTTCGGACTCGCCCTCGCCCTCGCTCTCGTCCTCACCGTCGCAGCCGTCCTCGACGTCGCCCTCGGCGCCGGGGTCCTCGTCCCCCGCCTCGACCGGTCCGGGCGCGTCGGCGAGCGCTCCGGCCACGTCGACCCCGACGACCGGGGCCGACGCGGCCTCGGGTCAGTACGTCGCGGCGGCCTGGCTCCAGCCGTCCGAGTACCCGCTCGACACGCAGTTCCGATGGAAGCCGAGCGGCGGGGCCACACCGTCCAATACCACCGGTGCCTTCCAGTGGCTCTACACCTGCGGCAGCGGAGACCCCACCACCGAACTGGGCACCGAGTCGATATCGACGCTCGACTTCAACGCCTCCTCGTTCACCGGGTCCAGTGCCCCGCAGGCGGCGCAGGTGACGTTCTACTTCAAGGACGCCGGCACCGCGGCGGCCGCGCTGGACGCCGTCCAGCACGACTACACGGACTGTGCGTCGCGCCTGAGCGCCCGGGGGCAGACCGACATGACGTCGGGCAGGAAGCTGGTCTTCCAGGTCACCCGAACCGCCACCGGGGCATCGGGCTTCGGCTACCGCTTCGTGGCACGGGACACCGCGGGCAAGCCGGCCGACATGCCGGATCTGCCCGCCGACGCCCAGGAGTTGTTCGCGCGCTCCGGCAATGTCCTGACGATGGTGGACATCCAGGGATCCGGCGATCAGCTCGACCCCTCCACCGATGCCGCCCGAGTCCTGGCCGCCATGGCCACCCGGCTCGGCGCCTACCCCCGCTGACACCCCCACCGAGCCGGAAGGGGCGCCGTCGGCGGACGGCGCCCCTTCCTCTGCTGCGGCGGATCAGCCCTTGAGCCCCGCCATCCAGGCCTCGACCTCGGTCGACGACCGCGGGAGCGACGCCGAGAGGTTGCGGTTGCCGTCGGTGGTGACCAGGATGTCGTCCTCGATCCGCACGCCGATGCCGCGGTACTCCTCGGGCACCGTCAGGTCGTCGGCCTGGAAGTAGAGGCCGGGCTCGACGGTGAGCACCATGCTTGGCTCCAGCACGCAGTCCACGTAGGCCTCGGTGCGCGCCTGGGCGCAGTCGTGGACGTCCAGGCCGAGCATGTGGCCGGTGCCGTGCAGGGTCCAGCGGCGCTGCAGCGCGAGTTCCAGGACGCGGTCCACCGGGCCCTCGACCAGGCCCCACTCGACCAGGCGCTCGGCCAGCACCCGCTGGCTGGCCTCGTGGAAGTCGCGGTAGCGGGCGCCGGGCTTCACCGCGGCGATGCCGGCCTCCTGGGCGTCGTGGACCGCGTCGTAGATCTTGCGCTGCAGCTCGTCGAAGCGGCCGTCGATCGGCAGGGTGCGGGTGACGTCGGCGGTGTAGAGGGTGTGCGTCTCCACGCCGGCGTCCAGCAGCAGCAGTTCGCCGGGGCGGACCTCGCCGTCGTTGCGGACCCAGTGCAGCGTGGTGGCGTGGGCGCCGGCCGCGCAGATGGAGCCGTAGCCGATGTCGTTGCCCTCGACCCGGGCGCGGCGGTAGAAGGTGCCCTCGATCCAGCGCTCGGAGCTGGCGACGGCCTGGGCCAGCTCGCGGACCACGTCGGTGAAGCCCTTGGCGGTGGCGTCGCAGGCGGCCTGCAGCTGGGCGACCTCCCACTCGTCCTTGACCAGCCGCAGCTCGCTGAGGAAGACCCGCAGTTCCTCGTCGCCGTGCCTGGTGGTGTGCTCGGCGAGCGCCGCCTCCAGCGCGGCGTCGTAGGAGCGGACGATCCGGGTGGTGGCCGGCTTCTCCTCGGCGGCCAGCGTCAGCTCCGCGACCACCTTGCGGACGTCGCGGGTGGGCAGGCCGAGCAGGGCCTCGGCCTCGGCCAGGCTGTGCCGGCGGCCGACCCACAGCTCGCCCTGGCCGTCCAGCCAGAACTCGCCGTTCTCCCGGTTGGAGCGCGGCAGCAGGTAGGCGGTGGCGTCGTGGCCGCCCTCGGCGCGGGGCTCCAGCACCAGCACGGCGTCCTGGGTCTGGTCGCCGGTGAGGTGGACGTACTCGGTGGCGGCCCGGAACGGGTACTCGGTGTCGTTGGCGCGGGTCTTCAGGCTCCCGGCCGGGATCACCAGCCGCTCGCCGGGGAAGCGGGCGGACAGTGCGGCACGGCGCTTGGCCGCGTACGCGGACTGCTCGACGGGGGCGAGGTCGCGCAGCTCGGTGTCGGCCCAGCCGGACTTCATGACCTCGGCGAGCTCGTCCGAGAGGGCCGGGTAGAGGCCGTTCTTGCGGCCCTTGATCGGCTGGTCCTGCTCCTCGTCGACGGTCTCTGCTGCCTCGGCCGTGGTCGGCTCGGTCGCCTCGTTCACCTGCGTCGCCTCCTGCTCGTACGGGACCACCCGCGACAAGGGGGCGGTCGGTACGATCCTAGGTCCTGCGAACAGGGGGGCGAAAGGGTCGGAGTACCCATACGTCCCTTACCCGGAGCTGCTGCTCCGGGCCCCTGCTCCGGGCCCCTGCTCCGGGCCCCTGCGCGCAGCCCCTACTCGAAGCCCGCCGCCAGCAGCACGATGTCGTCCGCCCCGGCCGGGCCGTCGGCGCCGTCCAGGCAGGTGCTGAGCAGGTGTGCGCAGAAGCGGTCCGGATCGTGCCGGGCCTCGCGCGGGGCGGCCGCCGCGGCGGAGCGCAGTTTGGCCTGCCCGGCGTGCAGCGAGTTGCCGCAGCGGCGGGCCAGGCCCTCGGTGTAGAGCAGCAGCAGGTCGCCGCGGTCCGCCCGGAGCTCCACGCCCGGGGCCTCCCAGCAGCTCAGCATGCCCAGCGGCGCGGACAGTGAGGTCTCCACGAAGCTGGCGCCGAAGGAGGTGACCAGCAGTGGCGGGCACTGCCCGGCGCCGGCGATGGACAGCTGGCGGGTGCGCGGGTCGAGGTAGGCGTAGAGCGCGGTCGCGGTGCGGGCCGGTTCGGTGGTCTTGAGCAGCAGCTCCAGGTCGCCGAGGACGGAGACCGGGTCCTCGCCCTCCAGCACCGCGTAGGCGCGCAGCGCGGCGCGGATCCGGCCCATCGCGGCGGCGCAGTCGGGGCCGCCGCCGTTGACGCTGCCGACGCTCAGCGCGAGGCTGCCGTCCGGCAGGGCCAGCGCGTCGTACCAGTCGCTGCCGGCGGACAGGTCGAGCCCGGCGGGCAGGCAGCGGGCGGCCAGCTGGATGCCGGGGACCCGGGGGAGCCGGTCCGGCAGCAGGCCGCGGCGCAGCGCCTCGGTGGTGCGCCGGAGCCGGTCGCGCTCGATCTCCTTGGCGATCAGACGGGAGGCGGCGGCGCAGTAGAGCGCGGCCAGGCGCTGCTGGCTCTCGGTGGGGGCGGTCCTCACGGCGCCGGACACTGCTGTGCCGGACACTGCTGTGCCGGACACTGCTGTGCCGGACACCGCTGTGCCGGCCACCGCTGTGCCGGCCGCCGCGGCGTCGGGTGCGCCGGGGGCGGCTGAGAAGAACCAGATGGCGGCGCCGAACGGGTCGCCGCCCTCGCCGGGGGCGACCAGCGGGAGGGCGAAGGAGGCGTCGATGCCCAGCTGCCCGGCCACCTGCTGGAAGCGGTCGCCGACCACCCCGGTGCCGCCGCGGGCCGCGGTGGGCCCGGGGCCGAGCAGACCCAGCGTCATCGCCTGGGCGGCGCCGCCGAGCAGGCCGGCGTAGGGGCCGCTGTCGCGCGGTACGGTCTCCAGCGCGCCGAGCGCCGGGCGGTCCAGGCCGTAGCCGATGGTGGTGCCGGGGGAGTCGATGGTGCCGAAGGCGGCGAGGCCCTCGGGGGCGTCGACGCCGTCGGGACCGTGCGCCGGGGCGTCGGCGAGCAGCAGCATGCCGCGCTGGGCGCCGAGGATGGCGGCGCCGGCCTGCAGCGCTCCGCGCAGTGTCTCCTCCAGGCCGGAGGCGGCGGTCAGCCGCTCGGTCAGCTCGTAGAGGGTGGTGAGCTCGGACTGCTCGGTGCCTGCGGCCGGGCCGCGGTCGATCGGGTCAGCAGCCGGTGGTGCGGTGTCGACCGGGGTCTTCGGTGCCGGGACGGCGGGTGCCTGCCCGTCGAGCGTGCAGTCGTCGAGGGTGCGGCCGGTTCGGGGTGAGGGGGAGTCAGCCATGGTGTGCGCCCTTCGCTGCGGGTGCGGGCTGCAAGGGGGACGCACCGAGGGGGATGACAGAGCGTGAAGTGATTTGTCCGAAATAACTAATTTTGCACCCCCGTGTCATGCCGTGAGGCAATTAGTGACTTACTTCTACACACACCGATCGGGTGATGTCCAGGACTGTGAGGTGCCAGGTGATTGGTGTCTTTGCCCGAATATCTGGCCGAAAAACATCGCTGTTCGTCATCGGCGCGTGGAAAGGGTCCGGCCGACCTCGCGCCACTGCCCGAACTCCCGCAACCCGGCCCGTACTCCCCCGCGGCGGGGCCGGTGGGACCAGTCGACCGGCACCTCGGTCACCCGGAATCCGTGCCGCATCAAGTCGATGATCAGACCGGCCATCGCCCCGGCGCCGCCGGACAGCGGCTCGGCGGCGGCGAAGGCCTTCCTGGTGAGACACAGTTCGGCCGCGACGGGACGGCCGGCGGAGAGGCCGGTGGCCCGCTCGACGCCCCGGCGGGCCCGGCGCGCGGCCGCTCCGGTCTCCGCTGCGGTCCGGCTCTCCCGCGCCAGCACCGCGTCCGCGAGGCCGGCCTGCACCGGCTCCAGCAGCCGGACCGCCTCGGCGGCGTCCGTCTGGACGTCGGGCTCCAGGAACAGCAGATGGCGCGGCGCGGACCGTCCCGATCCGGCCATCCCCCGATCAGCCCCGGACACCCCCCGATCAGCTCTGGCCACCCCCCGATCAGACCCGACCGCGCCCGGGTCCGTGCCGACGCCCGCCATCGCCTCCAGGGCGGTCACCTCCGCCACGCCGCGCAGCAGTGCCTCGGTCCGGCCGGCCCGTGCCCCCAGCCGGATCACCCGCGCCCCGGACTCCTCGGCGACCCGCGCCGTGGAGTCGGTCGACCCGGTGTCGACCACCACGACCAGGTCCACCCCCGGCAGCCGCCGGGCCGCGATCACCGTCAGGGCGATACGTGATGCCTCGTCATGTGCCGCCATCACCACCGCGACCGAGCGTTCCGAGGGAGTTCTCCCGCCTTCGAGCTCGTCATTGAGCTCGCCGCCGTGCGGGCTGTCCGGCGTCGGTTGCGCGTCCATGTCCGGATCGTACGAGCACGAGGGGTCCGGCGCGGCCCCTTCTGGACATGCCAATGCGCCAACCGCTGCTGGAACGGCCTCCGATGACCCGAACGGTGGAACCGCCGCCGGATCGACCGCGTCATTCCGGACGATGCGTCAATCTCGTGAGTGGACGTGTTCGCGAGGCCCTTCGGCGGGGCCGCCCGGGGAAGCAGCCCGAAAACATCCTGCAAGCCGTAGCGGGAATGCTGAGGCAACATCCGGGTTCCGGGGTACAAGCCTGACGGGGACGGCGGAAAAATCGCCACCCTGCGCCACCCCCCCGCCAGGTTCCGCAGAGCGCGTCGGGCGTGGTGCGCTTCTCGTTGCGCGAGATCACGTACCGATCCTTGACTGGTCACGGAAAGGAACGAGTGCTCATGCGCGGGGTTCTCAACACGATCCGCCCTCGGTACCTGCTTGCACGGGGGCTCGCACGGGCGCTTTCCGCCGGTCGGCGCAGGGAGCGGTCACTGCTCCTGTCCGCGGCCACGATCTACGCGCAGGACTGGGGCTGGCCGGTGCTGCCGGGCGCCGTCGCGGGCCGGGAGCGCTGCGCCTGCCCGCGTCCCGACTGCCCCACCCCCGGGGCCCATCCCTACGATCCGCCGCTACTGGCTGCCACCACCGACTCCAGGATGGTGCGCTGGTGGTGGCGGCAGCATCCGGACGCGCCGCTGGTGCTGGCCACCGGCGGCCCGGTCTCCGCGGTCAGCCTGCCGGCCTCGGCCGGGGCCCGGGTGCTGGAGTACTTCGACGCGCTGCGGATCAGGACGGGCCCGGTGATCGCGACGCCCACCAGGTACGTCATGCTCGTCGCGCCCTACACCATGCAGGAGTTGGCGGAACTGCTGATCGCCCAGGAGTGGGTGCCGACCAGCCTGCGCTACCACGGCAGCGGGGGGTACGTGGTGCTGCCGCCGTCCAGGACCGGGGCCGGGGTGCTGCGTTGGGCCCGTGAACCGGTGCCGGGACCGGGTGTCGACGGGGTGCCGTGGCTACCCTCGGTGAGTGATCTGATGGGGGCTCTGGTCGCCGCCAGTGCTGCGGTCCCCGACGGGGCACGGCTGGCGTACTGAGCGTTCGGCGTTGAGCGCGGCCGCCTCGGAACGGGCGGGCAAAGATAAGGCCCGGCCGCTGGCGACGGGGGATGCACCAGCGACCGAGCTGTTTAAACCGTAACAAGTTTTGGCGCCCAAGCAAATTCCCCGGGCGGAGCCAGAAGCGGTGTTTCTGCCTCCACCTGGGGAATTGTGATGCATGTCACTGAAAAATGGACCGCGTCGGACAATCGGTGTCGCCGAACGTGCCTGAACGGATGCAATCCGTAAGGCGCTCCGGTCAGCCGAGGGTGACCTGACGGTTCACCAGACCGGCGCGTGCGCGGCGCTCCTGACCGGTGAGCGGCGCGCTTTCGGCGAGTGCGCCGGCGAGTCGCTCGGCGAAAGCGGCAGCCGGCTTCTCGCAGTCCTCCGCCGTCATCTCCGCGGGCAGGTCCCACACCGGCACGGTGAGCCCGTGCGCCCGGAACGAGCCGACCAGCTTGGTCCCCTCGCCCAGCCCCGCGTCCTCGGTCGCGGCCAGCCGCGCCAGCGCGTCCAGCAACTCGTCCTCGGCGTACGGCATCACCCACCGCAGGTGGTTCTTGTCCGGCACGGAGCACCAGTAGGCGGTGTCCACCGAGGCCAGCCGCACGGTCGGGATGATGGTGGCGTTGGCGCTCTCCAGCGAGGCGGCGACCTCGCCGGTGGCCGTCTCCGCATCGTCCAGCCAGAACTCGAAGCCGCTGTGCAGGGCCGGCTCGAACGGCGCCGCGGTGTCGACCAGCTGCTGCAGCCGCGCTGCGTCCGCGGCCGGGCGGCGCGGCGGCACCGGGGTGCCCGGCTCGGCGGACAGCGCCTGGAGCAGGGCGTCGCCCAGGTCCCGGCTGATGTCGCCGGAGGAGCCGTGGGTCTGCAGGCCCAGCAGCACGCTGCCGTCCTGACGGCGCATCGCGGGCCAGGCCATCGGCAGCACCGTCGCCAGGGTCACCGAGGGGACCTCGCCGTTGGCGCCCTGCAGCGCCGCCGCGGTCAGCGTCAGCGGCACCGTCGCGGCCGGGACGAGCTCGCGCAGCGCCACCCAGTCGCCCTCGCCGGGCAGCCCCTCGAACGGACGCTGCACCAGTTCCTGGACGGCGTGCGAGGCCTCGCGGCCGTGGCAGGCCTTGTAGCGGCGGCCCGAACCGCAGGGGCACGCCTCGCGCGCGCCGACGACCGGGACCTCCCCCGCGGCTGCGGTGGCTGCGTTGTTCGACCCGGCGCGTACGGGCGCCTTCTTCGGCGGCTTCTTGGCCATGGTGCGGTTTCTCCCGGTGCGGCGGCTGCTTGTTCCGCACCGAGCCTAGTGGTGCCGCGGGTCCCCGCCGGTCACGCCGCAGCGCCCCGGAGGGTGTCCGCCGCGGCGCCGCCCCGCTGACGTGGTGTCACCCTCACCCGGTGGCGACGCCGTCGCGCCGGGCATGACGGGCCCGCACCGGGAGCACCGCCCACACGGTCACCTCGCCCGGGGCGTCCCTGACCCCCCAGTCGCTCGCCAGCTGTCCGACGATGCCCAGACCGCGACCGCCCCGCGCGGTCAACGAGGGGCTGCCCCGGCGCGGCCGGGTCGGCCCACCGCCGTCGGTCACCTCGACGGTGAGCAGTCCGTCGCTGTGCAGCTCCCAGCCGACGACCACCCGGCCGCAGTCCCCCTGCGCGGGTCCCTGTCCCAGCCAGGCAGCCTGGGCGTGCGCCCGCGCCGACGGCTCGGCGGCGGACCCCGGGTGCATCCCGTCGTGGGCTGAGGCCGGTGCCGGCTCCAGCGGCCTGGCGTGCCTGCAGGCATTGCTCAGGAGTTCGGAGAGTATGAGCACCGCGTCGTCGATGACGACGTCGGGCAGATGCTGCGCGGCGAGGTCCTTTCGCAGTCGACGCCGCGCAGTGCTCACGCTCTCGGGACCATGGGGCACAGCCATGGTCGCCGAAGAAGTCGGCACATCACGCGCTACCACCAGCGCCACCCCCGGACCTCCTCCTCAGCTGTCAGCCAGGGTGTGAATGCCCGTTGCAAGCACGGCGGAAACGAGAACAGAAGCACCACGGCATGCCGAAAAAGCAGCTGGAGACGGAGTTGTCCCACTCATTTCACTAAGCGTAGCCGACTCGTCACTGAGGGTTTATCGGGGGTGGTGAAGAATGGTGAACCGGGTGAATTTCCGGCCATTCCGCTGCGCCCGCGTACGCCTGCCGAAGCAGGCTCCCGACTCCGCCATGGTCCGCACTAGCGGCCCAACTGGTCAAGTACCCGGCGCGGATGATTGGTGATGATGGTGTCCACGCCGAGCCGCAGGCACAGCTCGACGTCCTCCGGATCGTCCACCGTCCACACGTGCACCCGGTGCCCGGCCCGGTGCAGCGCGGCGACGTAGCCGGGGTTGGCGCGCACCAGGTCGATGCCGGGTCCGGCGATCCGCGCCCCGTGCGGGAGGGTGCCGTCGCGGAAGCGCAGCGGCACCCGTTCCATCAGGAAGACCGTCGGAATGGCGGGGGCCAGCTCCCGTACCCGGCGCAGCGAGAGCTGACTGAAGCTCATGATCCGCACCGGGGTGCGCTCGCCGTCCGCCGGCGTGACCAGATCGAAGCGGTGCAGCAGCTCCAGGAGCCTGCGCTCCACCAGGCCCGCGTAGCGGGTGGGGTGCTTGGTCTCGATCGCGAGCTCGATGCGGCGGCCGCAGCCGGTGGCGAACTCCAGCAGCCGTTCCAGCGTCAGCACCGAGGTGTGCTCGGCGTCGGCCCAGTCCGCCTCGTCGGCGTCGGCATCGGTGTCGGCATCGGTGTCGTGGGCATCGGCCGTCCCGGTGGCGGCGCGGGCGGCCTTCCAGGAGCCGAAGTCCAGCTCGGACAGCTGGGCCAGCTCCAGGGTCGACACCACGCCCCGGCCGTTGGAGGTCCGGTCCACCCGGCGGTCGTGCACGCAGACCAGATGCCCGTCGGCGGTCAGCCGGACGTCGCACTCCAGGGCGTCGGCCCCCTCGTCGACAGCCAGCTTGTAGGCGGCCAGGGTGTGCTCGGCGAGGGTGCCGGAGGCGCCGCGGTGGGCCACCACACGGGTGGCCGCGCGATTGGGCAGCACCTGCTGCCGGTGGGCCTTCGACTGGGGAGCGTTCGACACGCCACCAGCCTAGGACCGGCCCCCGTGCGGCCCCGGCAGCGGCAGATGAATTCTGACGGTGTGACCGGTTAACGGTCCCGGTCACGCTGCCCGGCACCGGCACCGGTCACAGCTCCTGCTCACAGCCCGCGGCGGAGCAGCGGCGTCAGCGCCCAGGTGATCAGGGCCGGGACGACGAAGGAGAACAGCGAGGCCGAGGTCCACACCTGGGGGTGGACGTGCAGGACGTTCTGGGCGTGGGCCCAGAACGAGGGCCAGAAGTCGGCCCAGCCGGTCAGCTGGGCCGGGGCGATCAGCTGGTAGACCACGAACCCCACCGCCCACGGCAGCAGCGTCAGCCACCGCGTCGGCGCGGTCTCGCCGAGGTCCCAGCCGCCCTCCCGTCGCCCGCCGCCACCCTTGTCGGACGCGCTGCGCGCGGCACCTCCTTCGCTGCGCCCCGCCCCGAAGTAGAAGTCCACCGCCAGCACTGCCGACAGCGGCACGAACACCGCGCCGATCAGTCCCAGGAAGGACTCGTACTCGCTGAAGTCGGTCACCAGCAGGGCCAGCAGGGTGACCAGGGTGCCGAGTCCGATGGTGAGAATCCGGCGGTCCACCCGGGGCAGCAGGTTCTGCACCGACATCGCCGTCGAGTAGACGTTGGCGAAGGACTGGTCCGCCTCGCGCAGCACCAGCACGGCGAAGAACAGCCAGCCGGCGGTGACGCCCATGAAGGTGCTGAAGATCCTGTCCGGGTCGCCGCCGACCTGCAGCAGCGCCAGCAGCCCCACCGCGTAGCACCACACCTGGGAGACCGTGTAGCCGGTGAACGCGCCCCAGAAGGAACTGCGGGTGCTCCTGGCGTGCCGGGTGTAGTCGGCGGCCAGCGGGACGAAGGAGATGGAGACCGCGATCACCGAGTCGACGGCCGGCAGGAAGCCGGTCCAGTTGCCCGGGGAGGGGTCGTGCACCCCGTGCCGCACCAGCTCCACCGTGAAGAACAGCATGGCGATGCCGACCGCGACCGCGACGTACTTGCGCAGCACCCCGATCGCGCCGAGCGGACGGATCGTCATCGCGGTGGTCAGCACCCCGGCCAGCACCACGTAGAGCCAGTGCGGGCCGCCGCCGAAGAGGGCGTCGGCGCCCATCGCGATCACGGTCAGCTCGAAGACGCCCCAGCCGAGGCACTGCACGATGTTGAGGACGGTGGGCAGATAGGACATCCGGGTCCCGAACAGCCCGCGCAGGATCGCCATGGCGGGGGCCCCGGCCCTGGTCCCGATGACGGCGGCGACACCGAGCATCACCGAGCCGATCACCGTGCCGACGACGATCGCGGTGACGGAGGCGGCGAGGGACAGGTCCTTGCCGTTGAAGACCAGTACGGTCGCGGCGCTCTGGAAGCCGATCAGGCTGACGCCGAGGTTGGTCCAGAAGGCGGCCTGGTCGCGGAAGCCCAGCGTGCGCGGGGGCGAGGTGTCCAGCAGCAGCGGCGCCTCGGCGCGCGGGGACCCGGTCACCCGGTCGAGGACAGGATTGGGGGAAGGCGAAACGGACGTCACGAGGCTCAGCTCCCTACGCCGGCATTACCCGGTCAGGTTCAGGCGGTCGGCGCCCCGTGTTCGGCGCCCTCTCAGCCTGGATGGGTCCAAGCTCCCGCGTATGTGTTCGATGACATGCTAGGGGCAGCCGGTCGGCGAGCCAAGGATGAATGTCCGATGAGCTGTAGATGAGCTGTGAGCGGGGGGCGTAAGAAAGCTCTCAGATCAGTGCGCTATAGATGCGGCCAAGGGAAGCGCACGGCTGGCCCTTACGATGCCCTGACAGTGGGTGGGCAATGCTTTGGGACGCCAAGTCCCGCAGGAGGAGGTCATTCGTGAGCACCGAGCACGAGGGTGGGGCCGTCCCCACCGGTGGGGAACCGGTGGAACCCTCCCTTGACGCGCAGTCGCAGGACGCGCCGCGCGACGCAGCGCCCGTAGCCGCAGCGCCCGTAGCCGCCCCCGCTGCGGACGACACCGTCGTCCAGCCGGCACCGGCACCGGTGAACGAAGACACGACCGCGCTCCCGTACGGCACGGTCGAGCCGCCGGCCGACCCGACGCTCGCGTCGTTCCCGCCGCCGGCCCCGGTCCAGGCCGCGGCCCCGCAGCAACCCATAGCGGACCCGGTCGTACCCCCGGTGCCCCCGGCCCCCGTGGCCTCTCCCCCCGCCGTCGCGACTGACGCGTACACGAAGGCGGAGCACCAGGAGCAGCCCTACCCCGCCGAGCCGCCGCTGCCGACGGTGCCGCCGACCGGGGCTCCCGTCCCCGGCGCCGGCGCCGAGGCGACCGCGGTCCAGCCCCCGTTCGACCCGGCCTACGGCGCCCAGCAGCCCCCCTACGGCGGACAGCCTCCGTACGCCGGCCAGGGCGGGCAGCCCCCGTACGGCGGCCAGCCCGGTCTGCCCTACTACGGCGGCTACGGCCAGCCCGTCCCGCCGCGCAAGAAGCGGCGCGGCGCGCTGATTGCCCTGCTCGCGGTGACCGCGATCATCGCCGGCGGAATCGGCGGCGGCATCGGCGCCGCGCTGGAGAACAACGACAGCTCCAACGGCTCCACCACCGTCACCAGCAGCGTGGACCCCAAGGCGCTCAGCCGCGCCCCCGAGAGCATCGCCGGGGTCGCCGCCAAGGCGCTGCCCAGCGTGGTCACCATCTCGGCCAGCAACTCGCAGGAGTCGGGCACCGGCACGGGCTTCGTCTACGACACCCAGGGCCACATCCTGACCAACAACCACGTGGTGGCGCCCTCGGTCAACGGCGGCAAGCTGAGCGTGAAGTTCTCCGACGGCACCAGCTACCCGGCCACCATCGTGGGCCGCGCCTCGGGCTACGACGTGGCCGTCATCAAGATCGACGGAACCCCGAAGAAGCCGCTGGTCCCGCTGGCGCTCGGCAACTCCGACGAGGTGGCGGTGGGTGACACCACCATCGCCATCGGCGCGCCCTTCGGCCTCTCGGGCACGGTCACCTCCGGCATCATCAGCGCCAAGAACCGCCCGGTCGCCTCGGGCGACGAGACCGGCGCGCAGACCTCCTACATGAACGCGCTGCAGACCGACGCGTCGATCAACCCGGGCAACTCCGGTGGCCCGCTGATGAACGCCTCCGGTCAGGTCATCGGGATCGACTCGGCGATCCAGTCGACCGGCGGCGACACCTCGACCGGCACCCAGTCCGGCAGCGTCGGGCTGGGCTTCGCCATCCCGATCAACCAGGCCAAGTGGGTCGCGGACCAGCTGATCAAGACCGGTACCCCGGTCTACCCGATCATCGGCGTGCTCCGCGACGACTCCTACACCGGCGAGGGCGCCAAAATCGCTTCCGCCGCGGTCCAGGGCAGCGCCCCGGTCACCGCGGGCGGCCCCGCCGACAAGGCCGGCCTCAAGGCGGGCGACGTCATCACCTCGCTCGACGGCGTCCAGATCGACAGCGGCCCGACCCTGGTCAGCGAGATCTGGTCGCACCACCCGGGCGACATCGTCACCGTCACCTACACCCGCGACGGCCAGAGCCACACCACCAAGGTCACCCTCGGCTCCCGCACCGGCGACCAGTAACCCCACCCGGCCCGGACACACTCCGACGCCCACCGGCCCCGTACGGCAACCAGCCCCACCGCCGTACGGGGCTATTGCTGCCCGAGCACCCCCGCAAACATGAGAAGATCCCTGAGCGCGGACAACCACCCCGGGGGCCTCGCCCCCTTCGTGCTGCCCACCCGCGCAAGGAGAGCTGCCCGAGCGGCCTAAGGGAACAGTCTTGAAAACTGTCGTCACGGGGAACCGTGACCGAGGGTTCGAATCCCTCGCTCTCCGCAGGTCAGAACACGCAGGTCGGGGCGGGTCTCGGGTTAATTCCGATTCCCGCCCTTTTCGATTCCTGTCCCATGGGTGTTCGCCCCGTCCCATGGTCGACCAGTTTTCGTGGACCATCGGTGGACCAGATTTTGGCAGCGTTGTCGCTGGTGGAGGCATTCCGGGGCATCCATGGGATGGCTTGTCGGCGAGGTTGTGGACGGCACCCTGTCCGGGGCCGGTCACTGGGGTAACGCCCCGGTGCCGGATGTGCGCTGTGGGCCGCTCCGAGCGGCCTTGGTGCCGTGTTGGGTCGGTCGTTTGGTAGGACGTCTCCACAGCGCCCACCCCGGTACCGCACCCCGCGCCATGGCCGTCTTCCACAACCTCGCCATCGGCGTGCTTCAGCCCCTCGGAGCCGACAACATCCCCAAGACCACCCAGTCGATCCACGACAACCCCGAACGAGCACTCCCACTCCTGGTCATCATCAACGACTAGGACACCTACGGAAGCCGGTGACCCTGGGCGAGGTGCAGCGGGGTGCCATTGAACGACGGAGGGGTCCCGGGGAACCTGACGCCGCGGCACCCCTCCGTCGTGCGTCTCGTCCGGTGTGCCGACCGGCTTACGGCTGCGTGTACTGGTAGCCGGACAGGTCCGCGATCACCGAGACCGCGGCACCGCCGCCGTTGTAGAGGTCCACGCAGCCGCCCGCGCTGACCGGCGTCTGGGTCATGTTCGCGATGGTCTCCCCCGGGCCCCAGTTGATGTTGGACGTGCCGGGGCGGGCGGTCCCGTGCGGGTAGGCCGACACCCAGCCGGCCTGACTGCTGCCGGTCACCGTCAGGTTGAGCGCCGCGGCGGACACTCCGGCCGGAACCGGAAGGCAGAGCTCGAGCTGCTGGTGCGGCGCTAGCTGTCTGGCGGGTGCGCCGATCCCGTAGCGGGTGTCCAGCGCCCGGGTCGGAGCCGTCGTGACGAATCCTGTGGTCGGGCCCGTGGCGTTCGTCGGCTGGTAGAGGCCGAGGAAGTCGACCACGAAGTCTGTGGGCTGCGGGCTTCCGTTGTAGAGCGTGATGCGGCCCTGCGAGTCAGCCGTCACCGTGACCAGGTTGGCGGCGGGCGTTCCGACCGACCAGTTGAGGTTGGACGAGCCGGGGCGGGGGTTTCCGGTGGTATAGACGGTGGCATAGCCCGGACTGTGCTCGCGCGCCGCGGTGACGTTCACCTCGAGCGTGTCCGGCCCGCCGCCCGCGGGCCGCAGCGACGCCGGGAGTTGGACGGTGACCGTGCCGTGTCCCGGGACCTGGTGGGCCGAGGTCCGGGTGTCGAGGATGCGGGTCGGAGTTGCCGGCCGGTACTCGGTGCCGTCGACCGTCATCGACTGGGAGCCGACCTCGTCCAGGACCAGGTCGATCGGCCCGGAGCTGCCGTTGGAGAAGTCGACGTACCCGTCGGCGCCGGTGCGCACCGTCGCCTGGTTGGCGATGGTCTGCCCGGCGCTGAAGTTGAGGTTCGACGCGGTCGGCGCGGCGGTGCCGTCCGGGTAGGCGGTGACGAAGCCGGCGGCCCGGGTGTCGGTGGCCGTGAGGTTGAGCACCAGCGCCTCATTGCCGTCCTGCGGGTGTGCCAGAGCGAGCCGGAGCGTGCCGTGGGCGGGGATGGCGGTGTGCCCAGCGGTGCGGCTGTCGTAGACGCGCCGGGGACCGCCCTCCAAGGGGACGAAGTCGGCGCCGGCGACTGCTGTCGCCGAGGCGGTGGCGGTCCGGCCGAGATCGTCGACGGCGGTCAGCTTGATCGGATAGATGCCGGAGTGCGTGTAGGCGTATTCGGAGCTCTGCCACCGGCCCGAATCGCTGACCACTCCGTCGCCGTGGTCCAGCGTCAGACTTCGATAGATCTCCCCCGGCGTGCCGGAGATGGAGAAGTCCATGGTGCCGGGGGAGTACCCACCCGTGCGCGCGGGCTTGGCGCTCAGCACGGGCTGCTCGACCATGTCGCTCAGTACCTCCACGTCCCGGCTGTCACGCACCGAGTACCCGTCGGTGTTGGTGATGACGGTCTTGGTCAGGTAGGTGCCCGGTTGCGCGTAGGTGTGCGGGACGGCGGTGCCGACGGGGGCCGACTGCGGTGTGCTTCCGTCACCGAAGTCCACCGTCGCGGTCAGCTGCTCGTGCCAGGCTGACGTGGGCACCGGCGTGGCCTGGCCGTCCACCGAGGTTCCGACCGTGGTGACCTGGGGGCTGGTCGGAGCGGTGTAGCCGATGGGGTCCTCGATCTCCCACGCACCCCGGTCGTAGAAGTCGTACGGGCCGGCACCCAGATGTGGGAAGCGGGGTTCGAGCACCCTCGGGTTCCCGTAGAGGTCTGTGCTGAGCTCGCCGGGGGCGGACGAGTCCGCCGCGTCAACGACGCCGGTACCCTCCGGGAGGCCGGTTCCGGGGGTTGTGAGGATGTCGTGAGCACCTTGGCCGGTGGCCGCGGTGAGGGCCGCGCTGGTGAAGTAGTCCGTGCCTCCCCAGGAGTATGCAGCCGTGCCCGCTCGGTTCTCGTTGAACGTGTTGAAGCTGTCCGACACCTGCGGTGCGGCGGTAGTCGAGACGGAGAGTGCAGGGGCCTGATCGACGAGGCCGACGTTGTTCTCCACGGTGGTCGCCGAAACGGCGCCGTCAACCTCGATGGCTGGGGCCTTCGTTACGGTGTTCAGGGCGTTTCCGGTGACGGCGACCCCGGATGCCCCCGATACATGGATCAGTGTTCCGGATGCTTCGTAGTCGCGGAGATAGTTGGTCGTCACCGTGACGTGCTGTGCACCGGTTTGGACAAGAATGTCGCTGCCGCTGAGCATCCCCTGGATCTGGGCGCGTGACACCGTCACAGACGACGAGCCGCCGTCGATGCTGATTCCGTTGACCACGGCCGGGGACGCCATACCTGTGGACTGAAGGCCGTCGAGCACGACGTTTTGCGAGCCCACGACGTCGACGAGGTCGGCCCCGGGGTTGGCATCGATCTGAAGGTTCTCCACGGTTATGTCGTGGACGTTCCGCAGGGTCAGCGGCGCGCCTTTCGACACGGGGTACAGGTTGTCGCCCGATCCGTCGATAGTGATAGCGGCGCCCGGGGCACCCGAGTGTGTGAGTACCAGGGGCCCGTAGAAGTCCTCTCCAGTGGGGCCAGTCAGTTTGACGGTCTGTCCGGGCTTCGCGGCGTTCGCGGCGGCTTGAAGCGTGCAGTAGGGCTGCGACGCGCTGCCGGCGCCGGCAGTGTCGCTGCAGCTTGCGGCATCGTTCACATAGAGCATGCCGGTCGTCGCGCTGTCGGCGCGGGCGGTGGTCGTCACCACCGCGGCGGCGGCGAGGGCCAGCACGACGGGGACAGAGACAAGTCGTGCGCGTGGCACAGTTCCCCCTTCACGGGCGTGCCTTCGATCATCCGAACAGAAGGCGCGCGTGATCGTACTGCTGCGCACGGAGACCAAAGCTGTCAAATCGACTACAACCGGCCTGACGGCTCCGGAATCCTTAGCCACTCGTTACCGGCCCACCGTCACCGAGCAACATGTCGTCAACCGGACCGACTTGGCCGTCCCGGAGCCGAGTCCGAAGGTGAGGGCGCGGGTTCAGACGGGCCTGGAGTCGACACGGTTTTTAACCCCCCCTGTGGCTACGCGGCCATGGCCATTCGGTCTTGTCGGGCGGTGGCGTGGTCGGGCCGGTGGGCGCGGCCGATCTCCGATTGGACCGTGGCGAAGAACGACTCTGCTGCTGTGCCGTCGAGGCAGGAGCCGGTACGGCTGGTGCTGGAGCGGATGTCGAGGCGTCGCAGGTGTTGCAGTGGGTGTGCGAGTGGTACTGGCCGCCCCTGTCGGTGTGCATGATCGCGTTGCCGGCGACGAGTCCGGCCTGGTGTGCCATGGTGATCGCCTCGACGGTGAGGCTCAAGCAGGTGATGCCTCCGGTGAGTTTGAGGCTGGGCATCGGCGCGGTGAACCGCCGCTGGATCAGGTCGGGGATGATGGCTGCGGCCCTGGTCGGTAGCGCAGAGACCCATCCGGGACCGATCAGGGCGCGAGGTCCCGGCCAGCCCGAATGCTGCAAGGGGTTGAAAACCGTGGCGACTCCACCATGCTGATGAGCCCCGGTGGATACCACTTCGTCGTGGTCGACGGAGCCGAGTCGACGGCTTCAATGCTGAAGATCCTTGACCCGTGGAACGGAAGCAGCTACATGGTGACCTTTGCGGACTTCGACAGCAGTTGGACCCTGTACACGGTGGCGCGATGAAAGCCGTCCTGACCGCGGTGACCAAGCTCTCAGAAGAGCGGTTCTGTCTTTCCTTCCACCGTGGTGAGTCGGCGCACAGTGTCGTGATCGTGTTGGACGGTGCGATCACGGACGCATCGTTGACCCCGTGCCACTGGGAGGGCGGAGAGGGGCGGGTGGTAAAGCTGTTCCTCAACGACCTGGCCGGGCTGCGTGCGCTCAACCGAGCAGCTCTACGCGCACTACGCGGCGAGATCCCTGGGCTCCCGATGCCCCTGGGCTAGAGCAGCGCACCGCTTCCCCAACCAGAAGTTGCCATGCGGCAGGGGTGACCTCTCCGCAACGGGCCCGGACATTGTCCGGGCCTGTTGTGCTACCAGTGCAGCAGGGAGAGGACCAAGGCTGGCCAATGTAGAGTCTGATCTACAACGGAACGGAGCGCAGCGTGGCGATCACAGTGGGCGATAGCGGATCCGTGGTCGGACCCAGCCTCGCATCAGCGCCATGAACCAGCCCTTCGCGCCCCGTGGCCCGCGCGCTCTCCTTCTGCAGCGGGTCGGCGTGCTGCCCGGGTTCCCCTTCCTTGTGGGGAGGGACCCGCGCGCCGGGGTCTCCCCTGACGACCCGATGCTGGCTCTGGCCCAGGATGTGGCCGAGGCAGTCCGCGCGTGGTGCGCGACCCCGGGCGACGGGAAGCGTGGAGTCACGGCCGCACTGGGCTTCCGGGTAGCCGCAGAGCTCGGTCCCGGGTGGATGCTGGGCGTCCACGACGAACTCCACGGCAGTACGCACCTGGCCTGCTGGCACTGCGGCGCGTTCCACTGGCACTTGAGGCCGCACCCGGTGCCCAAGCTTCCTCGGGTTCTGCAGGTCAAGGGCCAGTATGCCCACGGGCCGCTGCGGGCAGAGGGATTCGGTGACTTCTCCCCCGACGAGCCGACCGCCGGACTACAGCTGACCCCGGGGCTGGTGGACGACTTCTATGCATGGAGCCAGGCCGTGAATCATCAGGCGCAGTACGGCACAGCTGACGGCCCGGAGTTGGATGCCAGGGGCGCTGCCCTGGCGGACAGGCTCGCAACGGAGCTGGGCCACGACTGGACGGTCGAATACCTCGCACTGGAGTACGGGAACAAGGGATGGATGTGAACACCGGAACACTCCGCAGGGCGCTCACCGCTGCGGGGATCGACCCGGCCTCGCTGCGCATCGCCGGCGAGCAACCGCCGGCCGCCCCCGACAGCGGTCCCGTCGACGCCCTGCTGCTCACCGGCAGTGACCGCACCGGCCAGTGGTATCTCAAGGGCAGTAGCGCCCTGGAGCCGGGCTGGCCCGGCGTACTGGCGCAGTTCCCCGACGAGGCAACCGCCTGCCGCCGGATCCACGAGGAACTCACCCAGCCGAACGGCACCCCCTTCGCCGAGGAGCGGGCGGCCTGGGCGAACACGACCGCCGCGCTGCGCGCCCGCGCCGAGCAGGACCTGGCAGCCACCCACCCCACCCGCGCCGAGCAACGCCGACTGCGCGACCAGGGGCTGCCGCTGACCACCCGCGCCGAACTCGATGCGGCGCTGAAGGCATCCGGCAGCAACGAGCCCTACCACATCGACCACGATCCGGCCGACCCCTGGACCGAGGACAGCGATCCGCTGCTGCACCGCTGGCCCACCGACGTCTTCGCCCTCATGTGGGACCAGTTCGACGAACTCTGGGTCACTGGCATCGCGAAGAAGGGCCTCCAGCCGGACATCCACCTCCGCTTCACTGACGAGGCCGACGCCTGCGGCTACGTCTTCGAACTGCTCACACGCCCACCGTCCCTGCCCCAACGGCTCACCGCAGCCCAATGGCACGCCCTGCACGCGGACCGCCGCGTCCGGCCCGAGTGACCCGGTCAGGTAGGCGAGTCGCAGCAGCACAGTCGATCATCATGCCGTGCTCCTCGACAACGGTCGCCGGCCGAGTGACCTGCACGGATGGGGATGCCGGCAAGGGCAACGCCACCCTGCGCCAGTTTTGTCGGTTTTATATCCGATCAACCGTTGGTGGAAGCTTTGTTGATCTTCCGTGACGTGTTTCGTATGGGTAGCATTCAGCAGCCACACAGGTGTCACCACACAATTCGTCGGCCGGGGTCGTAGCGTTCGGATCATTCGGGCCGTTGGGGGAGTTACGTATGCCGCGCAGCCGCGCACTAATGGCCGTTGTTGCTGCCGCGTTGCTGATCGGCGGTCTGGGTACGGACGCGGCTTCTGCGGATGCCACTTCGTTGCTGGTCGATGCGGGGAAGGCGTGCAGCGACTCCGGCAGCGTCCCGGGGACGGCCGTGCTGCCGTTCTGCACCATTCAGGCTGCGGTTGACGCCGCCGAGCCCGGGCAGACGGTGCTGATCGAACCGGACAGCTACTACAGCGGGGGCTTGACCGTGACGCGCTCGGGAGAGGCGGGGAAGCCGATCACGATCACCTCCGCGGGACCCGCTGAGGTGGTCCTGCTCAGTTCAGATCCGACAGGGTTGACGCTCACGGGTGTCCACGATGTCGACGTCAGCGGCATCGACCTCCGGCAGGACGGTGTTCTGGTCCAGGATTCCCAGCGGATCGGTCTGGACCGGCTGCAGATGCACGGTGTGTACCTGCAGCAGAAGCCTTCCAGCCAGGGAGCAGGCGTGTCCATCCAGGGGGCCACCACTGCGGATGTTTCGGTGACCCGCACTACCGTCGGGCGCTCGGTTGCGGCCGCGGGCATTGTGATCGGAGCGCAGGTGGCCCGGACCACGATCAGCTCCGATGTGATCACCGGGGGCCGCGGGGACGGTGTCGCGGCCGACAGCGCGGCCGACACGGTAATCACTGGCAACACCTTCACAGGCAACTGCTTCGACGCGGTGGAGGTCACCGGCGCCGCGGTGCATACCACCGTGGAGAACAACATCATGAGCGGCGACAACGTCGCCAGGACCGGGACCGCAGACGGGGGATGTCTCAAGGACACCACCTCCGCACGGCCGGAGCTGTCGGTTGCCGCTACTGCGGCGGCAACCGCGATTGCCGACGACAACCTGGTCGACCCGGCTCCGGGCATTGCCGCCTACTCCTGGTCAGGCACTTCCTACTCCGGCCCGACCGAGTTCGCCGCCACCGGGCAGGGTACCCACGACATCCAGGCCGACCCCAAGCTCGACGCGGGCGACCTGTCCCCGGCGGAGGGCTCCCCTGCGGTGGACTCGGGTGCCCCGGACGCTGTCGGCCTGACTGCTACCGATGCCTACGGCCACCAGCGGGTTCGCGATCCGCTGGCGACCAGTGCCCTGCCGGGCTCTGCCGTGGACCGCGGTGCGGTCGAGCGCCAGGATCCGCTGTCGCTGGGTGCAGTGACGGTCGATCAGGCGCAGGGGCCCTCCCCCTTCCCGGTGACTGCATCGGTGGCGGTGACCAATCCATGGCACACCGCCGGGGTGAGCTACACCTTCGACTTCGGCGACGGTACCAAGGTGGCCACTGGCTCCCCCTCGGCCAGCCACACCTACACTCGGGCCACCACATACCCCTCTCGCCCCTACCAGGTCAGCGCCACCGCCACCGTCCCCCAGGCCCCCGCAGCCGTATCCTCACCGAGCGACGGCTCCGCCCTGGTCACCGTCAATCCACCCGGCCCGCTGACGGCCACCCTGCAATACGTACGCAGGCCGACCACGTCGGGCCTCGCCGTCGCCCTCTTCAGCAGCTCCAGCAGCCCGTGGCCGATCACCGGCTACACCTTTGACTTCGGCGACGGCACCATCCCGGTCACCAACTCCGACCCCTGGAGCGCGGCCCACACCTACCCCCACCCCGGCACGTACACCGCGATCGTCACCGTCACCGACAAGGGCGGGCGCACCCAGAAAGCCAACGCGCTCGTCAGCGTCGGCGACGGTCTGGTGCCGTTCGGGCCGGTACGCATCCTGGATACCCGCCACGGAACCGGCGCACCCCAGCACACCATCGGTGCCGGCGGGGTCCTGCGCTTGAAGGTGGCCGGCCAGAGCGGGCTTCCCGCCTCGGGCGTCGATGCGGTCACGATGAACATCACGGCTACTGACGCCACCGCGGCCACCTACATCACCGTCTATCCGGACGGGTCGCCGCGCCCCGTCGCATCGACGCTGAACCTGGGGGCCGGGCAGACCGTGCCGAACCAGGTCACCGTCAAGGTCGGCACAGACGGCTACGTCGACCTGGCCAACTACAACGGCACCGTCGACCTGATCGCGGACGTCCAGGGCTACTACACCACCAAGGCCCTGCCCCAAAGCGGTGGCTTCGTCAACGAATGGGGTCCCGCACGGCTACTGGACACCCGTACCGGTACCGGCTGGCCCTTCTCCGGCGCACCGGTCGGCAAGATCGGTCCCGGAAAGGCGCTGACCTTCAAACCGGACTGCTGCCCAGGCACGGACAGTGACAAGGCAGTCCTGCTCAACCTCACGGAGACCAACGCGACCGCCGACAGCTACGTGACCGCCTACGCGGGCGGCAGCGCCCGCCCCAAGAGTTCGGTGCTGAACTTCCGGGCCGGGCAGACCACCTCGAACCAGGTTCTGGTCCCGATTGCCGCTGACGGAACCGTCTCGCTCTACAACAACGCCGGGTCCGTGGACCTGATCGCTGACTCGTACGCAGTAGTCGACGGTGTGGGAGCAGCCTTCTTCCCCACAGATCCCACCCGAGTCGTGGACACCCGCAACGGGACCGGCGTGCCCAAGGCGAAGATCAAGGCCCGCGGTTCGATCAGCTCGCTGGTGGTCGGCTCCCACGCCATACCGCAGGACACTGCGATGCTGCTGGTGAACCTCACGGCGACCAACACCACGGCCGCCACCTGGCTGGCTGTGCAGATACCCGGCTACAACCCTGGGACATCCTCGTTGAACCTCGGCGCTGGGGACACACGAGCGAACTCGGCAGAGATCCGCACCAACGGGGCCGGATCCAACCACTCCACCATGATTACCAACTCTGCAGGCAGTACCGACGCGATCCTCGACGTCGAGGGCTACTACCTGTACTGACCTTGCTCTGTGTCGGGTCGCGCGATGAGCCGTGGTCGGGGTACCACTGCGCGGGGGCACCGTGCGAACCCGTACCCCTCTGGAGCAGGGGGTTCTGGTGGGCGGTACTCTCCGCGGAACATCAGGGCGGGCGGGGGGAAGAGTGGCAGGCATGTCCAGCGGGCCGAGGACTTCTAGCAGGGCGGTACGGGCGGCCGGGCTGCTGGTCGGGTTCTATGCGATGGGTTTCGGGCTGCTGGCGCTGTTGCTGGCGATCGACTACCTGGTCCTCGACGCCGACGACCCCAGCCCCCGGCTGGTCTTCTACGCCCTCGGCTTCAGCGCGCTGGCGGGTGTGCCCATCCTCCGCGGCATCTTCTTCACCCGTGGCAACCGGATGCGCAAGCCCCCCGGTGTCCGGGTCACCAGGTCCGAGCAGCCGGTGCTGTGGCAGCGGGTCGAGGTGCTCGCGCAGGCCATGGGGACCAGGCCGCCCAAGGAGATCTGGATCACCGCCGATGTCAACGCGGCCGTGCACGAGGAGTCCTGGCTGCTGGGGCTGGTACCCGGCAAGCGCCGGATGCTGCTCGGCGCACCGCTGCTGATCGGGCTCACCCCCGCCCAGTTCGACGCCGTCGTCGGGCACGAACTCGGCCACTACTCCAACCAGGACACCCGGCTCGCCGGGCTGGTCCAGCGCGGCCGGGACTCGATGACCAACACGCTGCGGGCGTTCCAGGGCGGCAACAACCTGAGTGCCGCGCTGTTCGCCCTCTACAAGAGCTATGCCGAGCGCTACCTGCGCACCACCCAGGCCATCAGCCGGGAGCAGGAGCGGGCCGCCGACCTGGCTGCGGTGCGGATCGCCGGGCGTGACAACGCAGCCTCCGCGCTCCGTCAGATCCCGGCCCTGGACGCGGGGTTCGACTTCTACCTGGGCCACTACGCCGCCTCCGCGAGCGAGCTCGGACTACTGCCGCACACCGACGAGTTCATCGGGGGCTTCCGGCACCTGCTCGCCGACCCGGAGCGGATCGAGGAACTCGACGCGATCCGGCGCGACCTGCCGAAGCGCGCGGCCAGTCCGTACGACTCGCACCCGCCGATGGACGAGCGGGTCGCCGCCATCGAGGCGCTGCCGGAGGACGGCCGGGGCCGGGACAGCGGCAGCGCGACGGAGTTCCTGCACCTGCCCGCGCCGCTGTTCGGGGCGGTCGCCCGTTCGGCCTGGAAGCCGGAGAACAACGGCAAGCAGCAGGTGGACTGGGCGACACTGCTGCACACCGCCGGCCGGGCCCGGGCCCTGGAGCAGGCCGGGCCGCTGCTCTCGGCAGCCGCTGTGGTCAGCGGCGGCAGTCCCACGCTGATGCAGGTACTGGAGGTGGTGGACCGGGGCGGGCTGGCCTCGCTCTGCGACCGACTGCCGGAACCGAACATCGCCAAGGGCACCACCGGCCGCCTGCGGGACGAGCACCTGCGCACCGACCTCGGCAAGCGGCTGCGATCGCTGGTGGAGGTCACCGTCGCCGATGCCGGGCGCGGCGGCTGGCCGCTGTCCTGGAGCCACAGCCACCGCTTCGAGCTCCGCACCGAACTGCTGCCGGAGGGATTCGCCGACCACCTGCAGCCGGCCGTCGAGGCGGTCGTCGCGGGTCGGCCGTCGACCAGTCAACTACGGGAACTCGTACAGCAGTTGTCATAGCAGTGGAAAACTCAGTCGCAGCAGGGGAGAGGGAGCACCGTCATGCCACGATTCCTGGACCGGATCACCGGTCAGGGACGCTCGCCGAAGGCCGCCGCCGGTCCGACCAAGGACGCCGGTAGCAGCCGCACCATCCAACCGGCCGAGTACGGGCTGCCGCTGCGGGCGGAACTGCGCACCGACTGGCCGGTGGACCATCCGGCCCTGGACGCCGCCGTCCTCGCCGTGAAGGCAGGGGACTGGCAGCCGGTCGGTGCGCTGATGTGGGAGACCGGGCGGGACTGGGAACGCCGCTACCTCTACACCTCGATCCTCGGCAGTCTCGCGGCGGAGGACGACCGCTGGCTGCAGGCCTGGCGGCAGGCCCACCCGGAGGACGGGGCGGCGGCAGCCATCGAGGCGTCGTCGCTGGTCCAGCTGGCCTGGAAGATCCGCACCGGTGATGTGTCGAGCAAGGTCGGCCGGGAGCAGTGGGAGGGCTTCTTCCGGGTGCTGCGCCAGGCCCCGGAGCGTTGCCGGGAGGCTGCCGCCCTGAGCCCGGAGGACCCCACGCCGTGGGTCGTGCTGCTGGGAGCGGCCAAGGGCCTGCAGTGGGAGAACGACGAGTTCCGGACGCTCTGGGCGGAGGTGCTCGCGCGCGACCCGCACCATGTGCTGGCGCACATCTCGGCGCAGAGCTACTGGCTGCCGCGCTGGCACGGCTCGACCGACCTGGTCCTGGAGTTCACCGAGCAGACCATCGCCGCGGCAGCGGACGGCTCGCTGCTGAGCCTGCTGCGGCTGGACCTGCTCAACCGTGAGCTGCGGCCCGAGAACGCCGAGCTGCGTGCCGCGTTCTGGCGCGGCGAACAGGTCCGGTGGGCGATCGACGAGGCACTGATCGACCTGGCGGCGGCCGATCCGGCGCACCTCCGGGTCAATACGATGCGCGCCTGGCTCGCGATCTTCCTGGTCCGGAACGAGCGCTGGGCCGAGGCCGTGGAGCAGTTCCGGGCCATCGGCAGGATGGTCGCCTTCGAGCCCTGGACCTACTCGAAGGACGGCACCTCGCTCTTCACCCAGCAGCGCGCGAGCGCCGTCCTGGGCTGGGAGGCGGCCGGCCGCCCGGCCGTACCGCCGCTGCCCCAGCACCGTCCGGCCCCGGCCGGCTCGTACTTCGATCTGAGCACACCCAACCCGGACGCGGACCCGGTCACCGGAAAGTAGTGCTGGATGGGTGTGCAGGTCCCTCTATGATCTGCGGGTGTCCGACTCCCTGGTTCTCGCTGTCGCCCAGCCTCCGTGCGTGTCGTACGGGATCGCGGTCAACGCGGTGGCCCATGCGGAGGCCGTGCGGGCCGCTGGTGCGCGGGTGGTGGTGTTTCCCGAGTTGTCGTTGACGGGCTATGAGTTCGATGCTCCGGCCGTGGCTGTTGATGATCCGCGGCTCGGGCCGATCGTCGACGCCTGCGCGCAGAGCGGGACCCTCGCGCTGGTGGGTGCGCCGGTCGACGATCCGGACGGACGTTCGTACATCGCTGTGCTGGCGATCGACGGTGCGGGTGCCACGGTGGTGTACCGGAAGGTCCATGTGCACTCCAGCGAGGCCGGTCGGTTCAGTCCCGGACCGGATGTGCCGGCCGTGGTCGAGGTCGACGGCTGGCGCCTCGGGCTGGCCGTCTGCCGGGACACCGGCGTCCCGGGCCATGCGGCGGCCCTCGCTGCTGAGGGGATGGACGTGTATGTGGCGGGGATCCTCGACCACCGGCGGGACGCCGCGGTCCCGCCGGAGCGTGCCCGGCGTATCGCCGGGGAGCACGGGGTGTGGGTCGCGTTCGCCGGTTTCGCCGGATCCACCGGCGAGGGCTTCGACGAGGCCCTCGGTTGTTCGGGGATCTGGGCGCCCGACGGGCGGGTGCTGGCGCAGGCCGGTCCCGAGGTCGGCGGCATCGCCCGGGCTGCGCTGAACCGCGGCGGTGCCGTCCGCACGGCCGAAGGGCCCGCGTCCGGGGGAGCGGACGCGGGCCCCGCGTAGTGGGCTACTTGTACTGGTAGCCCCACAGGTAGGTGGAGTTGTCGCTGCTCCTGTACGGGGCGACGAAGGTCTTGGTCCAGTTCACCGTCGTCTTCGAGCAGGTGTGGTTGACGGTGTACTTCTTCGTGGTGAACTGCTCGGCCTTGTGGTACATCATCGTCCGGCCCTGGGTCTTGCCCCTGGGGAGCGACGAGATCGTCCCGCTGACCCCCCAGGACGAGGTGTGCGACCAGGTCTTGCCGATGGCGAGGGAGAACGAGGTGCTCGCCTTGGCGAAGATCACTCCGGCCTCGGCCCCGACCGTGGCGGTGCCGGTCGCGCTCCAGGTCCCGGTCTTGCTGGTGGTGTACGAGAAGGTGAAGCCCTTCCTGCCCCACGGACTGTAGATGTTGGTGGGCCGCCAGACCATCTTGGCCTTGGAGAAGGAGTAGTGGACGCCCGCGTCCACGCAGCCCATCGGGTGGACGGTGGCGGCCTGGCTGGGGGCCGCGACGGCGACCAGCCCGGAGGCGGCTATGGCGGTGACGAGGGCGGCGCTGGCGATTCTGCGCATGGCTGGTGGAGCTCCTTGCTCGATGAGGGTGTTGTGCGCGATGAGCGCGGTGAGGGTGACGTGCGACGTGCTACGTGCATGAGGGTGCGACGTGCATGAGGGCGCGACGTGCGTGAGGGTGCGATGAGAGTCGGGCCGACGGTCAGCAGTACCTGCTGCGGGCCTTCGCGGCCAGGCCGCCCGGTGGCACGGTTATGGCCCCGCACAGGACCACGCCGGTGCTCAGCGGGGTTGTCCAACTGGTAGCGCTGCCGGACTTGGTGGTGATGGCCGTGCCGTGGGCGTTGCAGGTCCTGGCGACATAGCTGCCGTGGACCCTGCGGGTACCCGCGTACAGCACGTAGCTGCCGCTCCTGGTCGGACTCCAGGTGACAACGGCCTTCCTGGGCGTCTGTGCCCCGGAAGGGGCGAGGGCCAGGCCGGTCTTCCGGGCGAGGCTGCCGATGACCGTCGCGGGGGCTCCCCCACCCGTGACGGACGCCTTGACGAAGGCGATCTGTGGCACCGTCACCAGGACCCTGGTGCTGCCGGTGCCGGGGTGGACGACCCGCTTCGCGTGGGTGACCACCCAGGGTTCGGTCACGTTCTTCCAGGTGACCGAGGTACTGCCGGCCGTGCAGACGACGGCCTTGGTGCTGCTTGCCGCGGTGGCTGCCGGAGCAGCCACCAGTAATGCTGCGGCCACGCTGCCGGCCAGGCCGGCGGCGATGCTTCGCTTGTTCATTCACTTGTCCCCGTGACAGCCCGGACAGGACTCCCGTCCAGGCGATTCGCCGATCCCCGTTGACCGGCGATGAGAGGAGTCAATCCTGAACTCACCTGATTCTCAAGGGAATTGAGGTGAAGTTGAGGAAGTATCATATTTACGGGACGGGCTGCGCTGCAGGGTGCTCAAGTGCATCGTCGACTACCCATCCAGGCCTGGCCTGGCCCGGTCCCCTGTGCTCATGTTTCGGGTGTCGGCGCGGCGAGCTCGGCCAGGCGCTCCGTCGGCCGGCTGAAGTCCCAGGTCAATGACAGGATTCTTACCGGCTTCCTGCCAGCTTTCCCACCTAGAACGAGGCTCGCGGGTCCGTGGAACACCCGGACCCTCCTCAGCCCTGTTCTGTTACGGAGCACCATGCGCAAGCGCATCGCCGGAATCCTGCTGTCCGGCACCACCGCCCTCGCGGCCCTCGCCGCACCCGGGGCGGCCTACGCGGACACCGCCTCCGCACCCGTCATCGACTCCGTCAAGGCCACCTCCGTGGTCCTCGGAATCACCAACACCAGGACCGTCACCTACACGGTCACCGTCTCGGACGACTCGGGGATCAAGAGCCTCAAGCTGATGGGCCTGTCGGCGGTGGAGGAGCAGGAGGGGTTCGCCTACTCCAAGTCCTACCTGAAGTCCTACGGCGGCAGCGCGACCTGCACCGCCAGCTCGGCCACCACCTCGGTGTGCAGCTACGCCGAGACCTACTCGGCGTACGACTACAAGGCCGACCAGTACGTGTACAACGGCCTCGCCGGCAACTGGGACGCTGAGCTGCTGGTCACCGCCGCCGACGGGGGCACCACCTGGGACACCACCGGGACGCTGTTCACCGTCAAGCGCAACGCCGAGATCACCCTGGCGAAGAGCACCGCCACCCCGAAGAAGAGCAGCTACTTCACGCTGTCCGGCAAGCTCACCCGGGCCGACCTGGACAACTCCGCCTACAAGGCCTACAGCGGTCGCACGCTGACCCTGCAGTTCGAGGCCAAGGGCGGCACCACCTGGTCCGCCGCCGGCACGGCGACCACCTCCAGCACCGGGGCGTACTCCTACAAGGTCAAGGCCTCGTCCTCCGGGTCCTACCGGGTGGTGTGGGCCGGCAACGGCGTGACCGGCGCGGTGACCAGCGCGGCTGCGGCGATCACGGTCAAGTAGCCCGGTCGCACGGTCCGAGCCCGGAAGCGGGTGCCGGGTGCCTCGACGGAGGCACCCGGCGGTCGGCGAGGGTGATGAGTCGTCAGGTGCATGGCTGTACGCAAGGCCGTATTCACTGTGCCGTCATCGGGCGGGAACAGGGTTGGGCGGTCCGCTGCGCCTGCCCTGGAGGAACATCATGGACGACACCATGGACTCACAGCTCGAAACCCCGGAGGAGCCCGGAGGGCTCTCACGCCGCCACGCCCTCGGGCTTCTGGGAACCGCAGGGGCGGGAGCGGTGGCCGTGCCGCTGCTCGGGGCCGGTACCGCGGAGGCGGCCACGCCGCTCGGCGCCCCCGCGTTCAGCCTGACCCCGGACGCGGCCGGTGCGCCGCCGGTCCAGGGCCTGCACCTGACCTTCGGCGCGGACCCGAGCAGCCAGATGGTGGTCTCCTGGATCACCGACGGCGCCGTCGACCGGCCCCAGGTGCACTACGGCACGCTCAAGGACGGCTTCGGCTCCAGCGCCTCCGCGCAGACCCGGACCTACGTCGACGGCAAGTCCGGCCGCACCGTCTACGTGCACCACGCCGCGCTGAACCGGCTTAAGCCGGCCACCGACTACGTCTACCTGGTGTCGCACCGCGGCACCACCCCGGACAGCGGCAACTTCCGCACCGCGCCCCGCGGCCGCGCGCCGCTGACCTTCACCAGCTTCGGGGACCAGGCGACGCCCGAGGTGACCTGGACCGCCGCCGGCCCGGTGGGCCTGGACGCCAACTCGACGCCCGCCTCCAAGGACATCGTGGCTGGCATCGAGCAGGTCGCGCCGCTGTTCCACCTGCTCAACGGCGACCTGTGCTACGCCAACCTGGACGTGGACCGGGTGCGTACCTGGAACAACTTCTTCACCAACAACACCCGCTCGGCCCGCTTCCGCCCGTGGATGCCGGCGGCCGGCAACCACGAGATCGAGAGCGCCAACGGCCCCATCGGCCTCGGTGCCTACCAGGCCTACTTCTCGCTCCCCTCGACCGAGACCGACGCCGAGCTGGCCGGCCTGTACTACGCCTTCACCGCGGGCTCGGTCCGGGTGATCGTGCTGCAGAACGACGACAACGCCCTCCAGGACGGCGGCGACATCTACATCAGCGGCTACTCCGGCGGACGCCAGCTGTCCTTCCTGGAGCGCGAGCTGAAGGCGGCCCGGTCCTCCCGCGAGATCGACTGGATCGTCGTCGCGATGCACCAGGTGATGATCAGCTCCTCCGACGCCAACGGCGCCGACCTCGGGCTGCGGCAGAAGTACGGCCCGCTGTTCGACCGGTACGGCGTGGACCTGGTGGTCTGCGGCCACGAGCACAACTACGAGCGCTCGCTCGCGGTCAAGGGCGTGGTCTCCGGCAGCGAGACGCTCACCCCCAACCCGGTCTCCACCGCCACCGACGACATCGACTCCTCGCTCGGCACGGTGCACATGATCCTGGGCGGCGGCGGCGTGTCCGGCACGACCAACCAGGCGTTCTTCAAGGACGGCACCGCCAAGGTGATCACCGCGGTGTCGGCGACCGCGGGCTCCAACGGCAAGCGCACCTCGACCTACGTCAAGGAGCAGGCGGTCTGGACCGGGGTCCGCGACCTGGAGCACCCCTACGGCTTCGCCGCCTTCACCGTCGACCCGGGCCGGCACCCCGGCGACACCACCCGGCTCCAGGTGACCTACTACAACGTCAACATGCCCAACGGGAACCTCTCGGTCTTCGAGCAGTTCACCATGCACCGCAAGCGCTCCGACGGCTACAGCTGACACGGCGTCGGGGTACGGGCCGGGGCCCCGTCGACCAGAGGTCTGGTCGGCGGGGCCCCGGTGTGTTTCGGTTCGGCGGACTCCCGTCCTGCCGTCCGTCACATGTAGTAGCCGAAGACGTCGGCGATCACATTGGCCTTGCTGCTGACGTACAGGTCCACCTTGCCGTCCGAGCCGACCGGCACGATCACCTGGTTGGGGATCGGGTTGGCGTTGGACCAGTTGAGGTTGGACGCCAGCGGCCGGGTGGCGCCGTCGGCCCAGGCGGTGAGGTAGCCGCCGGCCGTCGAGCCGAGCACCGTCACGTTCAGGACCACGGCCTTGATCCCGCTCGGGATACCGACACGGCCGGTGACCTGCAGCGCGACATGCTGCCCCGCGGCGACCGCGGTGCTGGCGAGCAGCCGGGACGGGCCCGCGACGGTGAACGAGCTGCCGCCGGCGTCGGCGGTGTAGTAGCCGAAGACGTCGGCCAGCACATGGCTGCTGCCCACGACCTTGATGCTGACCCTGCCGTCCGCGCCGACCGGTACGACGGCCAGGCCGGCGATGACGGTCCCGGCGGCGGACCAGTCGACGTTGGACACCGTCGGGACGCTGCCGCCCTCGGCGTAGGCCGCGAGGTAGCCGGAGCCGCCGGTGCCCACCGCGGTCAGGTTGAGCACGACGGCCTTGGCGTCGCTGGGGATGCCGTTGGCGCCGTCGACCGCGAGGCTGACGGTGCTGTTGGTGATCGCCGTCCTGGTGCTGACGCCCTTGGCGGAGCGGGTGTCCAGGATGCGGGTCGGGCTCTCGGTGGTGAGGGTCAGACCGCTGGTGTCGTCGGTGTAGTAGCCCTGGACGTCCGCGATGACCTGGGTGGGCCCGGTGGTGTAGAAGTCCACGCCGCCGTCACCGGAGACCGGGACGGTCACCAGGTTGGCGATGGTCTGGCCCTTGACCCAGTTGAGGTTGGACGTCTTGGGACGGGTGGTGCCGTCGCCCCAGGCGGTGAGGTAGCCGGAGCTGGTGGTGCCGGTGACCGTCACATTGAGGACCACCGAGGTGACCCCGGAGGCCGGGATGCCCGCGTTGCCCTCGATCTGCACGCCGGTCATGCCGTAGGCCGGCACGATGGCGCTCTTGCGGGTGTCCAGCAGACGGGTCGGGGTGACCGCGTGGTAGGTGCCGGCGCCGGTCGCCGGGGCGGCCAGTGCGGCGCAGAGGCTGGTGGTCAGCGCACCGGCCTTGGGCTCGCCGAGACCGGTGGCCAGGTCGTAGCCGGCGGCGGTGGCGGCGGAGTAGCCGCCGTGGCCGATGTTGTTGTTGCCGAGGGTGATGTCCGAGAAATCGGCCGCGTACGCGGTGCGGGCCGCCGAGTACAGCGCCGGGTTGACGAACCCGAGCGGGCCGTTGGCCTTGCAGGTGGTCTGGGCGTCGGCGATGGCGGTCAGGGCCGCCCAGGTCGGGGCCGCGCCGCTGGTACCGCCGATGGTGCCCCAACCGCCGCCGAAGTAGAGGGCGTAGCCGTTGTCGGGGTCGGCGAGCGCCGAGACGTCCGGGACCTGGCGGCAGGTGTAGCCGGTGTGGGGCTTGCACGCCGTGGAGCTGAACCCGGAACCGGTGAACCCGGACTGGTAGTCGAGCGCGGTGCCGTTCGGCAGCGACCAGACCGCGGAGGTGCCACCGCCGGAGGCTCCGCCTTCGCTGTTCCAGGTGGAACGGGTCGAGGCCGGATTGCCGATGAGGTCGGTGCCGCCGACGGCGGTGACGAAGGGCTGGCTGGCGGGATCGTCGGTCGACGCCGTGTACTGGTTGGTGCTGTCGGTGTCCTGGGCGCATCCGCTCGCGCCGTCGTCACCCGAGGCGACGAGGACTGTCTGGCCCTGCGCCGCGGCCTCCTCGAAGTAGTAGTTCTCGGCGCTGATGAGCGCACCCGAGGTGTCCAGCTCGCAGCTGCCCCAGCTGGAGGAGAGCACCTGGGCGCGGTCGTCGGTGACCATGGTCCGGTAGACGTGTTCGACGTCGGCGTCCGAGAGGTTCGGGTTGCTGACGGCCACGCCCTTGGCGTTCAGGACCGTCGCGTCCACGCCCTCGTAGTCGATGACCGAGGCACCGGGCGCCAGCCCGACGATGTCCTCGATGTCCAGCAGCGACTCGGTGCCGATGTTCTGGTCGGGGTCGGGCGCGACCTTCGATCCGCCGTCGACCTTGACGGTGCTGACCGCTGCGCCGGTGCCGTAGCAGGACTGGTAGGCCGCGACGTCGGACGAGGAGAAGGCCTCGAGTTCCATGACGCCGACGGTGATGCCGGAACCGCTGGTCGAGGTGTGCTCCATGCCGTAGCTGGTGGCCAGGTTGCCGGCGCTGTAGTACCCGCCGCCGTCGCTGCCGATGCTGCTCAACGCGCTCTTGGCACTGGTGCACAGCTGCGGCCCGGTGGTGCCGGCCTGGGCCCGCACGGCGCTGCTGCCGGTCGACGCGCGTGCCGCGGAGGTCGCTGAGGCTGCGGAGGCCGCGGTCCGCGGGGTGCTGTGCCTGGCGTTGATCCGGATCAGGGTGTCCATCCCGGCGATGCCGGAGACGTAGCCGGCGATGTTCCCGGCGAGTTCCGGGGCGGCGCTGTTGGCGTAGCCGGTGCTGCCGTCCTTCAGCCTGTAGCTGGCGAAGCCGGTGCCGAACGCCTTCCCGGCGGCGGAGAGCGTGGTGCTGACCGGGATGGACAGGCCGTCGGCGCTGACCCTGCCCGGGTTGAGCCCCTCGGCCTTGAGCGCCGCGGTGACCTTGGCGACGGTGTCCGCGGTCGGCCCGAAGG
Organism: Streptacidiphilus jeojiensis; assembly: GCF_042510965.1. Classification (NCBI taxonomy): domain Bacteria; kingdom Bacillati; phylum Actinomycetota; class Actinomycetes; order Kitasatosporales; family Streptomycetaceae; genus Streptacidiphilus; species Streptacidiphilus jeojiensis. The sequence goes on from NZ_JBEUKS010000004.1 coordinate 445,376, forward strand.
TGTCGGCGAACTGTCCCTTGGCCAGGTAGTGGTGGTACTGGGCGTTGCCCTTGGTGGACACCGCGGCGACGAACGACTTCAGGGCCGCGGGGTCGCGGGGCTCCAGCCCGACGCTGAGGGTGACCGCGGTGCTGCCGGCGGGGGCGCCGGTCCTGACCGCCCCGTCCGGGATGCGGGCGGCGGTGCCGACCCGCTTGGGCGTGGTCGACGCGCTCGCGGCGCCCGTCCCGGCGGTACCGCCGGCGCCGGCCGAAGCAGCGGTGGCCGCGGTGGTGGTGGCCAGGAGGGCGGCGGCGGTGGTCGCGGCAATGAGCGCGACCTTGCCTATGCGCCCGCTCCGGACGGCATTGACCCGTATGGTCATGCAGATTCTCCTAGGAACTGACACGACGTCATGCATCGGGAGCGGTTGCGCGCAGGCGCCACGGATCATCGGCCGACAGCCGGATCACGGTGGGTGCGGGCGTTCGCTGTTCTTCGGTGGACGGGGGCCGCCACCGGAACATGCCCCTTGCAGAACGAACTAGATGCACTTTCTATCAGGATTGATCCAGAGTTGCTGCTGGGATCGGATGGTGCTGGGGATTCGTTACGACAATGACGTCAAGGCCAGGTCAGGTCGGCGGCCGGTCGGCGGCCGGTCGGCGGAGGGGTCGGACCCGCAGAGACCCGCTTCAGCGTCCGCCTGGCTTACCGGGCAGTAAGATGTCATGAACGGGACGGGAGCTGTCCGGCTCCGCGCCTCCTGGTGTTCGCCCCGGGTCGGAAGTCTGCACAACGGGTCGCAGCGACCCACTCCCTGAGGGACCGTCAGAAGGAGACCCCGGGCCATGAACGCCGCGCGCCGCTCCACCTTCTCCGCCGCAGCAGTCACCCTCGCCTGCGCCGCCGCGCTGGGCCTCGGCCTCGCCGCCCCGGCGGCCGCCGCTCCGGCCCGCGCCGCGAGCGCCGCCGTGAGCACGAGCACGAGCACCGCCGCCGCGAGCACGGTCAGCTACGCGACCTGGCTCGCCGACGCCACCGCGGCGACCGCCCCGGCCCAGGCCTACCTGCAGCAGCGCGTCGCGGCGGTCTCCTCGACCAAGGGCCTGGCGATCGTGCTGGACATCGACAACACCTCGCTGGCCTCGTACTTCTCCTCCGGCTACCCGGTCCCAGCCACCCCGCCGGTGCTCGCGCTGGCGCAGTACGCCACCGCGCACGGGGTCAAGGTCTTCTTCGTCACCGGCCGCCCCGACCTGATCGACGCGGCCACCGAGTACAACCTGACGTCGGTCGGCTACACCGTCGACGGCCTCTACAGCCGCAATGTGCTGCAGCTGCTGGAGTCGCTGCAGACCTTCAAGACCGCGGCCCGCAAGCAGATCGAGGCGAACGGGTACGACATCGTCGCCAACGTCGGCAACAGCGCCTCCGACCTGGCCGGCGGCTACGCCGACGCCACCTTCAAGCTGCCCGACTACGACGGACTGCTGGACTGAGCGGGAGCGGACCCGCGGCCCGCGACCCCGGCTCAGGAGTGAACCGGGGCCGCGGGCCGCGGGCCTGCGGGGTGCGGGTTCCGGTCAGGCGTGGCCGCCCTTCCGGCGGCGGGTGAGGACCAGCGCTCCGGCGCCCAGGGCGACGGCCGCCGCACCGGCGCCGACCAGCGCTCCGGTGTCGCTGCCACCGCCGGTCGCGGCGAGGGAGCCGCCGTCGGGGCCGCTGCTGCTGCCGGTGGTCGCCGACGACGGGGAGGCCGAGGCCGAGGCGGAGGCCGAGGTGCTGGGGGAGCCGCCGGACCGGCTGGTGCCGTTGAAGACGATGGGCGCGGTGTAGCCGCTGGTGCTGTTGTCCCAGGGGAAAGTGACCGGCCCGCCGATGTAGTCGCTCATGAAATTCGTCAGCCTGGCGCTGCCTCGGGCGTTGGAGAGCGTTGCGTCCAGACGGACCCTGAAGGTGTAGAGGACCTGGTAGCCGGGGCCCTGTGCGTAGTTGGAGTTGCACTCGTAGGGGCCGTGGCCTGCGGTCGCACCCTTCGGGGCCAGTTCGCAGCCGTCGGGCACCTTGGTGACGGTGGTGCCGGCCGGGAAGGCGACCTTGAGGGCGTCCACGGCCTCGCCGCCGCTGCGGTCGTAGATCAGGGCCGGACCGTTGTTGCGCATGCCCACGGTCACCGCCACGGTCTGCCCCTTGGCGCCGCGGGCGCTGCCGCCGACCGCGCTGAAGTGGGCGTGGTTGTCCGCGTAGACGTCGAGTTCGGTGTAGCTGTCCTCGGGGTTGATGTCGGCGGTGTTGGCGTGGAGCGAGGAGGTGGTGACCGCCTCGGCGGTCAGCGCCGGGCCCGTTCCGCTGGTGTAGCCCGAACCGCCGGCCACCGCGGCGTCGGCCTGGGCGCCCGGGGGCAGCACCGAGGCGGTCAGCAGGGTGTACCAGGCCTCGCTGGTGACGCCCACCTGTACCGGGTCGGCCAGCCGCAGCGACTGGCCCGGGGCGAGCGGGGTGTTGATGGTGCAGACGGCCCGGACGCTGACCAGGTCGCCGGTGGGCTTGCCGTACTTGCAGTTGCTGTAGTGCTGCTTGAAGTCGAGGCCGGCCATGGTCTCCAGGGTCAGCACCGTCGACGGGGAGGTCTCGTTGCCGGTGTTGGACCACTGGATCGGGGCGCTCAGGGTCGAGCCGACCTTGGCGTGGTGGACCGCGCTCAGCTGCTGGATCGTCAGGTCGGCGCCGGAGCCGACGGTGACGGTCTGCGGGACCTCGTAGGAGTCCACGCCGGGGGCGGTGGCCTTGAGGTCCAGGGTGCCCTGGGCGCCGTCGGCGGCCTTGGGGTCGGCCTTCAGCCCGATGGCGAGCTCGGTCGGGGGCTGGCCGCTGCCGAGATCGTCGACATGGCTGATCTTGCAGGTGCCCACCGTGGCGGTGTGGGTGCAGGTGGCGGGCCAGACCACGTCGGCCACCCCGGCGAGACCGCTGACGTCCACGGTGAGGGTGGCCGAGGGGATGTGCCCCTGCTGGTCGTGGGCGACCTCCACATGGAGGGTCTTGGTGCCCGCGGTGCCGTTCACCGCCTTGGGCAGGGTGAGGTTGGACTCGCTGATGTTGATGTGCAGCGAGTCCGCGGCGAACGCGGTGCCGGCCCCGGCGAGCAGCGCCGTGCCGGTGACAGCGAGCGCGGCGGCGGTGCTGAGGGCGCGGCGGGTGCGTATGGATCCCACGGGAGTCCTTCGGTCGCTGGGGTCAGTCGGTGCACACTAGCCCCTTCCTGTGCGACCGCAATGTGCGGGCCGGGGAACGATCCGGACACAGAGCACCCCATGGACGCAAACCCCGCACCGGCTTTATCGAAGTGTTACGGCGGCAGCCTCCGGCGCGCTCCGGCGGCCGCGCTTGGCGAAGCGGAGGTAGAGGGACGGGACCACGAAGAGGGTGAGCAGGGTGGAGGTGATCAGGCCGCCGAGGATCACCACGGCCAGCGGGTACTCGATCTCGTGACCGGGCTGGTTGCCCAGTACCACCAGCGGGACCAGGGCCAGACCTGTGGCCAGTGAGGTCATCAGGATCGGGGCGAGCCGTTCGCCGGCGCCGCGGACCACCAGGGCCGGGCCGAAGGCCACGCCCTCCTGTTCCTCCAGGTGCTGGCAGTGGTTGACCAGCAGGATGCCGTTGCGCGCGGCGATGCCGAAGACCGTGAAGAAGCCGACCAGCGCCCCGATGGTGACCACCCCGCCGCCGATCCAGATCGCGATCACCCCGCCGACCAGCGACATCGGCAGGGTGAGGAACACGAACACCGCCAACCGCCATGAACCGAAGGCGAGTTGGAGCAGGATCAGGATCGCCGCGGCGGCGATCAGAGCCGTGGTGAGCAGGCTGTTCTGGGCGCTCTGCCGCTCCTTGTACTCCCCGAGCAGCGCGTAGTGCGAGCCCTGCGGCACGCTGAGGCCCACCAGGTTGTGCTGGATGTCCTGGACCACGTCCGACAGGTCGCGGCCCTGGACGTTGGTGCCGACGTCGATGTAGCGGGAGTTGTCCTCACGGGTGATCAGGTACGGGTCCGGCCCTATGGTCACCTTCGCCAGGTCGCCCAGCCGGACGCTGCCGCCCGACGGGGTGTCCAGCCGCATGTCGCTGATGGCGGTGGGGTTGGACCGGGCCGAGGGCACGCTCCACACGTACACCCCGTACACCTGGTTGCCCTTGAAGACGTTGCCCATCTCCTGTCCGGCGACCATGGCGGCCGCCTGGCGGCGGATGTCGCCCGGTTTCAGGCCGTACTTGGCGGCCGCGGCCAGGTTCACCTCCACCTGGATCTGCGGAGTGTCGACCGACAGGTCGACATGCGGGTCCACCACGCCGGGGACCGACTGGATCCGGCCCAGCACGGCGTCGGCGGTGCTGCGCATGGAGGCCAGGTCCTGGCCGTAGATCCGGATGGTGACGGCCTCCTTGGAGCCGGACAGCACCTCCTCGATGCGCTCGTTGAGGTAGGTCTCGACATCGCGGTAGAGGCCGGGGTAGCTGTCGACGACGGCGCGCACCGCGGCGACGGTGCGGTTGTAGTCGACCTTCGGCGAGATGCTGATCCACACCTCGGCCGCGTTGATGCCGACGACCTCCTCGCCCTGCTTGGCCCGGCCGATGTGGGCGCCGAAGTCGGTGACCCCGGGGATGGCGCTGAGCTCGTTGCTGAGCTTGGTGGTGGTGCGGACCACCTCGGCGTCGGAGGTGCCGGGGATGGCGTCCCAGTGGATCAGCAGGTCGCGCTGCTGGAAGGTGGGGAACAGCGACTGCCCGAGCTGCGGGGCGACCAGCGCCCCGGCCAGCACGACCAGGCCGAAGACCGCGTAGGCGGCTCGCGGCCGGGCCACGATCCGCCCCAGCAGCGCCCCGTACCAGCGGCGCAGCACCCGGACCAGCGGGGACTGGAAGCGCTTCAGCTTCGCCTTGCGCAGCAGGATCAGGGTCAGCGCCGGGGTGACCGTCAGCGCCACGGCCATCGAGGCGGCGATGGCCAGGGTGTAGGAGACGGCGAGCGGCCGGAAGAAGGCCGCGGTCAGCCCGTGCAGCAGGAACACCGGGACCGACGCGCAGACGATGATCAGGGTGGCGTAGACGATGGGACTGCGGACCTCCAGCGAGGCCCCCAGGATGATCCGCGCGGTGGAGGCGGACTCGTCCGCCCGTCTGGCCTCGCGCAGCCGGCGCAGGATGTTCTCGACGTCGATGATCGCGTCGTCGACCACCGCGCCCAGCGCGATGATCAGCCCGGCCAGCACCATGGTGTTGACGGTCGCGCCGAAGGCCCGCAGCACCAGCAGGGTGGCGGCCAGCGACAGCGGGATGGTGATCAGGCTGATCAGCGCGACCCGCCACTCGAACAGGAACAGCACGATGATGACCACGACCAGCAGGAAGCCGAGCAGCAGGGCGTCGGTGAGGTTGTGCACCGAGTCCGTGATGAAGTCCGCCGGCCGGAAGATGTGGGTGTCGAACTGGACCCCGGGCAGTCCGGGCTGGAGCTGGGCGATGACCTGGTCGACGTCCTTGGTCACCTGCAGGGTGTTGCCCCAGGGGAGCTTCTCCACGACCAGCAGCAGGCCGGGCTTCCCGTTGATGACCGCGTCGCCGATGATCGGCGTGTAGTCCTGGACCACCTGTCCGACACTGCCCAGCGGAATGTTCTTCCCCTGCGCCGCCGGGTCCTCCAGCGGGACCTTGGCCAGGTCGGCCGGGGTCTGGATGGAGAGCTGGTGGCCGACCTGGTAGCGGGAGTTCGGGGTCTCCACGCTGCCGCCGGCGCCGACCACCGACCCGGTGGAGAACTGCAGCGCACCGGAGTCCAGGGCGTCGGAGGTGGTCCGTTCGACGTCGTCCAGGGTGGTGTGACTGGCCGCCAGTTTCGCCGGGTCCACCTGCACCTGGAAGGTGGGCTGGCGCTCGTTCCAGATCGACACGTCGGCCACGCCGTCCACCCGCAGCAGCCGCGCCTTCACGTTCCAGTAGGCGAGTTGGGACAGCTGCATGGTGCTCAGCGTGCTGGAGGTCATCCCGATCTGGAGCACCCGGCCGGTCGCCGAGACCGGCGGCAGCATCACCGGCGGGCTGGCCCACTTGGGCAGCGTGGGGCGGACCGTGGACAGCCGTTCCTGGACCAGCTGGCGGGCGTGCAGCAGGTCGGTGCCCGGCTTGAAGATCAGCACGATGGAGGAGAGCTGCGGCACCGAGGTGGAGCGCAGCGTGTCCAGCCCGGCCATGCCGTTCATGGACAGCTCGATCGGGACGGTGACCAGGTTCTCGACGTCGGAGGTGGACAGGCCCAGGCTCTCGGTCTGGATCTGCACCTGCGGGGGTGCGAACTCCGGGAAGACGTCCAGCGGGGTGTGCGGGATGGTGGCGATGCCGACGGCCATCAGGGCGACCGCGGCGGCGACCACCAGGAAGCGGAAGCGCAGGCTCCAGGAGACGATGGCCTGCATCGCGGTGCGGCGCGGCCGGCGCGGTCCTCGCGGCGCCGGCACGGAGGGCGGACGGGCGGCCGGACGGGCGGATGTGCCGGTCGGGGAGAAGGGCGTGGAGCCGGACGGGTCCATGGTCACTCCTCTCCCACGCCGTACTCGGCGCCCAGCAGTTCGGCCGCGGCCACGTCCACCACCGGGGTGCCGGGCGGCGGCCCGGAGCTCAGCAGCACCTGGCCGTTCACGGTGCGGTCGACCACGACGGCCACCCGCAGGTAGGTGCGCGGCGCCGGGACGGTGTAGGTCCAGGGGCGGCCCTCGGGGTCGTAGATCAGGGCGGTCTCCGGGATCTGCAGCAGCCCGCCCGAGCCGGCCGGGCGGAGCACCGGCGTGGTGGCGATGGCGAGCCGGCCGACCGCCTCGGGGGTGAGCACCACCCGGTGCAGCGAACTGCCCGGGATCGGCACCAGGGTGGCGGGCTGGACGTCGTGCGCCGCCTCCGCCTTGGGGCCGCAGGCGGCCAGCAGGGCGCCGCCGAGGACGGCCAGGACCGCCGTGGCGATGGTGCGCCGACGCCTCATCAGCGCACCTCCCCGGCGGCGGCGGCGTCTCCGGAGACGGGGTGTCCGGTGCCGGGGTTTCCGGGGCCGGGATCCGCTGCGGCGAGCTCGTCCGGGGCGCGGTCGCCGCCGGGCAGCCACAGCTGCAGGGCCGGCAGCAGCACCAGGGTCACCAGCGTGGTGCTGACCAGCCCGCCGAGCACGACCAGGGCGAACGGCCGGGCCAGCTCCATCCCGGGGATGTCGCCGCGCACCACGAACGGCGCCACCAGCAGGGCCAGCGCCACAGCGGTGGTCAGCACGGCCGGAGCCGTCCGCCCGGCGGCGCGCCGTACGTCCGCGTCGTCCCGGAAGGCGTGGAACAGCGTCAGTCCGCCGTGGACGGCGATGCCGAGCAGCGGCAGGAAGCCGACCAGCGCCCCGGTGGTGATCCGGGAGCCGTTGACCAGTGCCGTCAGCACCCCGCCGGAGAGCGCCAGCGGGAGGACCAGCAGCAGTACCGCCGCCCGGCTCCAGCTCCGCAGCGCCGCCTGGAACAGCAGCAGCGCCCCGGCAACGCAGGCCAGTACGCACAGCACCAGGGTGAGCTGCCCGCTCTGGGTCTGCTGCAGACCGCTGCTGACCTCGGCGTGGTAGCCGAGCGGCAGTTCCACCGCCTGCACGGCCGAGCGGACCCGGCTCAGCGTGGTGCCCAGGTCCTGCCCGTGCACGGTGGCGACCACGTCGACGTAGCGGGAGGCCTGGTCGTGGTCGATCTCGGTGGGCGCGGGCTGGATCGACACCGTGGCGATGTCCTTCAGCGCGACCAGGCCCCCGCTGGGGGTGTCCAGCATCAGGTTCTGCAGGTCGGAGAGGTTGTCCCGGACCGCGGGGGTGCTCCACACGGCCACGTCGAAGATCTGCTGCTGCTGGTAGTAGCTGCCGACCGGGATGCCGGCCACCAGGACGGCGGTGGCGCGGCGCACGTCGCCGGGCTTGAGGCCGTACTTGGCGGCCTTGGTGACGTCCGTGGCGATCTCGATCGAGGGTTCGGTGGGGACCTGCCGGATCGTCGGGTCGGTGATGCCGGGCTGCGCGGCGACGGCCTGCCGCAGCCGTTCCGCCTGCGCGGCCATGACCTTGGTGTCGGTGCCGTAGAGCCGGACCCGCACCGCGTCATCGCCGTCGGTCACCTCCGCGGTGGCGTCCTGGAGCGCCAGCTGGGGGTAGGTCAGCACGGTGTGGTGGACGGACTGCTGGTCGAGCGCCTTGCGGACGGCGGCCGTGGTGCGGCCGTAGTCGGCGCCCGGCGCCAGGGTGACCCAGGTCTGCGCCGAGTCGACATTGACGATCTGATCGCCCATCAGGGACTGGCCGATGTCGCTGGCCACGTCCTGGACGCCGGGGACGGCCCGCAGGCTGTCGCCGGCCGCGGTGGTGGTCTTCTCCATCGCGGGCAGCGAGGTGCCCGGGGTTGCCTGCCACTGCACCAGCAGGTCGCGGTCCTGGGCCTGCGGCAGCAGCCCCTGGGAGGTGTGCGCCAGCTGCGGGATGATCGCCAGCGCGGCCAGCGCCAGCACCACGGCCAGGGAGCAGGCGACCACCGGGCGCAGCCCGTTGTCCAGCAGCCGGTGGTAGCCGCGCTCGATCCAGTGCGCCCGCGGCGACGGCTGGAGCGTCTGCTCCGGGCCCGGGGCGGGCTCGGTCCGCCGGCGCCGCCCGGGCCGGAGCAGCAGCTGGGCCAGGGCCGGGGTGACGGTCAGCGCCACGGCACTGGCCGCCAGCAGGGCGAGCACATAGGCGGCGACCATGGGACGCGCCATCGAGCCGCCGAGGCCGGGGATCAGCAGCAGCGGCACCGCGGTGACCAGCAGCACGGCCAGGGCGAAGCCGAGCGGCCGACGGGCGTCGACCAGGGCCTCGGTCAGCAGCTCGGAGAGCGGCGGACCGGGGTCGGGGTGCGGGCCGGGGTCCGGATCGGGTGTCCCCGGATCGGGTGTCCCCAGATCGGGTGTCGGCGGCGCGCCCTGACCGTTGGTCGACGGGAGGTCGGCTGCTGACGGGAGGTCACCGCCGTGCGGCAGGGCGGTGGCCCCGGCCGGCGCCAGCGGATCGGGAGTGCCGGACCCCAGGCCTCCGGCGGCGCTGGCGGCGCCGTTGACTCCGGCCGCGGCGGCCGCGGCGGTGCGGTCGCCGTCGGCGCGCGCCGCGAACCCGCGGACGGCGCCGCGCAGCGCCAGCACCCCCGAGACGGCGTCGTCGACGATGATGCCGAGCGCCGCCAGCATCCCCAGCAGCGTCATCTCGTTGAAGGTCGCCCCGAGCAGGTAGAGCACGTACGCGGCCGCCACCAGCGGCAGTGCCACCGCCACCAGCCCGACCAGCGCGACCCGCCAGGACCGCCAGCACACGCCCAGCCACAGCGTCAGCAGGACCAGTCCGGCCAGCGCCGACCAGCCGAGGTCGTGCAGCGCGGACTCCACGAAGTTGGCCGGCCGGAACACCGAGGTGTCGATGGTGACCCCGGTCAGCCCCGGCTTGAGCTCCGCCATCGCCTGCTCGACGCCCTTGGTCACCGCCAGGGTGTTGGCCCCCGGCAGCTTCTCCACCACCAGCAGGAACCCGGAGCCGCTGGAGAGCACGGCGTCGCCGCGCAGCGCCGGGTGGTCCTCGACCACGGTGGTGACGTCGCCCAGCTTCACCGGCGTCTTGCCGGTGGTGTCCTCGACCGGTACCTGGGCCAGGTCCTGCGGCCGGGTGATGGGCAGGATGTGCTGGACCGACAGGCGCTGGTTGGGGGTGTCGATGAAGCCGTCCGCGCCCGGCGAGGAGGCCTCCACGAAGGTCAGCGGCGAGGTCCACATGGCGTCGCCGGTGGTGTTGATCACCTGGGACAGGGTGACCCCGGCGGCGTGCAGCTTCGCCGGGTCGACCAGGACCTGCAGCTGCTGGTCGCGCTGGCCCCAGATGGTCACGTTGGCGACCCCGGGGACGGCGAGCAGCCGGGGTCGGATCCGCCAGCGGGCCAGCGTCGACAGGTCGATCAGCGAGGTGGACTTGGACGACAGCCCGATCATCATGGTGCGGCTCTGCGCGGACTGCGGCTGGATCATCACCGGGGGAGTGCCCACGTTGACCACCGCGGGCCCCTGCGCGACCCGCTCGGTCACCAGCTGCCTGGCCTTGTAGATGTCGGTGCCGGGCTTGAAGGTCAGCTCGATCGACGAGAGCCCCGGCACCGACTGCGAGCGCAGTCGGTCCAGATAGGCCAGGCCGTTGAACTCGTCCTCCAGCGGGACGGTGATCAGCTGCTCGACCTCGTTGGTGGACAGCCCCAGGGCCTCGGTCTGCACCTGTACCTGCGGCGGCAGGAACTCGGGCAGGGTGTCCACGGCTGCGTGGCGCAGCGATCCCACCCCCACCACCAGGACCACGATCGCCGCCGCCACCACTGCTGCGGCCAGCCTGATGCTCGAACTCACGATCCAACGCATGCCGATCCCCCCGAACCGTTGTCCTGGGAGGGTCCCCCGATGAGGAACGTCCTACACCCGATATTCACTGAACGTGTACAGGTCGTCACCTGAGCATCATGAACGCTGATATGTGAATCATCCGGATGTGACACGAGTTGTTCCGGTGTCGCCTGAGGACTGTCGGCCCTCGTTATGAGAGTTAACTTGCACAAGCTGGCGAGAGCTGCCTATGCTCATGCAAGTCAGCTCTCGTGAACGCGACGACAAGGACCCGGCATCATGACCTCCCCCCTCTCCACCAGCGGCGCCAGCACCACCCGGACCGTCGACCTGGCCGGCGGCCTCTCGCTGACCGTCGCCGAGTACGGCACCAACACCGACGGCAGCGCCGTACTGCTGCTGCACGGCGGCGCGGGACCGCGCACCATGGCCGGCCTGGCCACCGCGCTGTCCGAGCACGTCTACGCGATCGCCCCGACCCACCCCGGCTTCGACGGCACCGACCGCCCCGACGGCTTCGACACCGTCGCCGACATCGCGGTGGCCTACCTGGACCTGCTGGACGCGCTCGACCTCACCGGCGTGATGGTGATCGGCAACTCGGTCGGCGGCTGGATCGCCGCCGAGATGGCGCTGCGCGACACCCGCGGCCGGATCGGCGCACTGACCCTGATCAACGCGGTGGGCATCCACGCCCACCTGAAGCAGAACCAGGTCCTCGACACCCGGGTGATGGCCCCGACCGAGATGACCCAGCTGTCCTTCCACAACCCGGCCTTCCGGCCGGACTTCTCCACCTTCAGCGACCAGCAGCGCGCCGTGGCCGCCGCCAACCAGCGGGCTCTGGCCACCTACGCCGGCGAGGCCTTCACCCACGACCCCAAGCTGCGCGGCCGGCTGCACCGGGTCACCGTGCCGGTGCTGGTCGTCTGGGGCGAGCAGGACGGGATCGCGCCGCTCGGCTACGGCCGCGGCTTCGCCGACTCCTTCCCCGACGGCCACTTCGCCCCGATAGCCGAGGCCGGCCACTTCCCGCAGGTCGAGCAGCTGGGCCGGACCCTGGGGGCCATCGGCGACTTCGTGGACACCGTCGTCAAGCCGGGCGGGGACGCCGACGCGGACGCGGACGCCAACGCCGGCTCCGTCGGCTGAGCATCATGATCGGCTTCCTGGTGAGAGTATGCTCTCATGACAGTAGGGGCCTTGCGTCGTACGAAGGGTGGATCGATGACATCGCAGAGCACCATGGGACGCGCCAACCAGAAGCTGCGCACCCGTACCGCGATCGTCCAGGCCGCGGCCGAACTCAGCCGTACCGGCCGGGAGGTGACGATGCCCGAGGTCGCCAAGGCGGCCCTGGTGTCCGAGGCCACGGCCTACCGCTACTTCCCCGACCTGGCCAGCCTGCTGCAGGAGGCCATCGCCGGGCAGCTGCCCAGCGCGGAGGAGGCGCTCCAGCCGGTGGCCGGCTCCGTGGACCCGGTGGAACGCGTCGCCGCAGCGACCGAGTTCCTGCTGCGGCACGTGCTGACCCGGCAGGGCGTGGTCCGCGCCATGATCGCGGCCACGGTGATCCGGCCGGGTGGTGCCGCCGCCCGTCCCGGCCTGCGCTTCGGCCTGATCGACCATGCGCTGGCGCCGCTGGACGGCACCCTGGGCGTCGCGGATCCGGCGGCGCTGACCCAGCTCAAGCAGGATCTCGCCGTGGTGGTCAGTGCCGAGGCCCTGTTCGTCCTGACCGATCTGCAGGGGCTGGACCCCGAGGCCGCGATCAGCAGCCTGGTGCACACCGCCACGACGCTGACCCGGGCCGCACTCCCGGACCGCCGCCGGCCCGGCGGCGGGTGAGCCCCGCATTACCGGCCGGAAAGACGCAGCCTTTCCAGCTTCTCCGCATCGGCGGTACCGGCTTCGGCCGTGTACGTAATGATGCGCAGATCCGAACCGGAGACCATCAGCACCTCCAGGTCGACCGTGATGTCCCCGAGCCGGGGATGCTCAATGGTCTTCCGGTCCCCGCCGATGGCGCCGACCGTGCCGCTGGACCACAGTTCGGCAAAGCGCGGACTGGTTCTCGTCAATCGCTCGACGAGTGCGGCCAGGCGTCGGTCGGCGGGATAGGCGGCGGCGGTCGAACGCAGATCGGCGACCAGTGCGGCCTCCTCGGCCGCGTCACCCGCCGAGGACCGCACCGGCCACTCGGCGATGGACTCCGGACGGTGCGGTCCGGCCCCGGTCGGACCGACCGACCGGAACATCCCGGCGACGAGATTGCGCTGGTCCCAGCCGTAGCTGTCCGGGTCGCCGATCAGCGCCGTCCACATCCGGTTCCAGGCGACCAGGGTCCAGTCGGCGGCGTAGACCGCGAGCGGGGTGTCCTCCAGCCGGAGCATCAACTGCCGGACCCGCACCGGCACCTGCATCGGCACATCGCCGTCCGAGGGCGGCAGCAGACTGGCGCAGCGGAACAGGTGGTCGCGTTCGGCGGGGGGCAGCTGCAGCGCTCTGGCCAGCGCGGTCACCACCTGGGCGGAGGGATTGCGGGCCCGGCCCTGCTCCAGCCGGACCACGTAGTCGACCGAGACCCCGGACAGCCGGGCCAGTTCCTCACGTCGCAGCCCCTGGACCCGCCGGCCGTCGCCGTCCGGCGGGGACAGTCGTTCACGCCAGCCGCGCAGCGCGATACCGAAATGATTCGTCGTCGCCATCAATCGCATCGTAACCAGGCCGGAGGTGGGGTGGTACTGCTGTTCCCACCCTCTTACCTTGCGGTAACGGCGTGTTCAGGAGAAGCATCCAACACGTCCGTTTTCTCATTTCCGGATGCCCGGGAAAACAGGTTCCCGGGAAAGCGAAACGAAAGGGACCTCCCCATGAGCATGGCCTACCTGGCAGAGCCCGATCAGCAGCAGAAACTCGAATGGCTCGACGGCGGGATCTTCTCGGTGCTCCTGGACAGCGCCGCCACCGACGGGCAGTTGACGGTCGGACGGTTCACCGTCAACAAGGGCGAGGCCCCGCCGTACCACATGCACACGCGCGAGGACGAGGTCTTCATGCTCATCAAGGGCGAAGCGCTGGTGTGGTCCGACGACCAGGAGATGGAGCTGTCCGAGGGCGGCATCGTCTACCTGCCCAAGAACGTCCCACACGGCTACCGGATCACCTCGGACGCCGCCGACCTGCTGATGATCTGCACCCCCGGCGGGATCGAGGGGATGTTCCGCCATGCCGGACGCGATCTGGCCACACCCCGCCCCGAGGGCTTCCAGATCTCCAGGGACCGCATGGCCGAAGCCGCCGACATGTACGGCCAGATCATCCTCGGCCCGCCGCGCTGACCCCGGTCCCGCCCGCACCGAACCCCGAGCTCCGCTGAGCTCCCCCGAACTCCCCTTGCCCGAAAGGCACCTCCTCATGACCCGGCAGCAACGCCAGACCCTGGACGAACTCCTGCGGCACGGCCCGCTCGACATCGGCGGCGACGTCGTCGAACAGCGCGCCGTCTTCCACGAGATGATCGCGTCGATCCCGCTGCCCGCCGACGTCTCGCTCACCCCGGACCAGCTCGGCGGGGTGCCGGTCCTCACCGTGGAGACCCCCGGCAGCGATCCGTCGACCGTGCTGCTCTACTTCCACGGCGGCGCCTACGCCATCGGCTCGGCGGCGGACGGGGCCGGCCTGGCCGCCGACGTGGCCCGGCGGGTCGGCGCCCGGGCCGTCAGCGTGGAGTACCGACTGGCCCCCGAGCACCCCTTCCCCGCCGCGGTCGACGACGCCGTCGCCGCGTACCGGGCGCTGCTGGACCAGGGCGTCCCCAGCGACAGGATCGCCTTCGTCGGCGAGTCCGCCGGCGGCGGCCTGGTGGTCGCCGCGCTGGTCGCGGCGAAGGACGCGGGACTGCCGCAGCCGGCCTCGGCCGCGGTCTTCTCGCCCTGGACCGACCTCACCCTGTCCGGCGGCAGCCTGGTCGGCAAGGCGGCTGTCGACCCGTCACTGACCGCGGCCGGCCTGCGCACCCGGGCCGGTGACTACCTGGGCGCCACGGACCCCGCCGTGCCGACCGCCAGCCCGCTGTTCGCGGACCTGACCGGGCTGCCGCCGCTGCTGGTCCAGGTCGGTTCGCACGAGATCCTGCTCGACGACGCGACCCGGCTGGCGGCCCGCGCCGCCGAGCACGACGTCCGGGTCGACCTCCAGGTCTGGCCGCAGGTGCCGCACGTGTTCCAGTCCTTCGCGGCGATGCTGGACGAGGCCGACGCCGCCCTCGACGCCGCGGCGGCCTTCGTCCGGGCGCAGTGGGCCGCTGCCGCTGCCGAACAGGCCACCGCCGAGCAGGCCGAGCAGGGCTCCGAGCTGCAGTCGCAGGGGGCGCCGTCCTGACCCGGACCCCTACCTGTGAATGCGCATAGGTTCCTTGCCTGAGCGTGCAGATTCCGTGCAGACTCTGCGAAGGATTGGCCAGGTCGCCCGAGCGGAGCCAATGCGGATGAGCCGGAGCTTCAGGTGCGCCAGGTGGCGGGGACAGTGCAGACGCGGCCGCACGGGGGCGGCCGCCACGGGTCCCGTCGTGCCCATGCCGCAGCGGACGACTTCACCGAGGGCGTTCCGCGGCTGGTCGTGCTGATACCCGCGCACAACGAGCAGGACCGGATAGCCGACGCCATCCGCGGCATGCAGCAGCAGACCCGGCCGCCGGACCTGATCGTGGTCGTCGCCGACAACTGCACCGACGCGACCGCCGAGATCTCCTGGGAGTGCGGCGCCGACGTCTTCGCGTCGGTCGAGAACACCCACAAGAAGGCCGGGGCGCTCAACCAGGCCATCGCCTGGGTCCTGCCGCACCTGGCCGACCGCGACCTGATCCTGGTCCAGGACGCCGACACGGTGCTGAACCCGTGGTTCGTCGAGACCGCGATGGCGACCTTCAACCGCAAGGTCGGAGCGGTCGGCGGGGTGTTCTACGGCGAGCCCGGCGGCGGGCTGCTCGGGCTGCTCCAGCGGATGGAGTTCCAGCGCTACGCCTGGGAGATCGAGCGCAACGGCGGCAAGGCCTCGGTGCTCACCGGCACCGGCACCATGTTCCGCGCCCGGGTGCTCCGCGAGGTCCGGGCCGCACGCCGGTCCGGACGGATCGGCGGCGGCACCGAGTGCTACAGCCTCGCCTCGCTCACCGAGGACGACGAGATCACCAAGGCCGTCAAGACCCTCGGCTACCGCACCATGTCACCGTCCCGCTGCTCGGTGACCACCGAGGTGATGACCAGCCTGCCCAAGCTGTGGCACCAGCGGATGCGCTGGCAGCGCGGAGCCCTGGAGAACCTCCGTGACTACGGCTGGACCAGGGTGACCGCGCGCTACTTCCTGCAGCAGATCATGATGGGCTTCGGCGCGCTGAGCTTCCTGGTCTACCTGGCCTTCATGACGCTGACCCTCACCGTGTACGGCTGGCCCGGACTGTCACCGGTGTGGACCGCGATCGGTTCGGTCTTCGTGGTCGAGAAGGTCGTCTCGGTGCGCCGGGCCGGACCCGCCGCCGTCCTGGTCGCCCTGCTGATGGTGCCGGAGATGCTCTACGACCTCTTCCAGCACGCCGTCTACTTCGCCTCGTTGTGGGGTCTGGCCCGGCGCAGCGAGGAACGCTGGGTCGCCACCTGATCCCCGGGCCCGCTCCTCCGAGCGGCCCGGCCGGCCCCCTCCGGGGCGCAGCAGTCCCTGTCCGACAGCCCTGTCCGACAGTCCCCGACGATCAACCGAGGAGACGATCGATGTACGGAAGAGTGATAGGTGCCGGCACCACGGGTACGGCGGGGGCCACCCTGGCCGCCACCGGTGTCTGGATCAACAACATGGCGGTGCTGGTGGCGGCCACCACCCTGATCGCCGCCGGCCTGGCGCTGTACAAGCTGATGCCGCGCCGCCGCTAGCCGGTGGCACCGGTCCCCGGCGCGGTTCAGCGGTCCCGCAGCCACTTGGCGAGGCGGCCCGCTGCCGCGTCGGTGACCCGTCCCAACTGCTGGGCGGTGCGCACGAGTTCCTCCTGGAGCTCGGCACGCCCCGAGACGGCGGTGGTCACCGCGGGCGGCGCCGGCGCGGGTGCCTCCGGGAGCGGCAGGCCACTGAGGACGGGCACGCTCCGGTACCCGATCGGGCCCTCGTTGACCCGCTGGTAGATGCCGACGAAGCCGGAGCCGTCCGGCAGCAGCGCTATCGAGCCGCCGTTGGTCCGCTGGTCGCGCCAGCTGACGCGCTCCAGGGGCACCCCGCCGTGGTCCACCAGCAACCGCAGTTCGCCGGAGTCGTGCCAGCCGCCGCCCCAGCCCTCCTGGGTGCTGAAGCGGTGCACCGGGGCGCCGGAGGTCCCGTGGGGATGGGCCCAGCGCTCGGCGAGACGGCCGCGGAACTCGGCGACGGTGCCGTCCGCGGCCCGGTGGTGGCCGAGGAAGTCGGTCATCGCGGACTGGAAGACGGCCGCCCCCTCGGCGCCGTCGACGCTCCGCCAGGAGACCTGCGACGGCAGGGCGTGCTCGCCGCGGTCGACGTGCAGGTGCAACGGCGGGGCCGGCACCCAGTTCTCCGCACCGACCGGCCGTCGTTCGGTGCGGAAGGCGAAGACCGCCCGCTCGGCGGCCTTGGCGCCCATCGCCCGCTCGGAGCGGTCCCGTTCGTAGACCGAGTCGACGGTGATCCGGTACAGCCAGAGCATGGTGGCCGACTTGGGCGAGCTGCGCACCGCCACGGTGTTGGTGCCGGGGTGCAGCTGCTCGCCGGGCACGGCGTAGGCGAGCGTCTGCGGCAGGTCGCCGCCGCCGGGGACGGTCAGCGCCTCGACCAGGGGCTCGCCGTTGACCACCAGGTCCATCGGCGCGAACCCGGGGGACGGCCCGAGCTTGGACGTCAGCACCGTCACCTTGAGCGTCGCCTCGATGATCTGTTCGCCGGACGCCACCTCGAAGTCCAGCTCGGCACTCCCGCCCGCCCCGAGCTTGAGGTGGTCCCCGCCGAAACTGCTGCCGTCGTTGCGCACCACTCCGTTGCCGAGCAGCGGCGGGGACACCGAGAAGTCGGCGAACGTGGGCTCCATACGGGACTCCTGACAGTCGGTCGGTCCGGTGATGCTACTGCCGTCCACTGACACCGGCCGGGTGCGGGTGGACCCTCGCCTGCGTCGCCGTGGAGGGCGGATTGACGGGTGATGAATACTTCGGCGGGTTGACGTGTGGAGGGCGGCCGCACGCCCGGGGGCGTGCGGTTTTCGCAGGCCGCGAGCCCCCGGCGGGGCCGAGCGGGTGGCTGCGGACGGCCGAATGGGCGGTGGCACAAGGGAGAACCGTTACGACCCGAACTGTTGGTCGTTCGGGGGTTAGGGCTCCCTTGTCACGCTTATGGGGGAATTAGGCTGTCAGGGTTGGATATTTGTCGACTCACTGGGTCAGTCTTGCGGAGCGACGTCGCAGTCAGGGAGGGCCCCATCTGGCCATGGGCCGTCCCACATGCACTCCGGCTTCCACTACTTGGAGGATTTCATGTCCCGTATCCGTATCGCCCTCGCCGCCGCCCCGGTCGCCATCGCGCTGCTCCTCGCCGGCGCCGGCGCCGCCTCGGCCGACGACGGTTCCTTCGCGAGCGACCACTCCAACAGCAGCATCGTGTCGAACACCGGCAGCGGCAACCTCAGTGGATGGGTGGACGGCAACTCCAACTGGACCCAGCAGACCGCGACCGGGTCGGGCGCCTCCAACGCCAACAACACCCTCGGGGTGAAGGACAACTCGGGCGCGGTGTACAGCAGCCAGTCCAACAGCAATGTGCGCATCTTCTTCTAGGTTGTTCTAGCAGTCAGCCCCGGGGCCGGTCCCACGCCCCGGGGCCGACTGCTGTCTTGACGCATGCACGGTCTTGACTCGCGTACAGTAGCTGACGCACAGTCAGATTCGTGACCGACACCTTCCAGGCCTACACCGGACGCCCCGCCGCCGTGGGCGGCCGGGCGCTGGATCCCGTCAACGCCCCCATGATCCGCCACTGGTGCGAGGCCATGGGCGACGCCAACGCCGCCTACACCGGACCGGGCGCGGTCGCCCCGCCCGCGATGCTCCAGTCCTGGACCATGGGCGGGCTCGGCAACGGGACGGGCCCCGGCAACGGGGCTACCGGTCGCAGCGCGGCCTACGACGAACTCCTCGGGACGCTGGACGCCGCCGGCTTCACCTCGGTCGTCGCCACCGACTGCGAGCAGGAGTACCTGCGGTCGCTGCGTCCGGGACAGCGGGTGCTCTACGACTCCGAGATCGAGTCCGTCTCCGCGGAGAAGACCACCGCCCTCGGCGTCGGACGCTTCGTCACCACCCGGACCGACCTCCGGGCCTACGACGAGGCCGCCGGGGAGAAGCCGGAGGAGGCCGTGCCGGTGGCCACCCACCGGTTCCGGATCCTGAAGTTCCGCCCCGCGGCGCGGGAGGTGAACGAGGCGGCGGCCGGTGAACGCGCGCTGCGCCCCCGTCCTGTCGTCAACCGCGACAACGCGGGCTTCTGGGCCGGGGTCGCCGAGGGCGAACTGCGCTTCCAGCGCTGCGCCGACTGCGGCACCGCACGCTTCCCCTGGCTGCCGGGGTGCAACGCCTGCGGCTCGGACGCCTGGACGGCGGAGCCGGCGGGCGGCGCGGGCACGGTCTACTCGTACGTGGTGGTGCACCATCCGGTCCCGGCCGCCTTCCGGGGCAGCAGTCCGTACGCCGTGGCCCTGGTCGAGCTCGACGAGGGCGTGCGCATGGTGAGCAACGTCCTCGGCCTGCCGGCCGCCGAGGTCCGGATCGGGCTCCCGGTCCGGCTGGACTTCGAGCGCTGCGACGAGGAGCTGACCCTGCCGGTCTTCCGTCCCGCCGGTCCGGACGAGCTCCCGCCGCTGCGCATACCGGTGACCCGCACCCTCATCGTCGCCGGAGCCATCGCCTCCCGGGACTACCAGGACGTGCACCACGACGTGGAACTCGCCCACGCCAAGGGGGCTCCGGACATCTTCATGAACATCCTCACCAGCAACGGCCTGGTCGGTCGCTACGTCACCGACTGGGCCGGGCCGCGGGCCCGGCTCACCGGGATCTCGGTACGGCTGGGGGTCCCCGCCCACCCGGGCGACGAACTCACCTTCACCGGACGGGTGACCGGGCGGGACGGCCCCCGCATCACCGTCGCCGTCACCGGCCGCACCCGGCGCGGCGCGCACGCCTCCGCGACCGTGCGCCTCACCATGGACGACCAGCCCACCGAGGAGCAGTCGTGAGCCTGCACCGAGCGGACACCCTGGGCGGCCGGGCCGCCGTCGCCGGCATCGGTGCGACCGAGTTCTCCAAGGACTCCGGACGCAGCGAGCTGAAGCTCGCGGTCGAGGCCGTGCACGCGGCTCTCGACGACGCCGGACTCCGTCCACAGGATGTGGACGGACTCGTCACCTTCACCATGGACACCAACCCGGAGATCACCGTCGCCCAGGCGGCCGGCATCGGCGAGCTGAGCTTCTTCTCGCGGATCCACTACGGCGGCGGTGCCGCCTGCGCCACCGTCCAGCAGGCCGCCCTCGCGGTCGCCACCGGCATCGCCGAGGTGGTGGTCTGCTACCGCGCCTTCAACGAGCGGTCCCAGCACCGCTTCGGCACCGGCCTGACGTCCCGTCAGGCCTCGGCCGAGGGCGTGGCGATGGGCTGGACCATGCCCTACGGGCTGCTCACCCCCGCTTCCTGGGTGGCCCTGCACGCCCAGCGCTACCTGCACAGCTACGGGCTGACCCCGGACGCCTTCGCCCCGGTCGCGGTCGCCGACCGCTTCCACGCCGCGACCAACCCGGCCGCCTACTTCTACCGGCGCCCGATCACCCTGGCGGACCACGCCGCCTCCCGCTGGATCGTCGAGCCGCTGCGGCTGCTCGACTGCTGCCAGGAGACCGACGGCGGCCAGGCCCTGGTGGTCACCACCCCGGAACGCGCCCGCGACCTCCGGCACACCCCCGTCGTGATCGCCGCCGCCGCCCAGGGCGCGGGCCGCAACCAGGAGGCGATGACCAGCTTCTACCGGGACGGCCTCACCGGCCTGCCGGAGATGGGCGTGGTCGCCCGCCAGCTCTGGCGCACCAGCGGGCTGACCCCGGCCGACATCGACACCGCCGTGCTCTACGACCACTTCACCCCGTTCGTGCTGATGCAGCTGGAGGAGTTCGGCTTCTGCGGCCCGGGCGAGGGAGCCGACTTCGCGGCCGGCGGCAGACTGCAGCTGGGCTGGGACGGTGCCGGGGGCCTTCCGGTGAACACCCACGGCGGCCAGCTGGGCGAGGCCTACCTGCACGGCATGAACGGCATCGCGGAGGCGGTCCGGCAACTGCGCGGCACCGCCGTCAACCAGGTCCCGGGCGCGCAGCGGGTCCTGGTGACCGCCGGCACCGGAGTGCCCACCTCGGGCCTGGTGCTGGGACGGGACTGAGGCCCGGGTCGCGAATGCGGTTGACCATCTTCCTCCGCGCCTCGGAGGATGGTCGTCCATGAGCAGTGACAGCGGCTACACCTGGCGTCCCATCACCGTCGACGACACGGACACCTTCCTGCGGTTGCGCCACGCCCTCGCCGAGGCGGACGACACCGGTGACCACCTCGGCCGCGACCAGGTCACGGAGACGTTCGCGTCCTCGTACATCGACTTCCCGCGCGGCTCCGTCGGGGTCTTCACCGAGGGCGGGGAGGTCGAGGGCGGGGAGATGGTGGCGTACTGCTATCTCCAGGCGCGGACGGCGGCCGATCCGGTGCACGAGTTCCGGATGAGCGGTGGGGTGCACCCCGGGCACCGGGGGCGCGGGCTCGGGACGCGGCTGCTGGAGTGGGCGGCGGACGCCGTGGTGCCGCTGCACCTGGAGCGCTTCCCGCAGGCGCCGCTGAGCCTCAACATCGGGACGCTGGTCGGGCACACCGCCATGGAGCAGCTGTTCGCGGACCAGGGCTACCAGCAGCGCCGTTGGTTCAACACCATGCGGATCGACCTGGGCCGGGAACTGCCCGGGGCGCCGCTCCCGGAAGGGGTGACCGTGCGGACCTTCGCGCCCGAGTGCTCCGAGGACGCCAGAACGGTCCGCAACGAGGCCTTCCGCGACCACTGGGGTTCGACCGAGACCAGCCCGGAGATCTGGCAGCAGGTCACCGGCGGTTCCGCGTTCCGGCCGGATCTCACGGTCGTCGCCTACCAGGACGGGGAGCCGCTCGCGCTGGTGCTCACCGAGGAGTTCGACGAGTACCGGGCCGCCACCGGCAAGCGGGACCTCTACATCGGGCTGGTCGGCACCCGCCGCAGCGCCCGCGGGCGGGGGCTGGCCTCGGCGCTGCTCACACAGGTGCTGGCGCGGGCCAGGGCGGAGGGCTTCGACACCGCCTCGCTCGGCGTCGACGCCGACTCGCCCACCGGGGCCCTGGGCCTGTACCAGCGCCTCGGGTTCCGCGCCGAGCAGGTCTGGGTCGTCCAGAGCAAGCCGATCGGCGTCGGCGCGCCCGTGGTCTGACGCGGCGTCCGCCGGCGGCCGGTCCGCGCTTTCCCGGGACCATGGATGGCGGACGAACGGACCGGTTCCCGGCACCACCCCTTCGACAGCGAATCATTGCAGGCAGTCTGCCGGGAGAAGGCCTCGCCGTGCCCCGGACTGCCGGGTTCCTACCGCCGCACTGCCGACGAATTGCCTGGTCCGGGCGGGTGCGCCAGGCGGAGGATGGCAAGTCGGAGAAAGGGGTGGAAGGTGGCATCGAAGCCGACCAACCTGTGGATCACCGGGCGCTATGCCGTCGGTGAGCCGGAGGTACGCCTGATCTGCACACCGCAGGCGGGCGCGGGCGCCGGGGCGTTCTCGAACTGGCGCAGACATCTGCCGGAGGGGGTGGAGCTGGCCCCGGTGGAACTGCCGGGCCGCGGCACCCGGGAGAAGGAACCACTGCCGGCGGACGTGGAGGAGCTCGCCGACGCGCTCTTCGAGGGCCTGCGGGCCGAACTCACCATGCCGTACCTGCTGTTCGGGCACAGTCTCGGCGGCCTGCTGGCCTACGAGGTGGCCCGGCGGATCGAGGCCCGGAGGCTGCCGGCGCCGCTCGCCGTGCTGATCTCCGGGGCGAGGGCACCCCAGGTGCCCTCGCTGCGGACCATGTCCGACGTGGACGACGACCGGCTGCTGGGGTGGATCGCCGACAACGGCGGCCTGCCGAGGGAACTGCTCAGCTACCCGAGCTTCGTGGCGGAGATCCTCCGCGCTATCAGGACCGACCTGCGCTACGCCGAGCAGTACCTGCTGCCGGACCCGCCCGCGCTGTCCAGTCCGCTGCACGTCTTCGGCGGACTGGACGACGAGATCACACCCCCTGAGCAACTTCCGCGCTGGGAACGGGTCGCGGGCGGGGAGTTCAGCGTGACCATGCTCCCCGGCGGCCACGCCTTCCCGCACACCGACCCCGCCGCGCTGCTCGGATTCGTCCGGGAACTGCTGCGGGTGCCGGCGCTGGGGCTCGGCGCCCGGGTCGGAACGGGGGTGGGCTGAGCGCGAGGAGCGGAGCGGTCATCGAGAACTGCACCACGTGCATTGCCTGCACTACCTGCAAGTACCTGACGGCAGGACCGAACGGATGACGGAGGAACAGGAGGGAGCACAGTGTTCAGCGTCGAGACGACGACCAGCGGTGGTATGCACGAGATCGTCCGGATCCACGAGCTGGCCGAGGACGGAGTGGGAGAGGCGGCCGGACAGAGCGAGTCCGTGCTGGCCGAGGTGAGGACCGCGGTCCGCGGTCATCTGGACCTGCTGGGGCACGAGTCCGGCCCGGCGGTCACCGAGGTGGTGGTGTCCGACGTGGGCACCCGCGTCCTCAGCTCGCGTACCGGGCGGCCCTGAACGGGGCCCGATACGTTCCCGGCGGGTACCGTCAGCGACGGGAAGGTGACGGTACCCGTTCGGGAACAGCCTCCGGGAATGTAGGCCATGTCGAAAGAAACGGCCTCACAAACCCAGGAGCATCCCATGAAGCGCACGATGGTCAGCCTCGCCGGTGTCGTAGTCGCCGTCCTCGCCCTCGGGCTGGGTGCGGGTGCCGCCGAGGTCACCGCGCACGGCACCGCCGGTCAGCACGGCACGCCGGCCCACGTGCGGCTCGCCGACGGCAAGAGCCCGACGGGCACCAGCACCACGGCCGCCAGCGACACCACGGTCACCCCGGCAGTTGCCGGGTGACCTGCGACGCCGGGCGGCGGCGACGGTCCGTCGGCACGCCCAGCAGCGCGAACAGCTCTTCGGCGGCGGTGTGGTGCACATCGGCGGCGACGGAGTCGCCGAGCGCGACCGCGGTCGCTGCCAGCCCCGCCAGCGCGTACGCCTCCTCGATCCGGAAGCTGATCGCAGCGGCGACCTTGTAGGCCTGACCGTGCAGCCGCTGCGCCTCCGCGTGACGGCCGAGACTGCGCAGCAGGCGACCCAGAACGTTCCCGACCTTGGCCCGCCGCAGCGGCGACAGACTCTGTTCGACCCGCTCCCGGGCCTGGTCCGCGAAGCCCTCGGCCTGTTCCAGATCCCCCGCCGAGTAGGCGACTTCCGCGGACAACGCCATGGTCAGCGCCATCTGCCCCGGTTCGCAGCGATCCACGGGGAGACCGCGAGCCTCGGCCAGACACCTGCCGGCACCGTCCAGGTCCCCCAGGCCCAGCAGGGCCAGGGCCAGATCGGTCTGCGCGATCAGCGCGTTCTCGTGCCGGTCCAGTCCGCGGACCAGAGCCACCGCACGTTGCGCCGCCTCCGCGGCCTCCCGGTACCGTCCCCACTGCTCGTAGAGGGTGCTGAGCGCCGTCAGTGTGTCCGCCTCCGCGCGGGGGCTGTCGAGCTCGCGCTCCAGCGCCACCGCCTGTTCGAGGTGGCCGAGGGCTTCGGAGAACTGCCCCAGCAGGCTCTTGTACAGCCCGAGGGTGCCCTGACTGTGCGCCTCGGTGTGCCGGTCGCCGACCCTGACCGCGAGTTCCAGGCTCTCCGAGGCCACCTCGATGCCCTCGTCGTAGCGTCCCAGCTGCCAGCAGGCGACGCCCAGGTTGGCCAGGCTGACGCTGAGCAGCCCGGCGTCGCCCAGGTGCCGCGCGGACTGCACGGCGATCCGGGTCAGCTCGGCGAACTCGTCCAGGTTGCCCTGCGCGTTGAGGTAGAAGGCGACGTTGCGGCTCAGACAGACCGCGTGCCGGTGGTACCCGTCGGTGACCGCCCGGTGCACCACGCTGGCCAGCGTGATGTGCTCCTTGGCGAACCAGGTCTGCGCGCCCTCGGGCTTGAGCAGCCCGGGCTGCCGCAGCGGCGGCAGCTCCAGGCCGGTGGGGCGGCGGCTGCGGCCGGGGTAGAGCACCTCGCAGGCGGCCTCACTGGCGGTCAGGTAGTACTCCAGCAGCCGTTCGGCGGCGGCGGCGCGGTCGGCGGCGGCCAGCTCGTCGCAGAGGCCGCGGGCGAAGCTGCGGACCAGGTCGTGGTAGGCGTACCGGCCCACCTCCGGCTGCTGCAGCAGATGCGCGTCGAGCAGCTGCTCCAGGTGGTCCTCGGTGTCCTGGACGGACTCCGCCAGCACCGCCGCCGCGGAGTGCGCGTCGAACTCCCGGCCCGGGTGCAGGGACAGACTGCGGAAGGCCCGCCGGCAGCTCTCCGGCAGGACCTGGTAGGACAGCCGCAGGGTCGTGGCCACCCCGCGTTCGCCGGAGTTGAGCTCGTCCAGCTTGCGGTTCTCGTCGCGCAGCCGCTCGACCAGGTACTGCAGGCTCCAGGCGCGGCGGTTGCGCAGCCGGGCGGTGGCGATGCGCAGGGCCAGCGGCAGGTAGCCGCAGAGGTGGGTCAACTCCCTGGCGGCGTCCGGCTCGGCCTCGACCCGCTCCGGGCCCAGCAGCTGGGCGACCAGCTGCAGGCTCTCCTCCGGCGCCAGCACGTCGATGGAGATCCACTCGGCGCCGTCCAGCTCCACCAGCCTGGCCCGGCTGGTGACCAGCACCAGGCAGCCGGGGGTGGTCGGCAGCAGCCTGCTGACCAGGGCGGCGTCGGCGGAGGCGTTGTCGAGCAGCAGCAGCACCCGGCGCCCGGCCAGGACGGACTGCCACAGCAGCTTCTGGCCCACCAGGTCGTCCGGGATCCGGTCCTGGTTGACGCCGAGGGTGCGCAGCAGCACCTCCAGCGCGGTGCTGATGTTGACCGGGCGTTCGTCCGGGGAGAAGCCGCGCAGGTCGAGGTAGAGCTGCCCGTCCGGGTAGTCGTCGGCGAGCAGGTAGGCGGCGCGCACGGCGAGCGAGGTCTTGCCGGTGCCGCCCATGCCGTCGATGGCGATGATGCGGGTGCGCTGCTCGTCCCGGCGCGCGGTGGCGAGCAGCTGGCCGAGCTCCTTGTCGCGGCCGACGAAGTCGGCGAGGTCGTAGGGGAGGGTGCGCGGTGCGGACGCAGCCTCGGTCTCGGTGCCCTGGTCGACCGGGATCGCCGGCCGGGTGACCGGGATCGGGGCGGGAACGGGCGCCCGCGGCGGCTCCGGCTCGGGCCGCCGCGGTGCGGGGACCTCGGCCGGCCGGGCGGGGCCGTCCAGTTCGGGGCTCTCGACCAGGATCTTCTCGTACAGCCGGGCCAGCTGCGGATCGGGGTCCACGCCGAGTTCCTCGGCCAGTTCCTCGCGCAGCCGCCCGTACTCGGTGAGCGCCTCGGCGCGCCGCCCGGAGCGGAACAGCGCCAGCATCAGCAGCCCACGCAGGGTCTCCTGCAGTGGATGCCGGCTGGTGTGCTCGCGCAGGTCGCCGACCAGCTCCGCGGACTTGCCGGAGGCCAGTTGGAGCTCGAAGTACTGCTCCACCACCTCCAGATGACGCTCCTCCATCACCCGGGCGACGGACTCGACGATGCCGCCCCCGCCGATCCCGGAGAGCGCGGGGCCGCGGCGCAGCGCGATCGCCGCCCCGAGCAGGACGGTGGCCTCCTCGGTGCGGCCCTGCTGGATCAGGGCCTTGGCCTCGCGGGCCTTGGCGTCGAACTGGGTCGCGTCCAGCGGGGTGTGTGCGGCGATGGCGTAGCCGGGGCCGTCGGTGATCAGTACGTCGCTGCCGCCGGGAATGCGGCGCCGCAGGTCGGCGATGGCCTTGCGGACCTGGTGCGAGGCGGTGGTGGGCGGGTTGTCCGGCCAGGCCGCGTCGACCAGTCGGGACACGGTGAGCAGCTTGCCCGGCTCCAGCAGCAGAACGGCGAGGATGCGTCGCGCGATCGGGCCGCCGAGCTCCAGTCTTCGCCCGTCCGACCAGGCCTCCAGCGGTCCGAGGATGTTGAACTGCAATCCAGTGGCCGCCGACAGGGCTGGCGAATCATCAGGACTTCTGCCGGATATGCCACTTGTGCTCATGTACGCCCCCGCCTACCTGCCAGACCCACCCCGGGAAGTTCAGCTGTCGCATCATAGGCGTTGTACCTGCCAAGCGGTACAGCCCACAGTCGGTACACAACTTGGTGCACAACCCGGTACACAACCGGGAACGCGAGCAGGAACGCGAGCAGGAGTGGAACGGGAACTCCGTGTCCGACACTTCGTGCGTCGGCCAACGGGGCTGAGCACCGCTTCCCGCGGTGTCGTCTGTCGCACATGGAGGTGAACCACATGAACGACAACCTGTTGCTGCGCCTGCGCCTGCAGAGCGGGATGACGCAGGAGGAACTCTCCGAGCGCTCCGGCATCAGCGTCAGAACCATTCGGAACTTCGAGCGCGGGCTGATCCAGCGACCGCGCCGCAGCTCCGTGGACATGCTGCTGGACGTCCTCGACCCCAGCCTCAAGGAGAAGCTCCGCTCCGCCCCGGTGGACGATCTGGGCATGCCGGTCGGCATGGCCGCCGAGTGGCTCAAGCTGGTGGGCCCGGAGCCGGGGGTCTGGCGCGGCAGCCGTCCGCCGCGCTCCTCGCTGGTGGGGCGCAGGGCCGAGACCGAGCTGCTGGCCGGGCTCGCGGTGGAGCAGCAGGTGGTGATCGTCACCGGCCCCGGCGGGGTGGGCAAGTCCCGGGTGGCCCTGGCGGCCGCGGAGAGCGCGGGCAGCGAGCTGCGCGACGGGGTGGCCGTGGTCGAGCTGGGGCTGATCCCCGGCGAGCGCGACCTGGCCGGGCCCGCCGTGCTGGAGCTGGCCGAGCAGGCCGTCGCCGACCTGCTCGGCGAGGAGGCCGCCGCCGGCGGCCGGCAGCAGCTGCTGCTCGTCCTCGACAACGCCGAGCACCTGCCGGAGACCGTCCCGCTGCTGGTCGACTGGCTGCTGGCGCGCAACCCCGGCGTGCACGTGCTGGTGACGGCCCGGCGCGCGCCGTCGGTGGACGGTGCGGTGCTGTGCGAGCTGGCGCCGCTGGGACCGGAGGCCGCGGTGGAGCTGCTGCTGGAGCGGCTCCGCACCGGCTGCCCCGATCTGGACCTCTCGGCGGACTCGGAGCGGCTGATCGCCCTGGTCGGACTGCTGGACGGGCTGCCGCGACTGATCGAGTTCGCCGCGCACCGGCTGCGGATGGTGCCGCTGGAGTCGCTGCTGGCGGACGGTCAGGCGGTGCGCCTGCTGAGCTCGGGCGACCAGCGGACGCTGCCGCACCAGCGCACCCCGGAGGCCAGCCTGCGCTGGAGCCTGGACCTGCTGGGCCGCCGGCACGAGCGGCTGCTGGCGCAGCTGGCCCGGGGTTCGCGCGGCAGTTTCCGGGTCGGTGAACTGGAGGTGGACCCCGGTGAGTTCTCCGAGCTGGAGGTGGTCGGGCTGCTGGCGGACCTGGCCGAGACCTCACTGCTCCAGGTGGACCGGAGCGGCCAGTACCGGTACCGGATGCTCCGTCACGTCCGCACCTTTCTGGACGGCCCCGGCGCGCTGGCCGGCGCCTGAGCCCGTCACAACGCCTGTCGCAGTGCCTGTCGTAACGCCCGGCGCAACAGCGAGGCCCCCGCCCGGACTTCGGGTGGGGGCCTCGCCGTTGTCGGCGGGAGCGTCGGCCTCGGCCGGCTCAGCCCTGCGCGGGGTGCGGGACGGCTGCGACCACACCGGGTGCGCTCTTCGCCGGTTCTTGCACCGCGAGTTCGGCCACCTCCCCGACCGGTGTGCCGAGGATCGCCAGGGCCGGGGCCACCATCAGCGCCACCGCCAGCGGGACCATCACGACCAGCAGGGCCAGCATGCCGCCGGGCGCCCCGAACAGGGCCACGAACAGTCCGGCCAGCAGCGGTCCGCACCACTCCAGCGCATAGGCGCCGAAACGGTTCACCGCGGCGACCCGGCCCAGCATCCCGTCCGGGACCAGCCGCATCAGATAGGTCGTCAGCACCACATTGACCGGGACGGTGGCCACCTGGGTGAGGCAGACCACCAGCGCGATCTCCCACACCTGCGGCACCAGCGCGGTGACGGCCAGTCCGAGGGTGAAGATCCACACCGCGCCGCAGAGCAGCACCCTGGCCCGGAACCGCCGGGCCACCGCCGGGGCGACCAGCGAGCCGGCGAAGCCCCCGGCCACGGTCGTCGCGCTGACCAGACCGATCGCGGTGGGGCCGCCGCCGCGGTGCGCGACCAGGGCGATCAGCAGCAGCAGGAAGGCCTGCGCGACCATGTTCAGCACCGAGGCCATCACCACCACGAAGCGCACGAACGGCTGCACC
Organism: Streptacidiphilus jeojiensis; assembly: GCF_042510965.1. Taxonomy (NCBI): domain Bacteria; kingdom Bacillati; phylum Actinomycetota; class Actinomycetes; order Kitasatosporales; family Streptomycetaceae; genus Streptacidiphilus; species Streptacidiphilus jeojiensis. The sequence continues at coordinate 474,498 of NZ_JBEUKS010000004.1, forward strand.
CGCACGAAGCGGAGGCCGGCCGAGACGTCCGCGAGCACCGAGGTCCGCGGAGCCGCCGCGTCACGGTCCGGGCCGAGCGGCCGACGGATGTTGAGCGCGCCGAGGGCGGCGAAGACGAAGGAGAGCGCGTCCGCGCCGAAGGGCACCCAGCGGGCCAGCCCGAACAGCACACCGCCGACCGGGGCGCCGAGCAGCTGCGCCAGCATGTCCCGGCTCATGGCCTGTCCGTTGGCGGTCGCCAGCTGCTCCTTGGGCACGATCCGGGCCAGCGCCGGGGTGCCCGCACCCATCACCACGCCCGAGAGCAGACCGCTCAGCAGCGAGGCCGCCACCAGCAGCGGCAGCGACGGCCGGTCGGCCCGCGCCAGTACGGTCACCGCGGCCAGCACCGCGGCCTGGGCCAGGGGTCCGGCCACCAGGATGGCCCGGCGCGAGACCCGGTCGGCCAGCACACCGCCCCACAGTGCGGTGACCACGACGCCGAGCAGGTTGGCCGAGCCGATCACACCCGCCTTGCTCACCGAGCCGGTGCTGGCCAGGACGAGCAGCGGGAAGGCGATCGCCGAGACGCTGGTGCCCAGGGCGGAGAGGGTGTTCCCGGTCCACCACCCGACGTAGTCGCCGTTGCGCCACAGGGGCGGCTGGCGCTCTGGTTCGCTCACTGGTTCCTCCTGGGATGGGTCTGGCTGGGATGTGTCCGGCTGGGACGGGTCCCGGCACGGGTCCGTGTGCCCGCGCGACCCGCCCACTGTGGGGCGTGCACCCGGTGTCGGCCCAGGCACGTTCCGGTCGTGGTGCGGTCGTTGCGGCGGCATTCTTCCTGCCGGTCCGGTTGCCTGGTGGCGGCCGTGCTCCGGGGCTGGAATCTCCTCATCGCTCACGACAGGGGAGCGCCGTCCGACGGAGGTGAGACGCATGGCTGCCCAGGTACTGGACCTCGGTGTCGACCTGGCCGACCCGGAGACGTTCGCGAAGGACGACCTCGGGGCGTACTGGCGCCGGCTGCGTCACGAGGACCCGGTGCACTGGCAGCCGGCCGCCGCGGGCCGCCCGGGATTCTGGGTGGTCAGCCGCTACGCGGACCTGATGACCGTCTACCGCGACCCGGCCCGGTTCACCTCCGAGCAGGGGAACGTGCTGGTCACGCTGCTCGCCGGGGAGGACTCGGCGGGCGGCAAGATGTGCGCCGTCACCGACGGGGCGCGCCACCGCGAGGTGCGCAACGTGCTGCTGAAGTCCTTCTCGCCGCGGGTGCTGGCCCCGATCGCCGACCGGGTCCGCCGTAACACCGCACGGCGGGTGGCCCGGGCGGTGCTGTTGGGCGAGTGCGACTTCGCCGCCGAGGTCTCCGAGCACGTACCGATGGCCACCGTCTCCGACCTGCTCGGGGTGCCCGAGTCGGACCGGGCCTTCCTGCTGGAGCGCAGCCGGGAGACGCTCAGCTCCGGCGAGGCCGGTCAGAGCGAGGAGGACGGCTGGAGCGCGCGCAGCGACATCCTGCTCTACTTCGCCGACCTGATGGAGCAGCGCCGCGGCGGCGACGCCGAGGACGTGATCAGCGTGCTGGTCAACGCCCGGATCAACGGCGCCCCGCTGAGCCGCGAGGAGATCGTCCTCAACTGCTACAGCCTGATCCTGGGCGGGGACGAGACCAGCCGGCTCACCATGAACGACGTCGTGCACACCCTGGCCGGTGAACCCGCGCAGTGGCAGGCGCTGCGGGAGGGCGAGGTCGGTGCCGACTCCGCCTGCGAGGAGGCGCTCCGGTGGGCGACGCCCACCATGCACTTCGGCCGCACCGCGACCGAACGGGTGCTGCTGGGCGACCGGGAGATCCAGCCCGGGGACATCGTCACGGTCTGGCACTCCTCGGCCAACCGGGACGAGACCGTCTTCCCCGACCCGGACCGCTTCGACCTGGCCCGCACCCCCAACCGGCACGTGGCGTTCGGCTACGGACCGCACTTCTGCCTCGGGGCGCACCTGGCCCGGGTGGAGATCACCGCGCTGCTGGACGCGCTGCGCCGGTTCACCTCCGCCATCGAGGTCGCCGGGGAGACGGCCAGGTTCCACTCCAACTTCCTGGCGGGCTTCAGCCGCCTCCCGGTCCGGTTCACCCCCGACAAGGCCGGACTCTCCGCCTTCGCCGCCGAACTGAAGGCCGAACGCACCGCCTGACGGCAGATCACCGAAGCACCAGCCACCAGCCACCAGCCACGAGCCACCAGTCGCCAGCCACGAGCCACGACGAGTCACAGAGGATGCCCGACGTGAATTCCCAGGAGCGATCAGTAGAGACGGGCGAGCACCCCGACGCCCGGGTGACCCGGACCCTGGAGGGGATACTCTCCGCCGAGGGGCCGCTGAACGGTCAGGCCTCGCCCTTCCACGTCATGGTCAGCGCCCGGATCACCGGACCGCTGGACCGGGACCGGCTGCGCGCCGTGCTGGCCCGGGTGACCCGACGGCACGCCGCCCTGCGGACCGTGTTCACCCGCGACGCCGAGACCGGTGCCCTCGGCACCCGGGTACTGGCCGACTGGCAGCCGGTCGTGGTGGAGCAGGAACTGCCGACGGTCCCCGCGGACGCCGACCCGGTGCAGGTGCTGCACCGGCTGCTGACCCCGGCCGTGCCGGCACAGCTGCGTCCCTACGAGGCGCCGCCGGTCCGCTTCGTGCTGACCGCCGCCGGGCCCGGCCGCCATGTGCTGACCCTGATCGGCCACCACGTGGTGCTGGACGGCTGGAGCATCGGCCTGCTCTGGGAGGAGATCGCCGCTGACTACGCCGGTACCGCCGGGGACGCAGTCGGCCCCGGGGACGCCGACGAGGCCCCCGGGATGGAGCTGCTGGCCGCGGCCGAGCGCACCGACGCCGTCGCCGCGCTGACCGCCGAGCGCGCCGCGATGCTCGCCGACTGGCCGACCGTCGTGGAGCTCCCCAGCGACCTGGACCGGCCCGCGGTCCGCACCTGCGCCGGGGTCCGACTGCCCTTCACCATCACCGAGTCGGCCCGGGCCGGCTGCGTGGCGCTGGCCGCCTCACTCGGCGTCAGCCGCAACGCGGTGCTCCTGGGCGCCTGGGCGCTGGTGGTGGCCCGGCGCACCGGACGGCAGCGGCTGCTGGTCGGCGTCCCCACCGTCGGCCGGCACAACCGCAGCGCCATGCGGGTCGTCGGCGGTGCCACCGGCCTCGGCCCGGTGGCCTGCGAGATCCCGGAGGACGGGACAGTGGCCGACTACGTCCGGAGCACCGCCCGGGCGCTGCGGGAACTGCTGCGGTACGGCCGGGTGCCGTTCGAGGACCTGGTGACCGGGCTGACCCGGGGCGGCGACCGCTCCCGCAACCCGCTGGCGCAGATCGCCTTCGGCGCGCACAGCGAGCTGGTGCCGACCGTGCTGCCGGCCGGCGGGGTGGACTTCGAGATCTGCGTCGGGCACACCGGTGGCACCGCCTACGACGCCATGCTGCACGTGCTCGGTTGGGACGCCCAGCCGGCGCTGGAACTCGAGTACGCGACCTCGGTGCTGACCGCACAGGAGGCGCTCGACCTGGCCGGCTCCTTCGAGCAGGCGCTGCTCGAACTGGCCGCCGCCCCGGACCGCCCGCTGGCCGGGGTCGGCACGGTTTCCCCGGCCCAGCGGCGCCGGCTGGACGCCCTGGAGCGCGGCCCCGAGGCGACCGTCGACGCGGGGCTGTGGCAGCTGATCGAGCAGGTGGCCGTACGCACCCCGGACGCCCCCGCGGTCCGCGCCGGCGTAGCCCCGGAGTCGATCCTGACCTACCGTCAACTGCTGGACGCCGCAGCCGAACTGTCCGCGCGTCTGGCCGCCGCCGGGGTCGCCGAGGGCGACCGGGTGGGCCTGGCGCTGCGCCGCTCGGTCGACGAGATCGTCGCGATCGCGGCGGTCCTGCGGATCGGCGCCGCCTACGTGGGCATCGACGCCGGCAACCCGCCCGCGGCCAACACCGCGGTCCTGGACGGCGCGCAGGCACGGGTGGTGCTCGGCGACCCGGACCGGCTGGAGGCGCTGGGCGCCGCCGGTACCGGGCGCACCCTGCTGACCGTGGCACCGCCCGCCGGCACCGCGCCGGTCGGTGTCGCGTTGGTCGGCACCGCGCCGCCGCCCGCGCCCGCCGACCCCGACCGGATCGCCTACCTGGCCTTCACCTCCGGCACCACCGGTGCGCCGAAGGGCGCGATGATCCCCTGCCGGGGCGTGGTCCGGCTGGCCCACCGGCCGCAGTTCCTGCGGCCCGGGGCGACCGACCGCTTCCTGCGCCTGGCCCCGCTGGCCTTCGACGCCTCGACGCTGGAGATCTTCGCGCCGCTGCTGGCCGGCGGCACGATCGAGGTCTTCACCGGCCGGCACGTCACCGCCTCGGCGCTGGCCCGGGTGCTGGAGCAGCGCGAGGTCACCGGCCTCTGGCTCTCCGCGGGCCTGTTCCGCCTGGTCGCCGACTTCCGCCCGGCCGCCTTCCGCTCGGTGCTGCAGCTGCTCACCGGCGGGGACGTGGTGCCGCCGGCGCAGGTGGCCCAGGTCCTGCGGACCTGCCCCGGACTGCGCGTCAGCAACGGCTACGGGCCCACCGAGAACACCACCTTCACCACCGTCCACCACGTCGACGAGCCGGCCGCCGCCACCGCCTCCGGGCTGCCGATCGGCCGCCCGATCCAGGGCACCGGCGTGCTGGTGCTCGACCGGTCCGGCCGACCGGTGCCGCCCGGCGGCGTCGGCGAGCTGTACACCTACGGCGACGGCCTGGCGGCGGGTTACGCCGGGGCGCCGGAGGAGACGGCCCGGGTCTTCGGGGAGTTCGGCGCCGCGGCCGGCGGCCGGCGGCTCTACCGCACCGGCGACCTGGTCCGCTGGGACGCCGAGGGCAACCTGCGCTTCCTCGGCCGCAGCGACCGCCAGGTCAAGGTCCGCGGCTTCCGGGTCGAGCCGGAGCAGGTGACCGCGGTGCTGCGGAGCCACCCCGAGGTCCGCGACGCCGCGGTGGCGGTGGTACCGCTCGGCAACGGCGACCACCAGCTGCTGGCCGCGGTCGTCGGCACCGCGCCCGGGCTCACGCCCGCGCTGCGCTCCTTCGCCGCCGGGCAGTTGCCCGGCCACGCCGTCCCCGGACTGTGGGCGCAGGTGGACGAGTTCCCGGTCACCGCCAACGGGAAGCTCGACCTGGACCGGCTGCGGCGCCTGGCCGCGGGCGAGGAGGCCGTCGCCCCCGCACCCGTGGCGGTCCCGGCGGCACCCGTCCGGTCCGAGGGCGACCGGCTGGTCTCGGTGGTGACCGAGGCCTGGGCCGAGGTGCTCGGCCACCGCGACTTCCGTACCGACGACTGGTTCTTCGACGTCGGCGGCGACTCCCTGCTGCTGATCCGGGTCCACTCGATCCTCAAGGAGGCCCTGCCCGAGTACGAGGTCACCGTCGGCGACCTGTACGCCTGCAGCGCCATCGAGGACCTGGTCGCCAAACTCCGGGGCGCGCGGCAGCCCGCCGCCGCCTGAGGCCGTCCGCGGCCGTCCACACCGACCAGCCCGCCCGAACCGAACGAACCGAACCGACCGAACCAACCGAACCGACCGCATGATCCGAATGAGAGGAAGAGCTATGTCCCAGAACGACTTCTCGCTCACCCCCGAGCAGGTGGAGCAGTTCGAGCGCGACGGCTACATCGGCCCGTTCGACCTGTACGACCCGGCCGAGATGGAGCAGAACCTGCGGGCGCTGCGCCCCAAGCTGATCAGCACCAAGAAGTCGATCTACAGCGACGAGAAGCAGGCGTCCGCCATCTCCAACTACGACCGCCACTTCGACATCGACTTCCTGGCCGGGCACGTCACCCGTCCGGAGATCGTCGACCGGGTCGCCTCCATCCTCGGACCCGACACCCTGTGCTGGCGCTCGGAGTTCCTGGCCAAGTACCCCGGCGACGAGGGCACCGACTGGCACCAGGCCGAGGACTTCTCCAGCCTCACCGACAACGCCACCCCGCAGATCCAGTGGCCGGCCGACTCGGACCGCCGCGGCACCGTCACCGTATGGACCGCCTTCACCGAGGCCAGCGTCGAGACCGGGGCGCTGCAGTTCATTCCCGGCACCCACAAGGAGATGAACTACGACGAGACCAAGGGCCTGACCTACGACGCCGACATCATCAACAACCTGGAGAAGCAGGGCACCAACCGCGGCTTCTTCGGCTACGACTACCGCCAGCTGCAGAAGAACCCCGACTGGGCCCCGGACGAGTCCAAGGCCATCTCCGCGGTCATGAAGCAGGGGCAGTTCATCATCTTCTGGTCCACGCTCATGCACGCCTCGCACCCCAACACCAGCGAGGACCAGGCCCGCCTGGGCTACTCGGTGCGCTACCTGCCCACCGCCGCCCGCGTCTACCCGGGGCTCACCGAGCTGAAGGAGTTCGGCTCCACGGTCAGCCTCGCCCGCTACGGGGCGATCCTCACCTCCGGCGAGGACACCTACCAGCACAACACGTACGTACAGGAGACCGTGAACGGCTACGAGTTCCCGGTCCGTGACATTCGGAGGTCCGCATGACCGTGCAGACGACGGGGAGCCGTCCGGCGACCCAGCAGGAGACCGAGGCCTGGGTGGCCGAGAGCTGGCGTGCCCTGGGTCTGGCCGTGGAGGGGCCGCAGACCGACTTCTTCGCGGTGGGCGGCACCTCGCTCGCGGCGGCGCGGTTCGTCGCCGGCGCCGAGGAGCTGTTCGGCGAGGACGTGCTCCCGCCGGAGGACTTCTTCGAGGACAGCTCGGTGTCGGCCGTGGCCGCACTGCTCCTCCGCAACACCGCCGACAGGTCCTGACGGATCGTCACCGCACTGACGCAGCACCCGCACCACCGCGACACCCGCACCGATGTGACGTGGGGCCCCGACGAGCACGGCACCGCCCGTGCCGTCGCGGCCCCCGCGCCACCCCTCGGCCCAACCCCAACTCCGCCCGTCCCGCCCCATCCCGCCCCGCAGAGAGGCAGCGACCTGTGACCGACGCTCCCGTCCCGCAGTGGCTCTTCCCGCTGCGCAAGCAGTCCCCGGACGCCGCCGCACCGCAGGCGCGGCTCCTCGTCCTCCCCTACGCCGCAGCCGGCGCCGCCTCGCTGCGGCCGCTGGTGGCGGCCCTGCCCGCGGAGATCCAGGTACTGGGCGTCTCGCTGCCCGGCCGGGAGCGCCGCTTCTCGGAGCCGCCGGTGACCGGCCACACCGAGATCGTCACCGCCGTCACCCGCGAACTCGCCGCCCTGCCGCCCCTGCCCACCTGGCTGTTCGGCCACAGCATGGGCGCCAGCCTGGCGCTCGCCTGTGCCCTGGCCGCCCCCGAGCTGTGCCACGGCGTCGCGGTCAGCGCCCGCAAACCCACCGGCGTCGCCCTGGAGTCGCTGCGCGGCCTGGACGACGAGCAGATCGTCGGCTTCTTCGGCGCCGTCGGCAACACCGCACCCAAGCTGCTGGCCGACCCGTTCTGGCGGGCCCGGCTGATCGACCTCTTCCGCAGCGACACCCGGCTCGACGAGGAGGTGTCGGCCGCCATCGAGGGAGCCCCGCTGGACCTGCCGGTGCTCGCCCTCGGCGGCGCCGACGACCCGTACGTCCCCGCGGCCGAGCTCTACGAGTGGGAGCGGCGTACCAGCGGCGGCTGCGAGGTGCAGGTACTGCCCGGCGCGCACTTCTACCTGCTCGACCCGGGCAACCGCGCCGCGGTGCAGCAGGCACTGGACGGGGCGCTGCGCCGGACCGCCGTCCCCGTCGGCTGAGCAACCCGAGAACCGCCAGGAAACGAGCCCGGAGACGCTCCGGGGAAGGAGGCAGAACGTGGTCGCAGCCCACCCGTCCGCTGACGGGGAAGCCCTGCTCGACTGGAACGAGAGTCCGATCGGCCCGCCACCGCTGGCCGTCAAGCGGGTCGTCGACGCCGCCGAGCGTCTGCACCGCTACCCCCGGGGTCTGCTGGAGGAGGTCACCGCACTGGCCGCCGCCCACCACGGCGTCGGCACCGACCAGGTGCTGCTGATGGCCGGCGTGGACGAGGCCATCGACATGACCCTCTCGCTGGCCGACCGGGCCTGGGGACTGAAGCCGGGATTCGACGGCTACCCGGACCGGGCGGCCGCCAACGACAAGCCGTTCCACCCGATCCCGCTCGGCCCGGACTGGCAGCCCCGGCCCGGCGTCCCGGCGGGACTCGGCGCCGGCGACATCGTCTACCTGGCCCAGCCCGGCAACCCCACCGGCAACCTGCTCCCCGCCGCCTGGATCGACGGCCTGCGCGCCGTCGCCGGACATGTCTTCGTCGACGAGACCTACCAGGAGTTCTCCGCGCAGCCCGGCATCCTCTCCCGCACCGGCGGCCCGGTGCCAGGGGTCCTGGTCTACCGCAGCTTCTCCAAGGCGGCCGGCCTGGCCGGGATCCGCCTCGGCTGCCTGGTCGCCGACGCCGCCACCATCGCCCGGCTGCGGCCGCTGCGCCGGTTCATGCCGATCGACGCGGTCAGCCTGCACGCGGCGGCCGGCCTGCTGGAGGAACCCGAGTTCATGACCCGGCTGGCCGAGTACGTCCGCGAGGCCCGTGCCGAACTGTGCACGACGCTGCGCGCCAGCGGCCTGTTCGAGGAGGTCCGCGAGTCGGAGACCAACTTCGTGCTGGTCCGCCCCGAGGCGGCCGTACGCGAGGCACTCGCCACGGTCCTCGCCGAGGACCGGGTCCGGGTCAAGGACTGCGACGGCAACGGGCTGCCCGGCTGGCTCCGGATCAGCATCGGAAGCCGGGAGGACCACCAGCGGCTGGACCGCAGCCTGTGCCGCGTCGCCTGGACCCGCATCCTCCCCAGGGCGGCCTGAGCCCGGGACTCCCCGAATTCTCACCCCCGTACATCCACACCGCATTCACCCCGCACCGCATTCACCCCAGAGAGGCGAACCATCATGACCATCCTGACCGACGACTTCGAGCGCCGTCTGATCGACAACACCCAGCCGGTCCGTCAGTTCTTCCTGGCCCAGGCCCTGCACCACGCCATGCACGTGGGCCTGTTCGACGCGCTGAAGAAGGAGCCGGGAGCCACCGCGGAGACGCTGGCCGAGCAGCTCGGCCTGGACGCCTACCGCACCGGCGGGTTCCTCCGCTACCTGCGCAACGAGGGCTACGCGGTACTGGAGGAGGGCGGCTGGTCCATCAGCGGCAAGGCGCTGGAGGTGCTCCCCTTCGCCCCCTGGTACGAGATGATGGTCGGCGGCTACGCGCCCTCCATGGACCAGCTCGGCGACATCCTCGCGGACGGCACCCGCTTCGCCACCCGCAACACCACCAAGGTGGGCGAGGGCAGCTGCGGTATCGGCGCCTACGACGCCCTGCCGCTGGTCGAGCAGCTGCTGGACCCGGCCATGGCCAACCGCCCGGAGACCGTGGTGGACCTCGGCTGCGGTGACGGCAGCTTCCTGATGGACCTGCTGGTGGCCCAGCCGGACCTGCGCGGCCTCGGCGTCGAGCCCAACCAGGGCTCGGTCGAGCTCGGCGAGCGCCGCCGGGCCGAACTCGGCCTGGAGGGCCGGTTCGACGTGGTCCAGGGCGGCGCCGCCGACGCGCTGACGCTGGACCTGCCGGAGAACGGCCGGGGCATCTGCTTCATGACCGCCTTCGTGCTCCAGGAGGTGCTGCAGCAGGAGGGCCCGGAGTTCGTCGAGAACCTGCTGGCGCAGACCTTCGAGCGCTACCCCGAGGCCCGCTGGCTGGTCGTCGAGATGGACCACAAGCCGCTCTCGCCGGTGATGGGCAGCCACGGCCTGGCGAAGACCTTCTACAACCCCTACTTCCTGATCCACCACATCACCGAGCAGCGCCTGGAGACGCGCACCTGGTGGGACGAGCTGTTCGAGCGCCTGGGCCTGACCGTCGAGGCCTCCGCCAACCCGGACCCGCGCGCCGACTCCACCGGCCTGCAGTTCGGTGTCCTGCTCTCCAAGAAGTCCTGACCCGGGGTCAGCCCGTCGACCCCGAAGGGGCGGTCCGCTCGCACTGCGAGCCGGCCGCCCCTTCGGCGTTCAAAGACAGAACACGGGGCGGAGAGAACAAGAGGCAGAGAGAACAAGAGGCAGAGAGAACGGGAGGGCCCGGTACCGCTGATCGCGATACCGGGCCCTCCCGTTGGTCGTGCAGCTCAGCGTCAGCGGGCCGGTCGGGCCGAGGCGGCCAGGGCCTTGCGGTCCACCTTCCCGTTGCGGGTGAGCGGAAGCTCGTCCACCACGGTCCACAGCGCCGGCACCATGTAGGACGGCAGCTGCTGCTCCAGCGCCTGCCGCAGCCCGACCGGCGCGGGTGCGCCGCCGGACGCCGGGACGACCGCCGCGACCAGGCGCTTGGTGGCGCTGTCGGCGCCGATCGCGAAGACCAACGCGTCCTGCACACCCGGCAGTCGGGCGATCACGGAGGCGATCGCGGCCGGCTCGACCCGGTACCCGCGCAGTTTCACCTGGTCGTCGGCCCGGCCCAGGAAGCGCAGTCGGCCGAGGCCGTCGTAGCGGACCAGGTCCCCGGTCCGGTACAGCCGCTCCGCGGTGAGGTCCGCGGAGAAGCAGCCGAAGCGCCGGGCCGTCTCGTCCTCGTCGCCGAGGTACCCGGTGGCCAGGCCGGCACCGGAGGTGTACAGCTCGCCGACGGCCCCGGGGGGCAGCAGCCGTCCCCGGCCGTCGAGGACATGGACCCGGGTGCCGGGGATCGGCGAGCCGATGGGCAGCGGGCCGTCCACGTCCTCCGGGCGGGCTACCGAGTGGGTGGTGGTGAAGGTGGTGTTCTCGGTGGGTCCGTAGCCGTTGGTGACGACCAGTCCGGGGTGGCGCTCCAGCAGCCGGGACACGTGCTCGTGCGGGACCACGTCGCCGCCGGTCAGCACCTGCCGCAGGCCGTGCAGCGAGTCCGGGGCGAACTCGGCGAGCAGCCGGAAGAGTCCGGCGGTGAACCAGGCGACGGTGACGCCGCGCTCCACCAGGAACTCGCCCAGCTCGGTCGGCGACGGCAGCGGTTCGGTGTAGACCTCCAGGGCCGCGCCGGTCAGCAGCGCGCCCCACAGCTCCAGGGTGGACGCGTCGAAGGCCAGCGGGGAGAGCCGGAGCACCCGCTCGCCGGGCCCCAGCCGGGCGTAGTCCGCGCCGTGCACCAGCCGGACCACACCGAGGTGCGGCACGCAGACGCCCTTGGGCTCGCCGGTGGATCCGGAGGTGAAGGCCACATAGGCAAGTCGTTCGCCGGCCCCGCCCGGCAGCAGGGCGTCGGAGTCGGGGTCAGGGTCACTGTCCGACTCATCGTTCCAGGAGGGGTTCCAGACCGGCACCGAGCGGACCCCGGCCGGCGGCGCGGTGCCGTTGCCGTCCTCCGGGCTGTGCAGCACGGCCGCGGGGCGGCACTTGGCGACGATCCGGGCCAGGTGCGCCGGCGGCGAGCCGAGGTCGACGCCGACATAGGCGGCGCCGGCCTGGACCGTGCCCAGCACGGCCACGATCTCGGCGGCCGAACGGGGCAGGCCGATCAGCACCGTGTCGCCGGGAGCGACGCCCGCCTCGATCAGAAGTCGGGCCTGTTCCCCTGCCGCTGCCGCAAGTTGGCGGTACGTCAGTTCGACATCGCCGTCCCGGACCGCGACCGCGTCCGGGAACCGCCGGGCGGTCCGGTGGAACAGCTCCTCCAGCGAGGCCGTCGGGAAGTCGCGGTCGGTCCCGTTGATCCGCCGGAGCAGCGCGCGCCGCTCCGGCGCGATGCAGCGGACGTCCTCCACCGGGCCGGAGGCCGCCGCCAGTTCGGCGACGGCCGCCAGCAGGTCGGCGCTGAACGCCGCCAGTTCCGCCGGGGTCCAGACACCGGCCAGGCAGCCGGTCGAACCCGCCCAGCCGTCCCCCGGCCGGTCCGCACTCCAGTCGGCGCGCAGCACGACTTCCACGCCCTCGCCGAGTACGGCGTCCGGGCCGAAGCCCGCCTGGACCGGCCCGGACACCGCCGTGCTCCCGTGCAGCTGCTGCTCCACGGCCCTGATCAGCTCGTCCGTGCTCGACCCGTCATCGACCTCGACCACCGCCGTCCGGTCCGTGCAGCGAACCGGCACGACAGCCGTGCCGGTCCAGCGGGCCAGCGTCAGCGCGTACGCCGCCAGCAGCAGGGCGTCCGGACCGGTGCCGAGCTTGGCGCAGCGGGTCAGGACCTCCGACCGCAGCCGCGGGTCCGGTGCCGGCAACGCCCGCAGGGCCGGGCCTCCCGAGGAGGTCCGGCCCTGAAGGTCGCTGGGGAAGTCCATACGGTCTTCCTCCTCGCTCATCGCGCCACCACGTCCCCTCCGGCGAGCAGCTCGGCCTGGCCCCGCACCGTGCCGGCGCGCAGTACGTCCATGGTGCGCACCGGCTGCCCGAAGGCCTGCCGGATCCGCTCCACCAGGGCCACCAGCAGCAGCGAGTCGCCGCCGGCGTCGAAGAAGTTGGTGTCCTCGGGGACCTCGTCCACCTCGAGGACCTCCTGCCACAGCGCGCGGACCAGGGTGATCCGGTCGGCGTCGTGGGCGGTGAGTACGGGCTGGGTCATGGTCGAACCTCCTGGTTGTGGCGCACTGGTTGGAGCGGGTGTCTGGCGCGGGTGTCCGGCGCGGACCGACGCCTACCGACGGCGGCGTGCGGTGATCGGGACGTGCTTGTAGCCGGAGGCGAAGTTGGAGATCAGCCGTTCGGGCCGGCCGGCCGCGCTGAAGTTCTGGTAGCGGGAGAGGAGTTCCTCGAAGAGCAGGCCCAGCGACGCGCGGGCGACGCTGTGTCCGACGCAGTAGTGCGGGCCGATGCCGAAGGACAGGTGCTTGTTGGGACGGCGGCGGATGTCGAAGCGCTCCGGGTCCGCGAAGACCCGCTCGTCGCGGTTGACCGCGCCGAGCCAGACCACCACGGCGTCGCCGGCCGCGACCGGGGTGCCGTGCAGCACCGTGTCCCGGGTGGCGTAGCGCATCACGTGGTTGACCGGGGAGGCCCAGCGCAGCGCCTCGGCGTAACCGGACTCGTTCAGCTCCGGGTGCGCCGCCCAGTCGGACAGCACGTCGCTGTCCACGAACTCGGCCATCACGAAGGTGGGGGCGTGCGGGGTGGTGACATTGGCTCCGAGCAGCAGGCTGTAGCAGTTGGAGACGACCTCTCCCGGCGACATCAGCCGGCCCTCGAACCGGGTCGACATCAGCGCGCTGAGCAGGTCCTGGCCGAGGTTCTCGGAGCGGTGCCGGATCAGGTCCTGGAAGTAGCCGAACAGCTCCAGGTGCGCGGTGCTGAGGGTGGCGGCCCGGCCGCCCGGCTCCTGGAACTCCGGGTCGTCGGCGGCGATGCACATGGTGGTGACCCGGGTCAGCCACTCCCAGTCGGTGCGGGGCAGCGCCATCATCGTGCCGGTGACCCACATCGGCATCGCCATCATCGCGGTGGCGAAGTCGAAGACCCCGCCGTCGCCCAGCGGTTCCAGCAGCTCGACCACCAGCGAACGGATCTGCTCGCGCTGCCGCCCCACCGCCTTGCTGGTGAGGGCGCGCTTCAGCCGGGCCTGCCGGGCGGTGTGCAGCGGAGGGTCGGTGACGGCCAGCTGCTGGCCGCCGGCCGGGTCGTCGGTGCCGAGCAGGTCGAGCAGGGTGCCCCGCTCGGAGGTGTAGGTGTCGGTGTCCCGCAGCACCTCGTCGGCCTCGCGGTAGTGGACCACGGACCAGAAGCCGCGGTCCGCGTCCACCTGCTGCCAGTGCAGGTGGTCCAGGGCCCGCAGTTCGCGCCAGAGTCGCGGGGCGTCCCCGTGGCTGTAGAGGCGTGGATCCACCAGGTCGGGCCCGGCCGGACGGAAGGGGCAGCCGGAGGCGGGCCCTCCGGTCACGCTCGGCACCTCGGTCACGGTCATGGGTCAGCGGCTCCTTTCGAGCTCGTCGACGACGGTCCGCAGCAGGGCCTCGGCGTGTTCCGTCTCGGTGAGGTACATGTGTCCGCCGTCCAGCTCGACGCTGCGGAAGCCGGCTGTGGTCTCGACGGACCACTCGGCCGCCTCCGCCGCGCTGACCAGCGCGTCGTCCCGGCCGCGCAGCGAGGTGACGGGTACGTCGAGCAGCTCGGCGTGGGCGGAGCGGTAGTCCTCGTGCATGGCGTTGTCGGCGCGCAGGAACGGCATCATCACCTGGAGCAGTTCCGGGTGGTCCATGGCCGGGTGGCGGTAGCCGGCCACCCGGCGCAGGCCCTCCAGGAAGGCCTCGTCGTCCAGGTGGCTGACCCGCTCCACCTGCCGGTCGCGCGGTCCGGGCGAGCCGCTGACCAGCAGCCGGGACACCGTGGTGCCCCGGGCGGCCAGGCGCCGGGTCAGCTCGAAGGCCAGTTCGGCGCCCAGGCTGTGGCCGAACAGGGCGACCCGCTCGGCGGCTTCGCCCAGTGCGGCCAGCTGGTCGAGGACCCGCGGGAGGGCCTCGTCCATGGCCTGGTCGACATCGGTGTACGGGGTCTCGAAGTAGCGCTCCTCGCGGCCCGGGAGCTGGACCGGCAGCAGGGTGAGCCCCTCCGGGGCCAGCGAGCGCCACTTGCGGAAGAACCCGGCGCCGGCCCCGGCGAAGGGAAGGCAGATCAGTACGGTGGGAGCGGTTGTCGCGGGGACGGGGACGGCTGTCGCGGTGACGGTGGTCGTGGTGGGAACAGTGGTCGTGGCGGGGACGGTCGTGGTCATCGGATCTTCCTCTCAGGCCGCACTGCCGTGGCCGACCGCGAGCGCGTCGGTGCTCCAGCGCTCCAGCACCTGCTGCGGGTCGCCGGTGCTCAGCTCCTGCAGCAGCGCGTCGACCCGGTCGGTCCCGCGCACGCTGTTGACGGTGCGGCAGCGGTAGGTGATCAGCACGACGCTCTCGTCGATCCGGGAGTAGCCGTAGTACGGGGGCGTGAACCTGTCCATGGCGATGTGCCTCTCTCTCCTGGTCGGACGGGCTGGTCGTAAGGGCTGGTCGGACGGGCTGGTCAGACGGGCTGGATCTCCCGGGACGGCTGGACCACGGGCCGGACCGGGTCCGGCACCGGGAGGGGGGCGGTGAGCTTGAAGCGCCGCAGCAGCGGGCCCGCCTGTGCGGTGGTCAGCAGCGCCACCAGCACCATGACGGTGAACAGTTCGGCGGAGATCAGGCCCAGCTGGCGGCCGATCCCGAGGACCACGATCTCGGTCAGGCCCCGGGTGTTCATCAGCGTGCCGAAGGCCAGCGCGTCGCGTCCGCCCAGTCCGCTCAGCCGGGCCGGCACCGCGGCGCCGAGGTACTTGCCGACGGTGGCCACCGCGAGCGCCCCGACCAGCAGCAGCAGACCGGACAGCCCCAGCTTGCGGACGTCCACGGAGAGGCCGGTGAGCACGAAGTAGACCGGCAGCAGCAGCGCCGCGGCCCGGTCCAGCGGAATCCCCACCCGCTGCGTCAGCTCGTCGCCGAGCCCGCGCTCGGCCCCGGTCCTGCGCGGCATCAGCAGGCCGAAGGCGAAGGCGCCGAAGATGGGGTGGATCCCGATCCAGGAGGTGACGAAGGCGGAGACCAGCAGGCCGCTGAGGATCACGGCGGTCAGCGCGCTGTCGCTGCCGCGCTCGTTCAGCCGGGCCAGCGCGCGCCGCAGCAGCGGGCGGACGACCAGCACCAGCACCGCGGCGAAGCCGGCGGTCAGGCCCAGGACCTGGACGAAGCCGGCCGTCCCGTTGGACTTCGCGAGCGCGGTCACCAGCACCAGCACGCACCAGGCCACCACGTCGCAGAGGGCGGCGCAGGTCATCGCCATGCCGCCGATCCTGGTCCGGGTCAGCCCCTGGTCGCGCAGGATGCGGGCCAGCACCGGGAACGCGGTGATGGAGAACGCGGTGGCGAGGAAGAGCACGAAGGCCGCGGGGCGTACCCCGGGTCCGGCCTGCTGATGCCGGATCAGGACGGCGAAGCCGCCGCCGAGGGCGAACGGAACGGCCATGGCGAGCACCGCCAGCGCACCTATGTTGCGGGTGTTGCTGCGCAGTTGGCGCGAGTCCAGTTCCCAGCCGCAGAGGAACATCAGCAGCGCCAGGCCGAGGTTGGCGACGGCCGACAGCGGCAGCCGCGCGTCGGCGGGGAAGAGCCGGTCGGGCAGGTCGCCGGGGAGCATCCCCAGCAGGCTCGGGCCGAGCAGCAGTCCGGCGGCGATCTCGGCGATCACCGGCGGCTGGTGCAGCCGCCGGAGCAGCCGTGTCAGCACGGCGCAGACGGCGATGACGATGGCGATGTCGGCGAGGACCACTGCCTCCACCGGGATCGGAGCTGTAGGTACCACTGCGTCCTCCACGGAGCGAAGCCGCACGCCGGCGGCCGGGAGCGGATGGGGGTGCGGGGGTGCGGGTGCGAAGGTGCGGGGAACTTCGGGAACACCAGCGAGTGTGGCGATCGGGGCACCACCGGCTGAAGGAAAGCGAGCGGCAACTGTGCGGTTGCCGCTGTGCCGGTCCACCGCCGTACCGGCACCCGTCGGCACCCGACGGCACCCGCGGACGCAGATGTGCCGCCCGGCTCCTGGGACCAGGAACCGGGCGGCACGGTGGGTGGGACAGTGGGCGGCACGGGACAGCGGGCGGGACGGGTCAGGCGGCCGCGGCGCTCGCCGCTATCAGGCTCTTCGGCCGCATGTCGGTCCAGGCCTCCTCGATGTGGTTGAGGCAGGTCTCCCGGTCCTCCGGACCGCGGACCACGGTCCAGCCGGCCGGGACGGCGGCGAAGCTGGGCCACAGCGAGTACTGTCCCTCGTCGTTGACCAGGGCGAGGTAGGACTGGTCCTGGTTCTCGAACGGGTTGGCCATGACGGACTCCTTCTGCTTGTTCTGCTGGATCTGACGGATGTTCAGGGCTTGGTGCCTTCGGTGTTCCGGTCGGGTTCCGCCGCCGTGCGGTGGTGCGCCGTGCGGTGGTGGCGGGCGGGCGCTGCGGGGGTGGTGGTCAGACACGGAGCAGCTCCTCGAACTCGTCCAGTTCCTCGGCGCTGAGCTCGACCAGGGACTCCGGCTCCGGCTCCGCCGCCCGTTCCTGCGGCTGCACGGTCACGTCCGCCTCGGTGGCGACCTGCGCGATGCCGGCCGGGGTCTTCGCGGTGAACACGTCGCGCGGTGCGAAGACCAGTCCCGCCTTGCGTGCCCGGGCCACGAGTTGGATGGAGGTGATGGAGTCGCCGCCGAGTTCGAAGAAGTTGTCGTCGATCCCGAGGGCGCCGAGGCCGAGGAGGTCGGCGATCAGGGTGCAGAGCAGTTCCTCCCGCTCGGTGCGCGGGGCCCGGCTGTCGGCGCTGCCGGTGAACTCGGGTGCGGGCAGTGCCTTGCGGTCGAGCTTGCCGGTGATGGTGACCGGAAGGGCGTCCAGGGCGACGAAGGCGGCCGGGACCATGTACTCGGGCAACGTCCCGGCGAGGTGCTCGCGCAGCCGCTCCGGGTCGGGTGTGCTGCCGGGGACCGGCACCAGGTAGGCGACCAGTCGCTTGATGCCGGGCTGGTCCTCCCGGACCACCACGGTGGCCTGGTCGACGTCGGGGTGGTCGCGCAGGGTGGTCTCGATCTCGCCGAGTTCGATCCGGAAGCCGCGGATCTTGACCTGCTCGTCGGCCCGGCCGGCGAACTCGAGCTGTCCGTCGTCGGTCCAGCGGGCGAGGTCGCCGGTGCGGTACATCCGCGAGCCGGGTGTGCCGAACGGTGAGGCGACGAAGCGTTCCGCGGTCAGCCGGGGCTGGTTGACGTAGCCGCGGGCCAGGCCGTCGCCGCCGATGTAGAGCTCGCCGGTGGTGCCGGGCGGGACCGGGCGCAGGGCCTGGTCGAGCACGTACACCTGGGTGTTGACGATCGGTCGGCCGATGACCGGGGTGTCCCCGGGGCGGAGGTCCGGGGACACCGTGGCCCAGATCGTGGTCTCGGTGGGGCCGTAGGCGTTGAACATGCTCCGGCCTGCGGACCAGCGGTCCAGCAGCGGTCGGGTCAGCGCCTCCCCGGCGACCACCAGGGTGGTCAGGGTCGGCACGGCCTCGGGGTCGAGGGCGGCCAGGACCGAGGGGATGAGCGTGGCGTGGGTGACGCCGTGCTCGGCGATGAGCTCGACCAGCTGCTCGCCGGGGAGCCGGGACTCGCCCGGCGCCAGTACCAGGCGCGCTCCGGTCAGCAGGGCCATCGCGCACTCGAAGACGATGGCGTCGAAGCCGGGGGAGGAGAACTGCAGGACGGTGCTGTCGGGGGTGACGTTCAGCTGGGTGGTCTGCGCGTGGCTGAGGGCGGCGAGCCCCTGGTGGGTGACGGCGACTCCCTTCGGGGTTCCGGTCGAGCCGGAGGTGTAGATGACGTAGGCAGTGTGCTGCCGGCGGGTGTCGGGGGCGGGGTTGCCCGCGGGCTCGTGGCCCAGGGCGTTCTGGACCTCGGGGTCGTCCAGGTGGAGGGTCCGCCGGTGGGCGAGCCCGGTCTGTGCGAGTCCGGTCTGTGCGGTGGTGACCAGGAGACCGGGTCGGGCGTCGGCCAGGATGTGGTTGATCCGGTCGGCGGGGTAGGCGAGGTCGATCGGGATGAAGGCGGCACCGGTCTTGGTGACGGCGAGGACGGTGGTGATCCAGTCGGTACCGCGGGGCAGGGCCAGTGCGACCCGGTCGTCGGGGCCGATGCCGTGGGCGTCGGCCAGGTGGTGCGCCAGGCGGTTGGCGCGTTCGTTGAGCTCGGTGTAGCTGAGCTGGGTGCCGTCGCAGATCAGCGCGGTGGCACCGCCGTCGCGGGCGACCTGGCGCTCGAAGAGCTGCGCCATGGTGGCCGGCTCCAGCGGCACCGGCGCCCCGTTCCACTCCCGCAGCACCAGCTCCCGCTGAGCGGGCGTCAGCAGCTCGATCTCGCCGACCCGCCGGTCCAGTCCGGTCGCCAGCGCCGTCAGCAGCTGCTCCAGCTGCTCGGCCAGCCGGCTGACGGCCTCCTCGCGGTAGAGGTCCGACCGGTAGCCGAGCTCCAGCCGCCAACCGGCCTCGCCGGGGTGCACCGACAGACTCAGCGGATAGTGGATGACCGGCGGCTGCTCGTCCTCCTCGTAGCCGCGGACCTGCAGCTCCTCCGACTGCAGGGTCGCGTTGTCCCAGTCCAGGTTCTGGAACACCACCGCGGTGTCGAAGAGTTCGGCGTGCCCGGTGCGGCGCAGCAGGGCCGGCAGGCTGGTGTGGTGGTGCGGGGTGAGCGCGGCCTGCTGGTCCTGCACGTCGCCGAGGACGGCGGCGAGGGTCCGGGCCGGGTCCAGGGTGACCCGGACCGGGACGGTGTTGATCAGCAGCCCGACCAGGTCCTCGATGCCGGGGATCTCCGGCGGCCGACCCGAGACGGTCGCGCCGAACACCACGTCCTGACGGCCGGTCAGTGTGGACAGCAGCAGCGCCCAGGCGCCCTGGACCAGGGTGTTGGTGGTCAGCCCGCGGGAGCGGGCGGCGACCGACAGCGCGGTGGCGGTCGGAGCGTCCAGCTCGGCGGTGACCCGGGCCGGCGGCCTGGTCAGCGTGGTGCCGGCGCCGGGGGCGACCAGGGTCGGCTCCTCCAGCCCGGCCATCGCCTCGCCCCAGGCGGCCAGGCCGGCCTCCTGGTCCTGCGCCGTGAGCCAGCTCAGGTAGGTGCGGAAGGGCACCGGCTGCGGCAGCGACCCGGCGTCCCCGCCGGAGCGGTAGATCCGCAGCGCCTCGTCGAAGGCCCGGGTCATCGACCAGCCGTCCCAGACGATGTGGTGGCTGGTGACCACCAGGACGTGCTGGTCGGGGCCGAGCCGCAGCAGGGCGATGCGGATCAGCGGCGGCGCGGCGGGGTCGAAGCGCACCGAGCGGTCGGCGGTGAGCAGTTCGGCGGTGCGGGCCCGCTGCCGCTCGGGGGTGAGCCCGCTGAGGTCGTGCTCGGTCCAGGGCAGCGGGGTGTGCCGGGGGATGATCTGCACCGGGTCGCCGCCGGTCCGCAGGGTGAAGCCGGCCCGCAGCGCGGGGTGGCGGTCCAGCAGGGCCTCGAAGGCGGCCCGCAGCCGGCCCGGGTCCAGCTCGCCCTCCAGCCGCAGCGGCATCTGCATGGCGTACGGGTCGGTGCCGTCGCTGTCGTACAGCGCGTGGAAGAGCAGTCCCTCCTGCAGCGGGGTGACCGGCCAGACCTCGTCCACCCGGCTGTAGCCGGCGGTGAGTTCGGCGAACTCGGCCTCGTCCAGCTCCAGCAGCGGGCCGTCGGCCGGGGTGAACTCGACCGTCTGGTCCAGGTCGACCGCTAGCTCGGCCAGGGCCGCGACGGTCTTGCCGGCGAAGACGTCGCGCGGGGCGAAGACCACGCCGGCCCGGCGTCCCCTGGTGGCCAGCTGGATGGAGGTGATGGAGTCCCCGCCGAGCTCGAAGAAGCTGTCGTCGATGCCGACCCGGTCGAGTCCCAGCACCTCGGCGTAGAGGGCGCAGAGCAGCGTCTCCCGGGCGTTGCGGGGGGGACGGCTGTCGGCGGCGCCGGTGAACTGCGGTGCGGGCAGTGCCTTGCGGTCGAGCTTGCCGGTGGCACCGACCGGCATGGCCGCCAGCACCACGAAGGCGGCCGGGATCATGAAGTCGGGCAGGGTCGCCGCGAGGTGTCGGCGCAGGCTGTCGGTGTCCGGACTGTCGGTGTCGGGGCTGGCGGTGTCCGGCCCCGCGCCGTCCCGGGCGTGGCCGGACAGGACCACGTAGGCGGCCAGCCGCTTGACGCCGGGGTGGTCCTCGCGGGCCACCACCGCGGCCTCCTCCACCTGCGGGTGCCGCCGCAGCGCCGTCTCGATCTCGCCGAGCTCGATCCGGAAGCCGCGGATCTTGACCTGCTCGTCCGCCCGGCCCAGGAACTC
Organism: Streptacidiphilus jeojiensis; assembly: GCF_042510965.1. Lineage (NCBI taxonomy): Bacteria > Bacillati > Actinomycetota > Actinomycetes > Kitasatosporales > Streptomycetaceae > Streptacidiphilus > Streptacidiphilus jeojiensis. The sequence goes on from NZ_JBEUKS010000004.1 coordinate 495,367, forward strand.
GAGCTCGCCGTCCGGGGTCCAGCGCACCAGGTCCCCGGTGCGGTACATGCGCTCGCCCGTCGCGCTGAACGGGGAGGCGACGAAGCGCTCCGCGGTCAGCGCCGACCGGTTGACGTAGCCGCGGCTCAGCCCGGCGCCGGCGATGTACAGCTCGCCGGGTGCCCCCGGCGGGACCGGGCGCAGCGACGGGTCCAGCACGTAGCACTGGGCGTTCTCGACCGGTCGTCCGATCCTGCTGGTCACGTCGCCGGCGATGCGGCTGTAGGTGGAGTCCACGGTGCACTCGGTGGGCCCGTAGAAGTTGTAGGCCGGGACGGGGCCGGTGCCGAGCTCGGTCCACAGCCCCGGGTCGACCAGCTCGCCGCCGAGCGAGATCAGCCGCGGCCGGTAGCCGGGGACCTCCATCAGGCCGGCCGCCAGCAGCTGGGTGGCGTGCATCGGAGTGACGCTCAGTGAGTCGATGCCGTGCCGGGCCGCGTAGGCGATCAGCCCCTGCGCGTCGCGGCGCAGGTCCTCCTCGATCAGGTGCAGCTCGTGCCCGGCGACCATGCGCAGCAGGTCGGCCCAGGCGGCGTCGAAGCCGAAGCCCGACACCAGCGCGACCTTGAGCCTGCGGACACCCGCCTCGGCGGCGGTCGGCAGCATGTAGCCGTTGTTCTGCGCGTGGAACATGTTGACGATGTTGCGGTGGGTCACCGCCACGCCCTTGGGACGGCCGGTGGACCCGGAGGTGTGGATCACATAGGCGAGGTGGGCGGGCAGCAACGGCCGCAACCGGTCGCCGTCGTCGGGGTCCTGGGCTTCGGGGTCCTGTGCCGCGTCTTCAGCCACGCTGACGTCCTCGATCCGCAGCACCGTCCACGCGCCGGACCCGTCCGGCACCTGGGCCTCGGTGGCGGCGTCGGTGACCACCACCACCGGCCGGACGTCGGCCAGCAGCCCGCTGATCCGCTCCCGGGGCCAGCTCAGCTCGGTCGGCAGGTAGGTGCAGCCGGCCTTGAGGATGCCGAGGACGGCGACCACCGCATCCGCGGACCGCGGCAGCATCACCGCGACCAGGTCGTCGGTGCCGGCGCCTCGGGCGACCAGCCGGTGGGCCAGCCGGTTGGCCTCGCGGTTCAGTTCGGCGTAGCTGAGCGAGCGCCCGCCGACCACCAGCGCGGTCTCCTCCGGGGTGGCCCTGACCTGGTCCTCGAAGAGCCGCGGCAGGGTGGAGTCGGGGCTCTGGCCCGCGGTCGCGCTCCAGGCCTCCAGCCGCGCCTGCTCCTCCTCGGAGAGCAGCGACACCCGCCCGACCAGCTGGTCCGGGTCGTCGGCGAAGGCCAGCAGCACCCGCTTCAGGCGCTCGGCCAGCCGCAGCGCGGCGTCGGCGTCGAACAGGTCGGGCCGGTAGCTGACCTCTACCCGCAACTCGGGGCCGGGGAAGACGTCCAGGCTGAGCGGGAAGTGGGTGAAGCCGCCCCCTGCCTGTTCGCCCGCCTGCCCGCCCGCCTGTTCGCCCGCCTGCCCGCCCGCCTGCTCCAGCGGCCGCAGACTCAGCGTGGCGGTGCGCAGGGTGTCGTCGTCCCAGGGCGCGTTCTGGAAGACGATCGAGGTGTCGAAGAGTTCGGTGTGCCCGGTGCGGCGCAGGATCGCGGGCAGTCCGGTGTGGTGGTGCGGGGTGAGCGCGGCCTGCTGGTCCTGGACCGCGGTGAGCAGGTCGGTCAGGGTCTGCCCGGGGTCCAGCGCGACCCGGACCGGGACGGTGTTGATGAGCAGGCCGACCAGGTCCTCGACGCCGGGGATCTCCGGCGGGCGTCCCGACACGGTGGCCCCGAAGACGACGTCCTGCTGGCCGGTGAGCGAGGCGAGCAGCAGCGCCCAACCGCCCTGCACCAGGGTGTTCCCGGTCAGCCCCCGGGATCGTGCCGCGGTGGACAGCCGCTCGGTGCCCTCCCGATCCAGCGAGGTCACCACCCGGACCGGCAGCACGGGCAGCTCGGAGGAGGCGCCGGGCGCCACCAGCGTCGGCTCGTCCAGGCCGGCCAGGTGGTCGGCCCACGCGTCGAGCGCGGCGTCGGCGTCCTGGCTGCTGAGCCAGTCCAGGTAGCGGCGGTAGGGGACCGGTTCGGGCAGCGCCCCGGGCGCGCCGTCGGCCTCGTAGTGGGCCAGCACGTCGCCGATCGCGCGGGTCATCGACCAGCCGTCCCAGACGATGTGGTGACCGGTGATCAGCAGCACGTGCTGCCGCGGTGCCAGCCGGACCAGGGTCACCCGGACCAGCGGGGGCCGGGCGACGTCGAAGCGGGTGGCCCGGTCGGCGGCCAGCAGTTCGTGGATCCGTGCCTGCCGCAGGTCGTCGTCGAGGTCGGAGAGGTCGTGCTCGGCCCAGGGGATCGGCACGCTGCCGGCGATGATCTGGACCGGGTCGCCGCCGCTGCGGACGGTGAAGCCGGCCCGCAGCGCGGCATGCCGGTCCAGCAGGCTCTGGAAGGCGGCGCGCAGCCGGCCCGCCTCCAGCTCGCCCTCGACCAGCAGCGGGATCTGCCCGACGTAGACGTCGCCGGGCCCGGTGTCGTCGTCGGCGCCCTCGTAGAGGGCGTGGAACAGCAGTCCGTGCTGCAGCGGGGCCAGCGGCAGGATCTCCTCCACCGGGCCGTGGCCGGCGGTGAGTTCGGCGTACTCGTGGTCGTCCAGCGGCACCAGCGGTCCGCTCGGGACGGGGGCCCCGGCAGCCGGCTCGGCGTCGGTCGCCCGCTCGGCGAGCCGGGCCACGGTCTTGCACTCGAAGACGTCGCGCGGGGCGAGGGACAGCCCGGCGTCATTGGCCCGCGCCGCGAGCTGGATCGAGCTGATGGAGTCGCCGCCCAGCTCGAAGAAGCTGTCGTCGATGCCGACCCGGTCCACCCCGAGCAGGTCACCGACCAGCGAGCAGAGCAGCCGCTCGCGGTCGTCGCGCGGGGCCCGGCCGTCGGCGCTGCCGCTGAACTCCGGTGCGGGCAGCGCCTTGCGGTCCAGCTTGCCGGTGACGGTGGCCGGGAAGGCGTCCAGCAGGACGAAGGCCGCCGGGACCATGTAGTGCGGCAGGGTCGCGGCCAGGTGCTCGCGCAGCGCGTCCGCTTGCGGGGCCTCACCGTTGGGGACGAGGTAGGCCACCAGGCGCTTGGTTCCGGGCTGGTCCTCGCGGACCAGCACGACGGCCTGGCCGACCTGCGGGTGGCTGCTGAGGGTGGCCTCGATCTCGCCGAGCTCGATCCGGAAGCCGTGCAGCTTCACCTGGTGGTCGGCGCGGCCGACGAACTCCAGCTGTCCGTCCGCGGTCCAGCGGACCAGGTCCCCGCTGCGGTACATGCGCTCCCCGGGGGCGCCGAACGGGCAGGCCGCGAAGGCGGCCAGAGTCAGCCCGGGATCGTTGACGTAGCCGCGGGTGACGCCGGGTCCGGCGATGTAGAGCTCCCCGGTGAAGCCGGGCGGGACCGGGCGCAGGAACGGGTCCAGGACGTAGAGGCGGGCCCCGGCGATGGGCCGGCCGATCACCGGCAGGTCCCCGGCGCTCAGCGGCTCGGAGGCGGTGATGATGACGGTGGTCTCGGTGGGCCCGTACACGTTGTGGAAGCGGCGGCCGGGCGCCCAGCGCTCCAGCAGCGCCGGCGGCAGCGCCTCGGCGCCGACCGCCAGCGTGGTCAGCGTCGGCACGGCGGCCGGGTCGATCGCGGCCAGCAGCGACGGGACGATGAACATGTGCGAGACCCGATGCCGGGCGATGAGCTCGACCAGCTGCTCGCCGGGCAGCCGGGACTCGCCGGGAGCGAGCACCAGCCGCGCACCGGACAGCAGCGACATGCCCAGTTCCATGACGATGGCGTCGAAGCTCGGGGAGGAGAACTGCAGCACCGCGCTGTCGGCGGTGATCCGCAGCCGGGTCGCCAGGCTGTGGGTCAGGCCGGCCAGGCCGAGGTGGGTGACGTCGACGCCCTTGGGGACGCCGGTGGAGCCGGAGGTGTAGATCAGGTAGGCGCTCTGCGCGGGGTCGATCCCCGGCACCGGGTCGGTCGTCGGCCGGTGGCCCAGCGCCTCCCGGAGGGCCGGGTCGTCCAGGTGCAGCACCTGCGGGACGGCGGTTCCGTGCGCCAGCGGGGTACGGCCGGTGGTGATCAGGGCCGCGGGCCGGGCGTCGGCGAGGATCAGCTCGATGCGGTCGAGCGGGAAGGCCAGGTCGACCGGGACGAAGGTGGCGCCGGTCTTGGTGACGGCGAGCACCGCGGTGACCCAGTCGGTGCCGCGCGGCAGCCCCACCGCCACCCGGGTGCCCGGACCGACGCGGTGTTCGGCGGCCAGGTGGTGGGCCAGGCGGTTGGCCGCCTCGTTGAGCTCGTTGTAGCTGATCTCGGTGGACTCGCTGAGCAGCGCGACGGCGTCGCCGCTGCGGGCGACCTGCGCCTCGAACAGCTGGGCCAGGGTGGCCGGCGCCGGCGGTTCCTCGGTGGTGTTCCACTCCCGCAGCACCCGGTCCAGCTGCGACGCCGAGAGCAGCGGGACCTGGGCCACCATCCGCTCCGGCTCCACGGCCAGGACCGTCATCAGCTGCTTCAGGCAGTCCACCAGCCCCTGCACGAACCCTGCGTCGAAGACGTCCTGACGGTAGCTCAGCTCGATCCGCAGCTCAGGGCCGGGGAAGACGACCAGGGTGAGCGGGAAGTGGCCGAAGCCGCGGCTCTCCTGGGCCTCCTCCGGCAGCAGGTCGAGCTGCTCGCCGCGGAGGAAGCCGGCTTCCCACAGCCCGCCCGAGGCGGCGTCGGCGGCGAAGTTCTCGAAGCCGGTGTGGGTGTCGAACAGCTCGTCGAAGCCGGACTGCCGCTGGATCGCGGCCAGGCTCAGGTGGTGGTGCGGCGTCAGCGCGGCCTGCTGCTCCTGGATCCCGGCCAGCAGCGCGCCCACCGGCTGGGTCGGATTCAGCGAGACCCGGACCGGGACGGTGTTGATCAGCAGTCCGACCACCTGCTCCACCCCTGGCAGCTCCGGTGGGCGGCCGGAGACGGTGGCGCCGAAGACCACGTCCTGGCGTCGGGTGAGGGTGCCGAGCAGCATTGCCCAGGCGCCCTGGAGCAAGGTGTTCATGGTCAGGCCCTGGGCCCGGACCGAGGCGGTGACCCGCGCCGTGGTCTCCTCGTCCAGGGAGCCCACCACCCGGGCCGGCAGCGCGGACAGCGTGGACCCGGCGCCGGGGGCGACCAGGGTCGGCTCCTCCAGCCCGGCCAGCGCCTCGCCCCATGCGGCCAGGCTCGCCTCCCGGTCCTGCGCCGCCAGCCAGCTCAGATAGGTACGGAACGGCACCACCTCCGGCAGCGGCGCCGTGGCGTCGCCGTCACCATCCCTGTCGGCATCCCCGTCGCCATCCCCGTCCGCCGCGTAGAGGCGGGAGACCTCATCCAGGGCACGGGCCATCGACCAGCCGTCCCAGATGATGTGATGGCTGGTCAGCACCAGCAGGTGCTGGTCGGAGGCCACCCGCAGCAGCAGCGCCCGCAGCAGCGGCGGACGGGCCGGGTCGAAGCGCTCCAGGCGGTCCACCCGCAGCAGCTCGGCGATCCGCTCCCGGCGCGGCTGCTCCGCCAGGCCGCTCAGGTCCTGCTCCTGCCAGGGCAGTTCCACCGAGGCCCGGATCACCTGGACCGGCTGACCGGACCGGCGCATCACGAAGCCGGCGCGCAGCCCGGCGTGCCGCTGCAGCAGGGCCTCGAACGCCGCCCGGAGCCGTCCGGAGTCGACCGCGCCCGACAGCACCAGCGGCGCCTGCACCAGGTAGGGGTCGGCCTGCCGCTCGTCGTAGACGGAGTGGAAGAGCAGGCCCTCCTGCAGCGGGGTGACCGGCCAGACGTCCTCCACCGGACCGTGGCCGGCGGTGAGTTCGGCGTACTCGGCCTCGTCCAGCCGGACCAGCGGACCGTCCGCGGCGACGAAGGCGTCCTCCGCGACCACGTCCTGTGCCGCCTCGGCCAGCGCGGCCGGCGTCTCGCCCTCGAAGACGTGCCGGTACTCCAGGGCGAGGCCGGCCGCGTGGGCCTTGGCCACCAGTTCGATCGAGGTGATCGAGTCGCCGCCCAGCTCGAAGAAGCTGGAGTCGGTGTCGATCTCGGTGACGTCGAGTTCGAGGACCGCTGCGAACAGCTCACGCAGCAGAGCCTCGCGTGCGGTCCGGTCCTGCTGGGTGGGCGCGTTCATGTCGTCGGTCCCTTTCCGGATGATCTGTGCAACTGACGGGGGTAGGGGAGGAGCTGGTGCTGTGGATCTGTGCTGTGGATCTGTCCTGTGGATCTGTGCCGTGGGTCTGTGCTCAGGGCTGGTGCTGCGGGGCTGGTGTGCCGGACTGCCAGCTAGAGCCGCACCCGCTGGAGCGGGTCGGCGCCGTGCGCGCCCAGGTCTCGGCTGACGATGATCTTGCGGAGCCACCGGTCGGTGCCGTCGTAGTGGGCGGTGAAGGAGTCGCGGGCGTGGGCCACGCTCCGGTTGTCGAGGATCAGCAGCGTGCCGGGGGCCGCCACCAGCGGTCGCCGCACCCGGTCCAGCTCGGACCGGAGCCGGGACAGTGCCCGCTCGGCCGCCGGGTCGTCCCCGAGGCAGCGCATGAACGGGACGTCCAGCCGGACGTGCGGGTTGGCCGGGTCGTCGAAGAGCACCGGGACCGACTTCGGCCGGTCGCGCATCGCGATCGCCCGCTCCAGGGCGGGGTCGCCCGGAGCCCGCAGCTCCAACTGCCGGATGTGCTCGTCGTCCGGGACGATGTGGAACCGGGGCTCCGACAGCACCTCCCGGTCGTACTCGCTCAGTTCGGCGTCGCGGACGGCGGCGACGAAGGTCGGCACCACGTCGATGTTGCGGATCCCGAACAGCAGCAGGTAGTCGGCGGAGTCGGGCCGGAAGGCGTCGTCGGTGTGGAAGGAGAGGAAGCCCTCGCTGCCGTGGCCGCTCTCGCGGCGCTCGTCGCCGCGGATCGGGAAGATGTCCTGGATCATCCGGCCGTACTGCAGCGTCGCCCAGGCGAAGGGGTCGCCGAGCGCGGAACCGCACATGGCCAGGTAGATGTCCGACTGCAGGGTGGCGGAGCACCCCTCGGGCCGCTCCCAGTGCATCGGGGTCGGACCGACCTCGGCGTCGTCGATCGGGAAGCCGTGCACCTGGCAGACGGTGGCGGCCGGGTCGTCGCGGAACTGCTCCAGGAAGCGGAGCAGCCGGGGCGGCAACAGCTCCTGGGCCCGGTCGAACTTCCGGTAGAAGTCCGGCTCGATCGGCGAGATCCCGGTCTCGGTGAACTCCTGCACCCGGTCCAGGATGTCGTCTATCTCGGCCTCGTTCAGCGTGTACGAGGGAACTCGTGAACCATTCGTGCACGGAGTGGAAACTTGACTGTATGTGAGCATGAGAATCTCCGGTGTCGTATGGGTGCTCAGTCGGATGTCCAGTCGGGTGCTCAGTCGGTGCTCAGCTGACGAGGGAGCCCTGCGGAACCGCCGCGCCGAAGTCGGATGTGGTGGAGCCGGCGATCTCGCCGCCGTCGATGACGAGTTCCTGGCCGGTCAGGAAGGCGGCCTCGGCCGAGGCCAGGTAGAAGAAGGCGGCCGCGATCTCCGCAGGTCGGGCGTGCCGTCCGGCGGGGATCCGCTCGTTCACCGCGGCGAGCATCTCCGGGCTGTACTCGGCCAGCTGCATGGGGGTCAGCACCGCGCCGGGGGAGACGCAGGCGACCCGCACCACGGGGCTCAGTTCCAGGGCGAAGGTGCGGCACAGCGCCGCGATGCCGGCCTTGGTGGCGTTGTAGTCGGCGTAGTGCGGGAAGCCGCGGTGGCCGTTGACGGAGGCGGTGGCCAGCAGCACGCCGCCGCCCTGGGCGACCATCCGGCGGGCCGAGGCCTGCCACAGGGCGAACACCCCCAGCAGGTTCACGTCCACCACCTGCCGGGCCTCGGCCCAGGTGGTTTCGAGCACGTGGTGGCGGATGCTGATGCCGGCGTTGGCGATCACGACGTCCAGGCGCCCGTACTCGCGGTGGACACCGGCGACGGCCTCCTCCACGGCGGCCCAGTCGGCGACGTCGGTGGCCAGCCAGGTGACGCCCGGCGCGGCCGCAGTCGGCGGCCGGACGTCCAGGTTGTAGACCCGGTCGCCGGCCTCGGCGAAACGGGTGGCGGTGGCTGCGCCGATACCGCTGGACGCCCCGGATATCAGAACGACGCGCATGGCCGACTCCATTTCCCTGGGGATCTTTTTCGGGGGTGGTTTTTTCTTCTCCTTCATGCTGGCAGTCGCCCGGAGCCCGACCCAGGCAGCGTCCCGGCAATTCCCGTTTCGTTCCCGGCAATACCGTTCGGCAGGAACGGACGGCGCCGGAAGGGAATCTGCCGGGAACGAAACGGGAACGGGGCAGGAACGGGCCCCCGAGCGGGAACGGGAACGGGAACGAGGGCGGGAACGGGGGCAGGAACAGGAACGGGAACGGGAACGGGCCCAGGACACAGCAGAGCAGCCGGGCACCGTAACGGTGCCCGGCTGCTCTGCTGCCGTGGTTCAACTGCCGTGGTTCAGCCCTTGACTGTCGCCCCCGCCAGACGCTCGGACGTGCGGCAGCGGAAGACGGTCCGGACGTTGAGAGCCGCCCCGAACTGCATGCCGAACCGAGCGCCGATCCGCCCGGCGAGCCGGAGCGCCCCGACGGAGTCCAGCCCGGCCGCGAACAGGTCCTCGTCCGGCGCCACCGGCCGACCAAGCAACTCCCCGGCCAGGGCCGCCACTTCCCGCACCCGACCGTCCTCCGGCAGCCCGCCGACCGGCTCCCCCGGGGCGGCGGCGAAGCCCGCCAGCAGCCCCTGCAACCGGTCCAGCAGCTGCCCCGCCTCCTCGGCGGAGACGGCCTCCGGCCGATGGTCGAGCGCCAGCAGCAGCCGTTCACCCGGTGCCGCGGTGAGCTTCAACGTGTAGTGGTAGGCGTCGCTGCCGGACAGGCCGGTGATCCGAGGGCCGGCCCCGGGGGGTGTCGCCGGCCGGGTCTCGTCCTGCGGGTAGTTCTCGAAGACCATTGACGCGTCGTAGAGCGGGCCGAGGCCCGCCGCGCGCTGCACCGCCACCGCGCCCAGATGCGTGTGCGGAGTCAACTCGGCCTGCTGACGCGCTACCTGACGGAGCAGGCCGGTTACGGAGTCCGCGCCGTCCAGGCGCACCCGCACCGGGACCGTGCTCAGCAGCAGGCCGACCATCGACTCCACGCCGGGCAACTCCGGCGGACGGACCGAGACCGTCGCGCCGAAGACCACGTCGCGTCGCCCGGTCGCCCCGCCCAGCAGTGCCGCGAAGGCCAGCTGGACCACCGTGTTGACGGTGGTTCCGCTGGAGCGTGCCAGCCGGGTCAGCTGTTGCGTCAGCTGCTGCGGCAGTTCGGCCGTGCGCCGCAGCGGCAACGTGGGCAGTGCGGCCGCGTCGACCCCGGGCGCGACCAGTGTGGGGCCGTCCAGACCGGCCAGGGCCGCGGCCCAGGCTGCCGCGGCGGCCGGACGGTCCTGCCCGGCCAGCCAGGCGTGGTACGGCCGGACCGGCTCCGCCGCTGCGACCGGCGCCGCACCGGCGACCAGCGCGCCCAACTCGCCCACCAGCAGCGGCAACGACCAGCCGTCCACCAGGATGTGATGCAGCGTCAGTACGAGTCGACACCGGTTCGCCGCCGATCGCAGCAGGGTCCCCCGCAGCAGCGGAGCCGCCTCGGGGTCGAAGCGGCGCAGCCGGTCCTCGGCCAGGAACGCGGTTGCTGCCTGCTCGTCCACCGCCAGCTCGCTCCAGGGTAGGCGGACGCCTTCGACGATCAGCTGCACCGGGTTCCCGGACCCGTCGGACCGGAAGGCGGCGCGCAGCGAGGCGTGCCGGTCGACCAGTGTCTGGCAGGCCCGGCGCAGGGTCTTGCCGTCCACCGGTCCCTCCAGGTCCAGCACCAGCTGCACCTGGTAGACGTCGGGCACCTCCGGACGGTAGCGGTTGTGGAAGAGCAGGCCCTCCTGCATCGGCGTCAGCGGCCAGACGTCGCTCACCTGTCGGCCCTGCGCGGACTCCGCGGCCTCGAAGCCCTCCAGCTCCGACTGGCCCAGGACGGCCGGCAGTACGTCGGACGGCGTCAGCCCGCCGGCCTCGGCGGATCCGGCGTGGACGGCCAGCTCGCGCAGCGCGTCCAGCCAGGCGGCGCCGAGGTCCTGTGCCTCCTGCTCCGGGAGCAGTGCGTCCGGCCAGGTCAGCTGCAGCTGTAGGACCGGACCGGCGGGCGAGTCCGCCGCGGCCGCGGTCACCTCCAGCGGGTGCGCCAGCGACAGCTGCGGATGCGCCATCGGACCCAGCTCGGCGCTCTCCGGCGCCGGACCCCAGGTGTTGGCTGTCAGGGCACCGGCCTTCACCGTGCCGCTGCGGCCCAGGTAGTTGAAGCCGATCTGCGGCTGTGGCAGCGCGGCCAGCACCGGCGCCGTCTCCGGGTTCAGCCGGCGCAGCAGCCCGTAGCCGATCCCATGGTCGGGCAGCGCACGCAGCTGCTCCTTCACCCGCTTCAGCGCCGCGCCGGGCCCGGCCGCCCCGCCGTCGCCGTCGGCGCCGTAGGGGCCGTCGGCTCCCGGATCCAGCCGGACCGGGCGCAGGTCGGTGAACCAGCCGACGGTACGGGACAGGTCCGAGCCCGGGTCACCGGCACCGATCTCCTGCCGGCCGTGGCCCTCCAGATCCACCAGCAGACCCGGAGCCGGAGCCGGACCCAGACCCGGAGCCGGATCCGGAGCGCACGCCGCCGCCTCCTCCCGACCCGTGGGCCGCCAACGCTGCACCGCCAGCGCCAGTCCGGTAAGCAGCACCTCCTCCACACCGGACCGGTACGCCGTGGGCAGCGCGCCGAGCAGCGGCCCGGCCTGCTCCGGCGGCAGCGTCCAGGAGAGCGACCGGGCGCTGCCGTTCACGTCGGTGGCGGGGTCCAGCGCCCGGGCCGTCAGCGGAGCGTCCCCGCCGGTCAGAAGCCGCTGCCAGAACGGAAGTTCGGCGACCCGGGACGGATCGGCGGCCGCCTCGGCGAGTCGGTGCGCCCAGGTGCGCAGCGAGGTGCCCACCGGGGCGAGGACGGGCGCGACGCCGCGGGCGGCGGCCTCCCAGGCCTGGCGCAGATCCGGTACCAGGGTGCGCCAGGAGACCTCGTCCACGGCCAGGTGGTGCGCGACCAGCAGCAGCCGCCCCTCCGCCGGTCCCGCGTCGAACCACACGACGCGCAGCAACTGCCGTAGTTCCGAGTCGAGTTCACCGCGTGCGCGGGCGGTCTCGGTGGCGATCAGGGCGGTCAGGGCGTCGTGGTCGAGCCCCTCGGCGGCCACTCGGCGCACGCAGTCCCAGGCCCGCAGCGCGCCGGCCGGCGCCACATCGAGCGTCCAGCCGACCCGGTCCCCGTCAGGGACGGCTGCCCGGAGCCGGAGGGCGTCGTGCCGGTCGAGCAGCGCCTGCACCGCCGTCGTCAGCCGGTCGGTCCCCAGGGCGGACGGCACCGTCAGCAGGGTCGCCTGGGCGAAGTCGTGCTTGGGTCCCGAGTGTTCGGCCAGCCAGTGCATGATCGGGGTGGCCGGCAGCGCTCCGGTGCCCGCGTCGGCAGCCTCGGTCTCGACCGGCGCCGCTGTCCCGGCGATCCGGGCCAGCGCCGCTACCGTCCGGTGGGTGAACACGTCCTTGGGCGTGAACGGCAGCTCGGCCTGGCGGGCCCTGGCCACCAGCTGGATCGAGGTGATCGAGTCGCCGCCGAGCTCGAAGAAGCTGTCCTCGGCCCCGACCGAGTGCTGGTCCGCCTCGGCGCCGTAGAGCACCTCGGCGAACAACCGGGCCAGCTCGGTCTCGGTCGGTCCCATCGGCGGCCGCCCGGCGGCGACGGTGGTGGCGACCGGGGCGGGCAGCGCCTTGCGGTCCAGCTTGCCGTTGGGGGTCAGCGGGAGCTCGGCCAGGTCGACCAGGATCGAGGGGATCATGTAGTCGGGCAGGGTGGCGGCCGCGTGCGCGAGCAACCCGGCCCGGTCCAGCTCCGCCCCCGGCTCCGCGACGACGTAGCCCACCAGCTGCTTGGCGCCGCCGGCCGTCTCCCGCACCACGACCGCGGCCTGGGCCACCGAGGAGTGCCGGGTCAGCGCCGTCTGGATCTCGCCCAGCTCGATCCGCTGGCCGCGCAGTTTGACCTGCCCGTCGGTGCGGCCGAGGTAGTCGAGTTCGCCGTCCTCGGTCCAGCGCACCACGTCGCCGGTGCGGTACATCCGGCTGCCCGGCTCCCCGTACGGGTCGGCGACGAAGCGCTCCGCGGTGAGCCCGGGTCGGCCCAGGTAGCCGTCGGCCAGCTGCCGCCCGGCCAGGTACAGCTCGCCCGCGACGCCGGGCGGCACCGGTCGCAGCGCCTCGTCGAGGACGTAGGTCCGGGAGTTCCAGATCGGCCGTCCGATGGTGACCGGGGCGTTCTCCGCCGCCAGGGTGAGGTCGTCGCCGCCGGTGATCGAGACCGCGGCCTCGGTGGGCCCGTAGAGGTTGTGCAGTTCGGCGTCGAACCCGGCCCGGAAGCGGTCGCGGGTCTCCGGCGACAGCGCCTCGCCGCAGCAGATCACCTGACGCAGGCTCCGGCACCGCTCGGCGTCCGCCTCCAGCAGGAAGGCCTGCAGCATGGAGGGGACGAACTGCACCGTGGTGACCGACTCGCGTTCGATCAGCCCGGTGAGGTAGGCCGGATCGCGGTGGCCGCCCGGGGCGGCTATCACCAGGGTGGCCCCGGTCTGCAGCGGCCAGAGCAGTTCCCAGAACGAGGTGTCGAAGCCCGCCGAGGTCTTGAGCAGCACCCGGTCCCGGCCGTCCAGCGCGAACCGGCTCTGCATCCAGCGCAGGTTGTTGACGATCGCCCGGTGCGGGACGACCACGCCCTTCGGCCGTCCGGTCGATCCGGAGGTGAACAGCAGGTAGGCGGCGTCACCGGGCAGCGGCCCGCGCCGCCCGGCGCCCTCGCCCGCCCCGGGGGCGCCGCCGTCGGCCGGGGCGACCGGCAGCGGCGCGTCGAGCAGCAGCAGCGGCAGTGCGCCCGGCAGCGCCGCGGCCACCTGATCGTTCGTCACCACCAGTGCGGGGCTCGCGTCCTCCATGATCCAGCCGATGCGCTCGGCCGGGTAGTCGGGGTCGACGGGGAGGTAGGTCGCGCCCGCCTCCAGCACCGCGTGCAGCGCCACGACCAGCTCGACCGACCGGTGGAGGGCGACGGCCACCCGGTCGCCTGCGCCCACCCCCCGTGCGCGCAGCACGAACACCAGCTGCTCGACGCGTTCCGCGAACTCGGCATAGCTCAGCTCCTTCCCGTCGAAGACGGCAGCGGTGGCCTGCGGGGTGCGTGCCACCTGGGCTCGGAAGAGGTCCGGCAGCGTCAGCTGCTCCGGCAGCTGCTGCTCGGTGTCGTTCCACTTGGACAGCACCTGCTCCAGCTCGTCCTCGGCCAGCAGCGGGATCCGGCCGACGAGCGTCGCGGGTTCGGTCGCGAAGACCGTCAGCAGCGAGCGCAGCCGGCCGAGCAGCCGGTCGGCGTCCAGCGCGTCGAAGAGGTCGGTCTGGTGGCTGAGCGCGAGCCGCAGCGAACGGCCGACGCCGGCGGTGAGGTTGAGGGGGTAGTGGGTGGAGCCGGTCGCTGTGCCGTTCTGCTCGCCGGCGTCGGCGAGGAAGCGCACCGCGGTGCCGTCGACCCGGAAGGCTGCGTCGGTCGGCGTGTCGGTGTCGGTGGCGGTGTCGGGGCCGGCGGCACCGGACGGCGCGTTGACGAAGGCGACCGTGCTGTCGTAGAGGTCGCCGAGGCCGACCCGGCGCTGGATCTCCGACAGGCCCAGGTGGTGGTGCGGCTCCAGCTCCGCCTGCTCGTGCTGGATCCGCGACAGCAGCTCGGTCAGCGTCTCGTTGGGATCCATCAGCACCCGCACCGGGGCGGCCCCGATCAGCAGGCCGACGATCTCCTCCACCCCGTCCAGCTCCGGCGGCCGACCGGAGACGGTCTGGCCGAAGGCGACGTCCGAGGTGCCGGTCAGTCCGGCCAGCAGCAGCGCCCACGCCCCCTGGACCACGGTGTTGACGGTCAGTCCCGCAGCCCGTGCCGTGCGGCGCAGCGCCGCCGTCAGCTCCTCGGACAGGTCGGCCGTGGCGAGCCGGGGCAGCGCCTGCGGGCCACGGCCCGCCGTCCGCCCGCGCGCCACCAGCGTGGGCGTCTCGAATCCGGCGAAGGCCGAGGCCCAGGCGTCCCCGGCGGCCTCCCGGTCCTGCGCCTCCAGCCAGGCCAGGTACCGCCGGAACGGCACCACCGGTGCCAGCTCGGCGGGGTCGGCCCCGGGGCGGCAGAGCGCGAACAGCTCCTGCAGCACCTGCTGGAACGACCAGGCGTCCAGCAGGATGTGATGGTAGGTGAGCACCAGGACGCGCCGCTGCTCCGCGAGGCGCAGCACCCCGGCCCGCAGCAGCGGGGGACGGGCCAGGTCGAACCGCCGGGCGCGCTCGTCCGTCCGGTAGCGGTCGAGCTCCCGTCGCTGCGCCGCCTCGTCCAGCCCCCGCAGGTCCGCCTCCTGCCAGGGAAGCTCCACCGACCGGCTGATCAACTGCACCGGCTCGCCGGACTTGCGCAGCTGGAACCCGGCCCGCAGCACCGCGTGCCGGGCCAGCAGCCGCTCCAGGGCGCCGCGCAGCTCCGCCTCGCCGAGGGGTCCACGCAGGTCGAAGGCCACCTGGACGGTGTAGGCGTCCACTCCCTCGTCCTCGTAGAGCGCATGGAACAGCATTCCGTGCTGCAGAGGGGTCAACGGCAGGGCGGCTTCCAGACGGGACTGCGTCATCTCGGGACTCCAAGGGGGCAGCGTCGTGACATCACCCCCGGATCGTCGCGCCGGAGGGCCGCCGGTCCCAGGAATCCATGCGGCAACTCGACCGGAAGGTTCGCGCCGCCGTGCCGAACGGGCACGGCCGCGGACGTCAGGTCCGTTCGGGCGGCAGCCGCGTTACTGTGGCGTGGCTTATCCGAATAAATGGGATATTACGGTCACGATCGCATGTGACTACTCTCCGTACGGCGGTCGATGCCGCCTCCGCTTCCGTGTCCTCCGTAGTCCTCGGCGTGATCCTCTCCCTCGGCTGTCTGGCCACCACCTGCACCGGCGCCGTGGCGGACCCGGCCACCCGGGACTCCGGTCTGCTCGCACAGGTCCGGCTGTCCGACCTGGAGGCGGTCGCGGTACCGCGCCTCGCCGAGCTGAGCGACGACGCCGTCATGGCGGCCCCGCTCGCCGCACCTCTTGCCGCACCCCTCACGACCCCCTTCGCCGTACCCGCCGCCGTCCGGGCCCGGAGGATCTTCCGGGGCCAGGCCTTCGACACCTGCGCCGCCCCCGGCCTCGGCACCCTCCGGGCCTGGCGGCACGACTCCCCGTACGGCGCCCTCGGCATCTACATCGGCGGCCGGAACCGCGCCTGCGCCCAGCCCCAGCTCAGCGCGGGCTGGACCCGGTCGGCGAGCTCGATGGGATGGGGTCTGCTGCCGCTCTACGTCGGCCTCCAGTCCCCGTGCATCAGCACCGGCCGCTCGGCCAGGATGAGCCCGGGCAGCGCCGCGAGCCAGGGCGGCGCCGAGGGCCGGGACGCCGTGAACCGCGCCAGGGACCTGGCCATCCGGCCCGGCAGCCCGATCTACCTCGACATGGAGACCTACGACCGCGACAGCGACCGCTGCACCCGGGCCGTGCTCCAGTACACCGCCGCCTGGACGCACGCGGTGCACGCGGCCGGCTACCTGTCCGGCTTCTACAGCAGCGCCGACAGCGGCGTCGCCGACCTGGCCTGTGGCGCCGCAGGCCGGCGGATCTCCGAGCTGCCGGACATCGTCTGGTACGCCCGCTGGGACGGCCGGAACGACACCAGCGGTTACAACGCGCTGGACTCCGGCGAGTGGGTGTACCACCAGCGGGTGCACCAGTTCGTCGGCAACACCTCCGAGAGCCACGGCGGGGTCCGGATCAACATCGACCGCAACGCGGTGGACGCACCGGTCGCCGTGGTGGGCTGACCACCGCCGTCCCTCACGGATGCCGGATGCCGGATGCCGGATGCCGGCTCCCGACCGCTGCGGAGTAGGTGCCCGCTACTGACAGGACGGCTGGTGAGCGACACAATCACCACTCGTACCCGCCACTACTGAGTGGTAGGCAGCACGTACGGTCAAGGAGGACCCAGGTGCTCAGCACGATGCAGGACGTCCCGCTCACCATCGGCCGCATCCTCGCCCACGGGGAGACCTTCCACGGCCGTTCCACCGTCGCCACCTGGGACGGCGAGAAGGCCGTGGCCAGCAGCTTCGCCGAGGTCGGCGCCCGCGCCGCACAGCTCGCCAACGCGCTGCGCGACGAACTGGGGGTCACCGGCGACCAGCGGGTGGCCACCCTGATGTGGAACAACACCGAGCACCAGGAGGCGTACCTCGCCGTCCCCTCCATGGGCGCCGTGCTGCACACCCTCAACCTGCGGCTGCCCCCGCAGCAGCTGGCCTTCATCATCAACCACGCCGCCGACCACACCATCATCGCCAACTGCACCGTGCTGCCGCTGCTCGCCCCGTTGCTGCCGAAGCTGAACCCGACGCTGCGTCACATCGTGGTCGTCGGCGAGGGCGACCTGGCGCCGCTGGACGGCTTCAGCGGCGGGGTGCACCGCTACGAGGAGCTGATCGCCGACCGCTCCACCGTCTTCCCGCACCCGACCGGTCTGGACGAACGCACCGCCGGCGCGCTCTGCTACACCTCCGGCACCACCGGGGACCCCAAGGGCGTCGCCTACTCGCACCGCTCCATGTACCTGCACTCCATGCAGGTGCTCTCGGCCGAGAGCTTCGGACTGACCAGCGCCGACAAGGTGCTCCCGGTCGTGCCGATGTTCCACGTCAACGCCTGGGGCATCCCGTACGCCGCCTTCATGGCCGGGACCTCGCTGCTGATGCCGGACCGCTTCCTGCAGCCGCAGCCGCTTGCCGCGATGATCACCGCCGAGCACCCCACCTTCAGCGCCGCCGTCCCCACCATCTGGACCGGCCTGCTGGACGAGCTCGACGCCCACCCGGGGGCCTACGACACCAGCACCCTGAGCCGGGTCGTCATCGGCGGCTCCGCCTGCCCGCCCGCGCTGATGAAGGCCTTCGAGGACCGCTACGGGATCAATGTCATTCACGCCTGGGGGATGACCGAGACCTCCCCGCTCGGCAGCGTCTCGCACCCGCCGGCCGGGCTCGGCCCCGAGGAGACCTGGCGCTACCGGCTCACCCAGGGCCGCTTCCCGGCCTCGGTCGAGCCCCGCCTGATCGGCCCGGACGGCACCGCCCTGCCGCACGACGGCGAGTCCGCCGGCGAGCTGGAGGTCCGCGGCCCGTGGATCGCCGCCGCCTACTACGGCGGTGAGGGCAAGGACGCAGCCTTGGAAACACTGGAGACGGGGGAGAAGTTCAGCGAGGACGGCTGGCTGCGCACCGGCGACGTCGGCACCATCAGCCCCGACGGCTTCCTCACCCTCACCGACCGGGCCAAGGACGTGATCAAGTCCGGCGGCGAGTGGATCTCGTCCGTGGAGCTGGAGAACCAGCTGATGGCCCACCCGGACGTGCTGGAGGCCGCCGTGGTCGCCGTCCCCGACGAGAAGTGGGGCGAGCGGCCGCTGGCCACGGTGGTGCTGCGGCCCGGCACCGGCACCGGCCTGGCCGAGCTGCGCGCCTTCCTCGCCGACCGGGTGGCCCACTGGCAGCTGCCGGAGCGCTGGTCGATCGTCGAGTCGGTGCCCAAGACCTCGGTCGGCAAGTTCGACAAGAAGGTGATCAGGAAGTCCTACGCCGAGGGCGAGCTGGACGTGACCAACCTCCGCAAGGGCGAGTAGGCACTCCCGGGCCCTGCTCCTGCCCTCCTACTGTCCGAGGCTGCCGATCTTCCCCAGCAGATCCACTATCCGGGCCTGCACCTCGGCACTGGTCGAGCGCTCCGCGAGGAACAGCACCGTCTCGCCGGAGCGCAGACCGGAACTCTCCGCGGGTCCGTCCACCGAGGTGTAGACGACCAGCGGGGTGCGGTGCAGCTGGTTGCTGCCGCGCAGCCAGTCCACGATGCCCACCCGGCGGCGGCGGATCAGCATCAGGTCCATCACCACCAGGTTCGGCTGGACGCTGCCGGCCTTCTCCACCGCGTCGTTCTCGCTCAGCGCGTGCACCACGTGCATGCCGCGCCGCTCCAGGGTCGCGGTGAACGCCGCCGCGATGTCCGGGTCCTGCTCGACCAGCAGCACCCGCGGCGCGTGCCGCTCACTGTCGCGCGGCGCCAGGGCGCGCAGCAGCACGGCCGGGTCGGCGCCGTACGCGGCCTCCCGGGTCGCCTGCCCGAGACCGGCCGTCACCAGCACCGGCACATTGGCGTCCCCGGCCGCAGAGCGCAGCGACTGCAGCGCCGTCCGGGTGATCGGTCCGGTCAGCGGGTCCACGAACAGGGCCGCAGGGAACCCGGCGACCTGTCCCTCGACCTCCTCGCGGGTACGGACGATGACCGGACGGTAGCCGCGGTCCTGCAGCGCCTGGCGGGTGGAGGGGTCGGGCTCGGGCCAGACCAGCAGCCGGCGCGGCCGCCCGTCCGCGGCGGGGGCGACCATGGTCGGGTAGTCGGCCCCGGCGATGAACTCCAGCCGACTCTCGGTACCGGCGGCCTCGTCCGCGCCCTGGTCCGCCTGGTCCGGGCCGGCTTCGAGCGCGCGCGAGTCCGGGGACGGCGCCAGGGCCGCGCTGCCACCGCCGACCGTTCCGCCACCACCGTCCGGGCCGAACCGCCCGCCGAACGGTGCCGCCGCCGGCACCGGCTGCAGCGCCGCCGGACCGGAGGCGGCCTGCGGCTGCGGCGCCTGGGACTGCTGGGCCGGCGCGGGGGCCTGCGACGGCACCGGCACCGGCTCCAGCTCCAACGGCGCCGAGGCGGCTGCACCCTGGTTTGCTGCATCCTGATTCGCACGGCCGTCATCGGTGCCCGGAGGCATGGCCAGACGTCGCCGCCGGCCGCCGCTCGGCGCGGGCAGCTCGGCGACAGCGGCCGGGGCCGGGGTGTCGAGCCTGGCCCCGGCGGGCGGAAGGGCGTGTTCGAGTCCCGGGTAGACAGGTCCGCCGATCAGCCCGGGAAACCCATTGGTCCCCGTCCCCTGCGACTGACCCTGATTCTGGACCTGCCCCTGCCCCTGGGCCCGACGCTCCTCCTCCTCGCGCTGCTGCCGCCCGGCCGCCTGCTGAGCCTCCGTCACCGCACGCGGCGGCCGGACCACCTCGGGCGCCGGCAACGCCCTGCGCCGCCGCGAGCGGTCTATCCCCTCAGCAGGTGTCTCCGACCCGGCACTGCCACTGCCACCATTACCGGCACCGCCGCCGGCACCACCACCAGTGCTGTCACCGCCGCCCGTACTGCGCTCCGGGGCCTGCCCCGGCAGGCTCTCGTCACTCCGCCGCGCAGCCGGCAGCGCCGCTCCGACGCCCGCTCCGGGAGCCTCCTGCGGCTGCGGCCCGCCCATCCCGGGGAGCTCCGGCAGCATCGCCGTGTCGTTCTCCTTCGGCCGGTCCGCCGTCCGCGCCGCAGCGGCGGCACGCTCGGCCGCCTCCTGCGCGGTCGCCGGGTCCAGCGGGAGCTCCACCACATAGGTGCGGCCCTGCTTGCCCGGGAGCTCGTGCGACTGCAGCACGCCGCCGTGCCGCTCCACCATGCCCCGAGCTATCGGCAGGTGCACCGGGCTGCCGCCCGCACTCGGCCCGCGCACCTCGATCCGTGCCACCGAGCCGCGCTGCGCCGCCGCTATCACCACGGTCGGGCCCTGCGTCGGCGTCCCGGTCAGCCCGGAAGCCACCCCCACGGCCATCCCGTACAGGCCGGCGTTGCTCCCCGAGGAAGCCTCGGCGGGGCCGTCCGCGGCCGAGGCCACGTCCGCGATCAGATGTCCCAGGGCCTGCGCCAGCCGCTCCTGGTCGGCGATCACCTCGACCTCGGACGGATGCACCGCGAACCGCACCCGGTCCTCGCCGACCAGCTCGGTCGCGGCCGCGACCGCACGCCGGACCACCTGGTCCAGCCCGATCGGCCGACGGTCCAGGGTCTCCCGTCCGGCGTCCAGCGCGGCGTCGAAGCGCTGGTACGACAGCACCCCGTCGACCAGCCGCGAGCTGCGCGAGATGTCGGCGGCGAGCCGCCGCAGCACCCAGTTGGCCTCCGGCCACAGCTGCCCGGCCGGGTCAGCGGCCAGCTTCTCCAGGGTGGTCTGAAGCCGTGTCAGCGGCTCCTTCAGCTCCTCCTCCAGCACGGCGGTGAGGTGCTTGTGCCGCGCGGCCAGGGCCAGGTAGGCGCTGCGGTCGGTGAACGTCATCACCGCGCCGACCAGCTGGTCCCCGTCCCGCACCGGGGCCGTGGACAGCTCCACGCTCACCGGGCGGCCGTCCTTGCGCCACAGCACCGCGGTGCGCACCCGGTGCTTGCGGCCCGAGGCGAGGGTGTCCGCGAGCGGCGACTCCTCGGCGGGCTGCGGGGTGCCATCCGGCTTGGAGTGCTGGACCAGCGGCAGCAGCTCCTGGCCGCCGAGCTCGCTGGCCCGGTAGCCGAGGATGTGCGCGGCCGCCGGATTGACCAGCACCACCCGGCCGTCGATGTCCACACCGAGCACGCCCTCGGCGGCGGCGCGCAGGATCATCTCGGTCTGCTTGTGCTGGCGCCGCAGCTCGGCCTCGACCTCCAGCCGTCCCGAGAGGTCCCGCACCACGATCAGCAGCAGCTGCCGGTCGGCCGGACGGCCACTGCCGCCGCCGCTCGCGCCGTACCCGTAGCGGGACACGCCGCCGTAGGAGTCGTAGGGGCCGTAGCCGTCCCTGCTGCTGTTCTCGCCCAGCCCGCCGCCGAGCAGGCCGTCGTCCTCGAACTCGTTGCCGGACACCTCGACCGGGAAGACCGTCCCGTCGGTCCGCCGTGCCGACATCCGCACCGGCGCGCCGTCGTCCTCCTCGGCGCCGTCCTCGCCCCGGGTGCGCGGGCGCATCGAGCCCGGGATCCGGCTCGGGTCGAACTCCGGGAGCAGGTCGAGCACGCCCATGCCCACCAGCGAACTGCCCGGGGCCTGCAGCGTGCGCACGGCTGCGGCATTCGCGTCCACCACGGTGCCGTTGCTGTTCACCAGCAGCAAGGCATCCGGAAGCGCGTCGAGTATGGCTGCGAGGCGAGCAGTGCCTCGGGTCGGCCTGCTGCTCACAACGAGCCGTCCTCCCTAGCTGAACATCCCTGCCGCACCGGCCCGGTCCGCCGCTGCGTCGGCTGACCTCCCCCAGGCTCACCAGCAAGCACTATCCCACACTCATTTTTGCGATTGCGGCGATCCGCCTAGTAACGTGGTCTCCGGTTAGCCGCAGCCCGCGTGGCTGTGGCATCATCCATGCAGACGGCCGTGATCGCCAGTAGGCGTGTCACGTCCCATGCAGGGAGGCTTCGCCTAGTCCGGTCTATGGCGCCGCACTGCTAATGCGGTTTGGGCCTTCAAGCCCATCGAGGGTTCAAATCCCTCAGCCTCCGCGTGACGAGGGCCCTTCGCTTCGGCGAGGGGCCCTCTCTGCATCTCGCCCCGCATCACTTCGGCAGGGCTTCCAGCGCCAGCCCCCAGGGGAACCCCTCGTCCTCGGATCCACACCGGATCTGCACGTCCACCCCGGCCTCCCGCAGCGCGTCCAGGCTGCGCCCGAAGACCAGGTTCCCCGCGAGCGCGTCGCCGACGGACGGGAGCACCACCACCGGCAGCCCGAGCCCGGTCGCCTCGGCGAACGAGCCCAGCGCGTAGTTGTCGACGATGCCGGCCGCCCACTTGTTGATGGTGTTGTACGTCGCCGGAGCGACCACCACCGCGTCCGCCGGCGGCTGCCGCTTGGCCTCGCCCGGCCGCCGGTACTCGCTGAACACCGGCCACCCGGTCTGCGCCTCGACCGCCGCCACGTCGAGGAACGCCACCGCTGCCGGGGTGGCCAGCACGCAGACCTCCCACCCCTCGTCGATCGCCGCCCCGATCAGCTCCCCGACCCCGGGCGCCGGCGCGGCAGCGCAAACGATCACGTACAGAACCCGCGAACCACGGCCACCACTCATCCGCCGATTCCAGCGCGCCACGCCGCAGCCCGCAACCCCGTCCCCGGCCGCAGCCCAGGTCAGGGCCCCCGATAACTCGATTTCACCCGAGGCCGGGGCTCGTGTAATGTAGTCATCGCAAGGCAGCGGGGCGAACGAAAAACGCCCGGAAGCCGCGCAAGGCGCTCATAGCTCAACGGATAGAGCACTTGACTACGGATCAAGAGGTTGCAGGTTCGAATCCTGCTGAGCGCACAGTACGAAGGCCCTCCGGCCCGGAGATTGACTCCGGATCAGGGGGCCTTTCGCATGGCCCGGGCCGGTCGGACCGTGATCGGCCCGCCGGCCCCTGCGGAACCCTGCTCGCAGGCGGTGCGTTGAACCGGCCGACCCGAATCGGGGGCTCCAGGGCGGGGGAGGTCCATGGCAGTTCGTTCAGCGGCGGCCGGCATCGACGCGGACGACCCCGGGACGCGCCGGACCAGGCGGCTGGTGCGCGTCGCCGACGGGGCCGTCAGCCTGCAGTGGCTGGCGATCACCGGGATCAGCACGGTGCTCGTCACCCGCGGCTACCTGAGCGCCACCGGCTACCCGCAGGTCGGGAACGGCACCCTGCACATCGCCCACGCGCTCTGGGGCGGACTGCTGATGCTGGCGGCGATCGCGGTCGCCCTGATGTACACAGGAGCGGACTCGCGGGCCTGGACGGTGCTGCTCGGCGGCGCGGGCCTGGGTCTGTTCGCCGACGAGATCGGCAAATACCTGACCCGCACCGACGACTACTTCTACCGACCCGCCGCAGCCATCATCTACCTGCTCTTCGCCCTACTGCTGGTGCTGGCCTCGCTGCTGGAGCGGGGAACCGTCGACGACGGCGACGCCCGACTGGGTGAGGCGGCGCACATCGCGGCGACCGGACTGGTCTCAGGGCTCGGTGCGGAGCGTCGCAGCCGGGCGATGGCCGCGCTGGAGGGCCGCGAGGACCCGGCCGGCCTCGCCGTGCTCCGCCTGCTGGAACTGGCACCCGAGCGGAGGCCCGGGGTGCTCCGGCGGATCCGGCGCGGCCTCGAAGCACGGGCCCGGCGGCTGGCCGACCGGCACGGGGCGGGAGAGGTGGTGGCGGTCCTGATGTTCCTGTCCCACCTGGTCGTGGCCA
The DNA here is from genome assembly GCF_042510965.1 of Streptacidiphilus jeojiensis. Taxonomy (NCBI): domain Bacteria; kingdom Bacillati; phylum Actinomycetota; class Actinomycetes; order Kitasatosporales; family Streptomycetaceae; genus Streptacidiphilus; species Streptacidiphilus jeojiensis. The sequence goes on from NZ_JBEUKS010000004.1 coordinate 518,692, forward strand.
TCGTCTTCCTCGTCCAGGCCAGCCTGCTCGGCGCCGGGGAGCACCTCGCCCCCGGCACCGAGGACTGGGCGGTGGTCGCCGAGGCGGGGACACGGGGCGTCTCGCTGCTACTGGTCTCGGTCGGGCTCATCCGGTGGCGGGCCGATCGCCAGTCGGCCTACCGGTGGTTCCGCGCGGCGCTGCTGGTCGACCTGCTCATCACCCAGGTCCTCAACTTCAGCGACAGCCAGTTCCGCGCGGTGGCGGAACTGCCGTACCAGCTGGCCCTGCTGGCCTTCGTGACCTATCGGCTGCGGTCGGCGGCGGCTGCGGGTAAGCAGTAACTGCCGTGCGCCCTGGCACGGTTCGTCATCGGAGCCAATAATGTGTCGCCGAGTGGTCGTCGTACGTACATGCTGAACTCCGTACATGCCGAACCAGGGGGTAGGCGTATGCAGCGCGGAACACGGAACCGGGGCCGAGGTCGCTCCCTGACCCGTTGTGCGGCAGCGGTCTCGGGCATCGCCATGATCGCCGCAGCCTGCTGCGCCGTACCCGCAGCGGCGGTGACCCCGGGAGCCGGTGCGGCCGCCGCGTCGATCTCGGCCCCGGCCCCGGACATCCTGACCGCGCCGACGCTCATCGCATCCACAGCCAAGGGGGACGTCGCCTACCGCACGGTGGGCCACGGCCGACCGCTCCTGCTGATCATGGGTTACGGCGGCTCGATGGACGACTGGGCCCCTTCGTTCGTCGACGCCCTCGCCGCCCACTTCCGCGTCATCGTCTTCGACAACGCCGGGGTCGGTCAGACCAGTGCCCTGCCCGCGCCCTTGGACGTTGCGGCGATGGCCGAGCAGACCAGTGCGCTGATCTCCTCGCTGCGACTGCACAGGCCGACCGTGCTCGGCTGGTCCATGGGCGGCATGATCGCCCAGGCACTGGCCGTCCGGCACCCGGGGCAGGTCGGACGCCTCGTCCTGGCCGCCACCCAGGCCGGCACCGGCAGGGCGTTGCCGATCCCGGCTGCTGCGGCCGCCGCGCTGAACAGTCCGAACCCGGCAGTGGTGCTCTCGGTTCTCTTCCCGGCCGACCAGCTGGCCGCACTACGGGCCTACGCCGCCCAGATCACCCAGTACCCGAACTTCTACGCAGCACCCAGCACCGTGAAGGCCGAGCAGACCGCCGCCATCCAGGAGTGGATGGCCGGCGACGATCCGGTGGGCCATCGGTTGAACCGGATCCACGTGCCCACCCTGGTCGCTGACGGCACGGAGGACGCCCTGAACCCGGCAGCCAACGCCGTCCTCCTGGCGCACGGTATTCCCCGCTCACGCCTCCTGCTCGACCCGGACGCCGGCCACGCCTTCCTCTTCCAGGACGCAGCCGCCTTCGTCCCAGCCGTGACCCACTTCGCGAACGGGGCCTGAAGCCGGTCCTCACCGTCCGACCGCGTAGTAGCCCTCGAGGTCGGCGATGACGTCGACGGTGCCGTAGGCGTTGTGGACGGTGATGTAGCCGTTGCTGTCGACCGGGACGGTGACCAGGGCTGGACGGGTCTGGCCCGGTGTGAGGTCGAGGTTGGAGGCAATGGGCAGGGACCCGCTGCCGAAGGCGGTGAGGTAGGTGGCTCGAGTGCTGCCGGTGCCGGTCAGGTTGACGGTGACAGCGCCGGTCCCTGCCGGGACCCCCTGTACCCCGGTGACCTTGATGCGTAGATCGGCGCCGGCACCGAGGTGCCTGCTGCCCACCCGGGTGTCGACCAGACGGGTGGGTGCCGTGGGAACGTACGCGGCGCCTGCAGGACTGCTGCTGAAGTAGCCCTGGACGTCGGCGATGAGGGCCGTCCGGCCGAGACGGTTGAACAGCCTGATCGAGCGTGAGGAGTCGACGGGGAGGACCACTGCGTTGGAGGTGGTCTGGCCGGCCTTGAGATTGAGGTCGGAGACGTTCGGCAGCGCGCCGGCGCCGGGGTAGGCGGTGATGAAACCGTCGGTGGTGGGTGAGGCCGCAGTCACGTTCACGATCGCGGCTGTGGCATCAAGCGGGACTGTGCCTGCCGGCAGGGCCACGACGGTGGTGCTTCCCGGGCCTGCGGGCTGCTCGGGCGCGCCGGTACCGTTCCGGGTGTCCAGGATGCGGGTCGGGACGACAGGGGTGAACAGGCCGCCGTCCGTGCCCTGATCGGACTGCGTCGAAGGGCTGGTGGAGTAGTAGCCCTGCACGTCGGCGATGAGGTCGATCCTGCCGGCGGCGTTGTAGAGGTCGACGTAGCCGTCTGCGCCGACCGGGACGGTCACGAGATTGGGATCGGTCTCTCCGGACTTGACATTGAGGTCGGAGCTCTGGGGCCGGGGGCTGCCGTCGGGGTAGGCGACGACCCAGTCGGCGCTGGTCGGGTTGGTGCCGGTGACGTTCATGGTGACAGCGGCCACACCGGTGGTCGGGATGCCGTTCGCCCCGGCGATCTTGAGGCGGAGCACAGATCCCGGGCCGACCTTGGCTTTCGGCGCGCCGGTGCCGACGCGTGTGTCCAGGACCCGGAGTGGTGTGACCGGTACCAGTGTCGAGCCCACGGTCAGTCGGTGAGTGATCGTCAGTTTCTGCTGCGCCTCGTCGGTGACGTACAGAGTGGCGGTGTAGGTGCCCGGTGCGGGATAGGTGTGGACAAGACTCATGTCCGAATCGCCCTCGGCGGGCTGACTGCCGTCGCCGAAGACGACCATCATGTCGAGGATGCCCCAGGGACTCGCCGCTTGGGCCTTCAGATCGGCTGTGAGCCGGGTGGAGCCGGTCAGCTTCAGCGATGCGGAGAGCGGCCCAGGTGCGTTGACCTGTACGTGACCGCTTCCGGGGGCGGTTCGCTCGGTTCCGTCCGGCAGGGTGGCCGTCACCGTGAGGGGATAGCCGCCCTGTGGGCCGACCTGGGTGTAGGTGTGTGTTGCCGTGGGCTTCGACGAGGTCACCGGGGTGCTGCCGTCGCCGAAGTCGAAGGTGTAGGCGATACCGGTCGTGGACCAGGGGTTGGTGACGTAGGTGGTGGCGGTCACCGGGAGAGGCGCCGGTCCTTGCCGTGAGTCTGCGCCCGGGATCGCGAGGTGGAGCGGGTTCTGGAACTCGTAGGCTCCACGGTCGACCGTGCCGGTTCCCGTCCCGGTGTTGGGGACCAGGGAGTCGTCGACGCGTGGGTTCCCATGGATGTCGGTCGGCGTCTCTCCTGGGGCGTCAGCGTCGCCGGAGTCGATCAGTCCTGAACCTTCGGAGGGGACTGGGGTGGCGCTGGCGCCGGAGGCGTCGTGACGACCCTGGCCGGTGCCGGCAGCGAAGGCGGCAACGGAGGTGTAGGCGGTGCTGCCCCAGACGTACGCAGGGTGGGACGCATCCGAAAGCGAGATGACGTTGTAGTCGGCGGTGACCGAGGCGGCGGAGTCGGAGGAGACGCTGATCCTGGTCCCGTTGTCGGGAGAGGAGAAAACCGTGTTCTCTATGGAGCCCGTCGAGGTTCCGGAGACGGTGATGCCGACACCACCCCTGGTCTGCACACTGTCACCAGCCAGGATCAGGCCTGTCGTGCCGTCAGCAGTGACCCCGCCGCCGGTGGTGCTGTTGGTGACGGCACAGCTCGCAATGGTGACGAACGAAGCTCCAGAGGCCACCTTGACGGCGTCTCCCGTCGAACTGCTGTCGAAGGCGGTGTCCGTGAGGCTCACATGCGACGAAGCGCCGTCGATGTCCACCGCGTCGACGGGCGATGCGGTCGCTCCCCAGGAAAACGTGCTTCGTGTGACGGTGATGTGCTGTGAGCCCTGCACGTTGAGTGGCGTGTGACCGGAATCGCCAATTGTCAGGTTGTCCAGCGTTATGTACTGGGCGTCACTGATGATCAGCAGAGGACCGTCTGAGGCAGCTCCAGCGCTGAGGCTCCCGCCGGTGAACGTAATGGGTTGCTCAGCGGTGCCTGACCGATTGACCACCACTGGCTTCGTCAGGCCCAGATCGCCCCCGTGCACTGTCTGGCCGGGCTGGACGACGTCCGCTGCCGCCTGCAGGGTGCAGAACGGCACAGCCGAACTGCCCGGCCCTGTGTTACTGCAACCGCTGACGGAGCGGACGTAGAGATCTGTGGCCGGGCCGTCAGCGTGGGCGGTGGTGGTCGCACCGAGGCCGCCGAAGAGCAGAGCGATGGCGATGGTGCCTATGAGCGCACGTGGGCGCGGCATGTTCGTCCCCCCGGGTGCGGAGGAGCGCGTGCAATGCGCTACTACTTCGCACCAGTGATTCGCATGAAGATCCTGTGAGCGCTGACAGTATCGGTACGGAGCTGACGGCGTCACGCCTAAGTGGCGGGCACGGGTTGGTCGGTGTAGGTGTGGCCGGTGGGGGCGGTCCAGGTGACGTTGCCGGTGTGGTGGTTGTAGCGGGTGTGCCAGCCGGCGCGGTGTTTGGTGAGGTGGTGTCGGCGGCAGAGGGGGATGAGGTTGTCGGGCGTGGTCAGCCCGCCGCTGTGCGGCTTGGTGTGGTTGAAGGGGACTACGTGGTCCAGGTCGCAGCGGCGGGAGGGGCGGGTGCAGCCGGGGAAGCGGCAGTGCGGGTCGCGGGCGATCACGTGCCGGGTGACCTCGGTGGTCGGCCGGTAGGTGGTGGGGTCGGTTTTGAGGACCTGGCCGGTGGTGGGGTGGGTGAGCAGGCGGCGCCAGATGCTGCCGGGGCGGGTGGCCAGGGTGCGGGCTTGGGCGGCGGTGATGGGGCCATGGCCGTGCAGGTCGGCGGGGTGGTCGGCGGTGCCGATCAGGGTGTCGAACGGCACGGTGACCACGATCGTGGCGGTGGTGGAACTTGTCGCGGTTCCGGAGACAAGTTCCACCAGCGCGTCGGCGCAGCGCTGGGGCAGGGTGCGGCCGTCCGCGTCGAGGGTGTGGGCGTGGGCGGTGACGGCGGCGTCGACCAGGGCGGCGTCGCCTGCCGTCAGCAGGGCGCCGTACCAGGCCATGCCCTCGGGGTGGGCCCGCAGGGTGGTGCGCCGGTCTTCCCGAGCGCGGGTGTGGCGCTGCTCGGCCCCGGCCGGGTCGGCCTTGATCACCGCGCGGCTGATCGCCTTACGCGCCGCACCCACCGTCTGGGTCGGCAGCTTGGGCAGCACCAGGGCCTCCACCTGGGTGGCGGTCTCGTCGTCGAGGGCGGCGGTGTGCTCCAGCAGGGCCTTGAGGTGCATGATCTGCACCTGCCCCTGGGCCAGCAGCCCCAGCGCGGCCGGGAAGCGGGCGGTGAGCTGCTGGGCTTCGACCAGGCGCCCCCGGGCGGTGTCCGGGGAGATCCGCAGCGCACAGGCCACCTGCTCCTGGGTCTCCAGGAAATCCCCCAACACATCCGGATGCCCGGGGATGCAGGTCAGCGGATGCTCCTGCAGCCCGGCCAGCATGGCGATCTGCACCGCCTCCAGCCAGCACCGCGCCCGCGCGACCGCCACCAGCGCATCGATCCGCCCGGCCGCCGACAACTCCAGCCCCTCCAGGTCGGCGATCCCGGCCACACTTACCGCCCCCGGCACCGCCCGCGCCAACCCCGCCGCCAGCGCATCCCCGTCCTCCAACCAGCCCACCATAACCACCCCCTCCAGGTACTCCGTACACCCCTGATTCTACCGTGACCCACCGTCAAAACCGGCACCGATAGGGCCCCTGAACTGCACGAACGGTTGCGCGTCGAACTCCCGCACGCCCCCCGAGCCTGCGCCCGAACCTGTCTCCAAAACCGGGACAGGACCGTCGCCGGCATGGTCGGACGGCAGGCTGAGCATGATCCAGGGGGTGATCACACCCCGCAGGCCGGAGCGAGCCACTGGACGTGCCGCGACCGCGCGCAATGTCTGGTACGCCGCATACGGGTCGAACATGCATCTTGATCGACTGAACTACTACCTCTCGGGCGGACGGCCCCCCGGTGGTAGGCGTACGTACCCCGGATGCCGCGATCGGCGTCCTCCGCGGGAGACGGTCCCGGTGCTGCTGCCCGGTCGGCTCTACTTCGCGCTGGAGTCCATGGCCTGGACCGGTGGCATGGGCTTCTACGATCCCCTGGACGAAGGGGAGATGCCTGCCCGGGCCTACCTCCTGACGGCCTCGCAGTTCGCTGACATCGCTGCTCAGGAGATGTACGAGACCCCCGGCGAGGACCTCGACCTCAGTGCGGTTCTCATCGCTGGACGGGCGAGTCTCGGCGACGGGCGGTACCAGACGCTCGTCTGCCTGGGGGTGCTGGACGGCTGCCCGGTGCTGACGTTCACCGCTCCCTGGCGCAGCGCCGAGGCGCCGCTGAACAAGCCGTCGGCTGCGTATCTGCGCAATCTGGCCTCGGGGCTCCGGGAGTCCCACGGCTGGACGCGCGAGAAGATCGCCGACTACCTCGCCGGACGGCCTGGCGCCGAAGGCGAGTGGGACGCGGCCGACATCGTGGCCCTGCTGGACGGCAACGGCGACCGGACGGGCATGCCGGGCAGGCATGTAGGAGGGAATTAAACGATGCCGTGTACAGTTACTTGCTGGAGACAAGCAATTAAGTGGCGACCAGCAGCATCCGGGAGGGACCGCCATGGAACGGACAGTGACCGCGACAGCAACGGCGGCACCAGCGTCGGCGCCGGCATCGACACCGGCACCGGCATCGGCACCGATGAAGCCGGGGGGCACCGCCACCGCGGCGGAGGCCGCACTCGCGCTCGGTGACGAGGTCAGCCGGTTCACGCGACTGATCCACGCGTGGAAGCTCCGGGCCCGGGAGGACAACGGCGGCGGGGACCGCCTGCTGCTCGCGCGCCTGGTGAACTACGGTCCGCGACGGGCCACCGACCTCGCGGCCGAGACGCTGCTGGACCTGTCCACGGTGAGCCGGCAGGTCCGCTCGCTGGTCGACCGGGGCCTGGTCGAGCGCACTCCCGACCCCGAGGACCGCCGCGGCACGCTGCTGTCGGCCTCCGAGGCCGGCGTGCTCGCCTTCCAGCACTACCGGGACCTGCGCAACCAGCGGCTGGCCCGGCTGCTCGAGGCCTGGACGGCCGAGGACCGCTACGAGCTGGTCCGGCTGTTCGGACGCCTCAACGACGACTTCGCAGAGAACCACCACGAACTCTTCGGCGGAACGCTCGGGGCCACCGCCCCGACGGCGTCCGCCGCGGCACGGCAAGGAGAGCCCAAGTGAGCAGTAGCAGCAGCAGCGGGGGGACGGCGGTCGCGTCACCGGAGCCCATACCCGCACCGGGCGGGCTGAGTCACCGCCAGATCATGACCATCCTCAGCGGTCTGATGATCGGCATGTTCCTGGCCGCCCTCGACCAGACCATCGTCAGCACCGCGATCCGGACCATCGCCGACGACCTGCACGGCCTCAGCCAGCAGGCCTGGACCACCACGGCCTACCTGATCACCTCGACCATCGCCACGCCGCTCTACGGCAAGCTCTCCGACATGCACGGCCGCAAGCCGTACTTCCTCGCGGCCATCAGCATCTTCGTGACCGGCTCGATCGCCTGTACCTTCGCCACCTCGATGATCGAGCTGGCCGCGTTCCGCGCCTTCCAGGGCCTGGGCGCCGGTGGTCTGATGTCGCTCGCGCTGGCGATCATCGGCGACATCGTGCCGCCGCGCGAGCGCGCCCGCTACCAGGGCTACATCCTCGCCGTGTTCGCCACCTCCAGCGTGCTGGGCCCGCTGGTCGGCGGTTTCCTGGCCGGTCAGAGCACCATCCTCGGCATCGCCGGCTGGCGCTGGGTGTTCCTGGTGAACGTGCCGATCGGCATGGTCGCGCTGGTCGTGGTCGCCAAGGTGCTCAACGTCCCGCACACCCGCCGCAACCACCGGATCGACTGGTGGGGCGCGGTCACCATCGCCCTGGGCGTCGTCCCGCTGCTGCTGGTCGCCGAACAGGGGCAGACCTGGGGCTGGCTCTCCGGCCGGTCGCTGGCCTGCTACGTCATCGGCGTGGCCGGCGTGGTCGCCTGGATCCTGGTGGAGCGCCGGATGGGCGACGCCGCACTGATCCCGATGCGGCTGTTCGGCAACAAGGTGTTCAGCCAGACCAGCGTGCTGTCGGTGCTGGTGGGCATGGGGATGTTCGGCGGGATGCTGATGATCCCGCAGTACCTGCAGATCGTGAAGGGCGCGTCGCCGACCAAGTCCGGTCTGCTGATGCTGCCGCTGATGCTGGGCATGATGTCCGCCTCGATCGCCACCGGTCAGCTCACCGCCCGCACCGGCCGCTACAAGATCTTCCCGGTGATCGGCACCGCACTGCTGGTCGTCGCCATGCTGCTGTTCCACTTCGAGGTGCAGTGGAACACCCCGCTGATGGAGACCATGGTCTTCATGCTGCTCTTCGGCATCGGCCTGGGCCTCACCATGCAGACGCTGACCCTGTCGGTGCAGAACGCCGTCCCGGCGAAGGACATGGGCGTGGCCACCGCCTCGTCCACCTTCTTCCGCCAGCTCGGTGCCACCGCCGGTACCGCGATCTTCCTGTCGGTGCTGTTCAGCACCGTCGGCGACAAGATCAACGACGCTTTCACGGCCGCGGCGAAGACCCCGCAGTTCCAGCAGGCGCTGAACAACCCCGCCGTCGCGGGGAAGGCCGGCAACCAGCCGGTGGTGCAGATGATCCAGCACCCGAGCTCCAGCGGCGGCGGTGCCTCGGTGCTGAGCGACTCCTCGTTCATCCAGAAGCTGGACGACGTGTTCGCGGCCCCGTTCAAGCAGGGCTTCGCCGACTCGATGCACCTGGTGTTCCTGCTCGGCGCCGGTGTGATGGTGCTGGCCTTCGTGCTCGTGCTCTTCATCAAGGAGGTGCCGCTGCGCAGCGTCTCCGGCATCCAGGCCCAGGCGCAGGCCGCGGCCGCGGCGATGGAGAAGGCAGCGGCGAAGGAAGCTGACGCCTCGTAGGACCGCTCGTAGGAGTGTCCGACGCGTGAACGGCCCCACCGTGAGGTGGGGCCGTTCGCATGTTCGGGGTCAAACCTGGGAGGGTGTGGCCCGCGCCAGTTCCCCTGTCCCAACCCCCGTCAGACCCCCCAGTCCCAGCCCCCAGTCCCAGTCGCTGGCGCCGGACAGTACGGAGAAGAGAACCATGAAGGGTTTCCGCAGTTTCCTGCTGCGCGGGAACGTCGTCGACCTCGCGGTCGGCATCGTGATCGGTGCGGCCTTCACGGCCGTGGTGAACGGGTTCGTCACCGCGTTCCTGACGCCGATCGTCGGCCTGATCACCAACTCGACGGGTGACTACAGCAAGAAGACCTTCAACGTCAGCGGGGTCACCTTCCCGTACGGCGCCCTGGTCTCCGCCCTGATCAGCTTTGTGCTGATAGCGATCGTCGTCTACTACTTCGTCGTCATGCCGATCAACCGGCTGCACGAGCGCTTCTTCCCGGCGAAGGAGCCCGACGTCCACACCAAGGACTGCCCGGAGTGCCTGAGCACGGTTCCGGCCGCTGCGACCCGCTGCTCCTTCTGCACCATCCCGCTGACGGTCCAGGTCGAGATGCCCAAGCAGTTCCCGCAGAACCCGCAGTACTGACGTCACCCGCAGTACTGACGTCCGCTCAGCCGACGACCAGCGCCGGTCGGCGTGGGTCGTCGGCCCGGACGACCAGGTCGGCGGCGTCCGTCGGCAGGGTCTCCGCCTCGTAGCGGGCGAAGGCGGGCAGGGTCCACCGTTCGTCCTCCGGGGTCCGCCGCTCCAGCGCGGCGGGGCTGAGCCGCAGATGGACCGTCAGGTCCAGCGGCAGCCAGCGGCCGAGCAGCAGCGGGCCGTCCAGCAGCAGGACGCCGCCGGGCGGCAGCGGTACCGGCTGCGCGCGGACGGCACGGTCCGCCCGGGCGTCCCGGAGCGCGGGCAGGACCAGGCCGTTGCCGCCCGGCTCCAGCGGGTCGAAGACCTCGCGGAACAGGGCGTTGGTGTCGAGCCAGCCGTCGAAGTAGGCGTCGGCGTCCTGGTGGCCGTACTCGAGCCGGAGCGAGGCCGGGCGCAGGTAGTCGGCCGCGCTGACGCGCACCACCGGCCGTCCGAGCAGCCGCAGCAGTGCGGCGGCGGCCTCCGCGAGGCCGCCGGGGTCGGCGGCGGGCGCCCCGTCCACCGCCACCCGCAGCCGCCCGCCCTCTGGGAGCGGCAGCGCGTGCACCCGTTCCGCGAGGGTGTCGGCGAGCGCTGCCGGTGTCAGCGGACGGACCTCCACGGCAATCCCCAATCCCTTCCTACGATTACGCCGACCGGTTACGCCGACCGGTTACGCCGACGCGGCCGTGAGCAGCTGGATCTCGTCCGCGCCCAGCTCCAGGTCGATGGCCGCGACCAGGCCGGGGAGCTGCTCCACGGTACGGGCACTGGCGATCGGGGCGGCCACGGTCGGCTGCGCCAGCAGCCAGGCCAGGGCGACGGTACCGAGCTCGGCGCCGTGCTCGGCGGCGACGGTGTCCAGCGCCTCCAGCACCTTGGGCCCGGTCGGCGTCTCCAGGTACTTGGACGCGCCGGCGGCCCTGACACTGTCGACGGCGGCGCCGCCCGGACGGTACTTGCCGGTCAAGAAGCCGGCGGCGAGTCCGGCGTAGGGGACCGCTGACAGCCCGAACGCCGCGGCGACGTCGGCGAGCTCGCCCTCGTAGCTGTCGCGGGAGACCAGGTTGTACCTCGGCTGCAGCGCGACGTACGCGGCCAGGCCCTCGCGCCTGGAGAACTCCAGCGAGTCGGTGAGCCGGCGCGGCGAGATGTTGGACGCGGCGATGTGGCGGACCTTGCCGGCCCGGACCAGGGCGTCCAGCGCGGTGACGATCTCCTCCACCGGAGTGCTCTCGTCGTCGAAGTGCGTGTAGAGCAGGTCGATGGTGTCCGTGCCGAGGCGGCGCAGGGATTGCTCGGTGGCGGCGGCGATGGTGGCGGCCTTGAGCCCCCGGTACTCCGGGTGTGAGCCGACCTTGGTGGCCACGACGATCTCGGCGCGGTTGCCGCGCGCGGCCAGCCACTCACCGAGGACGGTCTCCGACTCGCCGCCGGAGTTCCCCGGTGCCCAGGCGGAGTACACGTCGGCGGTGTCGATGAAGTTGCCGCCGGCCGCGGTGTAGGCGTCGAGGACCGCGAACGACTGCTCGGTGTCCGCGGTCCAGCCGAAGACGTTGCCGCCGAGGGAGAGCGGGGAGACCGAGAGGTCGGAGGCGCCGAGCGTGGTGCGCCAGGGGGAGGGGGACCCGGAAGCGGAGGTAGAGGTCATGATCAGGGGCAACGCGGCGGTGCGGCGGGGTATTTCCACCGCCGCCCCCGCCCCGCTACCGCTACCGCTACCGCAGCGTCGTGCCCGCCTCCGCGTCCAGTAGCCCCAGTTCGTCGCGGGTCGGTTGGCCGGACCAGTCATTGGGGACGGTGACGGCGAAGGCTCCGGTGAGGCAGGCGAGCCGGAGGCGTTCCGCGACGGGGGCGCCGTCCAGCAGCGCGGTGAGGTAGCCGGCCACGAAGGCGTCGCCCGCGCCGACCGGGTCGAGGGCCCGTACCGGGACGGCCGCGCGGTGCAGTTCGGGGCCGCCGTCCGCCGGATACACGGAGGCGCCCCGCGCTCCACGCTTGACCACCAGCTCGGGACCGCCGAGCCGGGCCACCGCTGACGGTTCGTCGGTCGCGTCGGCGAGCAGCAGGAGTTCCTCCTCGCCGCCGAAGAGGTGGGAGAGGTGCGGCAGCAGCGGCGCCAGCCGCTCCCGGAGCAGTTCCGCTCCGCCCAGCGCGGCGCGATGGTTGACGTCCAGTGAGACCGGGACCTGCGCCGCGACCGCGAGCTCCACCGCCCGGGCGACGGCCCCGGCCGCGCTCGGTGAGAGCAGCGGGGTGATTCCGGTGATGTGCAGGACACCGGCGCCGGTGATCACCGCGGCGGCCGCGTCCACGTCGGCCGGGCAGAGCCGGGAGCCCGCCGAGCCGGTGCGGTAGTACTGGACGCGGGTGACGTCCGGGGTGCGCTGCTCCTTGACGAGCAGTCCGGTGGGGGCGTCCGGGTCCACCAGGGCGCCGCTCACCTCGACCTGTTCGGCGCGCAGCCGCTCCAGCACCAGCGCGCCGAACTCGTCGGCGCCGACCCGGCCGATCCACGCTGCCGGGTGCCCCAGCCTGCGCACGCCGATGGCGACGTTGGACTCCGCGCCGCCGATGGAGAGCTCCAGGTGGGGGGCGTGCCGCAGTGGTCCGGGGCGCGGGGAGCCCAGCACGGCCATGGTCTCGCCCAGGGTGACCAGGCCGGGCATCAGCGCTCCGCCGAGGTCGCGGCGACGTAGGCCCGGGCCCGTTCGGCGAGGGCGGCCAGCGCGGCCGGGCTGCTGTCCGTCCCGGCCTCGCGCAGTAGCGGGGAGCCGACGCCGACGGCGACGGCGCCCGCGGCGAAGTAGTCGGCGATGTCGTCCAGGGCTATGCCGCCGATGGCGATGAAGGGGACGTCGGGGAGGGGCGCCCGGAGGTCCCGCAGGTAGCGCGCGCCGCCGACGGCGTAGGCGGGGAAGAGCTTCACTGCGGTGGCGCCGAGCCGTACCGCGGCCATCGCCTCGCTGGGCGTGAGCGCTCCGCAGAGCACCGGAACGCCCTGGTCGACGCCTTCAGCGAGGACCTCCTCGGTGACACCGGGGGTGACCAGGTAGCGGGCCCCCGCGTCGATGGCGGCCCTGGCCTGGTCCCGGGTCAGCACCGTCCCGGCGCCCAGCACGGTGTCGGCCGGGAGCGTGCCGTCGGCCGCGACGCGGCGCAGCGCGGTGAGCCCGGCGTCGCTGGAGAGGGTCAGCTCGATCAACCGGACGCCGTTGGCGGCGAGGACGGCGGTGGCGGCGGTGAGCGCGTCGGCGTCGGCGCCGCGCAGGACGGCGACCAGCCGCTCCCGGCGCAGCAGGTCGAGGACGGGGGGACGGGGGGTGGCGAGTTCCATGGGTGGGTCTCCAGGCGCAGGCAGTCGGGGGCAGGCAGGCGGGCAGGCAGGTGGGCAGGCAGGTGGGCAGGTGGGACGGCAGCGGATCCTGATGAAGCAGCACGAACGATAATCGATTGGATGGATGCCGGATACCCCCCGCCCGATAGAGTCGGTTCCGACACTGAGGAGCACCGCCATGACTGTTGAGCCCGTACTCGGCGGACGGTTGTCCGACCAGGTGTACGACCTCGTCCGCGCCTCCATCACCGCGGGCGAGCTGGTGCCGGGTGCCCGGCTGGTCGAGTTGGAGCTGGCCCGCCGCTACGGCGTCAGCCAGGCGCCGGTGCGCGACGCACTGCGGCGGCTGGCGGCCGACGGCCTGGTGCTGCAGTTCCCGCGCCGGGGCAGCTACGTCGCCGACATCTCCGAGGAGGACGCCCGCCAGGCCTACCGGGTGCGGGCGGTGCTGGAGCAGTTCGCGGCCACCGAGGTGTGCCGGCTGGCCCCGGCCGGGCTGGTCGAGGTGCTGCACGCGGACGTCGCGGCGATGCGCGAGGCGGCCGGCCGCGACGATGTCGCCGGAGTGGTGGACAGCGACGTGTCGTTCCACCGGCACGTCTGGGAGGCGGCGGGGAACGGGCTGCTGGCGCGGATGTGGACGGTGACCGAGGCCAGCCTGCGCAGCTTCACCGCGGTGTCCAACAAGGTGTACTTCGGCCGGCTGGAGGAGATCGTGGAGCACCACACCCCGCTGGTCGCGGCGCTCCAGGGCGGCGTCCCGGAGGTGGCCGGGATCCTCTTCCGGGAGCATGTGCTGGACATCTGGGAGCGCATCGGCACACCGATCGCCGACTGATCAGCGGTCGACCGGCAGCCGAACAGCACCCCAACTCTGGCCGATTATCGATCGGATCACCGCCCCGAGTGGGAGGGGTGGGGTTTCCGCGCTCCCAAATCGTTCAGTAAACTGAATGCAGTTCATGAACATGAACGACCTGATGCCCTGCTGAGGAGCCCCATGGACCTCCACGCCGTACTCACCCCACCGCTGTCCTTCCCGCTGACCCCTTTCACCGACGACGACCGACTCGCCCTGGACGTCCTCGCCGTCCATGTCGAGCAGCAGGTGGCCGCCGGTACCGCCGCGGTGTTCATCGCCTGCGGCACCGGGGAGTTCACCGCCCTCAGCCGGGAGGAGTACCGGGAGGTGGTCGCCCTCGCCGTGAAGACCGTCGCCGGACGGGTCCCGGTCTTCGCCGGCGTCGGCGGCGGTCCGGCCGTCGCCCGTGAGTACCTGGCCGACGCCGTGGACTGCGGCGCGGACGGGGTGCTGCTGCTGCCGCCGTACCTGGTCAGCTCCACCCCGGAGGGGGTCCTCGGCCACATCCGCTACGTGGTCCGGGACAGCCCGCTGCCGGTGATCGTCTACCAGCGGGCCAATGCCCGGCTGAACCCGGCCACCGCCCTCGCCCTGCTGGACCTGGAGCAGGTGGTCGGGCTCAAGGACGGCCTCGGCGACGTCGAGCAGATGCAGCGGATCGTCGCCACCGTCCGCACCAGCGGGCACCGGCGCGCCGCCGACTTCCACTTCCTCAACGGTCTGCCGACGGCTGAGCTCTCGGCCCGCGCCTACCGGGCCATCGGTGTCGGCAGCTACTCCTCGGCGGTGCACTCCTTCGCCCCCGACCTGGCCCACGGCTTCGCCCGGGCGCTGGACTCCGGAGACGACGAGCTGGTCGACGCCCTGCTCGCGGCCTTCCTGCTGCCGCTGGCGGACCTGCGCGACAAGGTCCCCGGCTATGCCGTCTCGCTGGTCAAGGCCGCCGCGGTGCGCGAGGGGCTGGCCGTCGGGCGGGTCCGTCCGCCGCTGGTCGAGGCGGCGGAGGAGGATGTGGACGAGCTGGTCCGGCTGATCGCCGCAGGCCGGGCCGTCCTGGCGGCGTCCACTGCTGCCGCAGCCGCTGCATCCGCCGCCGCCGCATCCACCGCCAGCGCATCCACTGCCACCGCATCCGCCGTCGAGGAGGCCAAGTGAAGATCCGCCAGGTCACCGTCACCCCGGTCGCCTTCCACGACCCGGCCCTGCTCAACGCCGTCGGCGTGCACGAGCCCTACGCCCTGCGCAGCATCATCCAGCTGCACTGCGACGACGGTGTCGTCGGTCTCGGCGAGTCCTACGGAGACGACGCCTTCCTCGCCCTGCTGGAGGCCGCCGCCGACGCGATCACCGGCCTGGATGTGTTCCACCTCGGCCTGATCGAGCAGGCCGTCAGCCGCGCCGTCGGCGGCGGGGCCTTCGCCGACAGCCACGGCCTGACCGGCGGCTCCTCCAGCTCCAAGACCGTGCTCTCGGTCTTCTCGGCCTTTGAGGTCGCCTGTCTCGACGCCCAGGGCAAATCCGTCGGCCGTCCCGTCGCCGACCTGCTCGGCGGTGCGGTGCGGGACCGGGTGCCCTTCTCGGCCTACCTCTTCTACAAGTGGGCTGCCCACCCGGGCGGCGCGGAGGACGAGTGGGGCGCGGCGCTCGACCCGGACGGGATCGTCCGGCAGGCGCGCCGCATGATCGACCGCTACGGCTTCGGCGCCGTCAAGCTCAAGGGCGGGGTGTTCCCCCCTGAGGAGGAAATCGAAGCGATCCGCGCGCTGCGCGCCGCCTTCCCCGACCTCCCGCTCCGGCTGGACCCCAACGCCGCCTGGACCGTCCCCACCTCGCTCAAGGTCGCCACCGAACTGGACGGTGTGCTGGAGTACCTGGAGGACCCGACCGCCGGCATCGAGGGCATGGCGGAGGTCGCCCGGCAGGCGCCGATGCCGCTGGCCACCAACATGTGCGTGGTCGCCCCCGAGCACCTGGCCCCGGGGCTGAAGCAGCAGGCCATCGGGGTGCTGCTGTCGGACCACCACTACTGGGGCGGACTGCGCCACTCCCAGCAGGTCTCGGCGCTCTGCGCCACCTTCGGCGTGGGCCTGTCCATGCACTCCAACAGCCACCTCGGGATCAGCCTCGCCGCCATGGTCCAGCTCGCGGCGGCGACCCAGCACCTCAGCTACGCCTGCGACACCCACTGGCCGTGGAAGCGCGAGGACGAGGACGTGATCGTCCCCGGCGCGCTGACCTTCCGCGAGGGCGCGGTGGCGCTGCCGTCCGGCCCCGGCCTCGGCGTCGAACTGGACCAGGACGCCCTGGACCGGCTGCACCGGCTGTACCTCGACTGCGGGCAGCGACGCCGGGACGACACCGCGTACATGCAGCGGTTGCACCCGGGTTACCAGCCGCACACGCCGGGTTGGTGAGGCAGGAGTTTCACTTGATCGGTACAGGACTGCGACAGACACGCGCGACCACTGCTCACCCTGATTGGCTAGAGTCACCTGCCATGGCCGACTACCAGAACCCCCCTGTCGAGGACCCCTCCGCGAGCACGCAGATGTTCCGGGCCTTCGTCGACGAGCCCCAGCCCAAGCCCGCCACCGCTGTCAGCGAGAGCAGCCGCACGGGCGTCATCACGGTCGGCGTGATCGTCGCGCTGGCGATCATCGCCGCTGTGGTCTACCTCGCAGTCAAGTAGCAACCACTGCACCAGAGCACTACTGCACCACAGCACCACAGCACCGCTGCACCACCGGCACTCGTGGCCGGCAGCACCGGCACCAGCAGCACAGCACCCCGCCGACCGGCGCGCCCACCCCGCAGGGGCACGCCGGTCGGCGGGGTGCTGCCCTGCGTCCGGCAGGCGTCGGCCCGGCAGGAGCCGTCGACCCCGCCAATTTACTGACGAGTCATCAGATGGAAAGGGCGAGTCTCCCCGCCCTGCCTAGACTGGCCTGCAGCACTCGGCCAGGGGAGAGAACGACGTGACCGCAGACCAGCACGGGACCCGCGCCCGCAGCCTCGGCCTCAAGGCTGCCGCCAACGCCCGCGACCTCGGCGGCTACCGCACCGCGGACGGCCGCACCGTCCGCAGCGGGGTCGCCCTGCGCGGCGACGCGCTGAACCGGCTCACCGATGCCGACCTGGACGTCCTCGCCGGGCTCGGGCTGCGGCAGGTGGTGGACCTGCGCGGGCTCAACGAGGTCGAGGAGAACGGCAGCGACCGGCTGCCCGAGAGCGTCCCGGCCGGCGCCGACGGGCCGGTGCGACTGGTGCACCTGCCGGTCTACTCGCCCGAGCACGACATCTACCTCTCGCTGCGCGACGTCCTGGCCGGTCAGGACGCCCGGGAGCAGCACGCCCTGCTGGGCGACGGCGGTGCCGAGCGGATCATGGCGGAGATGTACGGCTGGTTCGTCACCGACCCCGCGATCCGCGAGCTGTTCGCCCGAGCGGTCCGGCTGCTGGCCGACCCGGACGGGATCCCGCTGATGTTCCACTGCACGGCCGGCAAGGACCGGACCGGCTGGACCGCCGCCATCGTGCTGACCGCGCTGGGTGTGGACCGCGACACCGTCTACGAGGACTATCTGCTGACCAACACGCGCTCGGCCGCGCTGATCGAGCGGATCATGGAGGTCTTCAACACCAGGGGGGTGATGGAGGACCCGTCCCTGATGCTGCCGGTCATCCGGGCCGAGGCCGCCTACCTGGACGCCGCCTTCGCGGCCGTCGAGCAGGGCTGGCCGAGCTTCGACGCCTTCCTCGGCGAAGGGCTGGGCCTGGACGCCGCCACGCTCGCCGCGCTGCGGAAGAACCTGCTGGAGGACTGAGCGCGGCCCGCCGGGCCGCTGGAGGCCTGAGGCCTGGCCGGTCCGTTCGTGAGCCGGACGGTGGGCAGCGGGCCCGCCGTCCGGCCGGCGGTCATCCCTCGGAGATCAGGCCCTCCCGGAGCTGCGCCAGGGTCCGCGTCAGCAGCCGGGAGACGTGCATCTGCGAGATCCCGATCTCCTCGCCGATCTGCGACTGGGTCATGTTCCCGAAGAAGCGCAGCATGATGATCCGGCGCTCGCGGGCGGGGAGCCGGGCCAGCAGCGGCTTGAGCGACTCGCGGTACTCCACGCCCTCCATCGCGGTGTCCTCGTAGCCGAGGCGCTCCGCGAGCGGGCCGTCGCCGTCCTCGTCGGTCGGGGTGGTGTCCAGCGAGCTGGCCGTGTACGCGTTGCCGACGGCGAGGCCCTCGACCACGTCCTCCTCGCTGACGCCCAGGCAGGCGGCCAGCTCGGCGACGGTGGGCGAGCGGTCCAGCTTCTGGGCCAGTTCGTCGCCGGCCCTGGTGAGCGAGAGCCGCAGCTCCTGGAGCCGGCGGGGGACCCGCACCGACCAGCTGGTGTCGCGGAAGAACCGTTTGATCTCGCCGATGATGGTCGGCATCGCGAAGGTCGGGAACTCGACGCCGCGCTCGTTGTCGAACCGGTCGATGGCCTTGATCAGGCCGATCGTGCCGACCTGGACGATGTCCTCCATCGGCTCGTTGCGGCTGCGGAACCGGGCCGCGGCGTAGCGGACCAGCGGGAGGTTCAGCTCGATCAGGGTGTCCCTGACGTACGGGTGGTCGGGGTGCTCGGGGGTCAGCGTGGCGAAGCGCTGGAACAGGCTGCGGGAGAGGGAGCGGGTGTCGAGCCCGGCCTCCGCCTCGGTGGCGATCTCGGGCTCCGCCGGCGTACCGGGCGTCGCGCCCGGAAGGATCGGAGCTTCGACCTCGGCCGCCCGGGGGGCGGGGAGGACTGCTGCGTGGGAGTGAACCTCAGGGCTGCCCAGTTCTACGGACACGCTACCCCCTCATGGTGACAAAACCGCCGCTGCCCGAGTCGACAAGGCGACGACTCGATGTACCTCCACTGGGATACCGGCTCAGCATCCATCGCAAACCCCAACACGACCAGACGTCACGCGATGGTAACGCGCTGCAATGCTGGCTTTGGCACGGAAAGTGACGGATTGTCACCAAGTGAACTGCAGGTTTGAAACGGCCCCGGGCGGGCCCGGGAATCAGTTCTCCCAGGCGTTACTGCTGCGTAGCCGGGCGAAGATCCGTGCCAGCAAACGGGATACGTGCATCTGCGACATTCCGAGCTCGGTACTGATCTGGGACTGCGTCAGATTGCCGAAGAAACGCAACATCACAATCTGTCGCTCACGGTCGGGCAGCTGCACCAGCAGGTGCCGGACCATGTCCCTGTGCTCCACATGGGTGAGGGCGGAGTCCTCGTACCCCAGCCGGTCGAGCAGGGCCAGGCCGCCGTCGTGCTCCTGGGTGGCCTCCAGTGAGGTGGCGTTGTAGGCGCGCCCGGCGTCCAGGCAGGCCCGGACGTCCTCCTCGGGGATGCGCAGGCTGGCGGCGATCTCCGGCACCTTGGGCATCCGCCCGTGGGCCACCGTCAGATCCTCCATGGCGGCACTGACCTGGACCCACAGCTCCTGGAGCCGGCGCGGTACGTGCATGGTGCGGACGTTGTCGCGGAAGTAGCGCTTGATCTCGCCGAGGATGGTCGGAAGGGCGTACGTCGGGAACTGCACGCCCCTGGTCGGGTCGAACCGGTCGATGGCGTTGATCAGTCCGATGGTGCCGACCTGCACCACGTCCTCCATGGGCTCGCTGCGGCCGCGGAAGCGGGCGGCGGCGTAGCGCACCAGGGGCAGGTTCACCTCGATCAGCGCGGCCCGGACGTGCTCGTGCTCCGGGGTCCCCGGGGTGAGCTCGGCCATCCGTTCGAAGAGCACGCGTGTGAGGGTGCGGACGTCCACACGGCTGGAGTCGACCGGCGCGGGAGCCGCTGGCGCGTCACCTTCGTCCTTTGCGCTCCCCTGTGTCTGCACCGACACGCCACCCCTCGCGAGCTCCATGGAGGCGCAACGCGTGCCCCAGTTCACCATCCGGCAAACCGGTCATAGCATCACAAGAGGGATGCTATTCGGGCAAGCACCACATATGGGCGTGTTGATCTCGGTCGGTACCCAGGAGTGAATCGGCGCCGCCGTCCGGTCCTGCTCCGGGGTGGCGGCGCCGGGGCGCGCTGTCGGGGTGCTGTCGGTGGGCTGTCGGGGTGTGGCCGGTGGGCTGCCGCGCCCCCGGGGGCCCTGGACGGGAGGGGAGGTCCTAGACCTCGATGTCGGCGATCACCCAGGTCGCGAACTCGCGCCAGAGGGCGACCCCGGCCTGGTGTGCGGGGTGGGTGAGGTAGGCCTGCAGCGCCTCGGTGTCGTCGACCAGGCTGTTGATCGCGTAGTCGTAGGCGATGTCCCGGACCGTCAGGTTCCAGCCGCACTGCCACTCGCGCAGCTCGTCGATCTCCTTGCCGAGCCCTTCGAACGCCGCGACGCCGGCGAGTACCCGCGGCTCGTCCTTGGCGACGCCCTCGTTCAGCTTGAAAAGGACCAGGTGGCGAATCATGGATGGCTCCTCGGGAGTGGTGTCCGACGGCCCGAGGCTACTTCACGGCTCCCGCGACGGATGCTCCGACGGATGGTCCGGCAGATGCTCCGGCCGGGACAGCAGCCTCACTTGACCAGGCTGGTCATGAAGGTCCCCACCGACTTGGCCGCACTGGAGATGCCCGTGAAGCCGACCTGCACCAGGTCGGCGGCCCGCACCGGAGACGTGATGATCGTATAGAGCACAAAGATGACCAGGCAATACATCGCGATCTTCTTCGCCTGCCCCATGACCCCGCCCGCCTCCCAGCGCCCCACTCCTATGGCCGAAGCTTAGTGCTCCCGGATCCGGTCGTGGACGGCAATCCCGGGCCGGATCCCACCTGCCCCTTCCGTGCCCCGGCTAAAGTCCCGGTGAACCCGAAGGGACCAAGGTCCCCCCGGAAGGGGACGCTTGCCGGGTGCGCTGCCCTGCTCCGTGCAGCAGAGTAGAAGGTGTACCGAGCGGGTCTGGCAGGAACCTCCCGGTACACGGACCGGAGTCCCCGCTGTGGGACCGGCCGCCGCGGCATCCCCCCGACGCGACGGCCGGTTGTGGGACTCCGCCGGGGGAGCGGCCTGTCCCCCCACGGCCGCTCCCCCCTCCTTCCGGCAGTACCTTCCGGACCTTCCGGCAAGCCCCCTCCCCGGGTTCTGGTGATCAGCACCCGGGTGCAGGGGGTTTCGTCATGTCCGGCGGCTTCCCGTCGGGCTGGCGTCCCGTCCCGCCCGGCCGTGGACGTCAGAGCGCCAGCGTGCAGATCACCGAGGGGATGGCGGCGGCCGGGGCGGGCTGCTCCAGGGAGCCGTCGTCCAGGATGCGCAGGGCGGCGACGGTGCCGCTGTACTGGTTGGCGACGAGCAGGTGACCTGCGGTCAGGGCCAGCCCACGGGGCCAGCTGCCACCGCTGGGGGTCTCCCCGACGGGCTGCAGGGTGTCGCCCTCGACCCGGAAGGCGGCCACCGTGTCGGCGCCGCGGTTGGTCATCCAGACGAAGCGGCCGCAGGGCGAGGCGACGATGCCGCCCGGCTGGTTGTGGGTGTCGGCCGCGGTGGCGCGGACGCTGGAGACCTCGGTGAAGGTGCCGGCCGCCGCGTCGTAGCGCAGGCCGGTGACGGACGAGGAGAGCTCGTCCGCGATCCAGGCCAGGTCGCCGGCGGGGGCGAAGGCGAGGTGCCGGGGTCCGGATCCGGCCCGCAACTGGTTGGCGACGACCAGCTCCAGGGTCCCGGACACGGTGTCGAGCCGGTAGGTGTAGACCGTGTCGGTGCCGAGGTCCACCGCGAGCACATGGCGGCCGGACGGGTCGACGACCACCTGGTGGGCGTGGCTGACCTCCTGCCGCCCGGCGACCGGACCGCCGCCCTGGTGGAAGGCGACATCGGTGAGCTCGACCGGGACGCCGTCCTCGTCGAGCCGGTGCACGGCCACCGTGCCGGCGATGGTGTCGTCGCCGTAGTTGGCGGTCAGCAGCCAGCCGCCGTCCGGGTGCACGCTCAGATGGCAGGGGTTGGTGCCGCCGCTCGCGATCGGGGACCCCAGCGGGACCAGCGCGCCGTCCGGCTGCCGGGCGAAGGCGCTGACGGTCCCGGACACGGACTCGTTGGTGCTGTAGACGACCCGCCCGGACGGGTGGGCCACCAGGAAGGAGGGGCCGCTGACGGGGACCTCCGGCAGGGCGGCGTCGACCGTGAGCGTGCCCGTCTCCGGGTCGAACCGCAGAGCGGCCAGGCCGATGGCCTCACCACCGGTGTCCGGGGTGTAGGAGCCGGTGTGGACGAGGAGACCGGGGTGCGGGCCGGTGGGGGCGGGGTGCGCTGTCATGGGGATCAGTGTCCACGGTGGGGCGTCGGTGCGGCGGAGCGGGTGCCGACTGTTCGCGCCGACCCCGCACCGCACCGCACCCCACCGCACCGCACCCCACCGCACCCCACCGCACCGCACCCCACCCCACAGCACCGCAGCCCACCGAGCTAGGCTGCTGCTCAGCCGTGCTGACGGGATGTCACCAGCCGCGGGTGGAGCCCGCCTCGCGCTCGATGGTGAGGTGGTCGAACGCCGTGCCGGACTCGGTCAGGGCGGTCAGCTTCAGCTTGGCGGTCGCACCCTTCCGGGCCGGGACCACGTCGACGCGGAGGAAGGAGTAGCCGGTGTAGCGGACCCGGGACCAGTCGATGGTCTCGGCGACCTTCACCGAACCCTTCTCCCAGTGGTAGGTGACCAGCTCGTCCACCCGGTGCTCGTTGCCCTCGTAGGTGTCCGCGTAGTCGAAGCTGTAGAGGCTACGGCCGGCGGCACCCGCCGTCACGTACACCACGCCGTCCTCGGCCGGACGGATGCTCGCACCGCTCGGGGCGGCCTTGGACGCCTTGCCGCCGAGGATCGCGTCGGTGCGCTCGTAGACGTGGTTGTGGCCGTTGATCACCAGGTCGACCCGGTACTGCTCGAACAGCGGCACCCAGGCGTCGCGCACCCCGCCCTCGGAGGCGTGCTGGTGGGTGGTGGAGAAGGCGCAGTGGTGGAAGAAGACGACGATGAAGTCGACCTCCGCGTCCTGGCGGAACTCCCGCAGCCGGCGCTCCAGCCAGGTGGTCTGCTTGCCGCTGGTGATGCCGTTGTTGGCCGGGATCTCGTAGGAGACGTCGTTGGCGTCGAGGGAGATCACGCCGACGTTGCCGTAGCGGAAGGAGTAGACGCCGCTGTCCTTGGTCGGGCCGTTCTCGGGCAGCGAGAAGCGGGCCTCCTCGCCGCCGTAGCCGGTGGGCGAGTACCAGGCCTCCATGTCGTGGTTGCCGTAGGCGACCATCCACGGGATCTTCGACGCCACGGTCTCGGTCTGCGCCAGGAAGCTGTCCCAGGTGGTCGCGGCGTAGTCGGCGCTGTCGCTCTCCAGGCCCTGGCCGTCGGGGTCGGCGTAGCAGATGTCGCCGGCGTGCAGGTGGAAGGCCGGCTGCTGGGCCAGGATCACGTTGTCGTTGGCCAGCGCGTGGGCGCTGACGCCCTGGTCGCCGAAGGCGGTGAAGGTGAAGGCGTCGTGCGCGCTGCTGCCCTCGCCGCGGCGCGGGGCCGGGGCGGTGGTGAAGGTGGACAGGGTGGCGGCGTGCGCCGGGTCGGCCGGGTCGAAGCCGGTGTGGCCCACCCCGTAGTAGTAGGTGGTGCCGGGCTGCAGGTGGTCCAGCGCCACGTGCAGGTAGTACTGGTCCAGCGCGGCGGAGGTGGCGGTGAGCGCGGGGGTGTGCAGGTCGCGCAGCTCGGCCGGGATGCGCTGGCCCAGCTCGTGCGGATGCCGGCCGAAACGCAGGAAGGGCTTCTTGACGGCGGCCGGGACCTGCCAGGAGATCCGGAACTGGGTGCTCGGGTCGGCACCGAAGGCCAGGTGGCGGCCGACCGGGGCGACCAGGGAGCCGTCGATCCCGTCGGTGGCGGAGCGGGTCACCAGGTCCGGCGCGGCGGCGAAGGCGGGGGAGCCGAGCACGCCGACGGCCGTGAGCGCACCGGTGGTGGCCGCGCTCGCGCGCAGGATGCCTCTTCTGGAGTACCCGCGGGAGAACCGTCGGCGCAGGTAGTCGTGCTGCTCGGCCATGCTCATCTGCTCGGCGAGGTGGTCGGGAATGCCCATCCGTGGAATGTCCATGTGGCGGGACTCTGGCAGCGTGAGGTGAAGCCGAGAGGGCGCGGACATGAACACCGAACAGCCATGACCAATGAGCCCAACTCGCTTTCGGGGCTGGACATATGACGTGCTTGGCGGAGTCACAGCGGGCCCTCAGCCACCCCCGGGCCGCGACCGCGCTGCCACTGCGCTGCCACCGCACCGCATCGCACTGCGCACCACTGTCCAGGCCCGCACCAGCGGCCCCGCAGGACCCGCCGGTGCTGCCGCGAAACGGCTGTGACCAGGCGTAACACGCCTCGGGCAGAAGCCGGAACCGGCCTGTTCCGTTCTCTTCCGCCTTCGCGGGTTCGGTGCGACTGTCGCGGTCATGGCATCCACAGAACCGTCCTCGCCCCCCTCTTCGCCCCCGTCCTCGCCGCCGTCCCCGCCCTCGCCCCCGCCCCCGCCCGTGTCCGGATCCCCGTCCCCCTCCCTGTTACGTCGCCGGCGGCGGCGCGGGGCCGCTGCGGCGACCGCGCTGGCCCTCGCCGCAGCCATGCTGACCGGAGGTCAGCTCACCGGGGCCACCCGCAGCTCCGCCGCCGCCGCGAGTTCAGCACTCTGGTTCGACACCGCGACCGCCGACCAGGTGGTCGTCACCACCGACAGCAGCGGTGCCCCCGTGCTGCGGGACGGCTACGGCCGCGAGGTGGTGCTGCGCGGGTTCAACGTCTCCGGTGAGTCCAAACTCGCCGAGAACGGCTACCTGCCCTTCGCCACCCGCGCCGACGCCGACATCGCGGCCGCCGCGATGCGCAAGCTGACCGGCGCCGACCTGATCCGGCTGGTGGTGTCCTGGGCGGGGGCCGAGCCCACCCCCGCCGGCGTCGACACCGGCTACCTGAGCGCCCTCACCGACCAGATCCAGGCCTTCACCTCACGCGGCATCAGGGTCCTCATCGACTACCACCAGGACCTCTACTCCCGCGCGCTGTTCAACCAGGGCAGCTGGTACACCGGCGACGGGGCGCCGGCCTGGGTGGTGCAGGCCGGCGGATACCCGCAGGAGTCCTGCGGCATCTGCGTGCAGTGGGGCCAGAACTACCTCACCAACGCGGCGGTCACCGAAGCGCTGCACGACTTCTGGCACAACCGGACGCTGACCACCTCGGCCGGCGCGGTGGGTGTGCAGACGGCCTTCCTGGACCAGGCCCAGCAGTCCATGGACTACCTGCGCCAGCACCTCTCCGCGAGCGACTTCGCGCAGATCGTCGGCGTGGACCCGTTCAACGAGCCCTCGTCCGGCAGCTACGACTCCGGGCAGACCAGCACGACCTGGGAACGGGACCTGCTGTGGCCGTTCTACCAGCGGTTCCGGGCCCGGATGGACGCGGCGGGCTGGCAGTCCAAGACGGCCTGGGTCGAACCGCTGGCCTTCTGGGACGTCAACGTCAACGTCGGCGGCACCTCGCAGCCCGGGGGCTTCCCGCTGGTGGCCTCGCTCGGCAGCCGCTACGTCTTCAACACCCACTACTACGACGCCAAGGCGCTCAGCGGCATCCTGATGCTGGGCAAGGCGACCGACGGGCAGTACAGCTCCACCTTCGCCGGGTTCCGGCAGCGGGCCGCGGCGCTCGGCAGCCCGCTGGCCGTCACCGAGTTCGGGTACCCGCTCACCGGCTACACCTCGGACAAGGGCCCGAGCGTGGAGAAGGCGACCTACCAGGCGCTGGACTCCACCGCCACCGGCGCGGCCTGGTGGAGCGCCGCGGCGGGCGGGGCGCCCACCGGCACCGTGGTCTCCGGCACCCAGTGGCAGTGGGACATCTACAGCGGCCAGCACCACGAGCTGATGAACGACAACCCCAGCAAGGTGCAGACCAGCGGCGACGGATGGAACGGCGAGGACTACTCCGTCGTCCAGCAGGGGAGCTCCGGCGTGGCCCTCCGGGTGGACCAACTGCTGGTCGACCGGGTCTACCCGCGCGCCGTCTCCGGCGACGCGCTGGCCTTCAGCTACGAGGACCTGTCCCGGGACGGCAGCACCACCATGCGCTGGAACACCGTCCCCGGAACCCTGCCGAACGTCGCGGCACTGTTGGCGACCGGCGGCCCCTACGCGGTGCTGACCTGGCGCTCCGGCAGCACCGATGCACCCACCGAACTCCACCTGCCGCAGGCCTTCGACCCGGCCACCACCACGGTGGTCTCCGACCTCGGCACCCTCCGCGGCCTGCCCTCCTACACCGCCACCGGCGAGGTCGCCGACCACCCGGTCGCGGTCGCCCCGGACGAGGCCGGCGACGGCTCCAACCGGCTGCTGCTCTCCAGCAGCTCCCCGGCCGGAACCCTGCACTACGCCCTGATCGCCGCCGGTGCCCCCGACTCGGCGTCCCAACGCACGGCCGCAGCCAAGGAACTGGCGGCCTGGTCCGGCACCGGCTGAGCGCGGGCGGCTGAAGCGCGGGCGGCCGAAGCCGACCTGCCCGGCTCAGGCGGTGGCGGGTCGGTGGATGAAGCCGGTCAGCGGTGCGATGACCTTCCAGCCGAGCGTCTCGTAGAGCGCTCGGCCCTGGTCGGTCGCGCCGAGGACGCCGGTGGCCGCACCGTTCTCGACGGCCGCGTTGGCGAGCGTGCCCATCACGGCCGTCCCGAGGCCGAGGCGCTGATGGGCCTTCTCGGTGGAGATCCGGTCGAAGACGCAGGCGGCATCCGGAGCATCCGGCCGTCCGGTCTGGCCGCCGGCGGCGAGCTCCCCGTCGGCGGCCAGGATCCGTACACAGGTGACACCGTCGGCCGTCTCGACGGTGGCTGAGTAGCCGTCAGGCAGCTGTACAGCGGACGGGCGCAGGTCCACGCTCATCAGGAAACCGGGGCTGTCCGGCTCCCACCCGGAGCGGAACCACGGCCGCATCACCTCAGGTTCGAGGAAGGCCTTGATCCAGGTGGCCGGCTCGGTGACGGAGTCGACGAGCCCGCGGGCGGTCTCCACGTCGGTGTCGAGCAGGACGTGCCGGACCGTCTGGGTCGGCAGTCCGACCGCGATGCTGAGTCCCCACGGCGTGTCCACCGGCTTCGGCGTCCGCCGTGAGACGGTCCATCCCTCGACCCATGAGCGTGCGATCTCCAGCATCCGAACAACCCTCCGAACAGTCCTCTGAGTAATGGTTGAGTACTGTACTCGGATATTACACAGGGCTGTCAGGAGCGATCGTCGCGCATGAGGGTGTTCAACTCCCGGTAGTCGAGGGCCTGGTCGAGCGTGCTGTAGGTGCCGCTGCGCACCAGTTCCTCGGCGGCGCGACGAACCGCCGCATAGGCGGCCAGGGCCGGCGACGAGCCCAGACTGACCCGGGCGACACCCAGCCCGGACAGTTCGGCGACGCTGGGCGCGCCCGGCCCGACCAGGATGTTCACCGGTGCGTCGATGCCGGCGGTCAGGGCCGCGACGGTGGCGGGGTCCGTGACACCGGGCACGAAGACGCCGTCGGCGCCGGCGTCGAGGTAGGCGCGGGCCCGGTCCAGCGTCTCCGCCAGGCGCCCCTCGGGGTCCCCCACCGCGCGCAGGTAGGTGTCGATCCGGGCGTTGACGAACAACGCCACACCGGCCGCGTCCGCGGCGGCGCGGGCGGCCGCGATGCGCTCGGCCTGCTCGCCGGTGGGACGCAGCGGGGAGACCGGCTCGGTGTGGGCGTCCTCGATGTTCACCCCGACCGCGCCAGCGGCGACGACCAGGCCCACGGTCCGGCCGACCTCGGCCGCGGTCTCCCCGAAGCCGCTCTCGATGTCGGCGCTGACCGGCAGGTCCACCGCCGCCACCACCCGCGCGATCAGCGCGACGGCCTGCCCACGGTCGAGCCTGTTGCCGTCGGGGGCCCCCAGCCCCCAGGCCACCCCGGCGCTGGTGGTGGCCAGCGCCGTCGCCCCGGCCGCCTCGACGACGCGGGCACTGGCCGCGTCCCAGACGTTGGCCAGCGCCAGCGGAGCCAGCGGATCGTGCAGCGAACGAAACAGCCTGGCGTGATCGTCCTGAGTAGTCATACGCCCCATTCGACCAGCCCCCGCCGCATCCCGCTGGCGGTTTTCCGACAGGCTCAGCGGCCGAAGTAGCCCGCCAGATCGCCGACCAGGTCGACACGGCCCGACTGGTTGTAGAAGTCGACGTTTCCGCCGGAGCCGATCGGGATGAAGGCCGCGTTGGGCCGGGTCGTACCGCGGGCCGGGTTGAGGGTGGAGGTCTGCGGCGCCTTGGTCCAGGGCGCCGGCCAGGCGGTGACGGTGGTGTCGACGGTCGGCAGCGCCGCGGTCAGGTTGGTGGCCACCGCCAGGGCGTTGGTGGGCACCCCGTGCGAGCCGGCGATGTGGACGGCGACATAACTGGCGGCGCCGACGGCCCCCTTGCGGACGCCGGTGCCCGACCGGGTGTCGAAGATCCGGACCGGAGTCAGAGGTACGAACGCCGCCGCCGAGGTCGCGGTGGTGTAGTAGCCCTCCAGGTCGGCGATCAGGTTGACATGGCCGTAGCCGTTGGTGAACTTCACCGTGCCGTCCGGGGCGACCGGGACGGTGACCAGGTTGGGGGAGATCTGGCCCTTGCCGAAGTTCAGGTCGGACGCCGAGGGCCGGGTGGTGTTGCCCGGGTAGACGACCGCATAGCCGGAACTGTCGGCGTCCGCCGCGGTGACATTGAGGACGACGGCGGTCACCCCGGGGTACTTCGCCAGGTTCAGCCGCAGGGTGTCGGTGCCACCGGGCCCGATCTTCGCCTCGGGTACTCCGCCGGTTCCCTTCCTGGTGTCCATCACCCGGACGGGCGTGAGCGGTTGGTAGTAGCCCTGGTCGGCCGCGGCCTTGACGTCGGTGAAGTAGCCCTGGACGTCGGCGACCACGTCAGTGGTCCCGAAGGCGTTGTACAGGTCCACGTAGCCGTCACTGCCGACGGAGACGGTGACCTGGTTGGGCACGGTCTGACCGCTGGTGAAGTTCAGGTTGGAGGTGCTCGGGACGGGAGCTCCGTCCGGGTAGGCCGCCAGCCAGCCGCCGGAGCTGGACCCGGTGACCGTCACATTGAGCGTCACCGCGGTGACCCCGCTGGAAGGGAGCCCTCCGGCTCCGACGATCTTCAGCCGCAGGGCCTTTCGGGCGCCCAGCTTCCCCTCGGCGACTCCGGTGCCGTTGCGGGTGTCCAGCAGCCGGGTCGGCCGGACCGGGACGAAGGCGTCGCCCACGGTGACCGTCTGCTTGACCGTGGTGCTGCGGCCGTAGACGTCGGTGACGGTCGCGGTGGCGGTGTAACTGCCGGGCTCGGCGTAGTGGTGGACGGCGGTCGCGGTCGTGCTGCGTGCCGGGACGGCGGCGGCCAGCGTCCCGGTGCCGTCCCCGGGGTCGACGGTGGCGGAGGCCAGGTAGGTGTTGCCCTGGACCTTCAGCGACTCCGTCTGCGGGGCCGAGGCGGAGGCGGGGGCGGCGGGGAAGGAGGCCGAGAGCGGGGCGGGGGTGGCGATGGGCGTGTACTCCCCTCCGTCCATGAGGCCTTCGCTGTCCGTCGTCGGGATCTGCTCCCCGTCCGGCAGTACCGCGTAGACCTTGGGGTAGGCGACCTGGCCGGCCATCGTGAGCGGATACCTGTAAGTCGCCTGTGGCTGGGCGCTGGTGGTCGTCGGCGTAGACCCGTCGAAGTAGAACGCATACGAGGTGACGCTGGTCTTCCACGGGTTGGACGTCGTCTGCGCCCGGACGGTGTAGGCCAGCGGATCGGCCGGATCGTCGGCGGTTGCCGGACCGTTGAAGTCGAAGGTGTAGGGGTTCTGGGCTTCCACCGCGCCACGGTCGACCGGCGCGCTCGTGGCATCGATGTCCTTGACCAGCGGATCCTGTACAGCCCTGAGGTCACCGTAGACGTCCCGTGCGGGTTCACCCGGTGCATCCGCGCTGCCGGAGTCGATCGCCGGCGATGGATCGGCCGGCTCCCAGGCGCGGGCGCCCACCGTGCGGAGATCTGCATTCGCATAGAGATCATGGGCACCCTGCTGAGAGGCGGCCTGAAAGGCGGCCACCGTGGCATAGGTCGTCCCCGCCCAACTGTAGGGATCCCCTGCTGAGGTCGGGCCGAGCAGGTTGTAGTCCACGGTTGACCCGGTCGTGGAGGCTGCCGAGATCGACAGTAGGCCGTCCGCGGCCCCCTGGCAGTTGCTGCCCGACACGACGTTGTTCTCGATGGTGGCGCCGTGCGAGTCACCGGAGAGGGCGATTCCGGTGTCGCAGATCTGCGAAACCGTGTTGGCCACGACGACGGAATCAGGAGCGTCGGTCAGGGATATGCCGGTCGTGTCGAAGTTACTCGGCGAATCTACGACGTTGCCGGTGATGGTCGTGTCCGTCGCGCCACCCTCCACCCTCACGCCGCTGTTGCTGCCCCCGGCATACATGAACAGCCCGGACAACGTCACATTGTGGCTTGCCCCCTGGACGAGGAACGAGCCCATGGCGCTGAAACTGTGCAGGACCGAGATGTCCGACGAGTCCTTGACCGTGACGGCACCGGCGCCGTACCTGAAGCCCCGCAAGGTGACGTCATGAACACCCTGGAGCACGAAGCCGGAGCCTCCGTCGGCGCTCGGCTGTGTGTCGAGATCGAGCACTGAGCCGTTCTCCCACCCTGCGTCGCCCTTGAAGACGATGGGGTGTCCGGGCGTGCCCGAATGAGTGACGGTCACCGTTCCGCTGTAGCTGCCGTACGCGACCTCAACGGTCTGGCCCGCTTGGACCGCCAGTGCGGCCGCCTGGATGCTGCAGTAGGGGATGCCCTGGGTCCCCGCAGCCGCGTCCGTGTCCGAGCAGGCGGCGTTCTTCTTGTCCACGTACAGCGTCGTGCCGTCGGCGGAGGCCGGTGCCGCCCCGACGAGCATGGCGGCGGACGGCAGGACGAGCCCGAGGCTGAGCATGATGGCGCCGAACCTGACGGCACGTCCGGATATGCGCGAAGAGCGCACGTTCCCCCCAAGGAACAGTGTGATGATCCACGCGATTGTGCCGCACGGGGCGGTTGGCCCGCCACAAGGCTAAGCGGGCGTTCCGTGCCGGCCCGTCGGGTCTCAGCGGGAGGACATCAATGGTGCCGGTGCCGCGCTCACCACGTACAGGCCGGTGTCCTTGCCGGTGGCGCAGACAGATCCACCCCTGTCGCCACCAGGGCTGCCGACGCGTGCGGGTCATCCGTCGCTCCGAGCGGGCAGTCGGCAGGGAGCGACT
The DNA here is from genome assembly GCF_042510965.1 of Streptacidiphilus jeojiensis. Taxonomy (NCBI): domain Bacteria; kingdom Bacillati; phylum Actinomycetota; class Actinomycetes; order Kitasatosporales; family Streptomycetaceae; genus Streptacidiphilus; species Streptacidiphilus jeojiensis. The sequence goes on from NZ_JBEUKS010000004.1 coordinate 549,776, forward strand.
TCCACACCCGGTCCCAGACCGAGGCGGTTACCAGTGCGATGACCTGCTGCATCGTCAGTGCCTGCTGCGATCCGTCCGTCTCCTCGCGGAAGATCATCGACCGACCCTTGGGCGCTTTCCAGTAGAGAACCCGTGGGGCCGGCCGTCACCGCGGTCCTCGCGGTGGGCGCTGGTGCGGTCCCGACCGGTGCCGTACCGGAACCGCCGCCGCCCAGCAGTGGTATCCCCACGGCGGCCACGACACCGAGCACGGCCGCACCGGCGAGGGCCTGCCCCAGCGCCTCCTGCACCAGATCCTCGGCCAGGTGCGCGTCACCGGCCGTCAGCAGGAACGCCGTCCGGAACAGCTGCCCGCTCCGGCCCACCGCGAACTCCTGGAAGTCGACGGACTCCTGTGCGCGGACCCGGGACCGTGCCGCCGTATCGGCGGCCGTCATGTGCTCCATGCCCCACTAACGCCACGGCGCAGCGGTTCTGTTGCAGCAGGTGTCCGGGGAGAGTCGACCCTGCAGCTCGGCACAGGACTTGAGGGACCCGGCCGTGTGCCCTCGCGATGGTGTGTCAGACGATGGCGAGCCGGTCCACCAGTAGTTCCACCCTTCGCCCGGCTTCTGCCGGTGGCAGCCGTCCGACGCGGGTCAGGGTTGCCAGGCCGTGCAGGGCTGCCCAGAAGACCTCGGTGAACAGGCCGGGGTGGACGCCGTCGCCGGCGACCGCGGCGAGGGTTTCCAGCAGGGCGGCGAAGGCGTCCTTGAGGGGTTCGGGGGTGTCCTCGCGGGCGAAGGCGAGGCCGCCGTCGAGTTGGAAGATGGCGTCGTAGACCGCGGGGTTGTCCGTGGCGAAGTCGAGGTAGGCGTGGGCCAGCGCGGTGACCTTGGCGCGCGGGCCGTCCGCGGCGGAGGTCGCGGCCCTCACCGCCGCGGCCAGTTCGGTGGCGCCCTCCAGGGCGACGGCGCCGATGATCTCGCGCTTGCCACGGAAGTGGCTGTAGAGGACAGGCTGGCTGTACTCGATGCGCTCGGCGAGCCGGCGGGTGGTGACCGCGTCCCAGCCCTGCTGCTCGGCGAGTTCGCGGGCGGTGGCCACGATGAGGCGTTCGCGGTGCGCCCGTTCGCGTTCCTTGCGTTCCTGTACCGACATGATTCGATCCTAGCACCGCTAGACAACGGAGCGGCAGTAGTACTAGCGTTGCCTCATCAGTTAGCAGCGCTAGATCCCAGGAGGGGTCATCATGCTCAACGCACTCGAGGTCCTCACCACCGTGGTCGTCGGCGTGATGGTGGGGGTGGAGTTCTCCGTCCTGTTCGTCATCAACCCGATCCTCGACGCCCTGCCCGAGGACAGCGGCCAACTCGGCCACGCCCACGGGGGGCGGATGCTCGGCGCCGTCATGCCGTTCTGGTACATCGGCTCACTCGTCCTGGCCGCGCTCTGGGCCGCCACCGGATGGCACCACCACGGCACCGGCCTGGTCCTCATCGCCGCCGGACTGCTGATCCTCAGCGTGATCATGTCGGTGCTGCTGCTCGTCCCGATCAACAACCGCAACAAGGCCTGGACCCCCGAGAACCGCCCCGAGGACTGGAAGGAGCAGCTGAACCGCTGGCTCCGCTTCCACTACGTCCGCGTCGCCGTCATCATCGCCGCCTTCACCCTGCTGGTCACCGCCCTCACCTGACCCGCAGTCGGACACCACGCCGGCCGGCCCCGACCAACCGTCGCCAGCCTGCCGCCGACGACGAACGAAGCCCCGTCCGAACCCGGACGGGGCTTTCGTTTTTCCTGCTCAGAGCGGTAGCGGTGGGATTCGAACCCACGGTGAAGTTGCCCCCACACACGCTTTCGAGGCGTGCTCCTTTGGCCGCTCGGACACGCTACCGTGGGACAGCCTACCGGACGTGGGGCAGTGCTCCTAAACCGCTTTTGTCGGGTGGTCGGGGCCGGTCGGCGGCACTCCGGCCCGCTGGGTGTCGAAGAAGGCGGTCAGGGTGGCGGCGCAGTCCTGGGCGAGGACGCCGGGGACCACCTCGGGGCGGTGGTTGAGGCGGCGGTCGCGGATCACGTCCCAGAGCGAGCCGGCCGCGCCGGCCTTGTCGTCCCAGGCGCCGTAGACGACCCGGTCCAGCCGGGAGAGGACGATCGCGCCCGCACACATGGTGCAGGGCTCCAGGGTGACCACCAGGGTGCAGCCGCTCAGCCGCCACTCCCCGACGGCCCTCGCCGCCTCGCGGACGGCCAGGACCTCGGCGTGGGCGGTGGGGTCGCCGACGGCCTCGCGTTCGTTGTGGCCGCGTCCGACGACGGCGCCGTCGCGGTCCAGCACGACCGCGCCGACCGGTACGTCGCCGCTCGGCAGGGCGAGCTCCGCCTCGGCCAGGGCGAGCCGCATGGCGGGGGCCCAGCGGTCGCGGAGCGGGTCCGGCCGGGGGCCGGTGCGGGAGAGGGGGTGCTGCATGGCATCCAGTCTCCCGCACCGGCCCCCGGCCGGCGGCTACCGCACCGCCTCCAGGACGTCGCCCACGCCCAGGGCGTCGGCGATCTCGGTGAGGGCGTCGCCGGGCACCGAGCCCTCGACGCTCATGTCCATCAGTTCCTTGGCGCCGACGCCGAACTCGATCAGCAGACCGGCGTCGCCCAGCGGGCCCGTCGGTACGCCGTCGGGATCGACAGCCGCGTCCTCGTCGTCGTCCTCGTCCTCCCCGTCCGCGGAGGCGTCCTCGTCCAGATCGACCACCAGGTCGTCCAGGTCGCTGTCGGAGTCACGCCCCAACAGCTCGTCGGTGAGGACGATCTCCCCGTAGGCGCTGCGCGAGGCGGCGGCCGCGTCGGAGACGAAGATGCGCGGGTCCTCCTCGCCGTCCACCCGGACGACGGCGAACCAGGCGTCCTCCTGTTCGATGAAGACCAGGACGGTCTCCTCGTCCTCCGCGGCCTCGCGCGCCAGGTCAGCCAGGTCAGCGAGGGTTTCGACGTCGTCAAGCTCGGTCTCGCTCACGTCCCACCCGTCCTCGGTGCGAGCGAGCAATGCAGCGAAGTACGCCACCAGCGACTCTCCCAGGTCTTGGCCACAGGACCGGACCCGCTCTTCCGCGCGTCCGGAGTCCAGGGGTCCGTGCGAACGCCCCATCGGCATCGTGACAGAAAGCGGGCCGCTCCGGGGAGTGTTCTGCTGTGCGTCTTCGCTGGTCGTGTCGCGCACGGGGGGTGGCACTTCGGTGAGTTGCGGTGGGAATGCCCGGCTGGTGGCCCGGTCGACGGGGCGTCAGATCCGGAAGGTGCGCATTCTCACGGCCTGTCGCATCCGCTCGGTCTTGGTGCGTCGCGGGTGCACCCGGGCCTGGAGCTCGCGGGCCTCGGTGAGCTCGCGCAGGAAGGCGGCCCGGCGGCGGCGGCGTTCCGCGGGGGTCTCCGAGCCGGCCTGCTCCTCGGGTCCGGCGCTGTCTGCGGGCTGGGCGACCATGCCTGCCCCTCCGATCGGGGTGGTTTCGTCCCTCTCACCTTCCCACTTCGACAGCCGGGACACATATTTTACAGGTGCATGCCAGAATCGCTGCTGAATGCGGGCACGGGAGGTCGTCTGCGTGTCCACGCTCGGTTAGTGTCGCCTCATGCGGATTCATGTCCTGGACCACCCCCTGGTGGCGCACAAGCTCTCCACGCTGCGCGACGAGCGCACCGACTCGCCCACCTTCCGCCGCCTCGCGGACGAGCTGGTGACCCTGCTGGCCTACGAGGCCACCCGGGACGTGCGCACCGAACCGGTGGAGATCACCACCCCGGTCGCGGTCACCACCGGCACCCGGCTGAGCTACCCCCGGCCGCTGGTGGTGCCGATCCTGCGGGCCGGTCTGGGCATGCTCGACGGGATGACCCGGCTGCTGCCGACCGCCGAGGTCGGCTTCCTCGGCATGGTGCGCAACGAGCAGACGCTCGAGGCGTCCACCTATGCGACCCGGATGCCGGACGACCTCTCCGGCCGCCAGGTCTACCTGCTGGACCCGATGCTGGCCACCGGCGGGACGCTGGTGGCGGCGATCCGGCTGATGATCGAGCGCGGCGCGGACGACATCACCGCGATCTGCCTGCTGGCGGCCCCGGAGGGGGTCGCCGTGCTGGAGAAGGAACTGGTCGGCCTGCCGGTCACGATCGTGACCGCGGCGGTGGACGACCACCTCAACGAGCAGGGCTACATCGTCCCCGGACTGGGCGACGCGGGCGACCGGCTCTACGGGACCGTGGGGGACTGAGGCCGGCTCAGCAGTGGGCGGCTGAGGCGGACGGGCTGGGGCGGCTGGCCAGGGTGACCGCCTTGGCCGCCTGGGCCGGGGTGGCCAGGGCGGAGAAGCCGTTGCCGAGGACCAGGTCGACCGTGGTGTCGTTGCGCTTGTCGGTGACCGGGTGCGAGCCGGTGACCTCGGTGCCGAGCACGGTCATCATCGCCGCTCCGGCCTTGCCGCCGGTGATCTGGGCGCTGCCGGGCACCTTGTTCTCCAGGGCCGCCGGGGCGTTGCCGATCTTCCCGATGGTGAATCCGCGCTTCTTGAGCTCCGCGGCGGTCTGCCCGGCCAGTCCGGGCCGGTTGGTCGCGTTGTAGACGTTCACCGTGACGGCGGCGGGCTTGGGGATCGCACCCGGAACCAGCGCGGCGAAGGCTGCCGCGACCGGTGCTGCCGAGACGGGGGCGGAACCCGAGGGGGCGGCCGAGGCGGCTCCGGAGGCCTTGTCGGCCGAGCCCGCGGCGGTACCGCCTGCACTGCCGGCCGCCGTGGTGGTGCGGGTGCAGCCCGCCGCGGCGGTCTTCTTGTGCCCGCCGCCGAAGACGTCCACCAGCTGGAAGGTGCCCCAGCCGAGCACGGCCAGCACCACCACCCCGGTGACGCTCTGCACGATGCGCCGGCGCCGGGTGTTGGGCCGGGCCAGACGTGGATAAGTCGTACCGGTGATCCGGTACTGCTTTCCCTTGAGTCCAGGGGGAGTCAGCATGCTCACCGCGGGTGCCCCCTTGTGCAACGGGCTCGTCTGGAATGGTCGGACAGCCTGTGCGGCTGCTGTTCTCAGACTAGTGCGGTCGATCGACTCTGCGTACTAAAGGATCATCATCTGGCGTATCAGGGCACCCGAAAGGGTGCAACGGCACCCGATCAGTCCATCTCCAGCACGCGTGCGTGCAGGACCTGACGCTGTTGCAGGGCGGCGCGCACGGCTCGGTGCAGGCCGTCCTCCAGGTAGAGGTCGCCCTGCCACTTCACGACATGGGCGAACAGATCGCCGTAGAAGGTGGAGTCCTCGGCGAGCAGGGTCTCCAGGTCGAGCTGCCCCTTGGTGGTCACGAGCTGGTCCAGGCGTACCGGACGTGGGGCCACGTCCGCCCACTGACGGGTGCTGACCCGGCCGTGATCCGGGTAGGGCCGCCCGTTGCCGATGCGCTTGAAGATCACACGGAGAGCCTACCTGGCCACCGGGGTGCGATGCAGCAGGGATGATGGGCCGTTATCCGGCCCCCCGCTCCGACCTGGGCGTTTGCCGGGGGATTTGGGAAGGTTCCTTGCCTGGGGTCACCCCTGAGGGTGCCCGGCCCCGCCCCCGTGCACGATCTGCCCCGCCCCCCAGCCCCGCCCCGCGTCGGCTCAGCCGCGCAGCGCCGCGCCGATCCGGTCCATGGAGCTCAGCCGCATCAGGCCGTAGTTGTAGAACTCGACCTCGGGGACGCCCAGTTCGTCGAGCACCCGGATCTTCGCGGCCAGGTTGGCCGCGCCCTCGCAGTCCTGCGACATCGGTCGCAGGATCACCGCCAGGGCGGAGGGGTCCACCCCGTACAGGGCGAAGGCGGCGACCTTCTCGCGCACCTGCTCGGGGGTGGGCGCGTAGCCCAGGGTCTCGATCCCGTGGACGGCCTTGGCCAGTGCGGGCAGGTCGATGCCGGAGAGCCGGCCCTTGCCGGGGCCGTCGCCGTCCATGAAGGTCAGCCGCATGCCGTGCTCGGTGGCCACCGCGGCGGCTTCCTCGGCGAGCGAGGTGACGGTGGCGGCCGCGGCGTCGATGTAGGCGGCCAGGGCGCCGCCGGCGAGGGTGTCGAGCGCGGGCGGACGCTCCGCGGCGTGCTCGTCGGTCAGGGCCCGCCGGATCTCCTCGCGCACCGCCCGGCGGACCTCCTCGGGCGGGACGCCCAGGGCCGCCGCCCGGCTGCGGCAGTGCCCGCAGAAGCAGAGTCCGAGCAGGGCCTCGGCGACCGGGCCCAGCGGTTCGAAGTAGCGCTCGTGGTGGAAGCCGTGCCGCAGGCCGTGGAAGTGCAGCGATTCGGCCCGGATGGCGTCGACGCCGTAGCGGGCGTGCTCGGCGACCAGGGTGCGGACATAGGCGCGGACGTCCGGGGCGGCCGGGCACAGCTCGGTCAGCGCGCGGTCGCCGAAGGCGTTGGCCGGGGAGCAGTCGGGGTGCTGGAAGCCGAGCCGGTCGTTGTGCAGGAAGACCGTCCAGGCGTGCAGCTTCATGCCGCGGCGCCCGGCCTGGAGCGCGGCCTCGGCGAAGGGGTCGCCGTCGCCGATCGCCTCGGCGGGGGCGGGGCGCAGCCGCAGGCCGTGCCAGCGGGCCGGGTCGGGGCGGAAGTAGGCGGCGCCCGGCTCCAGGTAGCCGACCACCCGGCGCGGGTTGTGCGGGAAGACGTCGCGCGCCTGGTGGTAGACGGAGGCGAGGGTGAGGCCGCCGACCCCGGCGCGGTCGGTGAGGTTGCCGAAGAAGAGGTCGCTGCCCTCGTCCAGGAGGTCGGTGGCGAAGGCGAGGACGGACGACTCCACGGGGGCTGCTCCGGCTGGTAGGGGTCTGCTGGTAGGGCCTGCTCGACGGTCGGACCGACCGTCGGATCCGACGTCACCGTAGCCGGAGGGCGGTCATTGGTCTAGACCTAGTGGAGGCAGGTGGTGGACACGGGGCGGTCCGACGCATTCTTTTCAGGGATGCCCCGAATTGATCGGCCAGTCCGTGCAAATGAGTGCGGAAACTGACCGAATATGATCCGGATTCACTGGAAGGAATTCAATCGGGTCGTTTGCGATTAACCGCACGAGGACGCCTCGCTAGCGTGGTTCACCTGCTGTACCCACGTTTCTGACTTTCTCTCATGGCACCGGAGGCTCGGTGAATGCGCCGAATCGCATGTTAAATCTACATGAACCCGCAGGTGAATTCAGGCAGGAGTCGCCCGAAGCCCGCGGCCTGTTCCGGCGGACGGTCATTTCGCCCGCCACGATCAGGGCGAAGCTGGTCCGGATCCTGGTCATCGCGCTCGCCCTGGTCATGGCGCTGCTCGGGGTGCTGGTCGGGCAGCAGTTCTCGGCCGAACAGCAGGCCGGCTCCACGGTGCGTGAGGTGAAGCTGCTGATCGCGGTGCAGTCCTTCGTCCACGAGCACCAGAAGGAACGTGGACTGACCACCGGCCTGATCAGCGGCACGCAGAGCTTCAAGGCGCTGCTGCCGGCCCAGCGCAAGGCCACCGACGCCGCCCTGGCCCAGGTCAGGGAGCTGGTGGCGGGGCGCACCGACGCAGCTTCGGCGTCGGTGCGGACCGACCTCGGCGCCGTCGACCAGCTCGCGGCCATCCGCAGCGCCGCGGACGGCGGGCACGGCGACCTGTTCGCCACCTTCGACTACTTCACCAACGTCAACACCGCGCTGACCCATCTGACGATGGGTCTGGAACAGGCCCAGGACCCGCGGCTGCACAGCGGCATCCAGGCCCTGCTGGCGCTGGGCAACGCCAAGGAGTCGACCGGTCAGGAGCGCGCCCTGATGACCGGCTCGCTGCCGCTGGGCCGCTTCCCCAACGACTGGTACACCCGCTTCACCGAGGCCAGGGCCGACCGGCTGGCCAACCTCGCCGAGCTGCCACTGTGGACCACGCCGGCCGAGCAGGCCCAGATCAACCGGATCTGGACGCAGCCCTACGCCCAGCAGATCCAGGCCTGGGACCTGCAGGCCGTGCAGGGCGGCGGATCGCTCGACGACCGGGCCATCCCCAGCGACCAGTGGTTCGCCAAGATGACGCTGACCGTCAACGACATGCGAGCCGCGCAGATCACCCTCGGCAACGACATCACCGCCAGGGCGAAGACCCTGCAGGACGCCGCCCAGCGGCAGCTGCTGCTGCTCGGGCTGCTCGCCCTGCTGGCCTTCGGACTGATCGGCGCCCTCGCGGTGGCCTGCATCCGCTCCATCTCCTCGCCGCTCGCGGCCCTCGCCCGGGAGGCGGACGAGATCGCCGGCGGCCGGCTCCCGGCGGCCGTGGGCAAGGTCCAGGAGGGCGCCGGCGAGCAGCCGCCGCCCGCGCCGGTGGTGGTGCCCAAGCGCGCAGGGGCCGAGGTCAGGATGGTCGCCGAGGCCTTCGACCAGGTCCAGCGGGTCGCCTTCGACCTGGCCACCGAGCAGACGGTGCTGCGTCGCAACGCCACCGACTCGCTGGTCAACCTGGGCCGCCGGAACCAGAATCTGGTCCGCCGTCAGATCGGCTTCATCAACAAGCTGGAGCACGAGGACGCCGACCCGGCCCAGCTGGCGAACCTGTTCGAGCTGGACCACCTGGCCACCCGGATGCGCCGCAACGCCGAGTCCCTGCTGGTGCTCGCCGGCGAGTCCAGCCCGCGTCCCTGGGCCACCCCGCTCAGCGTCACCGACGTGATCCGGGCCGCGCTCTCCGAGGTGGAGGAGTACCGCCGGGTGACGCTGCGCCGGGTCGACCCGGTGAAGGTCACCGGCGCGGTCGTCGCCGAGGTCGCGCACCTGCTCGCCGAGCTGATCGAGAACGCCCTCAACTTCTCGCCGCCGGACGTGGACGTGGAGATCGAGGGACGCAGGACCAGTGCCGGATACCTGGTCGCGGTCGTCGACCACGGCCTGGGCATGGGCCCCGAGGCCCTGGCCGAGGCCAATGTCCGGCTCTCCGGCACGGCCAGCTTCATGGCCGAGCCGACCCGCTTCCTGGGCCACTTCGTGGTCGGTTCGCTGGCCCGCAGGCACGGCATCGAGGTGCGGCTCGGCGAGGCCCCGGCCGCCGGTGTGGTGGCCCGGGTGCTGCTGCCCAACACCCTGCTCGCCGAGGCGGCCCAGCCGAAGGAGCAGTACGACAGCGTGCCCGAGTGGGCCGGACGGGCGCTGCCCGCCGACGACGCACCGGAACTCCAGCGGGAGATCGACATGGGAGCGCTTCCGCCGATCCGTACCGCGGCCCGGCTGGGCAGCGAGTACACCATCGGGCAGCAGTCCGAGGCGGCGCCGGAACCGGCCGCGGCCGTGGTCGGCCCCCGGGGCGCGTACGACGACCTGGTCGGCGCGGGGGCGCGCAGCCCCTCCGCCGCGAGGACCAGGAACGGTCTGGTCAAGCGGCCCCGGCGGACCGCCATCCCGTCGGCCATGACCGAGGTGTCGGGCCGCTGGCAGGCCGGTGAGGAGCGCACCCCGGAGCGCTCGCCGGAGGAGGTCCGCTCGATGCTCTCCTCCTTCCGCGCCGCCCACCAGCGCGGCGAGACGGCCACGATGCAGAGCGGGGCCGACACCGTACGCAGCGAGACCGCCCGCACCGAGACCGTGCTCGAAGACGACGCGGACGCCGCAGACATGGAGACCCAGTCGAGGGAGACCGAGTCATGAGCACATCCAGCACCACCCACTCGCCCGACACCCAGACCTTCAACTGGCTGCTCGCCAACTTCGTCCGCAACACGGACGGGGTGCGGGACGCGGTCGCGGTGTCCTCGGACGGGCTGCTGATCGCGGTCTCCGAGGGGCTGGGCCGGACCGACGCCGACCATCTGTCGGCGGTGGTCTCCGGCCTCGCCAGCCTGGCCCGCAGCGCCTCGCGGCGCTACGACTTCGACGGCATGAAGCTGCTGATGATCGAGATGCGGCGGGGCTTCCTGCTGGTCTCGGCCGTCAGCGACGGCAGCTGTGTGGGCGTCCTCGCGGACAGCACGGCCGAGTTGGGCCTGGTTGGCTATGAGATGGCGGTCCTGGCCGAGCGGGCCGGCGACCTGCTGACCCCGGCCCTGATCGCCGATCTGAGGCAGGTCCTGCCGAGATGAGCTCCGAGGACACGCCTGACGCCATGTTCGTGCGGCCGTTCATCATGACCGGCGGCCGGGTCCGTCCGGTCCGGGACGACCTGCGGCTGGAGACTCTGGTCACGGCAACTCCTGGATCTCTTTTCGCACCCCTGGAGTTCGAACGCCGGCGGATTGTGACAATCTGTCAGACCCCGCAGTCGGTGGCCGAAGTGGCGGCAGGGATCGGGGTGCCGCTCGGCGTGGCCAAGGTGCTGATCGGTGATCTCGTCGCCGTCGAACTGCTGGTCTGCCACCAGCCCAGGGAAGTACCGCTCGATGTGATGGAGAGGATCAGGGACCATGTCCGGGCGCTTTGAGAACCGCAGCAGGGACCGGGGCCCCAAGGCGAGCCCTGCCGCCTCGGCCCAGGTGCCGCTGGCCGCGAAGATCGTGGTCAGCGGGGGCCTGGGGGTCGGCAAGACCACCTTCGTGGGGGCGATCTCCGAGATCGAGCCGCTGGACACCGAGGCGGCGATCACCGAGGTCTCGGTGGGCGTCGACTCGCTGGACGGGGTCGAGGGGAAGACCACCACCACGGTGGCGCTGGACTTCGGCCGGATCACCCTCGACGCCTCGCTGGTGCTCTACCTCTTCGGCACCCCGGGGCAGGACCGCTTCTCGTTCCTCTGGGACGACCTGGTGGAGGGGGCGCTGGGGACCGTCGTCCTGGTCGACACCCGCAGGATCGAGGACTCCTTCCCCGCGGTGGACTACTTCGAGGAGCGGGGAGCGCCGTTCGTGCTGGCCGTCAACCGCTTCGACGGGGCGGATCCGTTCGAGCTGGAGGAGGTGCGGGAGGCCCTGGGGCTCGGCGCGGACGTACCGGTCGTGCACTGTGACGCCCGGGACCGGGCGTCGGTGCGGGATGTGCTGGTGGCGCTGATGGACCAGGTGATCAGCCGGCACATCGCCGCTCAGCGGAAGGTCGGTGCGTTGGTGCGGTAGGGGTGGCCGGAACTTCCTCGGCTGCGGACCGTAGTCGGCTTGTCGCGCACGCGGTTGATCAGGTACAGCCCCGCGCCCCTGTCCAGCCACGGTCCGCGGCCGGGTTCCGTCAGATCCAGTCCCGCTTCTTGAAGCCGAGGTAGAGGGTGACCGAGAGGGCGACCATCACCACGGTGGAGGCCCAGAAGCCGGCGTGGGTGCCGAAGCCGGGGTAGGGGACGTTCTGGCCGTAGAAGCCGGTGACCGCGGTGGGGACGGCGATGATCGAGGCCCAGCTGGTGACCTTCTTCATGATCATGTTCATCCGGTTGCCCTGGACCGTGAGATTGGTCTCCATCACCGAGCTCACCAGGTCGCGCAGCGACTCGGTCCACTCGGTGGCCCGCAGCACATGGTCGTAGACGTCGTGGTAGTACGGGAGCATCGCGTCGCTGACGGTGTGCAGGTCGCGGCGCAGCAGGGTGTTGACGACCTCGCGCATGGGCAGCACCACCCTGCGCAGTCGCACCAGGTTCTTACGCAGCTCGAAGGAGCGCCGCTGGACGGCCTGCACCTCGGCCCGGCCGTCCTCGAAGAGCAGCTCCTCCAGCTCCTCGATCCGCTCGTCCAGCTCCTGCACGGCGTTGAAGTGGCCGTCGACCAGGTAGTCGAGCAGCCCGTGCAGCAGGTAGCCGACGCCCTCCTTGGCCAGGTCGGGGGAGTCGTCCCAGCGGGCGACCACCCGGTCCATGTCGAAGTGCCCGGTCTTGCGGACGGTGATCAGCGCGTTGGCTGTGACGAAGACCGCGATCTCGCTGGTCTCCAGCGTCCCGTCGCCCGGCTCGGTGTGCACCGCGTAGGCGCTCAGGAAGAGGTGGGTGCGGTAGCGGTCCAGCTTGGGCCGCTGGTGGTCGTGCCTGGCGTCCTCGACGGCCAGCTCGTGCAGGCCGAACTCCTCGGTGATCAGGTCGAAGTCGGCCGGCTCGGGATCGCACAGATCCAGCCACACGGTGCAGTCCGGCTGGCATACATAGTCCGATATGTCCTGTGCTGGGAAGTTCTCCAGGGCCAGGGTGCCGTTGCGGTACAGCCGGGTTCGAGCCATTCCGACAGGATACGGCCGGGCTGCGGCCCGGCCCGGACGCGCCCCGCTGGGATACGCTCGACAGTCCAGGACGCACCAGGAGACCAGCGGGGACTATCGCGATGAGCGTTGTTGAGGACGACGGCTCCGAGGGCGGTGGACGGCGGTCCAGCAAGGGGGTCTGGATCCGCGCCGGGATCTATGTGATTGGCTTCCATGTGTTCGCCGGCTTCGTGATGCTGCTGCTCTACCTCGGCGGCCGGAACCACTGAAGCAGTGCCGAACGGCATGTCCCGCACGTCCCCCCCACCTGCGCCGGAGGCCCCCATGACGATCCAGTGGCATTTCCAGGACGGCCCCTCGGTCGGCGTGCTGGCGGTCTCCGGCTACCTCGGTGCCGAGTCGGTCCCGCGTTTCGCCGGAGCGGTCGGCTGGGCGCTGGCCCGCGGCACCGGGACCCTGATCGTGGACCTGAAGGCGCTGCACGGATGGTCCCCGCAGGGCCAGGCGGCGGTGCGGGACGCGGTGCTGCGCCTGGCGGTGCAGCAGCGGACGGTGGAACTGGCCGCGCTGCCCGGCGGCGAGGGCAGTGCGCTGATACCCGAGCTGCGCGGGCTGCCGGTCCACCCCGACCTGGAGTCGGCGCTGGCCGCGCACCCCGCCACGGCGTCCGAGCAGGCGCGCTCCGAGGCGGAGCACCAGGGCGGCCACCAGAACTGGCGCAGCGCGGGGTGGCTGGAGCAGTCGGCGTAGTTGGCGTAGTCGGCCCCGTCCGGCAGCGGGTCCGCTGTTGCGCTGTGCCCGGGGGCGTCGGGCTGGTAGGCATGGGCTGTGCGCTTTGATGCCGTTCCGATGCCGCCGTCCGTCCGGGCCAGGCCGCGCGATCCGCGCGGCTACCCGGTTCCCGCGATCACTCCCTGGGAGGACGGGCAGCCGCAGTTCGCGCTCACCGACTACCAGCGGCAGGCCGACTGCGCCAACGGCCGGCTGTGCTCGGTCTGCAACCGGGTGATGCCCAGGGGACCGGTCTGGCGGGTGGTCGGCGCCGGCGAGAGCGCCGCGATCGCCGAGGCGCTGGCGGAGGGACGCCCGTACCGCAATCTCGCGCCGACGCCGGAGGGGCCCGGGCACCGGGCCTGCATGCTGTACGCCTCGATGGTCTGCCCCTACCTGGCCCGGCCCAACGCCAGGCGCGGGGTCTCGGCGGAGCAGCCGGACGAGCTGACCGCCCATGCGGTCCGCGGCGCCGCCCGGGGCGGCACCGGCGCGGTGGTGGGTTTCGCCGACTACGAGTACGCCGTCACCAGCACCCAGGTGCTGTTCCGCTTCCTGGACGTGGTGGAGTTCCTGCCGCACGAGAACGCCGAGTCCCACCTCCCGGAGCTGGAGGCGGAACTCGGCGGTCGTTCGACCGGTCCCCGGCCGCAGTAGCCGTTCAGCCCCGGTAGGCGGGCAGGCCGGTCCAGGAGGAGACCACGGTCGGCGCGGCGGAGCCGTCGGCCGGGAGCGTGGCGACGCCGGCGGGCGTGCGGACGGCGATGGTGCGGCTGTCCGGCGACCAGGTGGGCTCGGTGTAGTCGGTGGTGGCGTTCGGGGTGAGGTCCCTGGCGATCCGGTCGCCCTGCACCGACTCCTCGAAGAGGTGGTCGTGGCCGCCGACGGAGCGGACGAAGACGGCGGACTCGCCGTCCGGGGACATCGCGGGCTCGGAGCCGGTGCCCAGCTTCACGGCCGTGGTGCGCAGGTTGTCGTCCAGGATGTAGACGCTGTCGGTGCCGGCGTTGGCGTACAGCACGGTGCTGACCTTCCCGCCGGCGGTCGGCCAGGCGTTGCCGGTCTGCGGCAGCGGCTTGCCGACGACGCCGGGCTCGCCGTCGGTCTGCGGGATGCCCAGTGCGGTCGGGGTGCCGCCGGCCGAGGGCACCTGCTTGAGCAGCAGCGTCCCGCCCTTGGAGGCGGCGAAGAGGATCTCGTTCAGACCGGGGCTGCCGATGCTCATGTCCCGCTGGGTGACCCGCCAGACCGGGTGCGACCAGTTCTCGCCGCTGGGCGCGCGGGCGACAACCACGCGCCCGCTGCCGTCGGCGTTGGCGGTGTCCAGGTTGCCGGCGCCGTCGATGAAGGCGGCCCTGCTGCCGTCCGGGGACCAGGCGAGGTCGCGGACCACGGTGCCGAAGTCCACCACGGTGCCGTTCATCACCACCTTGGTGGTGCCGTTGCTGATGGTCAGCCGGCTGCCGGCGGTGCCGTTGAGAGGCGGGGCTGCGGCCGGGGCGGAAGCCGGGGCAGAGGCCGAGGCAGCGGTGGTCGCGGATGCGGTGGCGGAGCCGCTCGGGGCGGGCGGCGACGAGGGTGTCGACGGCGACGAGGAACCCGAGGACGGACCGCCGGCGGGCGTGGCAGCGGCGACGGAGGTCCGGGTGGTGGCGGCGCACCCGGTGAGCAGCAGCGCGCTTCCGGTGATCGCTGCGGTGAGTGCGACGGCGGCAGTGCGGTGAGCTCGCATCAGTTTCCCCCCGATGGTGTCAGCAGTATGTGCACAACTAGAGCGTGGGCCATGAACGTCCGGCATTCGTGTGGCGCCCGTCACAGCCCTGCAACAGTCCGTCACCGCACCCGTTCGGACGGCCGCTGTCAGTGGCCGGGTATACGTTCGTCGGGTCGGCCCAGACCGGTCCGCGACAGACCGAACCAACACCAGACCCGACCCACAGTGGGGTGGTCCCATGGCGGAGCCAACGACGACGGCGTCCACCGCCGAGCCCAGCGAGGACACCAAAGACACCGAACACACCGATGCCCCTGAGCAGCCGCTGGAGCTCCAGCTCGAACGGTTCCGCAGGGAGCTGACCGGCTACTGCTACCGCATGCTCGGCTCGGTCTTCGAGGCCGAGGACGCGGTGCAGGAGACCATGGTCCGCGCCTGGCGCGGGCACCAGCGCTTCGAGGGCCGCTCCTCGCTGCGCTCCTGGCTGTACCGGATCGCCACCAATGTCTGCCTGGACGCGCTGAAGGGGCGCAGCAACCGGGCCAGGCCGATGGATCTGGGCGGTCCGGTGACGGTGGCGACGGCCTCGGACGCGATCCTTCCCGAGGTGACCTGGATCGGTCCGGTTCCCGACGGCCGGGTGGTGGCGGAGGCGGCGGACCCGGCGGAGGTGGCCGCCCAGCGGGAGTCGGTGCGGCTGGCGTTCATCGCCGCGCTGCAGCGGCTGGCGCCCAGGCAGCGGGCCGTGCTGATTCTGCGTGAGGTCCTCGGCTGGCACGCCGGCGAGGTGGCCGAACTCCTCGACAGCAGCACCGCCTCGGTCAACAGCGCATTGCAGCGGGCCAGGTCGACGCTGGCGGCCTGCGAGCCCGCCGACACCGACCCGGTCCGCCCGCTGGACCAGGAGCAGGCGGCGCTGCTGGCCCGCTACGTCCGGGCCTTCGAGAACTACGACATGGAGGGGCTGGTGCTGCTGCTGCACGAGGACGCGGTGCTGTCGATGCCGCCGTTCGCGATGTGGCTGCGCGGGCAGCAGGAGATCTGCGGCTGGATGCTGGGCCCCGGCCACGGCTGCCGGGGATCGCGGCTGATACCGGTGGTCGCCAACGGCGCCCCGGCCTTCGGCCAGTACCGGCCCGCCCCGGACGGCGGGTACGCGCCGTGGGCGCTGCAGGTGCTGGAGATCTCAGCCGGGCGGATCGTCGGGCTGAACAGCTTCCTCGACACCGACGTGCTCTTCCCGCTGTTCGGGCTGCCGCCGCGGCTGGAGCAGGACGGGACCGGTCAGCAGGGGTAGCTGCTCCGAGAGCCCGACCAGGACGATCAGCTCGCGCAGCCGCTCACCCGCACCGACCAGGCGCAGCTCGCGACCGGCGCGACGGGCCCTGAGCTGCAGTCGCGCCAGTTCGCCGAGGTCGGCGAGGTCGGGGTCGGTCAGTGCGCTGACGTCGCACAGCAGCCATCCGAGCCGTCCGGGAGTGGGAGCGTCCATACCTGGACAGACCCCCGGAGCGCCCCGGGCTCATCGGTGCCCGCCCGGGGCGGCTCGCGAAGGTTGGCGACCGTTCGCGACCGTTCGCCGGTTGGTCAGTCCAGCTCGACGCGGCCGGTCAGCGGGCGCGGGCCCTGCCCGTCCCGGCTGTCGCGCTCCTCCTTCTCGGCGCGGTTGGAGGTGCCGAGGTTTTGCCGGACCGAGTCCAGGATGGTCAGCCCCTGGCCGACCAGTCCGGCCGCGATCTCGCCCAGGCCGTCGGCGCCGTTGAGCACGTTGACGTTGGCGCCCTGGAGGCCGGCCGCGGCCTCCTTGACGATCTGCGGCAGCTGGTCGATCAGCATCCGGTCCAGCGCCACCCGGTCGTGCGAGGCGGCGGCCTCGGCCTGGATCTTCATCCGGTTGGCCTCGGCCAGCGCCAGCACCCTGATCCGCTCGGCCTCGGCCTCGGCGGGCTTCACGATCTCGGCCACCAACTGCTGCTGGCGCAGCTCGGCGGCGCGCTGGGCCAGCTCGGTCTGCGCGGTGAGCACCTCCTGCTGGGCGTGGGCCTGGGCCAGCGGTCCCGCCTGGGCGGCCTCGGCCTGGGCCCGGTCCACCTCTGCGGAGTACTGGGCCCGGACCACCGCGGTCTGCCGGGCGTACTCGGCCTGGTTCCGCTCGGCGGCCTGCTGCGCCTCCACCGACTGCTGGGTGGCCAGCGCCTGGGCGATCTGGGCCTGCCGCTGGATGGCGGCCTTGTGCGGGGCGGCCATGGCGGCGATGTAGCCGGTCTGGCCGTCGTCGATGGACTGGATCTGCAGCGAGTCGACGGTCAGGCCGATCGTGCCCATCTCGGTCTTGGAGGTCTCCAGGACCTCGGAGGCCAGCTTCTGGCGCTCCGTCACGATCTCCTCGACGGTCATCGAACCGATGATGGAGCGCAGGTGGCCGGCGAAGATCCGACCGGTCAGGATCGACATCTGGTCCTGGTCGGAGAGGAAGCGCTGGCCGGCGTTGACGATGCTCTCCTTGTCGTTGCCGACCTTGAACGCGATCACCGCCTTCACCGTCAGGGCGATGCCCTGGCGGGTCACGCAGGTCTCGGCGACCTCCGCCTCGCACATCGCCAGGGTCAGGAAGCGGGTCTTCCGGAACACCGGGAGCACGAACGCCCCGTGTCCGGTGACCACGCGGAACGGCGCGTCCCCCATACCGCGCCTGCCACCGGAGATCAGCATCGCCTCGTCGGGGGCGGGAACCCTGTAACCGAACATCCTTCGCGTCTCCTCAACCGGCGTCGCCGGCGTCGCCGGCCAACGCGTCCAACGGATCTGCCCATGCGATGACATCGACCTGGCGACTGCCACGGGACTCGATCACCAGGACCGGAGCCCCCTTCGGCAGCGGCTCTGCCGACCAGGCGAGAAAGGCCTCGGAACCACCCCTGACGCGCACCAGGACCTCGCCGGGCCCGGCCGCGCCGCGGGTGTGCACCAGCAGCACCCCGATGCAGCCCACCACGGCCTCGTCCGGCGCCATCCGAAGCTGCCCCCTATGTCGATCCTGTGTCTGATTCCTGTCTGATTCCTGACCCTAGCGCTACAACGGATCAGCGGCCCATCCTCCGTAGGACCGTTGTGCGACCCACGTTCCCAGCCACGTTCCCAGCCCCGTTCTCCCCGTTGTGGAAGGCGCGCACACCGTCCTCGCGCCGGAGTCGTGCTTTGACGGGGTGAGCGCAAAAAATCAAGTGATGTCCGAAGTTTGGGAGCAGGACTACGAAAATATGCCGCATGAGCCTTGTGGCTCGCCGCGCGGCGGCCCTAGTGTCGGCTCACCCTCAACGCGTCCGCTCCACCGTTCACTCGTGCGCGAGAAATGAGCATCCGATGTCACGGAGCACTACCAGGGCCGCAGCAAGGCGGGCAGCCAGACCACCGATCAGGGCCGCGTTGGCGGTGGCAGCGGTGACCGCTGCCGTTGTGGGACTCGGTGTCGCCCCCGGCGGCACCGCCTTTGCGAGTTCGGCCGGTTCGGCCGGTTCGGCCGGCGTTCCCGCCGCCACCCGGGCGGCGCTCGACCCGGCGCTGGTCGCCGGTACCGGCGCCACGGTGGGCTTCACCGAGCAGGAGGCCGAGAAGGCCGCCACCGACGGCACGGTGATCGGCCCGAGCACGGCCGCCTACACCCTGCCGGCCGAGGCGTCCGGCCGCTCGGCGGTCAGCCTGAAGCCGGGCCAGTACGTCGAGTTCACCCTGCCCAGCGCGGCCAATGCGATCAACGTCCGCTACAGCATCCCCGACGCGCCGAACGGCGGCGGCATCACCGCGCCGCTGGACGTCACGGTCAACGGCAAGAGCCGCACCACCATGACGCTGACCTCCCAGTACGCCTGGCTCTACAACCAGTACCCGTTCTCCAACGATCCCAACGCGGGCCTGCTGCAGCCGGACTGGTGGATCACCGAGTGCTCCTGCGTGCCGGACCAGACCACCCCGGCCCCGGTGATCACCACCCCGTTCCGCCCCAACCACTTCTACGACGAGCAGCGGCTGCTGCTGGGGCGCACCTACAAGGCCGGTGACAAGATCCGGCTGGCGGTGCCCGCCGGGAGCGACGCCTCGGCCACCGTCATCGACCTGATGGACTCCCAGCTGGTGGCCCCGCCCAAGGTCGACCTGATCGCAGCCAACGTGCTGGCCTTCGGCGCCGACCCGACCGGGCGGCGCGACTCGGCCGACGCCATCGACCGGGCCATCGCCTTCGCCCAGCGGACCCACCTCAAGGTGTACATCCCACCGGGCACCTACCAGGTGAACCGCCACATCATCGTGGACAACGTCACCATCGAGGGCGCCGGCAGCTGGTACACCGTCATCAAGGGCCACCAGGTCACCCTGAGCACCCCGGCGCCGGACGGTTCGATCCACACCGGCGTCGGCTTCTACGGCAAGGACGCCTCGGTCGGCGGCAGCACCAACGTCCACCTGTCCGGCTTCGCGATCGAGGGCGACGTCCGCGAGCGCATCGACACCGACCAGGTGAACGGCATCGGCGGTGCGCTGAGCAACTCCACCATCGACGGCCTCTACATCCAGCACACCAAGGTGGGGATGTGGTTCGACGGGCCGATGACCAACCTCAGGATCACGAACAACACGATCGTCGACCAGATCGCCGACGGCATCAACTTCCACACCGGCGTGACCGACTCGGTGGTCTCCAACAACTTCGTCCGCAACACCGGTGACGACGCGTTGGCCATGTGGTCCGAGAAGACCGAGGACGCCAACGACACCTTCGACCACAACACCGTCCAGACGCCGGTGCTCGCCAACGGCATCGCGATCTACGGCGGGACCGACAACACCGTGTCGAACAACCTGATCGCCGACCCGATCCGGGAGGGCAGCGGCATCCAGGTCGGCTCCCGCTTCGGCTCCGAGGCGTTCACCGGACATCTCTGGATCACCGGCAACACCACGGTCAGGGCCGGGACCTACGAGCTGAACTGGAACATCGGCCTGGGCGCCATCTGGTTCTACGCGCTGGAGAAGAACATCAACGCGGACATCGAGGTGACCGGGGACAACTTCCTGGACAACACCTATGACGCGATCATGCTGGTCACCGACTTCCCGGTGAAGGACCAGTACTCCATCACCAACGTCCACTTCAAGGACATCAAGGTCGACGGCACCGGCACCGACGTGGTCAGCGCCAGGACCGCCGGGTCCGCGACCTTCCAGAACGTGGTCGCCCGCAACGTCGGCGCGGTCGGCGTCAATAACTGCGGTTCGTTCAACTTCACCGCTGCCGGGTCGGAGTTCTCGCTGACCGACCTTGGCGGCAACACCGGCGGCGGCACCACCGGGCCCTGGCTGGCCCCCTGGGAGCTGCCGAACACCATCACCTGCGACGACCGTCCCACGGTGGTCGTCCCGCCGGCGCCGTCACCCTGGTGACGGGGCGTCAGTAGGCGCACGCAGTGAGGGCCCCGACCTGCCAGTGGGCGGTCGGGGCCCGCGGCGTTCCGGTCACCCGTCGCCGAGCCGCCGCCGGGCCTCCAGGCCGTCGAGGATGCAGGCGAGCCCTTCGTCGAAGCTGTCACCCCGGGTGCTGTCGAAGTCGAAGCCCTCGCGCTGCGCCGCGTAGAGCCGGCGCAGCCGCGGATAACCCTGGACCGCCTGCTCGGCGACCGGCCAGAAGCGCTCCACCCACTCCTGCTGGCTCTGGCCGCTGCGGGCCAGCAGGGCCAGCGTGGCCGCCTCGGTCGAGGCCACACCGATGACATAGGCGCTGACCGTGTTCATCCCCTGCTCGGCCGCCTGCAGCGAGTAGCCGGCCTCCTCGAACACCCCCAGCAGCGCCTCGGACAGCCGCAGCAGGTTCGGTCCGAGCGCCGCCATGCCCACCTGGCCGAGTGCCGAGGCGATCCAGGGGTGCCGCAGGAAGCCGTTCCGCAGGCCGTGGGCGAGGCGGGTCACCGCCGTGCGCCAGTCGGTGGAGCTGTCGATGCCGGTGAGGTCGATCTCGCCGTAGACCTCGTCCACGACCAGTTCGATCAGCTCGTCCTTGTTGGCCACGTGCGAGTACATCGAGGTGGCGCCGGCGTTCAGCCGGGTGCCGAGCTTGCGCATGCTCAGGGCGTCGATGCCCTCGGCGTCCAGCAGTTCCAGGGCCGCCGACACGATCTGGTCCCGGCTGAGGGCCGGCTGGTCCCGGCGCGATCGCTGCGGACGGGTCCACACCGACGGAAGTCCCTGCTGGTCGGCCGACATGCCGCCTCCTCGATCTGTCCGCTGCTTCTCGTGCTTCTCGACTACTGCTGCCGCACAGCGTACGCCCTTGCGCACACCGTGCGGCGACCGTACAGTGTGCGGAGTAGCGAACAGTGTGCGGCGAAGCGCACGCTGTACGGTCAGATGTCCCGGAGGGGTTCGATCATGGATATGACGAAGGAATCGCAGGAATCGCCGGAATCACAGGGGTCGCCGGAAGGCGTGCCGGCGGCGCGCAACCCGCGCCGCTGGGTGATCCTGGTGGTGCTCTGCCTCAGCGCGCTGGTGCTGGTCATCGACAACATGGTGCTGACGGTGTCGGTCCCGACCATCGCCGACAGCCTCGGGGCCAGCGCTCAGGACATCCAGTGGATCATCGACTCCTACATCCTGGTCTTCGCCGGGATGCTGCTCACCGCGGGCAGTCTGGCCGACCGGTTCGGACGCCGGCGGATGCTGATCATCGGGCTCTCCCTGTTCGGGGGCGCCTCGCTGCTGGCGGCGCTCGCCGCGAGCCCGGCCGAACTGATCGCGGGCCGGGTGCTGATGGGCGTCGGCGGCGCGCTGGTGATGCCCAGCACGCTGTCCATCCTGATGACCGTGTTCGACGCCGAGGAACTGCGCAAGGCCTTCGCGATCTGGGGCGGTGCGTCCATGATCGGCCTGATCGGCGGCCCGGTGGTCGGCGGCATCGTGATCGCCCACTTCTCCTGGGGCGCGATCTTCCTGATGAACGTCCCGGTCGCCGCTGTCGCCATCGTCGCCGCGGTGGTGCTGATGCCGGAGTCCAAGGGCCCGGCGCGCAAGGCCGATCCGCTGGGCATGGTGCTGTCGATGGTGGGCATGACCGCGCTGGTGTGGACGATCATCGAGGCGGCCCGGGAGGGCCTGACCCGTCCGGGCATCCTGGCCGGCATCGCGGTGACCCTGGCGAGCCTGGTCTCCTTCGGGGTCTGGGAGACCCGGGTCGAGTCGCCGATGGCCCCGCTGAGCCTGTTTCGCAACCGGGTGTTCAGTGCCTCCAGCTTCTCGCTGGTCCTGGTCACCTTCGCCAACGGCGGGCTGATGCTGGTGCTGACCCAGTATCTGCAGTTCGTGCTCGGCTACTCGGCCGTGCGCACCGGAGTGGCCTTCGCCCCGCTGGCCGTCGCCGCCCTGGTCTTCAACTCCCTCGGCGCCACCCTGGGCGCGAAGATCGGCAACCGCACCATCACCGTCGCCGGTCTGCTGGTGATCGCCGCCGGGTTCGGGGCGCTGACCACCCTCTCGGTGCACGCCGGATTCGGGATGGTCGCCCTGGGCATGATGCTGATCGGCGCCGGCGCCGGACTGGCGATGCCGGCCGCGACCACGGCGCTGATGAGCGCGATCCCCGCCGAGCACGCCGGGGTCGGCTCGGCGCTCAACGACACCGTGCAGCAGGCCGGGGCCGCGCTGGGGGTCGCCGTCCTCGGCACCGTCCTCTCCGGCACCTTCACCGGCCACATGCCCGGTTCGGCCCCCGAGGCCGCCCGCCACTCGGTCGCCGCGGCGCTGTCGCTGGCCGCGAGCACCGGTGACGGCGGGTTGGCCGCAGCCGCCCGGGAGGCCTTCACCTCCGCGATGTCCGCGAGCTTCGTGGTCGGCGCCTGCGGGGTGCTGGTCGCGGCCGCCCTGGCGCTGGTGCTGATGCGCAACGGCAAGGCCGGGGGCGGCGAGGCCGAGGCCCCGCTCGTCGGCGAGGCGCCCGCGCCCGCGCCGGTGCTGGACCGGGCGGCCGCCTGAACCGGGCAGCCGCCTCCGGTCGCCCGACGACGAAGCCCCCCTCTGGGGGCTTCTCGTCGTTCCCGGGGCGTTCCGCCGTTGTGGGGGTCTGCTCAGGGCGCCCGGAAGCAGCGCGGGAAGGCGGGGGCGAGCTGCGGCCTGCGGCCCCAGGCGAGGATCCCGCCACGGGCGATCGCACCCCAGGGGGAGCACCGTCCCAGCGCGATCAGCAGGAAGGTCACCGGCTCGGTGACGATGGTGCAGTCCGGCCGCTGCGCCGGGCCCGCGGTGACGGTGAGGGTGCCCCCGGCGAAGGTGGCGGTGTAGCGCGGCCCGCCGCCGCGCAGCCGCAGTTCGTAGACGGCGTCCAGCCGGTCGGCCCGGTCGTGGTCGAGCACCCGGGGCATCGCCGTGACCAGGAACGGCAGGCACAGCTCCACCCGCTGACGGTCGATCATGTGCGGTCGGCGCAGTGCCCGGGCCAGGTCCCAGCCGTGGCCGAGCATATGGGTCAGCAGGTAGGACCCCAGCGTGTCCAGGTCCAGCGGACCCATCGGGGTGAGCACCGGCAGGTCGCCGGGGCGCTGCTCGGCGGCGGCCACGAAGGCCTGCGCCTGCTCGACCACGATCCCGCCCAGGACCGCGGGATCGCGTTGGGTGAACCAGGCCAGGGAGTCCTCGTTGGCGGCGGCCAGACTCCCCGGGGTCCCGTCCCCGTAGGGGCGGTCGACCCCCGCCGCCAGCTCCGCCATCAGCTCGTTGGCCAGCGCCAGGTGTGCCGCGGCCTCCCCGAGGTTCCAGGTGGAGCGGGGGACGCGGGCGGTCGGGTCGGCGCCGGAGGCCAGCAGCGCGGCGATGTCCGCCGCGGTCGCGGTGACGGCCTCGTACAGCTGTCGGGGTGGCTGCGCCGGGCCGGCCGTGGGGGTGGTCATGACGGAGAAGCCTGGACCAGCGGTGGCGCACTGTCCAGGGTTCGTGCCCCGACGGCCGCTGCAGGACTTTGCCATCTCTTTACAACCTGTCCCCGGGCTGTGTCGTCTCTCCTCCCGTTCAGCAACACAGCCCGGCGCACGCCACCCCGGCGGCCCGGGCCGACGAGAGAGAGCCCTCATGCGTACAGCTCGTTCAGCCCGTACCGGCCGCGCCGGTGTGTTCACCGCCGCGCTCCTCGCCTGCGCCGCGGTGCTGGCCGGGGCCGGGTCCGCGAACGCCGCCGGGTCGGCCTCGCCGACCGCCTCGGCGTCCCCGGCGGCAGCGGGCACCGTCTCCGCGACCCCGAGTGCCACCCGGGACGGCTCCACCGCTGTTCCGTCGGCGTCCGCCAGGCCGACCCGGGCGCCCAGCGCCGTCGCGTCGGGCCAGGTCGGCGCCGTGCCGAAGGGCGCCCCGGACACCGGTGTGGCGCCGGTGGCCGCCCAGGGCGGCGGCGACACCGCCGCGGTGACCGGTGCCGCCGCGGCCGGAGCGGTCCTGGTCGGCGGGGCGGGCGTGGTGCTGCTGCGCCGCCGGGCCAGGACCCAGGGCTGATCTTGCCGACGAAGAGCGTGCGGGCACTGCTCACCGGCGTGGTCGCGGTGCTGCTGGTCTCCGGCTGCGGCAGCGGGACGGCGGCGGTGCGGGCGGGGTCGGGGGCCGGGCCGTCCGGGGCCGGGTCCGCTTCGACGGCGCCGAGTACGCCACCGTCGTCCGCTGCCGCCGCACCGTCGACGGCGCCGAAGGCCCTCGCGGCCTCGGTCCCGGTTCGGCTGCAGATCCCGAGCATCGGGGTGGACACCTCGGTGATGCGGCTCGGGCTGGCGGCCGACGGGAGCGTCCAGGTGCCGCCGATCGAGGCGAACGCACCGGCCGGCTGGTACCGGAACTCGCCGACGCCGGGTCAGGTCGGCCCCTCGGTGATCCTGGCCCATGTGACCGTCGGCCAGTACGGCAACGGCGTGTTCCTGCACCTCTCCCGGCTCAGGCCGGGCGACCGCGTGGTGGCACGGCTCCAGGACGGCGCGTCGGCGGCCTTCACCGTGTACAAGGTGCAGACCGTCGCCAAGGCCGAGTTCCCGACGGCTGCCGTCTACGGGAACGTCGACCGCCCGGAACTGCGTCTGATCACCTGCGGCGGCCCGAGGGACAGCACCGGGCACGGCTACCTCGACAACGTAGTGGTCTACGCCGCACTGACCGCCCAGCAGTAACGACACCCGCGCACAGGGACACCCGCGCACAGAGACACCCGCACAGCAGAGACACCCGCACCACGACCCATGGAGAGCGTTGAGCCGGTCACAGGACACCGCGGCGTCCGAGCTGTTCGCCGCCCTCTACCCGGCCCTCGCCGGGTGGTGCCGTCGTCTGACCGATGACGACGGCACCGCCCACGAGATCGCCGCCGAGGCGTTCACCCGCCTGTGGGCGCGCTGGACCAAGGTGGACGAGCCGCGCGGCTTCCTCTACGTCACCGCTGCCAACCTGGTCCGCGACCACTGGCGCAGGACGGAGCGGGAGCGGCGGGCGATGCGCCGGGTGACCGCCGAGGCCGTGCTGAGCGGGCAGCGGGAGGAGGGCGCCGACCCCTCGGTCCGGCTGCTGGTCCAGTCGCTGCCGCTGCGGCTGCGCACCCCGGTGCTGCTGTACTACTACGCTGATCTGCCGATCCGGGAGGTGGCCGTGCTGACGGGGCGCAAGGAAGGGACAGTCAAGGCCGATCTCCACGCGGCACGGGAACTACTGCGCAGCAGGCTTGGGGGACACCTTGATCACACCCATTGAGGAGCCGGACGAGGAGCGTGACGACCGGCTGGCGGCGCTGCTCGGACCCGGCCCGGTGGTCCTGCTGCCGCCACCCGGCGCGTTCGAACACATCCGTCGCAGCGCGGTGCGCAGGCGCCGGCGGCGCACCGCGGCCGGCGGCGGACTCGTGCTGGCCGTGGCCGCCGCGGTGATCACCCCGCTGCTGCTGTCCGGCGCCGGCACCCCGGCCGCCCCGGTGCGGGTGGTCCCGGCCGCGCCGATGCCGGCCGCGACCGCCCCGGCGTCCTCCTCGGCGGCGCCTTCACCGACCAGGGACGACCCCCGCCGGACGGCCTCCGCGTCGGCGAGCCCGACCGCATCGGCCTCGGCGTCGCCTTCGCCGACGCACCGCCCGGTCCGG
Organism: Streptacidiphilus jeojiensis; assembly: GCF_042510965.1. Taxonomy (NCBI): domain Bacteria; kingdom Bacillati; phylum Actinomycetota; class Actinomycetes; order Kitasatosporales; family Streptomycetaceae; genus Streptacidiphilus; species Streptacidiphilus jeojiensis. The sequence goes on from NZ_JBEUKS010000004.1 coordinate 575,503, forward strand.
GCGACCTCGGTGCCCACGTCCCGCGCCGGCGCTGCCGCGGTGCCCTCGGCGACCTCCCCGTCCGCGGCGTCCACCGCCGCTGCCGTGAACGGCAGTTCGGCCACGCCGAGCGCCACCGGCCGGTAGCAGCTCCGCCGGGGCACTCTTGGGCAGACCGATGAGTTCCGGGCCCAGGTCCGGTCCCTCTCTGCAGAAGCACTCTGCAGAGAGGACAGCACCATGAGCCTGCCGGAGATCACCACCAGGGCGCAGTGGCTCCAGGCCCGGAAGGAACTGCTGGTCAAGGAGAAGGAGTTGACCAGGGCACGGGACGAGCTGAACGCCGACCGGCGGCGGCTGCCGATGGTCAGGGTCGAGAAGCAGTACACCTTCGACTCGGTGCACGGACCGGTCACGCTGGCCGGACTGTTCGACGGATGCCGTCAACTGATCGTCCAGCACGTCATGTTCGACCCGGCCTGGGAGGACGCCTGCTCCAGCTGCAGTGCCGGCATCGACGAGATCCCCGAGGCGCTCCTGGCCCATCTGCGGGTCCGTGAGACCGGGTTCGTGCTGGTCTCGCGCACCCCGCTGGAGAAGATCGAGAAGTACCGGGCCCGCCGGGGCTGGTCGCTGCCCTGGTACTCCTCGTACGGCAGCGACTTCAACTACGACTTCCACGTCTCGCTGGACCCGGCGGTGGCGCCGGTGCAGTACAACTACCGCGACGCGGCCGAGCTGGCCCGGACCGGCGCCGGCTGGATGCTGGAGGGGCCCACGGAGATGCCCGGGTACAGCTGCTTCCTGCGGGACGGCGACGCGGTCTTCCACACCTACTCGTCCTTCGCCCGCGGCGCCGAGCAACTCGGCGGCGCCTACGCCTTCCTGGACATGACCGCGCTGGGCCGCCAGGAGGAGTGGGAGGAGCCCAAGGGCCGCTCGGCCGCCCCCAGGGGCGCCGTACCGGACTTCTCCGCATAGCCGTCGGTGGAACAGAACACCGGAACAGAACAGCGGAACAGAACAGTCGTCCGCCGACCGGGCGTCGGGGTCGAGGTCAACCCGCCCCGGCGAGCTGGTCGTCCAGCGCGGCGCGGAGCCAGTCGTGGGCGGAGCCCATGGTCGGCTCCGCCGGGCCGGCGGGCGGGCTGACGAGTTCGCCGGCCAGCTGCCAGTACCGGTCGACCAGCGGGTCGGCGGACAGCACCAGGATGCCGCTCAGCTTCTGCCGGAAGGCGGGGCTGTCCGCCGTGCCGCCCGCGGCGGCGTGCGCGGCCACGAAGCAGTCCAGCGCCCCGCCCTGCTGCGGTGACCGCCCGGCCCGCAGATCGGCGGCGGCCAGGGCGTAGGCCTCGCCGAGCCCGTCGTAGAGCACGGCCGGGCGGTACTTGTCAGGGGCGCAGCGGAACTCCGGGCGGCAGAGGTCGCTGTCCAGGCGGACGCCGGTGGTGAGGGCGTGCAGCCGGGCGAAGGCCAGCACCTGGGCCGGTGACGGATCGGCCGGCGGCTGCGGCACCGCCGCGTCGATGATCGCGCTGCGCAGCCGGGCCGGGAGCCGTGCGGGCAGCAGGAAGCGCCAGAACCGTGCCAGCGGTGCGGTGCTGGGCGGTGCGGCGACCGCGCCGATCAGTCGCAACCGGTCGGCGCGCTCCTCGGCGGTGCAGTCACGCAGCAGCCGCAGCGCGGCCTCGCGCCAGCGCAGCGCCGCCAGCTGCGAGCCGAGTTCGCGCAGCTGCCCGGCGACGGCGTGCTCCAGGGCGTCCTCCCGTGCCGCGTCCTCCCGGCCCAGGATCCGGCCCACCTCGGAGACCGGCAGGTCCAGGCTGCGCAGCGAGCGGATCAGCCGGAGCTGTTCCAGCGCCTCGGGCCCGTACCGGCGGTGGCCCCCGGAGCTGCGGCGGGCCTCGGGGAGCAGGCCCTGGTCGGAGTAGAAGCGGACGGTCTTGACGGTGACGCCGGCATGTTCGGCGAGTTCCCCGATGCTCCACAGGTCGTCGGGCGACAAGGCTTGAACCTCCCTCAGGGGGAGTTCCTACGGTACCGGTGAGCCCGGGAGCGGGACATCCGAGGAGGTAGTCATGACGGCGTTGGTGCTGGTGTCGGGCAGCCATGTGGGCGGGTGGGTGTGGCGCGAGGTCGCCGCCCGGTTGCGGGAGTCGGGGGCGGAGGTGTTCCCGGCCACGCTCACCGGGCTGGGGGACCGCCGGCACCTGGCCGGTCCCGGCACCGACCTGGACACCCACATCGAGGACCTGGTGCAGCTGATCGACCACGTGGACGCCCCGGACCTGGTGCTGGTCGGCCATGACACCGGCATCCACGCGGTGCTGGGCGCCGCCGACCGGCGCCCGGAGCGGATCACCAGGGTGGTCCACCTGGACGCCGGTCTGCCGCTGGACGGGGAGTCGGTGCTGGACCTGGTGCCGGACCAGGCGGTGCGGGAGCGGATGCTGCGGCAGGCGGGGGAGAGCGGCGCCGGCTGGCGGGTGCCGGCGCCGACCCGGGAGGAGTGGGCGCTGCGCGGCAGCACCGACGGCGTCCCCGAGGAGGCGCTGGACCGGCTGACCCGGCTGGCCGCGCCGCAGCCGGTGGGCACGCTGACCCAGCCGCTCCGGCTCACCGGGGCCGGTGCCAAGCTGCCCACCAGCGGCATCCTCTGCACCGCCAACGGTTCCAGCATCGCCCTGGTGGAGACGGTGCTGTGGTTCGGCGACCCGCGCTTCCAGGGGCTGACCGACCCCCGGGTGGGCTTCTTCGAACTCGCCACCGGCCACTGGCCGATGCTCTCCTGCCCGGACGAACTGGCCGCCGTCCTGCTCGGGGCCGCGGCGGGGGAGGGCCGGCGGCTGGCCCCGGCCGCCGCCGATGGCCCGGCCCGGTCGGGCCGCTTCCTGCTGGACCCGCCGGAGGGAGCGCATACGCGGGAGCGGGTCGGCCGGGTCGACCTGCATCTGCCCGGTGACCTCGCCGACGGCGACGACTCCCGTCCCGCCGTGGTGTTCGTCCACGGCGGACCGATCTCCCCCGAACTGCGGCCCACGCCAAGGGACTCGGAGACCTTCCTCGGCTACGCCCGGCAGACCGCGGCTCTGGGGGCGGTCGCCGTGACGCTGGACCACCGGCTGTACGGCCTCGGCGACTACGGGCGGGCCGCCGAGGACGTCGCCGAGGCGGTGGAGCTGGTGCGGGCCGATCCGCGGGTCGACGGCGAGCGCATCGCGCTGTGGTTCTTCTCCGGCGGCGGGCTGCTGTCGGCGGACTGGCTGGCGGCGCCGCCGGCCTGGCTGCGGTGCGTGGCGGCGAGCTATCCGATCCTGGCGCCGCTGCCGGCCTGGGGGCTGTCCGAGTCCCGGTTCCGCCCGGCGGCCACGGTGCGCGGGGCCGGCCGGCTGCCGATCGTGCTGACCCGGGTGGAGCTGGAGCAGCCGGGGATCGCGGCCACGGTCGCCGAGTTCCTGGCCGCGGCGGAGGACGTCGGCGCCGCCGTGGAGGTGGTGGACGTGCCGCTGGGGCACCACGGGTTCGAGACCATCGACCACACCGGGCCGGCCCGGGAGGCGGTGCACCGGGCGCTCGGCTCGGTCCTGGCCCGTCTGCGGGCCTGAACGACGACGGAGTCGGTTCAAGGCCCCTGGTCCAGCACACCGGTCAGGGTCGGTGACCCGGTCGCGGCGTCCACCGAGGAGTGGGTGACGGTGCCGTCGGGGTTCCGGCTGAGAAGCTGCTCGGCCGCTCCGGTCGGGCAGCCGGCCGGGCTCCCGGGCAGCGGGCTGCTGCGGAAGGTGAGCTGGTGGGAGTCGGCGCTGAGCAGCGTCCAGGCCGTCGGGCAGGGGGCCTGCGGTCCGGTCGCGGCGGTGTCCAGGGCCAGCGCGGTGGTGGACGCGCCGCCGACCGGTCCGGGCCGTACGGTGACCGCGTCCTCCCAGGCGCGGAATCCGTCGGCGTCGGCCAGGGTCCCCGACCAGGTGCCGAGGAAGCCGGCCGGGACGGCGTCCGCCGACGAGCCGGCCACGGTGCGGGCCGGCGCGGGGGCTGCGGGCGGCACCAGCCGGGCCGGTGCGGAGGGCACGGCCGCCGGGGTCGGGCCCGGCAGGCCGCCGACGATACCGACCCGCTGCCCGCGGGTGATCAGCATGGCGACCCCGATCGCCATCACCGTGAACACGGTCGCGATGATGACGATCCCACCGTCACGCACCCGGGCCCGCTCCGCCATCACCCGTCGACCTCCCACGACCGCGGGACGCCGAGCCCGCGTCCGCTCCAGCGTCCCGCCGCGGACGGCGGATCGCCAGAGTCGGGTGACGGTTGGTCAGGTGCCGGCGGGTCAGGTGTCGCCGGATCAGATGTCGCGGAAGACCTCGATCTGGGCGCCGACGGAGTTGAGCCGGGCGGCCAGGTCCTCGTAGCCGCGGTTGATGACGTAGACGTTGCGCAGCACCGAGGTCCCCTCGGCGGCCAGCATGGCCAGCAGCAGCACCATGGCCGGGCGCAGTGCCGGCGGGCACATCATCTCGGCGGCGCGCCACCGGGTGGGGCCCTCGACCAGCACCCGGTGCGGGTCCATCAGCTGGACGTGGGCGCCGACCCGGTTGAGCTCGGTCAGGTACACCGAGCGGTTCTCGTAGACCCAGTCGTGCACCAGGGTCGAACCGTGCGCGCAGGCCGCGATGGCAGCGAAGAAGGGCAGGTTGTCGATGTTGATGCCGGGGAACGGCATCGGGTGGATCTTGTCGACCGGCGCGGTCAGCTTGGAGGGGTGCACGGTGAGGTCGGTCAGCCGGGTGCGGCCGTTGTCGGCCGGGTACTCCGGGCTGCGGTCGCAGTCCAGGCCCATCTCGTCCAGGACGGCGAGCTCGATCTCGACGAACTCGATCGGCACCCGGCGGATGGTCAGCTCGGAGTTGGTGACCACCGCCGCGGTGAGCAGGCTCATGGCCTCGACCGGGTCCTCGGAGGGGGCGTAGTCGACGTCGGCGTCGATGGTGGCGCGGCCGTGCACGATCAGGGTGGTGGTGCCGATGCCCTCGACGTGCACGCCCAGGCGCTCCAGGAAGAAGCAGACGTCCTGGACCATGTAGTTGGCGCTGGCGTTGCGGATCACCGTGGTGCCGGGGTGGCGGGCGGCGGCGAGCAGCACGTTCTCGGTCACGGTGTCGCCGCGCTCGGTCAGCACGATGGCCCGCTGCGGCTCCACGTCGCGCTCCACGGTGGCCCGGTAGGTGCCGGTGGTGGCGCTGACGTGGAGGCCGAAGTGGCGCAGCGCCGACAGGTGCGGCTGGACCGTGCGGGTGCCCAGGTCGCAGCCGCCGGCGTAGGGGATCTCGAAGCGGTCGGCGCGGTGCAGCAGCGGGCCGAGGAACATCAGGATGCTGCGGGTGCGGCGGGCGGCGTCCTCGTCCATGGCGGAGAGGTCCAGGGTGGCCGGCGGGGTGATCTCCAGGTCGGTGCCGTCGTTGATCCAGCGGTGCCGCACCCCGATGCTGGCGAGGACCTCCAGCAGGCGGTAGACCTCCTCGATCCGGGCCGCGCCGCGCAGCGTGGTCCGGCCGGTGGTCAGCAGCGAGGCGCAGAGCAGTGCCACGCAGGCGTTCTTGCTGGTGCGGACGTCGATCGCGCCGGACAGCGTGCGCCCGCCGACGACCCGCAGGTTCATCGGGCCCGCGACGCCCAGCGAGACGATCTCGCTGTCGAGTGCTTCGCCGATCCGGGCGACCAGGTCCAGGCCGATGTTCTGGCCACCGGACTCGATCCGGGCCACGGCGCTCTGGGTGGTGCCGAGGGCGACGGCGAGCTGGGTCTGGGTCCAGCCCTTGTGCGTCCGGGCAGCACGGACGAGCTTGCCGATACGGGAGAGGTAGTCGTCGGTCACCGCCCGAACGTATCTCACTGATGCGATGCAGTGCATCTTCGCTGGTCGTACCGGGGACCGTTCGGGTGAATCCGGCCGGGAGGGTGAGCCCGGCCACCCGGCCCCGGTGTTGCGGCCCTGCCGTGGCCCTTGACCTGGACCACGCTGCGGCGGCGTGGTCCGGTGCCCGGAGCCGGGCGGTCCCCGGCGCGGATACGGGCGACGGCATGCGCGCCGGAAAGATACAGCAGGAGCGCGATGCTGTCGCCGCGAATCGGCCGCTTCCCGTCGAACCGGTACGCCCGGTGGCGGCTAGGGGCGCAGCACCAGCTTGCGGCCCGGCGAGGCCGCCTGGGCCGCCCAGACCTCGGTGACGTCGTCGAGCGGGTGGACCTCCAGGGCCAGGTCGAGGCGGCCCGCTGCGGCGTACCCGGCCGCCTCGGCGTAGGCGGCGGCGGACTGCTCCGGGGTGAGGGTGCCGCCGCTGAGGCCGAGCACCCTGAGCCTGGAGTGCCGCAGTGCGCCGGCGTCCACGGCCGCCTCGGCGCCGGCGACCTGGCCGACGTTGAGCAGTCGTCCGGTCGGGCGAAGCCCGGCCAGTGCGGCCTGGACGTAGGGGCCCCACAGCGGGTCGACCACCACGTCCACCGGTCCGCCGGCCTTCTCCAGGGCCGCGGCGAACCCGGCGGGGTCGCGGTCCAGCAGCACGGTGCCGTCGCAGAGGTCCGACAGGGCGGCGAGCCGTGCCTCGTCGCGTCCGGCGGCGATGACCCATTCGGCGCCCAGTACCCGGGCCAGGTGCACGAAGGCCTGGCCGAAGGCCCCGGTCGCACCGAGCACCAGCACCGATTCGCCGGGGCGCAACGCGGCCTCGTCCCGCAGGCCGATCAGGGCACTGATGCCGACCACCCCGACCGCGGCCGCCAGGTCGTCGTCGAGAGCGTCCGGGACCGGCAGGCAGGCCGCGTCGGGGGCGGTCAGGTACTCGGCCAGGGTGCCGTCGACGAAGCCGCCGGGCACCGAGACGCGGACCCGCGTGCCCGGTGCCAGGGTGTCGCTCTCGACCACGGTGCCCACGCCCTCGACCCCGGGGACGTGCGAGGGCTGCGGTCGGCCGGCCGGGTGGCCGCCGCCGGAGATGAGCAGATCGATCGGGTTGAGGGTCGCCGCCACCACTCGGACCAGGGCCGACCCCGGCGCCCGCCGCGGCTCGTCCCGCTCACCGACCACGGGCGCCTGTCCGAGCTCGGCCACTACTGCTGCGCGCATCACGTCACTGCCTTTCGGGCTTCCGGAGTTGAATGACCGACCGGTCAGTCACTCTAGCCACGGGCGGGACGAACGGTCAACGGGTCGTCAGGTCGTCCGGTCGTCCGGTCGACCGGTGGACCGCTGCGCTCCAGGTCACCCGTATCCTTCGTGGCATGACTGCTCGTGCCGCTGCGGCCCAGGAAACCCGAGCCGCGCTGCTGGACGCGGGCCTTGAGATAGCGGAGGAGCACGGGCTCTCCGGGATGAGCGTCAACCGGGTGGTGGCCGTGGCGGGGGTGGCCAAGGGCACCTTCTATGTGCACTTCCCGGACCGCGACGCCTTCCTGAGCGCGATGCACCAGCGATTCCACGAGCAGGCAGGCCGGGCGGTGACCGCGGCCATGGCCCAGCACCCGCCGGGCCGGGCCCGGATGCAGGCCGGGATGACCGCCTACTTCGAGGTCTGCCTGAGCAATCTGGGGGTCAAGGCACTGGTGCTGGAGGCCCGCAACACCCCCGGCGTCGCCGCGGACGTCGCCGCCCGCAACGACGCCTTCGCCGCCATGGCCGAACCGGACCTGCTGGCCATGGGCTGGTCCGACGCGCGCACGGCCGCAGGCCTGGTGGTCGCCATGTCCGCGGAGCTGTCCATGGCCGAGATGGCCACCGGACAGCGCGACGAGCGCGGCCGCGAGGTGCTGTGGGCGCTGCTGGCCCGGCTGGACCTGAACGCCTGAACACCCCTCTGCTCCACACCCCCTGACGGAGGCTCAACCCGAGGCGACGGCCGACAAGGCCCGGCGCTACGAGATGGACCGGAGCCGTCCCAGGGGCCGGTGGCGCAGTTGCTCGACGGCCCGGGCCGTCTGCTCGTCCGCGGGCAGGAAGACGATCAACTGCTGCTCGTCCGTGGGGAGGTCCAGCGTCTCCCGGTGCAACTGGAGCGCCGGCCCCGCCGGGTGGTTGAGCCGGAGCACACCGCGTTGCGGGACCACATGACGGTTGAGCCGGCGGGCGAAGTCGGGGCCGGCGACGGAGGCGAGCTCCGCGGTGAACCAGGCCGAACTCTCCACGGACGGACCGAGCCACAGGTCGAAGGCCTGCTGGTCGGCGATGTCGTCCCAGTCCGCGAAGAGCGCACGGGCGCGGGGATCGGTGAAGACATAGCGGGTGACATTGGGGACGTCGCCGTCGAGCAGCCCGGTGCCGCCGGTCACCGCCTCGAAGCCGCTGGTGCGGGCGAGGACGTCGCCGAGCCGGTTGGTGACGATGGCGATGCCCGGTTCGAGCAGCCGGAGCGTCTCCAGGACGGACGGCCGCACGTCCCGGCGCGGGGGTGCGGGCCGGGTGTGGCTGGGGCACTCGCCGGCGGTGATCTTCGCCAGGTAGCGCAGGTGGTTGCGCTCCGAGGCGTCGAGGCTGAGGGCGTCGGCGATCGCGTGCAGCACCGCTGCCGAGGGATTGCGGTCCCGGCCCTGCTCGATCCGGGTCAGGTACTCGACGCTCACGCCGGCGCGTGCGGCGAGGTCGAGCCGGCGCAGCCCCGGCGAGCGGCGGCGGCCGCGCTCAGGCAGCCCCAGCGACTCCGGCTGGATGCTGTCGCGCTTGGTCCGGATGAAGTCCCCCAACGGCGTACTGCTCATGGTCCGAGGATAGGGCGGTTCGGGCGGCCCGCGGCGGGCTCAGCATGGTCCTGCGGGGGCCAGCCTGGGCACGGCCTGGTTGCCCGCGCGGGGCGGCGCGATGGTGGTGGGCATGGAGAACGAGAACAAGCAGGAGAACCAGCCCAGTTCCGACCGGCCCAGGCTGCTGATCATCGTCGGGAGCGTCCGGGAGGGGCGCTTCGGCCCGACGGTGGCCTCGTGGGTCGCTGAGCAGGCCGAGGTCCACGGCGGCTTCCAGACGGAGGTCCTCGACCTGGCCGACATCGACATCCCGCTGGCGCTGCCCGCGACGTCGCCGAAGTACGCCGGGGACGCGTACCCCCGTCCGGCCGGAATGGCGGCGCTGACGTCGGCCCTGGACGCGGCGGACGCGTTCGTCGTGGTGACGCCGGAGTACAACCACAGCTATCCGGCGTCGTTGAAGGCGGCCATCGACTGGCACTTCACCCAGTGGACGGCCAAGCCGGTCGCCTTCGTCAGCTACGGCGGCGCGGCCGGCGGCCGGCACGCGGTGCTGCACCTGGAGAACGTGCTGACCGAACTGCACGCGGTGACCATCCGGGACGGTCTCACCTTCCCCAACTACTTCACCGCCTGGCAGGACGGCCGACCGCTCGACCCGGCGGCCCCCGGGTACGCCAAGACCGTGCTGGACCAGCTGGTCTGGTGGGCCGAAGCGCTCCGCACGGCGCGCGGGACGGCGCCCTATCCGGCCTGATGGGCTCCCGGCCTGATGGGCTCCCGGTCCCGGCCGGTCAGGACTGACCGGGGGTGACCAGTCCGCTCTCGTAGGCGAAGACCACGGCCTGGGCCCGGTCGCGCAGTGACAGTTTGTCAAGGATCCGGCTGACATGCGTCTTGACGGTCTGTTCGGCCAGGAACAGGTCCCCGGCGATCTCGCTGTTCGACCGGCCGCGGGCGACCAGGCCGAGCACCTCGGTCTCACGTGGGGTCAGCCCGTTCAGGCGGGTCGCGTCCCGGAGCGCGGGCGGGCGGCTGCGGACGAAGCCCTCGATCAGTCGGCGGGTGACCGATGGCGCGAGCAGGGCGTCGCCGGCCGCCACGATCCGGACCGCGGCGATCAGGTCGGCGGGCGGGGCGTCCTTGAGCAGGAAGCCGCTGGCGCCGGCGGCCAGGGCGGCGTACACGTAGTCGTCGATGTCGAAGGTGGTCAGCATCAGCACCCGGGGCCGGTGTTCGACACCGCGCGGCGGGTCCATCAACTGCCGGGTGGCCTCCAGGCCGTCCATGACCGGCATCCGAACGTCCATCAGCACGAGGTCGGGGCGCAGGCGGTGGGAGAGCTCCAGGCACTCCCGGCCGTCGGCCGCCTCGCCCACCACCTCGATGTCGGGCTGGGCGGCCAGCAGCGCGCCGAAGCCCGCACGGATCATGGCCTGGTCGTCGACGACCAGCACGCTGACGGTCATGGTGCTCCTGACTCTCGCAGTCCGCCTTCTCGCAGTCCGCCTTCTCGCAGTCCGCCTTCTTGCAGTTCGCTCTGTCGCAGTCCACGCAGCGGAAGGACGGCGCTCAGCCGGAAGCCGCCGCCGGGGAGCGGCCGGGCGTCCAGCTCACCGTCGAGCACGGCGACGCGCTCCCGCATCCCGACCAGGCCGTGGCCGCCGGCCCGCGGCTCCAATGGGGGCGCGGCACCGGTGGCACCGGAGTCGACCACCTCGATCCGCACCGCGCCGTCGCCCCGGTCTGTGGTGCCCCGATCCACGGTGACCCTGGCGTCTGCCCCGGGCGCGTGCCGCACCACATTGCTCAGCGCCTCCTGGACGATCCGGTAGACGGAAAGCCGTACCAGGGCCGGTAGTTCGGCGTCGTCCGGCAGCCCCTCGGCCAGCACCAGGCGGGCATCGACACCGGCCTGGCGGGTGGCCCGGACCAGCGCGGGGAGGTCGGACAGGCCCGGCTGCGGGGCGTTCTCCCCGTCCGGCGCGTCCTCGCTGCGCAGCACGTGCAGCAGCCGTCGCATCTCGGTCAGCGACCGTCGCGCCTCGGCGGCGATGGACGCGAACTCCTCGGCGGCGGCCGCGGGTACGTCCGGGATTCGGTACGGCGCGCTGTCGGCCTGGACCGTGATCAGCGACATGTGGTGCGCGACCACGTCGTGCAGTTCGCGGGCGATCCGGGCCCGCTCGGCCAGCAGGGTGGCCCGAGCCTGCTCGGCCTCGCCGAGCTGCTCGGCGGCGGCCAGCCGGGTCCGGGCCTCGCTCCGTCCGCGCAGGGCGTCGGCGGTGAGCGCGCCGACGGCGAGCAGCACGCCCATGGGGAGCAGCCCCAACCAGCCGTGTCCGGTCGGCACCAGCGCGAAGAGCACGGCGCCGACCGCGGTCACCTCCAGCCACATGGCGACCGTGGCGCGGCGCGAGGTCCGCAGGCCGACCGCGATGAACACCGGGGCCAGCGACAGCAGCGAGGTCACCGCCCACGGCCACGGCTCGGCGGCCGAGTGCGGGCGGGTCAGCGCGGCGGTCGCGGTCACCGCCGCCAGCTCGGTCCACCAGGCGGTGCGCGGTCGGCCGAGCGCCACGGCGAGCGGGGCGGCCCGGGCCAGGCTCAGCGCCAGCGACGGGGCGTAGTCGAAGTCGTAGTGCTGGACGAGATCGAGGGTGCCGCTGACCAGGACCAGAACGGCCAGCGCCCACAGTGTCCGCGGACCCCACCTGCCCGGACCCCACCTGCCCGGACCCCATCTGCCGGGACCCAGGCTGCCCGGACCCGGGCTCCCGCCCGGCGCGGCCTCCGCCGGCCGGCCCAGGTCGTCCCAGACCGCCCGCCGGACGAGCCCCGGCAGATCCCCGAGCCGCCCCCGCACGGTGTCGATCATCATCGTCCGCCACGATACCTCCGGACCGGGTCTCACAGCTGGTGGATCCAGGCGGTCATCAGGGCCACCCCGCCGACGCAGGCCAGCACCGTCAGCAGGACCGGTCCGAACCCGACCCGGCGTCCCCACATCCAGCCCGCCAGACGCGCGTGCAGCCGGTTCAGCAGCCACAGCACCAGCACCCCGCCGGCCGCACAGGGCAGCCCGATGCCGAAGTGGGCCAGCCAGGCGCCGCCTGCGGTCGGACCGCCCCACGAGTGGTCGTAGGGGCCGTGGTCCACCAGGCCGTAGCAGACGCCGCGCAGCACGAAGAGGATCTCGATCCCGACCGGGATCAGCGCCAGCAGCCCCAGCGGCACGGCCAACACCGCGTGCGCGAGCAGCCGCACCGGGCCGGGGCGCGGGCCTGACCCCTCCGTCAGTTCCGGCTGCTGCTCGGCGACCCGCGCCCACCAGGTCCGTGCCCGGTCCGCCCGTCCGACCGCGACCGCGGCAACCGTCCCGACGGCGATCGGCAGCAGCGCCGCGGCGTACCCGACCCGCCGCCCGAAGCGGCGTACGGACCGCTCAGGGGTGGCCTGCGACGGGGAAGTCCTGCGGCTGTTCCGTGCGGTGATGACTGCCATGGTCTGCTCCTCCACGCTCCGATCGGCCCCTTGCCGACGACCGGAAAGCTAGGAGCAGGACACCCTCGTCCACCTCACACCACGGTCCTGTTCCGACCCCCTACTCCGGTAGGGGGTACGCGGCGGCCGGACCGGTCAGGAATCGAGAAGTGCCGCGCGTCGGCCGCGGCTAACGTGACAGCCATGGACATCACCATTCACACCAGCTTCCTCCCCCACGACGACCCGGACGCGTCCGTGGCCTTCTACCGTGACACCCTCGGCTTCGAGGTCCGCAGCGACGTCGGCCAGGGCAAGATGCGCTGGATCACGGTCGGCCCCGTCGACCAGCCCAGCACGTCCATCCTGCTGGCGCCGGTCGGCGCCGACCCCGGGGTCACCGAGGACGAGCGGCGCACCATCCACGAGATGATGGCCAAGGGCACCTACGGCTGGATCCTGCTGGCCACCCGGGACCTCGACGGCACCTTCGAGAAGGTGCAGGCCGGCGACGCCGAGGTGGTCCAGGAACCGACCGAGCAGCCGTACGGCATCCGCGACTGCGCCTTCCGCGACCCGGCGGGCAACCTGGTCCGCATCCAGGAACTCCGCTGACCCGATACCGGAAGGAGCTCTCTCATGTGCCGTCCCGGATGGGCGCGCGCACGCACGGCGGCGCAGCACCTGGAGGACCTGGCGCGGCTGCGCCGGGTCCGTGACCGGATCGACCGGGAGTACGCGCAGCCGCTGGACGTCGAGGCGCTGGCCCGCGGCGCGTTCATGTCGGCGGGGCATCTCAGCCGTCAGTTCCGGTCGGCCTACGGGGAGTCGCCGTACAGCTATCTGATGACGCGTCGGATCGAGCGGGCGATGGCGCTGCTGCGCCGTGGCGACCTCAGTGTCACCGACGTCTGCTTCGCGGTGGGCTGCTCGTCGCTGGGCACCTTCAGCACCCGCTTCACCGAACTGGTCGGCATGCCCCCCAGCAGCTACCAGCGCCAGGCGGCGGACGCCACGGCCGGAATCCCGTCCTGCGTCGCGAAGCAGGTGACCAGACCGGTCCGGCACCGGGAGTCCCAGCCCACCGCCGCGGCCGCCGCAGAACTGCAACCAGCCTGATCGCGGAGCGTGCGATTAGGTACGGCGTGTTACACAGGAGGTAATCAAAGGGGCAGTTTTGCACCGACTCAATCTCGGAATCATGGCGCAGTCACGCAAGGAGAACGAGCACCGACTGCCGATCCACCCCGCGCATTTCGAGCGGATCGACGTCGATCTCCGGGCACATATCCACCTTGAGCAGGGATACGGCGAGTACTTCGGGGTCTCCGACGAGCAGCTGGCACCCCTGGTCGCCGGGTTCCTGCCACGGGCGCAGCTCATCGAGCGGTGCGAGGTCATTCTGTTGGCCAAACCGATGCTGGAGGACGTCGCCGAACTGCGGGACGGGCAAGTCCTGTGGGGCTGGCCGCACTGCGTCCAGGACGAGAAGGTCACCCAGACGGCCATCGACCGCCGGCTGACGCTCATCGCCTTCGAGGCGATGAACCACTGGACCACGGACGGTTCGTTCAACCTGCATGTCTTCCACAAGAACAACGAGCTGGCCGGGTACTCCTCGGTGCTGCACGCCCTGCAGCTACGGGGCTCGACCGGCGACTACGGCCGTCGGCTGCGCGCGGTCGTGATCGGCTTCGGCGCGACGGCCCGGGGGGCCGTGACGGCGCTGAACTCGCTGGGTGTGCACGACGTGGACGTGCTCACCGCGCGCGGTGTCACCGCGGTCAGCTCACCGATCCACTCGGCGCGCATCGTCCAGTTCGACCATGACGTGGCGGACGACACCGCCGACCCGCGCCGCAGCCACGCCCTCACCGAGGAGGGCCGGGTACCGCTGGCGGACTTCCTCGCCGGGCACGACATCATCGTCAACTGCGTCCTGCAGGACACCGGCGCGCCGCTGACGTTCCTGATCGACGAGGATCTGGCGATGCTGGCGCCGGGAACCCTGATCATCGACGTCTCCTGCGACGAGGGCATGGGTTTCAGCTGGGCCCGGCCGACCACCTTCACCGACCCGATGTTCACCGTCGGTGACCAGGTGCACTACTACGGTGTCGACCACAGCCCCTCCTACCTGTGGAACGCCGCCACCTGGGAGAACAGCGAAGCGCTGATCCCCTACCTGCGTGCGGTCCTCGACGGCCCCAGCAGCTGGGAGGCGGACGAGACCATCCGTCGTGCCATCGAGATCCAGGAAGGCACCATCCGGAACCGAGCGGTGCTGGCCTTCCAGCACCGCTCCCCGGACTACCCCCACGCCAGGGCGTCGTAGCCGCTTCCGGTGATGTGGTGCCCGGCCACGACGGCGGTCGGACGCCACGTCACCGGGGCTGGAAACCGTCGCATGACGCCTCGTCGGCGCGGGTAGGAAGCCTCGCACGGGTGTGTGCAAGGACGTCGGGGACGGCGGGGGTGAAGAGTGTCCAGGCACGGGGGTCCGCACCGCAGGATGCTGCTGCTCTGCGCCGCCCTCGCAGTGTGCGGCCTGGTCGCGGTCTGGTCCGCCCGGAGCGTGCCCGACTTCCGGGCCAACCTGCTGCTCAACCTGGCACCGGAGTTCCTGGGCGCGATCGTGACCGTGCTCATCATCCAGCCGTTCCTGACCCGGATCGAGGAGGAACGGGTACGCGAGCACATCCGGCTCGACTACCCGGCCTTCTGCGAGCAGGTCGCCTCGGCCACCGACGTCGTCTTCGTGCTCGACACCTTCTCCTACCTCTTCTCCGGCCGCACCGCGGACCGCTTCGTCCGGGCGGCGACGGCCGCGGTCGGCCGGGGCGCGGTGGTGCGGGTCCTGCTGCTGGACCCCGAGTCGCTCGCCGCCCGGCAGCGCTCCGCCGAGATCCGGGAGGACGTGCGCCGCGAGATCATGCGCAACCTGCGCGACCTGCACCGGCTCCAGGCCGGCCTGCCCGCCGGACGCCGGGACCAGTTCCAGGTGCGGCTCTACGCAGCGGCCCCCTCGATCCAGCTCTACCGCTGGGGCGAGCGGATGATGGTCAGCTTCTACCCGGTCGACCGACTCTCCGGGGAGGGGCAGCAGTTGGAGGTGCGCGTCTCCACCCCGCTCGGCTCGTTCGTCGCCGAGCGCTTCGCCGACCTGTGGGCCAACGCCCGCCCGATGGCGGAGGTGATGACGCAGCGTCTGGTGCTGCTGCACGACGAGGGCGGGCGCAGCGCGCTGCAACTGGAGTACGTCCGGCGCCAGGACGGCCACGTCTACATCAGCGACCAACGGGTCGTGGTCGAACTCGCCCGGCGGCGACCAAGACCGCCCCGGGCCCAGATCGACGGACGGGACGACGAGGTCTACGAGTTGGAACTGGTGGACGACGCGGACGAGTCGCTGCTGGCGTCGCTGGGCGCGGACTTCGAGGAGAAGTACGGAACGCCGGTCGACGACGTCTTCGTGAGGCTGCGGCCAGTGGGGCTATAGCGTTGCCACTGTGCCGACCTCGCGCGACCGTACCGGACCGACCTTCAAAGCGGTCACCATGCCGCAACTGGCCGGGCTGCTCGCCCGCGCCGGGCTCGATCCAGCGGATCAGCTCAGAGCACGTGCGGTCGCCACCGTGCTGCCCTTCCGCACCAACTCCTATGTGGTGGACGAGCTGATCGACTGGGACGCGGCCCCGGACGACCCGATCTACCGGCTGGTCTTCCCGCAGCCGGACATGCTCCCGGCCGCGGACGTCAATCGGATCGCCCGGCTGCTGAGCGGGGGCGCCACGCCCGGCGAACTGCAGGCCGCCGCGCACGCGGTCAGGATGCGGCTGAACCCGCACCCGGGCGAGCAACTGTCGCTGAACACCCCGCGGCTGAACGGCGAGCCGGTCCACGGGATGCAGCACAAGTACCCCGAGACGGTGCTGTTCTTCCCCCAGCAGGGCCAGACCTGCCACGCCTACTGCACCTACTGCTTCCGCTGGCCGCAGTTCGTGGGCGAGCCCGACCTGCGCATGGCCAGTAGCGACGCGGACACCCTGCGCGCCTACCTGCTGGCCCATCCGGAGGTCACCAGCGTCCTGATCACCGGTGGCGACCCGCTGATCATGAGCAGCGCGGTGCTGGCCCGCTATGTGGAGCCGCTGCTGGACGTGCCGCACCTGGAGTCGATCCGGATCGGCACCAAGGCGCTCTCCTACTGGCCGCACCGTGTGCTCACCGACCCGGACGCCGACGACCTGCTGCGGCTGTTCGAGCGGGTCGGGAGCAGCGGGCGCACGCTCGCCTTCATGGCCCACTACTCGCATCCGCGGGAGCTGGAGCCCGAGTCGGCCCGGCGGGCGGTGGACCGGATCCGCGGGACGGGGGCGGTGATCCGCGCCCAGGCGCCGCTGATCCGGGGGATCAACGACCGGGCCGAGGACTGGGCGGTGCTGTGGCGGCGCCTGGTCGCCCAGGGTGCGGTGCCCTACTACCTCTTCGTCGAGCGCGACACCGGTCCGCAGGACTACTTCGCGGTCCCGCTGGCCCGCGCCCACGAGATCTTCCGGGACGCGTACGCCCAGGTCTCCGGCCTCGCCCGGACGGTACGCGGGCCGATCATGTCGGCCACCCCGGGCAAGGTCCAGGTCGACGGCGTCGCCGAGGTCGCCGGCCAGCAGGCCTTCGTGCTGCACTACGTCCAGGCCCGCGACCCCGACCTGGTCGGCCGCCCCTTCTTCGCGGCCTACGACCCGTCGGCCCGCTGGCTCACCGAACTCAAGCCACTCCCTGGGGCGGGGCCGCTGCCGGGGGTGGACTAGGTCCAGCGGTTCAGCGACAGCACGGCGGGCCGCGCACGGTAGCTCGTGCGCGGCCCGCCCTGGTTCCTGGTCAGTACCCGAGGGCGCTCAGGAACGCTTTGGTGTATCCCAGCGGCGACGTGCTGGGGACGGAGTCGCAGGTGGGGGACGCGTACGTGTAGGAGCAGGGCGTGTCCCGGTCCAGCGACCAGAAGTGCAGCCCGGCCAGGCCGTTGCTGCTTGCGTACGACGACAGCGTGCTCACGTCCGCGGTGGTGAAGGTCTCACTGGTGGCGTCGTTCATGCCGATCATCGGCGTGACGGCGATCTTGCTCGCCGCGATTCCGTAGGTGTGTTCCAGGTTCTTCACCGCCTGGATCGCCGACTGCGCCATCTCGCAGCTGCCGGAGGTGACGACGCACACGCTGCTGGACGCGCTGCCGTAGTCCATGGTCATCAGGTTGATGACGTAGTTCGTCAGGCTGGAGCCCTTCACCGCCTGGACGACCTCGCTGCCGAGCGAGTTCACCCCGCCGTAGCTCCCGTCGGATGCGCCCAGCGTGGCGAGCGTGAAGGAGAACTGCAGCTTCGGGTACTGCGCCTGCGCCCCCGCCGCGGCGGCGACCAGGTTCTGGATGTCCGACTGGCTCTGGCCGCCCTCGATGTCGAAGTCGATGCCGACCAGGTTCGTGCTCGCGTAGCGGGCGATGAAGGAATCCATGCCGGCCGTCGAGGCACAGGTGAAGGACCCTGCCGCACCGCCGGTCGAGACGACGTAGTTCAGGTTGGCGGTGTGGAGTTGGGCCACGTTCTCCGTGGCGAAGTTGGCACCCGAGACACCTCCCCAGGTCTCGCTGCCGCAGGCGCCGGTGGCGAACGCGAGCGTGAGCGCGGGCAGCTTCGGGACGTACTGCGACACCAGGCTCCCGGAACCCACTACCGGCAGCACGGAGCCGGACGCGGCCGACTGCATCTGGTAGGTGTTCCAGTTCATGTTGATGGTGACGTCCTTGTACGGGCTGAAGAGCAGACCGCTCACCGAGCCCGTGCCGGTACCGGTCCCCCCGCCTCCTCCGCCGCCCCCGGTCGATCCGCCGGTACACGCGCCGTTGGACGTCCACGGCTGCCCGGAACCGGTACCACCGTTGTTGGTGGCCGGATCGTTGCCCTGGGTCCAGTAGTTGGCGGTGTACTCGACCCCGTTCTCGCTGGCCTGCTGGCCGGCGGTGTAGACGGTGGAGGAGCTCCACGCCGTCGCGCAGGTGACCGCCGCCTGCGCGGCGGGCGCCGAGACCACCGCGATGACCGATCCACCGATCGCCAGCCCGAAGGCCGAACCGGCTATGAGTGCTGAGTGAAGAATCCGTCTTCCGACCCGCATGAACCCTCCAAGGGGGAGAGGAGCTTGGCGATCGCACATCGCACCTTGTCAGTGGACCGACAAGGTGACTCACTTTGTACGGCCGGTGAACGGATTGGTCAAGACCACTCACCCAGATTGGTACAGACCAGAGTGAGAAGCTGCTTCGAACCCGGCCGAACTCGCAGGCCCTCACCGCGTGATCTGAGCCCATGTGCTAATCTGGTACATGGGCTAGGCTTGGTACATGTCCATGAAGCGCACGAATGTCTATGCCGACCCTGAGGATCTCGCCATCATCAAGGAGGCGGCCCGGCGTCGGGGGATAAGCGAGGCCGAGATCATTCGCCAGGGCATCCATCTGGCGGCCATGGCGAACCGGGTCTGGGACGAGCCGCTGTTCTCGCGCACCTTTGAAGGCTCCGGTCGCACTCCGACCAAGGAGGATGTGCGCAACGCTGTGGCTGATGCCGTTCGACGTGGGCCGGACTCCGGGACCGCCACGTGATCATTGTCGTCGCCGACACCTCCGGCCTGCTGGCCGCGCTCGACTCCACCCATCCCGAGCACGGTTCGGCCAATGAAGCGATCATGGCTGCCGGGCTCCTCGTCATGTCTCCACTCCTGCTCGCTGAGGTCGATCACGTGGCCACCCGTGAGCTCGGCCGCGAAGCGGCGATCAGCGCTGTCGACGACATTCGACGCTGGATGGGGAGAGGCCGCGTCGTCGTCCCTGAGATCACCGAGGACCATCTCGGCGCCGCCCAGTCCGTGCGGGCCCGTCACGCCGCGCTCAACCTCGACCTCGCCGACGCCGTGAACGTCGCCCTGGCATCCGACTACGACACCGATGCCGTCCTCACTCTCGACCGCCGTGACTTCCGCGCCCTGCGCCCTCTCAGCCGCCACAAGGCGTTCCGGCTCCTGCCCGACGACCTTCCGCTCTGATGCACGGTCCGAGCAGGTCCAATGCGGGCCGGCGAGAAGGAAATTGAGACGAAAACGCAGATGGCCCGCACCGACGAACGGTGCGGGCCATCTGACCTGCGGAGGATACGAGATTCGAACTCGTGAGGGGTTGCCCCCAACACGCTTTCCAAGCGTGCGCCCTAGGCCACTAGGCGAATCCTCCGTGGGAGAGCTTACTAGATGTTTGGGGGTGCTCGTGCACACGTTTCGCTGGGCTGACCTGGGGATCGGTCGTGGGGGGTGGCGGGGGAGGGGGTGGTCACGGGGTGGGGTGGGGATCCGCTAGGCTGTTGGTCAGCCCCTCGTGTGGCGCTATCTCGCTGAACCCCCCCAGGGCCGGAAGGCAGCAAGGGTAAGTGGGCTCTGGCGGGTGCACGGGGGGTCCTGTCGTTCCCCGGGGCTGCGCACGGGTGCCCCCGCTGGGACGGATGGCGTCCGTATGTCAGTGGGGACCGTTATGGTCAGTGACGTGTCGCTCGCTCTCTATCGCCGCTATCGCCCCGAGACCTTCGCCGAGGTCATCGGTCAGGAGCACGTCACCGGTCCGCTCCAGCAGGCGCTGCGCAACAACCGGGTCAATCACGCGTACCTGTTCAGCGGTCCCCGCGGCTGCGGCAAGACGACCAGTGCGCGCATTCTCGCGCGCTGTCTGAACTGCGAGCAGGGGCCGACGCCCACCCCGTGCGGGGTGTGCCAGTCCTGTACTGACCTGGCCCGCGGCGGGCCCGGGTCGATCGACGTCATCGAGATCGACGCCGCCTCACACGGTGGTGTCGACGACACCCGTGACCTGCGGGAGAAGGCGTTCTTCGCGCCCGCCTCCAGCCGCTACAAGATCTACATCATCGACGAGGCCCACATGGTCTCGACGGCCGGCTTCAACGCGCTGCTGAAGGTGGTGGAGGAGCCGCCGGAGCACCTCAAGTTCATCTTCGCCACCACCGAGCCCGAGAAGGTCATCGGGACGATCCGCTCGCGGACCCACCACTACCCCTTTCGGCTGGTTCCGCCGGGGACCCTGCGCGACTACCTGGCCGAGGTCTGCGGCCGGGAGGAGATCCGGGTCGAGGACACCGTGTACCCGCTGGTGGTCCGCGCCGGCGCCGGCTCGGTGCGCGACTCGATGTCCGTGATGGACCAACTGCTGGCCGGCGCCGCTGACCAGGGTGTGACCTACGCCATGGCGACCTCGCTGCTCGGCTACACCGACGCCGGGCTGCTGGACGAGGTGGTGGACGCCTTCGCCGCGCAGGACGGCGCGACGGTGTTCGGCATCGTGGACCGGGTCATCGAGGGCGGCCACGACCCGCGCCGCTTCGTCGCCGACCTGCTGGAGCGGCTGCGTGACCTGGTGATCCTCTCCGCCGTGCCGGACGCGGGGGAGAAGGGCATCATCGACGCGCCCGCCGACCGGATCGCGCTGATGGAGCAGCAGGCCGCGAAGTTCGGCCCCGCCGAGCTCAGCCGTGCCGCCGACATCGTGAACACCGGACTGACCGAGATGCGGGGGGCGACATCGCCCCGGTTGCAGCTCGAACTGATCTGCGCCCGGGTGATGCTGCCCGGTGCCTACGACGACGAGCGGTCCACCCAGGCCCGGTTGGACCGGCTGGAGCGGCGTGGGGCCTTCGCGGGTGGGCACGAGGTGACGGCT
Organism: Streptacidiphilus jeojiensis; assembly: GCF_042510965.1. NCBI lineage: Bacteria > Bacillati > Actinomycetota > Actinomycetes > Kitasatosporales > Streptomycetaceae > Streptacidiphilus > Streptacidiphilus jeojiensis. The sequence continues at coordinate 596,465 of NZ_JBEUKS010000004.1, forward strand.
CCGCCGGTGACGATCGCGTCCGCCCCGGCGCCGGTGCTGGAGGCGGCGCCGGTTAGGCATCAGCCGCTGCAGCAGCAGGCACCTGCTGCGCCGGCGCAGGCCGCAGCGCCTGCACCGTCGGCTCCCGCTTCGGCTTCTGCTTCCGCTCCCGCGCCTGCCCAGCAGCCCGCAGCGGCACCGGTGCAGGGGGGCGGCGCGCCGCGCGGGGCCTGGCCGGTGCCGCGCAGCGTCCCCGCGGCGGGGGGCGCGCCCGCGGCGGACTCCGCTCCGCCAACGGCGCC